>CAVPWE010000006.1:0-361068 GCA_963709485.1 uncultured delta proteobacterium
TCACCCTGGCCTGCGCGGCCGGCGTTCATGATGCCTGCCGGCCCCATCTGCATCGTGAGGACGGCCGGCCATTTCAATTCCGTGGAGGTTCACCATGGACAAGATCAACGATTTCTACAGCCGGTATGCGGACAAACTGGGCGACTGGTACAGCCATTATTCCGAACGCGCGAAAACGGACGCGGGCTTCCTTTCTTCGAGCAGATGGTCGTCCTCTTTGTCCTTTTCATCGTTTTTCTGGGGCTGTTCGCCTATGTCATCCTCAGAAGATCGATCAAATGACAACAACAAGGGAGCCAACATCGCGGGGGCAGCGGGTTTGCCCGGTCGCGTGACTTTTCAAATCTGATTTCCGGAGTACAAAATGAATATGGCGGATTTGCTTTACCATCAGAGCAGCGGTTTGTCCGATCAGTCGATCTCGGCTCTCCGCTCCCTTCTTTCCGATCTGAAACCTCCCTTCGGGAAGAAAGACAGCGTGGGCGTAAAACTGCATCCGGGCGAGAAAGGGAACCGGAGTTTCCTGCCGCCTGCCTTTGCGAGGGAGATCACCCGTGGCTTCGGGCGCTCGGTGCGAAACCCTTTGTTTTCGACACGACGGTCCTGTATTCCGGAAGCCGGCGCACCGGGGAAGACAGCCTAAAGACCGCTGACGGGCACGGATATAGCGAGGCCTATCTGGGCTGCCCGGTGGTTATCGCCGACGGGTTGGACGGACGAATGTTGTGGACATTCCCGCCGGCTACAAGCACTTCGAGTCGGCCCAGGTTGCCGGTATTTTTGACCGGGCGGACGGTTTCTTCATTTTTTCTCATTTCAAGGGGCATCTCGCGTCGGGTTTCGGGGGGGCCATCAAGAACCTCTCCATGGGCTTTGCCTCGCGGGCGCAGAAGCAGCGCATGCATGCCGATGTCCATCCGATTCTGACCCGGAACAAATGCACCCGCTGCGGCGTATGCGTCGAAATCTGCCTGACCGGGGCGGCGGGAATCGAAGGCGACGAAGACCCGGAATACGATCTCGATCTCTGCATCGGCTGCGCCGAGTGCATCGGCCTGTGCCCGGAAGTGGCCCTGGAAATCATCTGGGAGACGGACAACCGGATTTTTCAGGAAAAGCTGGTGGAGACGGCAGCGGCGGTCTGGAAGCGCATCAAGGGAAGGTCGGTTTTCGTCAACGCCATGCTCAACATCACCGCAGATTGCGACTGCCTGCCGGGCAGGAATCCCGTCATTGCCCCGGACGCCGGATTCGTGGGCGGCTATCACCCCGTCGCGATAGATGGGGAATCGGTCAGGCGGGTCGGCGGAGACGTTCAACAAGGCCCATCCCCATGTCGACTGGCGCCGGCAGTTCAGCTACAGCCGGGAAATCGGCTTCGTTTGAAAGCGGTCCTCAGGCCTTGCCGCCGCCGCAGGTGTGGGCCTGCAGGAATCTCGACAGCTCGTCCCGGCTTTTCACGTAGCGGCCGTCTTCAAGACAGGCCAGCCCCCTTCGCAACAGATTGCCCATGTGCTTTTTCACCAGGGCCCGTTCACCGAATTCATAAAAGGCCAGGGGCTCCCTCGGACGGCCGTAAATCAGCCACAGACCAGCGATTTCGCCCAGGCTCATCGGCCGGCTCAATGCATTGAGCAGCCTGCCCTCCCGTTCGTGGATCACCCCTTCTATCGGTCCCAGAGCGGGCCCCGGGGGCGTTAAAAACGCCCGTTTCGTGGCCGGCGAGCCAGATTCCGGCGGAATTTTCTTCAGGCGCGCGATGGAGGCGATGGTGTCCTCAATGCTCGAATAGAGATCGCCGTACCAGGGCCCGAAGCGGGTGAGGTCATAGCCTCCCAGAAGAGCACCCCGGGTTCCCAAAAGAAGAAGGCCAGGTGGCCCGGCGTGTGACCCGGCGTCGCGATCACGTCGATAGTCAGGGAACCCATGCGGATGCTGTCGCCGTCCCGGAGAAAGAAATGGGGTTTGCGCGGCTTGAAATGGAACTGCTCCACCATCGTCTGGCGCGAGAACTGCCGGTGTTCTTCATGATCGACACCATACCAGTCCAGAAAAACATTTAGATCGGAAAGGGGAGGCGTGTTTCCCGGGAAGTCCAGAGGGGAAGGTCGTCAAAGAGGTCCAGATGCATGAAATGGTCCTCGTGCCAGTGACTGAGCCAGACGGCCTTCACACCCTCCTCGGCGCGGAGCCGTTCCAGGCGTTCCCGGTCCGAAGACGGATCGATCAGAATCCCTTCCCCTTCGATATAGACGGAATGGCAGAACGGGTATCTTCCCTTGTTTTCGCCCGGGATGAACCGGACGGGCCCAAAGCGCATCTCTTTCATTGCGGCAGTTCCCCTCTAAAATCCGCATTGGATGGTCTTAATAAAACAAGGTAATATAGGTAGATTCGGGTTGGCCTGTCAAGCGGGAAAGCCCGCCGTATTTCCTGCCGTATTTCCTTGACCCCTGAAACGAATTCACCTATATTGCCGAGCCTTGCAGTCCTGATCCTGCTTCAGGAGTGCCCGGATTTCAGAATTCAAGACAGAGGAGGTACATGCTTATGAAGATCATCCTTTTGGGCGCACCCGGCGCGGGCAAGGGTACGGTGGCCAGGCTGCTCACGAAAATGGACGGGTCCGTCCAGATATCCACCGGCGACATCCTGCGTGCGGCCGTGAAAGAGGGGTCCGCGCTGGGCAAGGAAGCAAAGGCCTACATGGACCGCGGCGATCTGGTGCCCGATTCGCTGGTCATGAAAATGATGGAGGCCCGCCTCCAGCAGCCGGACTGCGGCAAGGGATTTATTCTCGACGGGTTCCCGAGAACGATTCCTCAGAGGCGGAAGCCCTGAAGCGTCTGCTGGAGTCCCTGAACATCAACCTCGATTTCGTCGTCAATCTCGAGGTGCCGACGGATGTGATCCTGGACCGGCTGACAACGCGCCGGACCTGCGCCAACTCCGGACTGCCAGGAGATCTACAACGTCAAGAGCAATCCGCCGACGGCGGACGGAAAATGCCGGAAATGCGGGATGAAGGTCGTACAGCGGGATGACGAAACGGAAACCGCCATCATGAATAGGCTCGACACCTACCAGAAAAAGACAGCGCCGCTGATCGGGTTCTACCAGGCGGAAGGCAACCTGAAAAGCTTCCTCTCGCTGAAGAGGCGCGACACGGTCGCCGAGATCGGCAAGGCGCTGTCCTCGCTGAAGTAGACGCCGCGAAACGGGTTGGAGAAGAATCTCGCCCGGGGTCAGGATGATCGATTATCAGAGCGAACTCAATGAGGAGCAACTCCGCGTCGTCATGGAAGAGGGGGGGCCGCTTTTCGTCATTGCCGGCGCGGGAAGCGGCAAGACCCGGACGCTGACTTACCGGGTGGCCCGTCTGATCGAATCCGGCGCAGGGCCGGGAGGGGGTCCCGCTGGCCACGTTCACCAACAAGGCCGCCCGGTCGATGCTCGCCAGGGTCAACCAATTGGTTGCCCGCGACACCGGCCGCCTGTGGGGAGGGACATTCCATCACATCGCCCACCTGATTCTCAGGCAAACCGGCCATCTGCTGGGTTACGAACGCAATTTCACGATCATGGACTCTGAGGACGCCCGCCAGCTCATGAACACGTGCATGTCCGAAGCGCGGATCGACCCGAAGGCGGACAAATTCCCCAAGGGCGACATCCTCAGGGACATCCTCTCCCTGGCCGTGAACACGGAATCGTCCCCGGAAGAGATCGTCTTCAGCCGCTATTCCTTTTTCCATCACCGCATGGAGGAGATTCAGGACGTCATCTCGCGATACATCCAGAGAAAAAAGTCCCTGAACGTCATGGATTTCGACGACCTCCTGCTCAACTGCCGGAAGCTTCTCACCGAACACAAGGATGTTCTTGAATACTATTCCCGCCGCTTCACCCACGTGCTGGTCGACGAATACCAGGATACGAACATTATTCAGGCGGACATGATGGACCTGCTGGCATCCCGTCACCGAAACCTGATGGTGGTGGGGGATGACTCGCAGAGCATCTACTCCTTCCGGGGCGCGCATTTCGCCAACATCATGAAATTCCCGGAGAAGTATCCGGCGTGCAAGATATTCAAGCTGGAGACGAATTACCGGAGCACGCCCGAGATCCTTCACCTGGCCAATCTGAGCATCGTCAACAACGAAAACCAGTTTGAAAAAAGGCTGACAGCGGTGCGAAGCCGCGGCATCCGGCCGGTCCTGGCCCCGGCCAGAAACGTCCTGCAGCAGGCCGACTTCGTCTGCCAGCGGATCCTGGAACTGCTGCGTGAAGGGATGCCACTGCGGGAAATGGCCGTTCTTTACCGTGCCCATTATCATTCCATGGAGCTTCAGATGGAGATGACGCGGCGGGGAATTCCCTTCGAGACCCGCTCCGGCATCCGCTTCTTCGAGCAGGCGCACATCAAGGATGTGACGTCCTACATGAGGATCGTTCTGAACGCCCATGATGAACTGGCCTGGAAGCGGATTCTCGGACTCTTTCCGAAAGTCGGAAAAGTCAGCGCCCAGAAAGTCTGGTCCTTTCTCGGCAAACAGGAAGGGCCGCTTGCCGCCGTCCTGGGCGAGGCGTTTCTGAAATCGGCGCCACGGTCCGCATTACCCGGCCTTCAGCAATGTCAAGGCGTCTTCAGGCGGGTCCTCGATGTTTCCTGGGAGAAAAATCCCGCCGGGCTGGTGGACCGCATCCTGGACAGCGGTTACCGGGAATTGCTCCGGGAACGCTTTACGGACAGCACCTCGAGGCTTGAAGACCTGGAGCAATTCATGCTGTTCGCGGAAAATTACGATTCCCTGTCCGATTTTCTGAGCCAGCTGGCCCTGCTGACCAACATGACGGAAGAAGGGGATGCCGGCCCCGACCTGAAATCGGAAGACCGGGTCATCCTCAGCACGATCCACCAGGCGAAGGGGCTTGAATGGTCAGTCGTGTTCCTGATCTGGTGTGCGGATGGGATGGTTCCGCTGAACCGCGCCCTGAAGGAGCCGGGCGGGGAGGAAGAGGAGAGGCGCCTCTTTTACGTTGCCGCGACGCGGGCCAAGGATCAGCTCTACCTTTGCTACCCGGTCATGGACTACACCCGGGGGATGGGCAACCTGCCGCTCGGCCCCTCCCGATTCATTCGGGAACTTCGCCCCGCCACATCGAGGTCCCGGGACCTCCCCTACGAGCAATGGCTGGTTGACGAGGATTATTAGAGCCAGCGATCCCGCTTTTCCTTGGCCTCGTACTCCGCCCGCAGAGCGATCTGCGTGGCCTCGGCAATGTCTTCCACCCGCTTCACCCAGTCTTCGAATTTGATGTCCACGCCGAAGATGCCGATCATCTCATCCTTGTCGTCCACGATGGGCGCGGAAACGGTGATGCAGAGGGCGCCCGTCATCTTTGAAATGTAGAAATTGGTGACATGAATCTTGCCGGTCTGCAGGGGCTTGATGAACCATTCCCGGTCCGACTGGTCGGTGCCGACACCGTAATTTTCGTAACGCGCCCGGTCCACGATGTTGGTGATGTTTTTTGTCGTCTTCTTGCCGTTCATGTCGACGACGTAGGCAAACTGCACCGAAGGGTTGTCCTCGATGCACTGCTGCATGATCGGCTCCTGCAGTTCCGGTTGCATCGTCTTCATCACCGGGTGATCGATCACCTGTTTCACGACCGCCACGGCAGCCTCCGCCGCCCTGTGCTTGATCTTTTCCAGATCGGACATGAAGAGCTCGGGGAGGTATTTTCGTACGCGTTTTTCGAGCTCTTCGCTGGAAATGCTCGTCACCCGCCCCGATTCGTATTCCTCGGTGATCCACTTGTGGATTTTGGAAATTCCCGGATGCCGCTTGTCGACGACATTGTCTCCCTTCAGGCCCAGATGGCTGTTGATCCAGAAGGCAATCCCGGACTTGCCGGACTTGTCCGTGACCATCGGGACGATCGGCCGGTTCAGGATTCTCGTGGTGTCGAAGATATTGTAAATCTCCTCGCATTTGATCAGGCCGTCGGCATGCACGCCGGCACGGGTCACGTTGAAATCGGCCCCGACAAAGGGATAGTTCGGCGGGATCTTGTAACCGATTTCCTTTTCGAAGTACCGGGCGATATCGGTGATCACGGTCGTATCAATGCCGTGACTCGAACCTTTCAGGCCGATGTATTCCAGGATTAGCCCCTCGATCGGCGGGTTGCCCGTCCGCTCGCCGAGCCCCAGCAGGGTGCCGTTGGCGGATCCGCAGCCGTAGAGCCACGCGGTTGTGGCGTTGATGAGCGCCTTGTGAAAGTCGTTGTGACCGTGCCATTCGAGCAGATGTCCGGGGACGCCCGCTTCATCGATGAAGGCGCGGACCAATTTGTCGACGCTCCGGGGCAGAGACGATCCGGGATAGGTCACGCCGTACCCCATCGTGTCGCAGAGCCGGATCTTGATGTCGATGCCGCTTTCATTGCGGAGCCTCATGAGTTCGATGGCAAAGGGAATGCAGAACCCGAAGATATCCGCACGGGTGATGTCCTCGAAATGACAGCGCGGGATGATGCCGTCGGCGAGGATGGAGCGCACGATGTCGAGATAGTCGTCCAGCGCCTGGCGCCGCGTCTGGTTGAGCTTCAGAAAGATATGATAATCCGACACGGATGTCAGGATGCCCGTTTCCTTGAGCCCTGCGTCCTTCACCAGCCTGACGTCTTCCTTGCTGGCCCGGATCCATCCGGTAATTTCGGGATATTTCAGGCCGAGATTCTGGCAGCGGGCCACCGCCTCCTTATCCTTGTTGCTGTAGAGGAAGAACTCCGTCTGCCGGATCACCCCTTCGGCGCCGCCCAGCCGGCTCATCAGCGTGTACAGGTCGACGATCTGCTTTACCGTGTAAGGGGGGCGGGCCTGCTGGCCGTCGCGAAATGTCGTATCCGTAATGACCGGCTCATCGGCCGGACTGATGGGAATGAGTTTGTGGTCAAAGTCGATCCGGCTGACCTCGTCAAAAGGGAATACGTCTTTCTGGAGGTTGGGCTGGTCGACATCCTTGAGATCGTATCGCCAGAAGCGGCTGTGTTCGTGATCCAGGACTTTTTTGTGGATATTCCATTTCGCCATCGTTTCTTCTCCAAGAGGTAATTCGCAATTAAAAAAGGGCTTCCCTCTTTTTCCTCCTACTGTACGATTTTCAGTGAAAGTTCCATCAGTTGCTCAATGCTTACCTTCGAAGGCGCATCGGTCAGGAGGCAAGAGGCTTTCTGCGTCTTCGGGAAGGCAATGACATCCCGGATGGACTCCGTCCCCGTCATCAGCATGATCAGCCGGTCAAAACCGAAGGCGATCCCGCCATGGGGCGGCGTCCCGTATTCGAGAGCGTCCAGCAGGAAGCCGAATTTTGCCCGGGCCTCTTCCGGGTCCAGGCCGAGTGTCTTGAAAATTCGGGCCTGCACCTGCTGGGAATGGATCCGGATGCTGCCGCCGCCGATTTCCGATCCGTTCAGCACCAGATCATAGGCCCGGGCCCGGACCCTGCCCGGATCGCTTTCCAGGAAGGGGAGGTCCTCCATGACCGGCGAGGTGAAAGGATGATGTGTGGACATATATCTTTTTTCCGTGTCGCTGTACTCAAGCAGCGGAAATTCGGTCACCCAGGTGAAGGAAAATGCCGCCGGGTCGATCAGCTTCAGCAGCCTGGCCACATGGATTCTGAGATTGCCGAGGGAATCATGGACAATGCCCGGCTTGTCGGCGACAAAGACGATGAGATCTCCTTCACGGGCGCCCATGGTCCGATTGATCGCGGCCACTTCGTCGGGTTTCAGAAATTTGACGATCGGCGACGTCCAGCCTTCCGGATTCACCCGGGCCCAGGCCAGCCCCTTCGCGCCGTAATTGGCCGCGTAATCCCGGAGCCCGTCCAGGTCCTTGCGGGACAGGCGTTTGCCGTCCTCGATCTTGATGGCCTTGATGACCCCCCCGCCGGCGATCACCTCCTGAAAGAGATTGAATTCCGCATTTTGCAGGATTCCCGTCAGATCCCGCAGCTCCATGGAAAAACGGGTGTCCGGATTGTCTTTTCCGTAGCGGTTGACGGCGTCCCGATAGGAGATCCGGGGCAAAGGGGTTTCGAGCGAAACACCGAGACAGGATTGGAACAGGTGAACCATGAACCCTTCCATGACCCCGATAATGTCATTTTCATCGATAAAAGACATCTCCAGGTCGATCTGCGTGAATTCGGGCTGGCGATCTGCCCGCAGATCCTCATCCCGAAAACACTTCACAATCTGGTAGTAACGGTCGAACCCGGAAACCATGAGGAGCTGCTTGAAAATCTGCGGCGACTGCGGCAGGGCGTAAAACGTTCCCGGATTGACCCGGCTGGGGACCAGGTAATCCCGCGCGCCCTCCGGCGTGCTCTTCGTCAGGAAGGGGGTCTCCACTTCAATGAAGCCCTGATCCTGAAAATACTGCCGCGTGGCGGCGGCGGCCCGGCTGCGCAGGATGATTTTGGACTGTATTTCCGGGCGCCTCAGGTCCAGGTAGCGGTACTTCAGACGGACATTTTCGGAAATTTCCTCCCCGGCGTCGAGAACAAAGGGAGGTGTCTTCGCCTCATTGAGGATCTCCATCTCGTCGATGATGACCTCGATGTACCCGCTCGGGAGCTCCGGATTTTCCATGCCTTCCGGCCTTTTCCGGACGGTTCCCTGCACGGCCAGCACGTATTCGCTGCGGATCCTGTGCGCCTCCTGATGAGGCGCCGTGCTCAATTCCGGATTGAAGACGATCTGAATCAGCCCTTCACGGTCCCTCAGATCGACGAAAATGACCCCGCCGTGATCCCTTCGACGCTGGACCCATCCCATCAGGACGACTTTTTTCCCGGCGTCTTCCGCACGCAGCGCGCCGCAGTAATGCGTCCTTTTTTTGACTGTGATAAATGCCGACACCTTGTTGCCTACCTCGCTTTTGCAGTTTTCAGAATGGTTTCCTCGATTCCTTCCAGGCTGATGGTTTCCTGTGTTCCCTGGCTCATGTTCCTCAATTCGGCCTTCCCCTCCTGAAGCTCCCTTTCGCCCAGAATGAGGGTGAGGCGGCACTGGAATTTATCCGCCCGCTTCATCTGGCTTTTCAGGCTTTTCCCGTGATAATCCATCTCCGTCCGCACGCCGTTCATCCGGAAGTGGTTGCACAGCCGGAAAGCCACCTGCTGGGCCCCGTCCCCCAGGGCGGCAATAAAAAGATCCGGCCTGGAGACAAAAGATTCGCGATCCTCGGGAATCATGGCCAGCAGGCGTTCGAATCCGATCGCGAAGCCGATGCCGGGGATATCCGGGCCGCCCAGCTCCTTGACGAGACCGTCATAGCGCCCGCCCCCGACGATGGCGTTCTGCGCCCCCAGAAAATCGGTGGTCACCTCGAAGGTGGTTTTGGCGTAGTAGTCCAGGCCGCGGACCATGCGCGGATTGATCCGGAAGGGCAGGCCGAAGACATTCAGGGATGCCTGCACTTTCGAAAAATGGTCCCGGCACTCCCCGCACAAAAAGTCCGGCAACTGCGGCGCACCGGCGATGATCGCGGCACAGGGTTCGTTCTTGCAGTCGAAAACCCGCAGCGGATTGGCGCCCAGGCGGCGCCGGCAGTCTTCGCAGAGCCGATCTTCCCGGCCTTGCAGAAAATCCGTAATGGCCTTTCTGAATGGAGGCCGGCAGGCCGGGCAGCCCAGCGAGTTGATTTCCAGCCCGGGGTCCGGCAGTCCGACGGCTTTCAAAAAATGAATCAGCATCAGAATGATTTCCGCGTCCGTCCTCGGATCGTCGAGACCGAGCAGCTCCACGTCAATCTGATGAAACTGGCGGAAGCGGCCCTTCTGGGGTCTCTCGCGGCGGAACATCGGTCCGATCGTGTAGAGCTTGGCGACGGGCTCCGTCGCATGGAGGCTGTGTTCCAGATAGGCGCGGATCACCGAAGCCGTCGCTTCCGGGCGCAGGGTCAGATATTCTTCGCCCCGGTCCAGAAAGGTATACATCTCCTTTTCGACGATATCGGTGGCTTCACCGATGCCCCGCCTGAACAGGTCCGTTTTTTCCAGAATGGGCACCCGGATCTCCCGGAAGCCGAAGGAGGAAAAGATGTCGCGGGCTTTCGATTCGATATATTGCCACCGGCCCGTCTCCTCCGGGAGGATGTCTTTGAACCCCCTGACAGCGGTAATCATTTCCATGGGACAACCCTTTCAACGGCGTTGTGGGATAGCACAGAAGACTCTGAAAGGCAACAAAATACTGAATACTTTGGCGTCTCCGGAATTATCCTTCCGGCGATTCCGGCCGCTGCAGGGACGCAGGCCCCCCGTCCCTGAAGGCATCGACTTTAACCTCCCGCCCGTCCGTTCGGATCGTGACCGCGCCGTCCCGGTCCGTCCTGTAGAGGCGGACGCTTCCCGCATCGTAGCGTTTCAGAACCTCCGGATGGGGATCGCGAAAAACGTTTTCATGGCCGCAGCTGACCACGGCGATCCGCGGCTGAACCGCATTCAGAAAGGGCAGGGTGCTGGAGGTCAAACCACCGTGATGGGGGACAAAGAGGACATCACTTTTTAAATCGATGCCGCTGCGGACGAGGCGCTCTTCCGTCGGACGGGAAATATCGGCCGGGAGCAGGATGCCGATTCCGTCGAAAGTCAGCTTCAAAACGACGGACTGGTTGTTGACATCGTCATAGGTCGCGGAGGCATCCTGATCACGAACGGGACGCTTCGGATTCAGGATGCGAACCACCGCGCCGCCGAGGAAGGCAGGGGGCGTTTCCGCGGACACGATCCGGACGGGGACATGCTTTTCTTCGATCATCCTTCATGAATTCACGGTAGGGGTCGCTGTCCGCGATTTGACCGCTCATCCAGACCTCCCGCACAGCGAAGTTTTTCAAAATGAAGATCAGGCCGCCCAGATGATCCGGATGAACATGCGTCATGACCATCACATCGATCTTCCGGATTCCCTCATGCCACAAAAAGGGGGCAACCACGTATCGGCCGATGTCGAAGCTTTCCTCGTAGGAACCGCCGCCGTCGATCAGCATCCTTTTGCCGTGGGGAAATTGAACCAGCGTGGCGGATCCCTGGCCGACATCGATGGCCGTGATTCTGAGCTGCCGCTCCCTGAGGTCCGCCGTATGGCGGCAGGCGGCGCTGACCAGAACGAGGAGTGACAGCGCGCCGATCGCAACTTTCAGGCCCGTGATCTTTCGCGCGGCAGGCTTTCCGGTCTGCAGAGGGCCGCGCTTGCCGCCTGCCCGAAGGCCCATCAAAGCGAATATCGCCATCATCAAAAGGTAATAGCCGGCCAGTTCCGCCAGGGACGGCGTGGTCACGAAAATGGAAGAACCGGGAAGGGAAGCAAAAAAATCGACGAGGGTCACGGATATTTTTACCAAAAAAGTGGATATCTTGACGAGCAGGACAGCCAGCGGTGAACAAAGAGGCGCAGCCAGAATGATTGCCATGCAGACGGGCAGGGCCATGATCCCCATGATGGGAACGACCGCAAGGTTTGCCGGCAGGGAAATGACGGACACGCGGTTGAAATAATAAACGATCAGGGGCAATGTTCCCAGGGTGGCGCTCACGGACACAATGAGGAACAGCGCCGCGTCGTACACGATCCTGCCGCAGATCCTTTTGTGCGCGGAAAGTTCGGCCGGATCCGGCTTTGGAACCAGGGCTGCCAGTTTCGGGCTGATAAAAAGGATCGCCGCAACAGCCGTGAAGGACAGCTGGAAAGACAGATCAAAAAGGGATGCCGGCGAGAGGATCAGGATAACCAGCGCCGCAAGCGCAAGCGTGTTGTAGAGGTCCCGCACTTTCCCCAGCAGGACGGCTGCCAGCAGAGCCAGGGCCATGATGGTCGCCCGCACGACGGATACACCCATGCCGGCGATAAACGTGAAAATGGCGATCGGCAGAAAGGAAAAGGCCGTCGATAGCTTGACGATATTGAATCTCAAAAGCAGCGTCTCGGAAAATTTTATGATGAAGCGAAACAGAAAAACGGAAAAAACGGCGATAATGCCCACATTGAACCCGGAAATGGCGATGATGTGAGATGTGCCCGTCTGATTGAATTTCTCCATCATCTCCGGGGGAATTTCCTTTTGATCGCCCAGGATCATGGCCTGCACGATTTCACCATAGGGGGACGGTGAATTTTCCCGGATCAGCGTTTTCAGGCTTCTTCGAAATCTCTCAAGGGAAAGCCGCAGCCGGTTCCCCTGATCTTCCCGCAGGACGATGATGTTGGCGGGGTTGTCAATGAAGCCGCGGACCAGGACCCCCCGCAGGCGAAGATAGCGCTCGTAGTCGAACCCGCCGGGATTGTAAAAATTATGCGGCCTTTTCAGTTTCGTCCTGAACCGGATGACATCCCCATACTTGTACGTCTCGCCGGTTGCCGTGTTCAGGAGGACCTTGCCTTCCACGGGAAGGAGGGCATCGTCCTTCCGGATCCGGAAAACGGAAACGGTCAGCGCCGTTTTTTCGGCCGATGCACGGGGGTTCTCCGATACCACCCCGTCGATGACCAGCCTTCCCTCATGGACATAACGGCTGATGTGATGCGGGCCCGGCTTCTGATAGAGATCCTGATTGATCGCCAGAACGGACATCAGAAACATCGAGGCCGCGATCGCGACATGCAATGCCCATTCCTGCCGCTTTCGCAATGCGATCAGCATGCCGGTGAAAGCAGCGACCAGACCGATCAGCAATCCCTGATCGGGGATTTCCTTTAAAAAACCCGTGACGATTCCCGCCATGGCGGCGATGAGGAGGGGAGTAAGCGGTCTTTGCATGAGTTAATTTGTTGAAATATGTCTAAAAAAAATTATATAGGATGATTATGGAAGATAAGAACAATCCCTCCCGCGAGGCCCGGTGATGCTGCAAGAAAAAACGGCGATCCGGCTCCGGTCTTTGATGCTGTCGAGAGTCGCAATCGTCACGCTCTTGCTGGGCATCGCCATTTTCATGCACAGCAAAGGCGAAGCGTATCTGCCCGAGATATCGCTCCGTGCGCTATACGGGGTCATTATCACATCCTACATCCTGTCGCTTCTCTATTATTTTCTTCCCCGTCTGGTCAAGAACGTCAAAACAAACCTCTACGTCCAGGTCATCGGCGACGTTGCAATGGTCACCGGCCTGGTTTACGCGACGGGCGGCATCAGCAGCATCTATCCGGTTTTTTACACACTGGTCATCATTTATTCCGTTTTATTCCTGGGCAGGCGGGGCGGGCTGATCACGGCTTCCGCCTGCAGCATCTGCTATGGCCTCCTCCTCGATCTGGAGTACTATAAATTTCTGACGCCCCCCCATACGGCCATGATCCGGGATTACCCGTTTGCGGCAAGCTATGTGTTCTCAAGGATCATCACCTACATAGTTTCCTTCTATCTGATCGCCTTCCTCGCCATTTTTATCGTGGAACAGGAAAAGAAGACGAGAACGCTGCTCCGGGAAAAGGAAACGGCGTTCGACCAGCTCGATGTGCTGCACCGAAGCATCATCGAGTCCGTGGACACGGGCATTTTGACGATCAATCGCCGGGGCCAGATCAAATCCTTCAACCGGGCGGCGGAGGAAATCACCGGCTTTTCCTTCGACGAAATCGAAAACAGAAATATCGCCGATTTGTTCCCGGCGTACGGGGATTTTGTTGCGAAGATTCAGGCGGGGAGCAACCCGGAGCCGGAGCGAAGCCGGGTGGAGATACAGATCGACAGCAGGGAGAAAAAGCCGCTGACCCTGGGCTGTTCCCTTTCCTTTCTGAATGACGGACAAGGCAAAAGGATCGGGGATATTATCGTCTTCCAGGATTTGACAGCCGTCAAAAAAATGGAGGCGAGTCTTGAAAAAAACAAGAAGCTTGCTTTTATCGGCGAAATGGCGGCGGGACTGGCCCATGAAATCAGAAACCCCCTGGCATCGATCGGCGGCTCCATTCAGGTTTTGAACAAAAGCCTCGCCCTGAGCAAGGCCGATGAACGACTCATGCAGATCATTCTGAGGGGCAAGGATCAGCTTGAGAGTTTCATGAGGGATTTTCTCCTTCTGTCCAGACCGTCGCCGGGAAAGCCGGAAGACATCCGGATCACGGATATGATTGAGGAGGTGCTCGAATCGATGCGCTACCTGCCGGACTGGCGGGGCGATATCGTGACGGTGAAATCTATTCAGGATCCGCTGCCCCTCATTCGCGCAAACAAGGCGGAAATCAGGCAGTTGATCTGGAACCTTCTCATGAATGCGGTCCAATCCATGCCGGACGGCGGCCGTCTGGGCATCGAAGCCGGACCGGACAGGACGGATGCATCCGGTCCCTGTCTCGAACTCCGGATCAAGGACAGCGGCCGGGGAATCGCGGAAAAGGATGCGGGCCGGCTTTTCGAACCCTTTTTCACGACCCGGGAAAAAGGAATGGGAATGGGGCTGGCGATTGTCAACCGGATCGTGGACAGTCACAGCGGCAAAATAAAAGTAGACAGCCGCTCGGGCGAAGGGACGACTTTCACGGTATGGCTTCCCTGCCTGACGGAAGCGGAGAGATGAAAATGGCAAAAATCCTCGTTCTGGACGACGACAAGGGAATGAGAGAGTTTCTCGAAATCATGCTGGGCAGGGAAGGGTATGATGTCACTTCCGCCTTCGACGGTGAAAAGGCCCTGAACCTCTGCAAGAAAGTTCCCTTCGATCTGATTCTCACGGATCTGAAAATGCCCAGGATGGACGGCATCGAATTCCTGAAACGGGTGAAGGACATCAGCCCCGAAGCGATGATCATTCTGATGACCGCTTATGCTTCCGGCGAAACGGCCGTCTCCGCGATGAAGGAGGGAGCCTATGACTATATCGAAAAAAATTTCGACATTGAAGACCTGGCGCGGCTGATCCGGGAAGCGCTGAACAAGAAGGGGATCAAGAAGAGCGACGCCCAATTCATCAGAGAGGTGGAAGAAGCGGTCTCCTTCGGGGGGATGATCGGAAAGAGCAAGGAAATGCTCAGGGTCTATGCGACCATCAAAAAGATAGCGGGCACCGCGGCCAATATACTGATTCTCGGTGAAAGCGGCACCGGCAAGGAGCTGGTTGCCCGGGCCATCCATGAAAACAGCCCGCGCAAGGGATTGCCTTTTGTCATCATCAACTGCGGGGGAATACCGGAAACGCTCCTCGAATCGGAATTCTTCGGGTACATGAGAGGATCTTTCACGGGGGCCCACGCCGACAAGCCCGGCCTGTTCGAGGCGGCAAGCGGCGGCACGATATTCCTCGATGAAATCGGAGATTTGCCTTCGATTCTGCAAGTAAAGCTTTTACGCGTCGTACAGGAGAAAACCTTTCGGCGCATCGGGGGTGCGGAGGACATCAAAGTCAATGTCCGGATCATCTCGGCGACCAATCAGAATCTTTCGGCAAAGGTCAAGGACAACACCTTCCGGGAGGATCTCTACTACCGTCTCAATGTCATTCCCATCCACCTTCCACCCCTGCGGGAAAGAAGGGACGACATCCCCATCCTGGCGAAGCACTTCATCGAAAAATACTCCCGGGATTTCGGAAAGGAAGTCAAAAATATATCCGTCTACGCACTGGAGCTCCTGATGAATTACCAATTTCCCGGAAACATCCGCGAGCTTGCCAACATCATCGAGCGCAGCGTCGCACTCGAATCGTCCAACATCGTTCTGCCGGAGAATCTCCGATTGTCGGAAACCCGGGAGGCGGCCGGTTCTTTCCCCGATTATCGGATTGCCGGTGAGGGCGTTGACCTGAATGAGGAACTGGCCCATATCGAGAGGCAATGGATTCTCAGCGCCCTCGAAAAATCGAAAGGATCCAAGACCAAAGCGGCGGAACTGCTGCACGTGACCGTCGATTCCCTGCGCTACCGCATTGAAAAGCTGGGAATGGAAACGGATTCATAAAATATTTCTTGACATCCCTTCCGCTTTGCCTTTATATGATGGCAAGAGGAACGTTACTGATGAAAAGTCAAAATGTCATTGATCGCCGGGTTGTCCGTTTTTTCGCTTTCTTCAGCTTTTTTAGCGAGGTCTGCCTGCCGCGCTCATGACATGACTTGAGCCATGACGCCGCGGGCGGACCTTTTCGAGCTGCCCGCGGCTTTTTTTTTGAAGGCCGTGGAATCAGATCCATGGCTTTTTTTTATCTTTTTTCGAGGAGGACGGGGTGATGAATAAAATCATGAGATGGACGAATGCGATGGGCATGCTGGCCGTGTTGACCTTCTTCGCCACAGCGCCGATGGCCGATGCCGCGGCCATTAAAGTTGGGGCGGCGATCAACATGACCGGCCCGGCTTCCACCTGGGGCCAGTACCATGCCAGGGGGCAGCAGGATTACTTCCGCTATGTCAACGAAGTCAAAGGAGGCGTAGCCGGGAGAAAGATCGAGATGATTCTGGTCGATACGGGTTACAAGGTCCCGGAAGCCGTCGCCGCCGTGAGGAAGTTCGCTGTTCAGGACCAGGTGGACATGATCGCCACCTGGGGGGCCGGGGAGGGTCTGGCCGCGAAGCCCATCAT
Source organism: uncultured delta proteobacterium (assembly GCA_963709485.1). Taxonomy (GTDB): domain Bacteria; phylum Desulfobacterota; class Syntrophia; order Syntrophales; family Fen-1087; genus JAXDBM01. The sequence goes on from CAVPWE010000006.1 coordinate 16,598, forward strand.
CCAGAACTACCGGATTCCCACAATCAATTACTCCACAAGCTGGGAAATCCTGGAGGCGCCGGTCGATTACATGTATCTTCCCTTCGGCAGTTACCGGATGGATTGCTATGCGGTGATTGACTACATCCGGACCATTCACAAGGGAAAGGAGGCGCCCAAGATCGGCCTGCTGACCTACAACAATGCATACGGCCGCTCCATTCACAAGCCGACCCGCGAGTATGCCGCCCAGCAGAAGGTGCAGATTGTTGCGATCGAGGAATTCCCCCCGAAAACGGTGGACCTGACGACGGAGCTGCTGCGGCTCAAGCAGAAGGGCGCGGAATACATCTTCATGCAGATGCTGCCCGCCGCCATCATCACGACATTCAAGAGCGCCGACCGGATCGGTTATGCGCCGCAATTCTTCGGGACATGGACATCCACGGACCCGGACTTCTTCAAGCTTGGACAGGGCCTGATCCGGGACCGGCTGAACATGCAGTTCCCGGGCGGTCTGCCCTCAGACAACACGAAGGGCATTGCGCTCATGAAAGAGCTTTGGAAGCGCTACAAGACGGTTGACAAGTTCGATGCGGCCTACTGGGAGGGCGTTGTCATCGGCATGATCATGGAGCGGGCCTTTGTCCGGGCGCAGGAATCCTTCAAGCAGATCAACCGGGAAACGATCAACAAGGCGATGGAATCCTTCCGGAACGAGGATTTCGGAGGCCTTGTGCCGAACGTCACCTACAGCCGGAAAGACCACGGCGCATCTTTCAAGGCCAGAATGGTCCGGGTGCGGGAGGACGGTTCCCTGATCCCGCTGACCAACTTCTACACGCCCGGACAAGAGAAGATCAAACTGGCGAAGTGAGGCCGGGAACCCGATGAAATCACAGCGCAGCCGGCCGGGCATCTTCAGCACGCGGAATCAGGAAGACGCCACGGCTGAACTGGACATTTCGAATCTCTCCCTGCATTTCGGCGGGGTCAGGGCATTGCACGACATCGATCTGGCCGTTCACACCGGCGAACTGGTCGCGGTGATCGGTCCGAACGGCGCGGGCAAGACCAGCCTCCTGAACTGCATGACCGGTTTCTACCGGCCGCAGCAGGGCAGCATCCGCTTCAACGGCCGGGACATCACCCATTTTCCCCCCCATGAACTGGTGCGCATCGGCATCGGGCGGACCTTTCAGAACATCGAGCTGTTTCCGGGGATGACGGTGTTGTCGAACATGCTGCTGGCGCGGCACATCCACTGTCGCTACGGCCTCGGCGCCGCGACGCTCTTCGCGGCCTCCGCCCGGAAAGAGGAGATCCGCCACCGGCTCGTTCTGGAAGAGGTGATCGATTTTCTGGAGATGCAGGCGATCCGCAAGAAAACGGTCGGATCCCTTCCCTACGGTCTGATGAAAAGGGTCGAACTCGGGCGCGCCCTGGCGCTGGAACCGAGGCTCCTCGTCCTCGACGAGCCTTTTGCCGGCATGAACCTCGAGGAAAAGGAGGACATGGTCCGGTTTCTCATCGAACTGAACGAAGCCTGGGGCCAGACCATGATCCTGGTGGAGCACGACATGTCCATTGTCATGAGCATTTCCCAGCGGATCATGGTCCTGAATTTCGGCGAGAAGCTGGCCGAGGGGACGCCGGAAGCGGTGCGGAACCACCCGGAGGTGATCAAGGCCTATCTGGGTGACGCGGAATCCCTATGAAGAAGGCATTGATGACGGCAAATCCGGCAGAAAAAACGCTTCCCCAGGTCCTGGCCCTGCAGGCCGAGCGCCTGGGTGCGGCGACGGCGATCCGCGAAAAGGCGCTCGGCATCTGGCAGCACTACTCCTGGGCGGATTATTTCCGCTACGTGAGGCATACGGCCGGCGGCCTGATGTCGCTCGGGCTGAAGCGCGGCGAACATGTCGGCATCATCCTGAACAACCATCCGGAATGGCTCTTCAGCGAACTGGGGGCCCAGTCGCTGGGCGCCGTCACGCTGAATCTGTTTACCTCCTCGATCACCGACGAGCTTTGCCTTGCCCTCAACCGGATCCAGGCGGCCCTTGTATTCGTCCAGGATCAGGAACAGGTCGACAAGCTCCTGGATGCCCGCGACCGGCTCCCGCACGTCCGCCGCGTCATCTATATCGACCCCACCGGGATGAGAAGCTACCGGAACGAGCCCTGGCTGGTCGGCTTCGGCGAGCTGATCCGCATGGGGGAGACATGCGAACGGGAGCAGCCGGACCGCGTCCTGTGGGAGATGCAAAAAGGGGGCAGGAGCGAGACCGCCCTGATGATCCTGACCTCCGGGACGACGGGGCTGCCGAAGCTTGCCATGCTGTCCCACCGGAACCTGACGGCCATTGCGGAGAGCTGGGTCGAGGCCATGGCCATTCAACCGGGCGAGAACTGGATCTCCATGTCGCCGCCCGCCTGGATCGTTGACCAGATGTGGGGCGTCGGGGTCGCCCTGGTCGGCGGCATGACGATGAACTTTCCCGAAACCCCGGAGACCGTCACGGAGGATTTCCGTGAAATCGGACCGTCCCTGCTCATCACCGCCTCCCGGTTCTGGGAGGACCTCGCTTCCCGGATCATGGTGAAGATGTCCGACGCGGGCCTGATCAAACGAAAAATGTTCGACCTGGCCGAACGGATCGGCCGCAGGATCGCGGCAAAGACATCCCGGGAGGAAAGCGTCCCATCTTACCTGAGAGCCCTGCACCGGCTGGCGTCGCTCATGGTTTACCGGCCCCTGCTTGACCGGATCGGATGCCTGAAGCTGCGCAGCGCCTTCACCGGCGGCCATCCCATCAGCCCGGATGTGATCGGCTTTTTCAGAACCATCGGACTCAACCTCAAACAGTGCTACGGCCTGACCGAGGCCGGCGGCATCTTTCAGCTCCAGCCGGACGACCAGGTCAAGCTGGAGACCGTGGGAAAGCCCCTGCCGGGAACGCTCGTCCGGCTTTCGGAAGACCAGGAGGTCCTGGTCCGCAGCGACGCCGTGTTCTCCGGCTATTACCAGGACTTCAAGTCGACGGAGGCCGCGTTCACCGACGGCTGGCTGAGAACCGGCGACGCGGGCTATCTGGACAAGGACGGCCACTTGCTGATCATCGGACGCAGGGAGGAGATCATCCGCAACAAGAGCGGGGAGGCCTTTTCGCCGGATTTCATCGAAACCCGCCTGAAGTTCAGCCCCTACATCAAGGAGGCCGTTGTTTTCGGGGAAGGGCGCCCCTACATCACGCTCATGATCAACATCGATTTCGGAAATGTCGGCGTCTGGGCGGAGGAGCGGATGATCCCCTACACGACGTATATGGATCTGTCCCAGCAGCCGGCTGTGGAGGAGCTGATCCTGGGCGAGATCCGGCGGATCAACGCACAACTGCCGGACATCATGAAAGTCCGGAAGTTCTTCCTCCTGTACAAGCTCCTGGATGCCGACGACGAGGAGCTGACCCGGACCGGCAAGGTGAGGCGGCGTTTTGTCTACGGCCTTTACATCAAGCTGATCGAGGCCATGTACCGCGACCAGCGGGAGGTCGACGTCAAGGCGAAGGTCCAGTATCGGGACGGCCAGATCGGCAAGGTGGAAACGAAGGTAAAAATCATACCGGTTTAAGGAGATTTCTCGAATGGACTTTTTCGTTCAACTGCTCGTCAACGGCATCAGCATCGGCCTGCTGTACGGCCTGTCCGCGATGGGCTTTGTCATGATCTTCAAATCATCCAGCGTCCTCAATTTCGCCCATGGTGAACTGCTTGCCTTCGGGGCGTTCCTGTTCCTGGCGATGGTCTCCTGGGCCAAGCTGCCCCTGCCGGTGGCCTTTCTGGCGACGCTGGCCGGCTGTTTCTCCCTGGGTTTCCTTGTGGAGCGCGTCTTCCTGCGCCCCCTCATCGGCGAGCCCCTGATTTTCGTGATCATGCTGACCGTCGGCCTGGCCTCGATGTTCAAGGGGCTGCTGCTGCTGGTGTGGGGCGGCAACCTTCAGACCTATCCGGACTTTCTGCCGGAGGCGCTCGGCATCCGCTGGGGCGTCATCCAGGTTCCTCCCGTCTACGTGGCCGCGATGGTCATCGGAATGATCTTTCTGTGCCTCTTCGGCCTGTTTTTCAAATACTCCTCCCAGGGAATCTACATGCGTTCGGTGGCGGACAATCAGAAAGCCGCCCTTTCCCTGGGGGTTCACGTGAAGCGGGTCTTTGCGCTGTCCTGGGCCATCGCGGCCCTGGTGGCCGGGATGAGCGGCATCGTTCTGGGCATCATCAACGGCATCAACGTGCACGACCTGAGCGCCATCGGCCTCAAGGTGTTCCCCGTGGTGATCCTGGGCGGGCTGGATTCCATCGGCGGGGCCATCATCGGCGGCATCATCATCGGCCTGCTGGAGACCTTCACGGGCGGCTACCTGTCGCCGTCGCTCCGCGACGTGGTTCCCTACATCGTTCTGGTGCTGATTCTGCTGGTGAAGCCCTACGGCCTCTTCGGCCTGAAAGAAATCGAGCGGGTATGACGATGCGAAAACCGAGATTCCATCCCTGCGGAAATTACCGGGAACACTACAAGGAGGAGCTGACGGTCTTCGAGACCGATTTCGGCCGCCTCTGGCTGGGCATCGGTCTCGCTTTCCTGTTTCTGGTCCTGCCCTGGGTCGTGAAACCCTACATGCTCTATGTCCTGAACATGATCGGCATCGCCGCGATCGCGGCGGTCGGCCTGAACATCCTGATCGGATTCACCGGCCAGATTTCCCTCGGCCACGGTGCCTTTTTCGGCGTCGGCGCCTATGCGGCCGGGATCATGGCCACTTCCGCGGATCTGCCCTTTATCCTGGTCCTGCCGGCCGCAGCCGCCGTGACATCGCTGGTGGGGATGATCTTCGGGATCCCCTCGGTCCGCCTGAAGGGCCTCTACCTGACCATTGCCACCCTGGCCGGCCAGTTCATCATCGAGTACATCCTGCTGCACTGGGAGGGTCTGACGAAGGGCACCATGGGGATCACGCTGCCGAAACCCTCCCTGCTCGGATGGGAGATGAGCGGCGACCGGAGCTTCTTCTTCGTCATCTTTATCTGCCTGATCGGGATGACCTGGTTTGCCGTCAACCTCATCCGCACGAAATACGGCCGGGCCTTCATTGCCATTCGGGACAACGACCGGGCGGCCGAGGGAATGGGCATCCCCATCTTCCGCTACAAGCTGCTGTCCTTCGCCATCAGCTCCTTCTACGCCGGGTTCGCCGGCGCCCTCTGGGCTTACTACATGGTGAGCATCACCACGGAACCCTTCAACCTCGGCCTTTCCGTCGAATACATCGCCATGGTGATCATCGGCGGCATGGGAAACATCACCGGTTCGATCTTCGGCGCCGTTTTCATCACCGGGCTGAACGAGGTACTGCGTTTTGCGACGGACGCCCTGATGAACATGGGGGTGTTCACAAGCACCGGCCTGAACATGGCGCCGCTGCGCGAATTCGCCTTCGGCGCGGCGATCGTGCTTTTCATTCTCTTCGAACCCCGGGGGCTGGCGGAGGTCTGGCGGATCATCCGTTCGGGCTTCCGGCTCTGGCCGTTTTCATACTGAAGGAGTTTGGCGATGCGGGACATCCTGCTGCAGGTGAACAACATATCCGTGGTCTATTCCGATGTGATCCAGGTCCTCAAGGGGGTTTCCCTGGCGGTGGAAAGGAAGCACATCGTCTCGCTGCTGGGCAGCAACGGCGCCGGCAAGACGACGACGCTGAAGGCCGTCTCCGGCCTCCTCAAACCGGAAAACGGCGAAGTGACGGACGGGACGATCCTCCATGCCGGCAGACCCATTCACAACCAGCCGCCCGAAACCATCACCCGCCTCGGCATCATTCAGGTGCTGGAAGGCCGCCAGCCTTTCAAATACCTGACCATCGAAGAGAACCTGAGGGTGGGGACGGCCACGCGCTGGGGAAAGGCCTACAAAGAGGACCTGGAGCTGGTCTACGGTTATTTTCCCGCCCTGCTGAAACGAAGAAAGTCGCTCGCCGGCTACTGCAGCGGCGGGGAACTGCAGATGCTTGTCATCGGCCGGGCCCTGATGGCCCACCCCCAGCTCCTCCTGCTGGACGAGCCGTCGCTGGGGTTGGCGCCGCTTGTGGTCAGTGAAATATTCAGGATCATCAAGAGAATCAATGAAGAGCAGGAAACCACTATTGTCCTGGTCGAGCAGAATGCCCGGATGGCCCTCCAGATCGCCCATTACGGGTACGTGATGGAAAACGGCAAGATCGTCATGGAAGGCCCGGCTAAAGATCTGGTTGAAAATCCCGATATCAAAGAGTTCTATCTGGGCATGGCCGCCTCCGGCGCCGCAAAATCCTACCGGGACGTCAAATCCTACCGGCGACGCAAGCGCTGGCTTTGACAGTGAACAAGTCATTCAACGAACCGTAACGTTTCATTCAAATCATGAGTCTGCGAATCACCGTTCCTTCTTCCATGCCTGTCTTTCAAAATAATTATATTTAATAATAACGATATGTTAAAAATTATTTCGCTCGGCCTTCCGTGTTGGCACGTTTATTTCATATCTATTGGTCAAAAGAAAGAATCAATAACCGATCAAAAGGAGGAATAGATCATGAAAAAGAATCTGGCAACCCTGGTGATGGCAGCGGCGGTCGTTTTGATCACGGCAGGTTTCAGCTTCGCTGAATATGCCGCGGGCGGCGCGGACAATTTCCCGTATTTTCAGCTTGGATGCCTGATCATCGGCGGGCTCATCATGATCTCCCTGAAATACAAATACAGCAGGATCTACACCAGCGAAGTCGTCGGCGCCTTCGCCCTCTACACGCTCTATATCTCCCTCTTCACCTCGCCGGTGCTGGAAGCCGTGAAGAACTGGCTGAGCTAAAAAAAACCGCGAGAAAATCAGAAACCCGGAATCCGCGAAGGCGGGGGCATCCCCCGCCTTCTTGCTTTCATCCCATTTTCCATGGAAGGGACCGCTCTACCTGACCAGTTCGCTTCCGCCATTCCCCCATTCCCCGAATTCACACGCCGTATCCCGTCAAAAAATAACCGGTTGGTGATTGTCGCCGTCATGGCCGACATTCCACATCCGCCTGCGGGGCTAATTTGTGCGGGCCGAAATTCGAAATCCATTGACACGAACCGATCTTCTTTTTATACTCAGCTGCCTGAATGCCGGTTTCTGTCGAAGGCGGCGTCTTATCGTGAGCGGATTTCCGCTCATCATGCAAGATAAACATCCAACCGATTCATAACCAACAGAACAAAGACTCAGAAAGGGAAGGGGGTGAACAGAACGAGCGTTCGAGTGGCTTTTCCGGTGAACCGATAGCAGGGAAGCTTCTGTTGGAATTGAGATTGCGACCCGCTACCTCGTCGCCGCGGACAGCCGAAAGGGTTGTTTTTTTTAACGCAAAGCAAAAAGAGGAGGGAAGAATGAGTTGGGAAGAAATTTATAAGAGCAGAATGACATCGGCGGAAGCAGCGGCAAAAATGATCAAATCCGGGGACCGTTTCTGGACACCGCTCTGCCTGGGTCAGCCGGCCATGAAGATCATGGACCTGATCGCTGACCGCGTCGATGAACTGGAGGACGTCGAATATTTAAACGCCCTCACATTGCGGCCCTACAAGATCTTCAAGCCCGAATACCGGAAGACCTTTAACCTTGTTTTCGGATTTTACAGTTCACCCCATCTCCAGCAGATCGCGAAAACCGAATGGGCCAACTTTATCCCGGCCCAGAGTTCCGACGTGTCCCTGAAAAACGCGGCCCGGAACCGCATCTACCCGCGGCGGACGGGGATCATCACCCAGGTCACGCCGCCTGACAGCCACGGGTATGTCAGCCTCGGTCTCGACACGTTCTACACCGGCCGCATCATGGACCAGAGCGAGTTTGTCATCGCCGAAGTGAACGACCAGATGCCCCGCACCTACGGCGACACGAACTTCCATGTCTCGCGCTTCAACGCTTTTTATGAAAATTCCAGCCCCATGCCCGCCGTGCCGACGCCGCCGGCGACGGATGTGGAAATCCAGATGGCGAAAAACGTGGTCGGCTTGTTGAAGGACCGGGATTGCTTCCAGGTCGGCATCGGCGCCATTCCGGCCATGATCAGTAAGCTGCTCCAGGACAGCAACCTCAAAGACCTGGGCATTCACACAGAAATGGCCCCGGCGGGGACCAACATCCTCGTCGAGAAAGGGATCGTCACCTGCAAGTACAAGAAGGTCAACCCCGGCAAGATCCTCCTGGCCTTCACCATGGGCGACAAGGAACTCTACGAGTGGCTGGCCAACAATCCCATGTGCGAGTGGCGTTCCACCCTCTACGCCAATAACATCAGCATCGTTTCCCAGGAAGATAACGTCGTCGCCATCAACGGCTCCCTGGAAGTGGACCTGACGGGGCAGATCTGCTCCGAGTCGCACGGCAACGTCATGCGGACAGGCACGGGGGGACAGCTCGACTTTGTCATCGGCGCTTTCTGGTCCCCCGGGGGCAGGGCCATCAACCTGGTTCCCTCGACCGCCCTGGACGACAGCGTATCGCGCATCGTCCCCTATCTGTCGCAGGGCGCCCGGGTGACCGTGCCCCGCCACTACGCCCAGTACATCGTCACCGAGTACGGCATTGCCGACCTCACCGGCAGGACGGAGCCGGAACGGGCCGAAGCCCTCATCAAGGTCGCCCATCCCAAGTTCCGCGAAGAGCTGGAGAAGGGCGCACGGGAAAGGGGTCTTCTCCGGAAAAAGACATTCTGATCGGTTGCATGCTCGACCTGTTTGCGGACCGGGCGGGCCGAAGGCAAGGCGCCCCGGCCTGTCCGGTCCCTTCGCAAACGAGCGGCCAAGGCACATTTTTCAGCCATCGGAAATGGCCTTATAGGAGTCAAAACATGAATTGAATCTGTGTGCTGCAGCTTCACGACGCAACGCACGGACGACGGAGTGTGCCAACCCGGAGGGGCATGTGCGATGAACGGCATGGAGGATAAAGCGGTATACCGCGCCCTCTTCATCGTGAACTTTCTGGCCTGCCTCGGCTTCGGGATCGCGGACCCGTTTTTTCCGGTCTACGCGACGTCCAACGGCGCCGCCGGTATTCATCTCGCGCTCATTTTCTCCGGGTTTGCCGCCGCCAAGACCCTTTTCTCGCCCCTTGCGGGCTGGTGGTCCGACCGCAGCGGCCGGCGGCGCCTTCTCGTGTTCGGCCTATTCGCCCTTGCGGCGATCGCGATCGGCTATCTCTATCTCCCCTCTCCTGTGTGCCTGATCCTTCTGAGGTTCCTTCAGGGCGTTGCGGCAGCCCTCGTTCGGCCCGTCTCGCTCGCTTATATCGGGGATATGGCCCCGTCCCGACATGAGGGAACCGCCATGGGGACCTTTGAAATTTCCTACTATGCGGCCCTCGCCTTCGGTCCGGTCGCGGGCGGGATCATCAAGGACACGCTCGGATTTCCCGGGATCTTTATCAGCCTCTCATTCCTCTGCATGCTCGCATTCCTTACGGCCCTCATTTTCGTGAAGCATTTCGGCACAAACAGGGAAAGAGAAAACAGGGCAGTCCGGGTCGATCTGTCCGTGCTGAAAAAAAGCAGGATCCTCATCGCGCTTTGCGGATTCATCTTCTCCAGGACCTTCGGGATTGTTTATTTCGGGATGTTCCTGCCCATTTTCATGTTTGAGAACCTGCATCTCACGGGGATTGAGATGGGGGTGGTCATGGGCGCGAACACCACTGTGACGGCGCTGCTGCTGCGTCCCATGGGGTATCTCTCCGACCGGATCGACCGGGACCGTCTTATCCTCATCGGGGGGGCGGCCGCGGCCCTGCTCACGGCGCTCCTTCCCCTGTCCGAAACCTTCCCGCACCTGATCTTCCTGAGCATCGGCATCGGATTTGCCAGCGTCCTGTCCCTGCCCGCCAGTTCGGCCCTGCTTGTCGAAGAGGGGAACAGGCAGGGCATGGGGCTGACCATGGGCATCTTCAACGCCGCGATGAACCTCGGGGCTGTTCTCGCCCCCCTGGCCGGCGGCATCCTGTTCACTGTGTTCGGGATGAAAACCGTCTTTTACAGCGCGGGGTTCGTGGGCTTTGCGGGAATATATTTCTACGGTCTCGCAAGAAACATGCGGAAAAGAGACAGCGGGACGGGAGCCTGAAGCCTCGCCTGTTCACCTGATATCACGAGAATCGGCGCAGGCGCGGGTCTCCCGGTCCTATGCGGCGGGCAACTGCACGGTTGCATCCCGCATCTTCAGTTGAATATCGGATGCGCCGTTCCAGTTGTTGATCTGAGGCGTGAAGGCGATATCCAGCTTCGGGCCGGAGAGGACGGGCAGGAAGTGTCCCTTGCCGAACCAGATGCCATTGCAGGACACGCCGTCCCCGTTGATTTTCATGCGCAGATGGTTGTTGCCCACGATGGAGGGAGTAGTCACGTTGACGTTCCGGGCGCAGAGAACGGGCTCCGGATTCCTGCTGCCGAAAGGCGCCAGCACCTCCATGGCGGACAGGAATTCATGATTGATTTCGCTGAGCTGGCAGGATGAATCGATCAGGGTCTGTGATATGAACTCCGATCCCGCCCGCTCGGTCTGCACGACTTCTTCAAGCAGGGACGAGAACCGCTGGATATCCTCCTCCCGAATGGAAATGCCGGCGGCGTAACGATGCCCCCCGTAGGCGATCAGCGCCGAATCGCACTTTTTCAAACCCTCGTAAATATTGAAGTCGGCGACGCTCCGCCCGGAGCCTTTTCCAATGCCGTCTCTCAGACTGATCAGGATCACCGGCCGGCAGTAACGGTCGACCAGCCTTGAGGCGACGATTCCGATGACGCCGGGATGCCACTTTTCCGAGGCAAAAACAAAGGCGCTTTTTTTCTGATCGCCGACAGCCTGATCGATGTTCTCCAGGATCTCGCTAACGATCACTTTTTCCATTGATTGCCGCTTCCGGTTGCAGTTCTCCAGCTTCTTCGCCAGTTCCCTGGCCTCCTGGAGATTTTCCGTCAACAGCAGCCGGACGGCGTCCAGGGGAGAACCGATGCGTCCGGCGGCATTGATCCGCGGAATGAGGCAGAATGAGGCCCTGCCGGAATCGACGACCTGATTTTCGATGCCGCAGATTTCCTTCAGGGCGATCAGGCCGGCCCTTCGGGTTTCCGTCAGCAGTCCAAGCCCGATTTTCGCGAAGATCCGGTTTTCATCGATCAGGGGGGAAATGTCCCCGATCGTTCCCAGCGCCACCAGATCCAGATATTCCTTCAGATTGGGGTATTTTCTGTCTTTCCAGAAGTCCTCCTTGCGGAGAACCGACCTCAGGGCGATCAGGAAATTAAAGGCAATCCCCACAGCGGCAAGGTATTTGAAAGGGAAGCGGCAATCCGGACGGGTGGGGTTGACGACCGCCGCCGCCTCCGGCAGGGAGCCCGGCACCTCATGGTGGTCCAGGATGATGGTGTCAATGCCCAGGGACTTGGCGTAGGCAACCTGCTCGTGATCGGAAACGCCGCAGTCGATGGTGATGATCAGGCGGCTCCCCCCCTGCCTGATCCGGTCGATGGCCCCCCGGTTCAGGCCGTAGCCCTCATCGATCCTGTCCGGAATGTAGTACTGCACGGTCGGATCGAACTGTTGCAGGAACTTGACCAGAACGACAACGGAGGTAATCCCATCGGCATCATAATCCCCGAAAACGGTTATCTTCTCCCGCCTGTAAACGGCCGCCAGCGTGCGGTCGACGGCCTTGCGCATGTCCTTGAGCATGAAGGGACTGTGAAGATCGTTAAGGGAAGGGGACAGATAGCGCTTCGCATCATCCGCGCTGAGGATGTTCCTGCTCGTCAGGATGCGGGAAATGATCGGATGAATTCCCAGTTCCTTCGTCAGGCTGTCCTGAACATCCCGGTTGACATCCGCTGTTTTCCAGGTTGTGGTGGGTAGGGTCAGTGTGCTCATGTCCAATGGTCTGCGGTGCGGTGGCCGGCGTGAAATTTCGGGTGTTATCTTGCAAATATAAGCTTTTCTGTCAAGCGAAGATTTGGCATTCCCTCTTCGCCGGTTTAACCTTGATCTTGAAAATATTAAGTGCTAAAAATTTCTTCGCTGAGCGTATGCATTTCACGAAGGTTGAATTCTTCCCATGCTGATGCTGACCCACACCTGGATTCTGAAGGAGTTTCTCGGCTCTCGGGCCCTGCATCGGGACTGTCTCGATTTGTACACCTACAATGTCTCCCCGGATCTCCTGACGTTTCATCATGCGATTACCTCGGAGATGACGCACGGCATCGACCGTTTCCGCGACCTCCCCGATGCGTACCGGAAGGCCGCGTTCGTCCATTTCCATCTGCTGGTCGACGACATCGCCCATTACGGAGACATCTGCGAAAAGCCGGTTTGCACCTTCAATCCCGATTCGAAGGGATACACCTATGTACGCGGCAGGCCCCTGGTGCCGCCGATCCGGAACTTTCAAAAGCGTTTCGGCCGGGAAATCAGCCCGTCCGAGGCCGCCTACCAGTCCCACATCATGATCGAGACGGCCTTCGACATGGTGTTGAACCGCAGCCCGGACAACGCCGGCCTGATTCCGCTGTTTTCCGATTCTCTGGGCAGCACGGCCCAGAACGGGCTTGAAGAATTCGGCCGGACGATCGAGTGGCTGACGGACATCCGCGGCGAGACTGCCGGCGAAGCGTTTGCGAAAGGGGTGAACATCTGCACGCCCGAGCGCATGAAAGGCTTGATGGACGTGGAAGGCCGAATCAATCTTTTTATCGACAAATTCGGCCTGGATCGAAATGATCAAGAAGTGCGTGCGGGAGCCATTGAACTGCTGGAACAGGGGATGGACCTGGTTCGCGACTGTGAAGCGTTTCTTGAACCGACGATGGAAAAAATCAGGAAATCCGCTTTCCGCTGCTTCCTATAGGGCTTTTTTCACAAAACCGGAACGAATGCAGCGCGTGCAGACTTTGACCCGCTTCACCGCCTTGGTTTTCTCATCCACACAGCGCAGACTCTGAAGATTGGGGTACCACACCTTCTTTGTCTTGTTGTTGGCATGACTGACATTGTTCCCGACAACGGGCTTTTTGCCGCACACCTCGCAGACTCTGGACATAATCAAACTCCTCAGGGAATGAATGGGGTGGCTTCTAAACCATCAGGATTAAATTTGCAAGCTATTTTTTCGGGTCATTTTTCATTGCGGGCGGCTGACCGGTCGATTCGAGAACGCGCATCCAGACATTTCCCTCCGTACTGACCTTGGACCCGGAGGCCACCATCTTCAGGGGCAGGTGGACGTACTCGTCCTTCATGAGCCCCACGAGCATCCCCGTCTTGCCGGCCATCCCCGCGTGAACGGCATACTGGCCCAGCGCGCCACAGTAGATGCTGTCACCGGCATTGGCCGGAACGCTGCGGATCATGTAGCTCGGGTCGATGTATTTCAGGTTGATGTCGAGACCCTTCCGATGAAAGTGATCCTCGATCCGCGTTTTCAGAAACTGTCCGATGTCCAGGAGCCTGAGGTTGCCCGATGCATCCGTTTCCAGCGGCCCGTCGGCCCGGTGCATCAGTTCCTGGCCGGCCCCCTCAGCGACAAGGATCACGCAGTGTTTCCGGGCGTGAAGACGGTCTTCCAGGACTTTGAGAAACCCCTTTTCTCCTTCGAGGTCGAAGGAAACCTCCGGAATCAGGACAAAGTTGACATCGCTCATGGCCAGTGCCGCGCCCGTCGCGATATGCCCGGACTGGCGCCCCATGATCTTTACCAGCCCGATGCCCATGGGCACACCCTTTGCTTCCACGTGAGCGCATTTGATGGCCTTCACCGCCTCGGAAATCGCCGTGTCGTACCCGAAGGTTTTCTGGATCAGATTCAGATCGTTGTCGATGGTTTTCGGAATGCCGATGATGCCGATGTTCAGGCTTCTGCGGGTCACCTCATCGGTGATGCATTCCGCGGCGCGCATGGTGCCGTCTCCGCCGATGCAGAACAGGATGTCGATGTTCATCCGTTTGAGGGCATTGACCATTTCGCCGATGTCCTGCCTGCCGCGGGATGAGGAAAGGATGCTGCCTCCCACGGCATGGATGTCCTTGACGATTTCCGGCGACAACTCCATGACGTCGTGCCTGTATCCTGGAATCAGGCCCTGAAAACCGTACTTGATCCCCAGGATGTTATCCACGCCGTAGCGGTAATACAGTTCCATGACCACGGCACGGATCACGTCGTTGATGCCGGGGCAGAGGCCGCCGCAGGTCACAACGGCCGCCTTGGTCTTGGCCGGATCGAAAAAGATCCTCTGCCGCGGGCCGGCCACTTCGACGGAAAGGGGGACGCCGTTCGCAGCCTTCAGATCGGCATAGTGCTGGATTTCAATATTGAAGAGGATCCGCTTGCTGTCGTCGGTGAAATACTGGACGTTCAGCGGGGAATCGATGGTGCCTTCGCCCAGATTCTGGATGGTGAAATCATAAGGGCTGTCTTGTTTCATGATCGGACTCCTTCCCGGCGGTCTGGTCCAGGATTGCACATGCACATCGCTAAAAACCGGACAGGGGGGGGTTGTGGGCGGCGAACTCCGGCATCTTCGGTCCGCTTTTGATCGTGACCTTCCGGCCGCTGACCTGGATCCTGCCCTCCGCGTAGAACTGAATGGCCTGTGGGTAAATCCGGTGTTCCTCCTTCAGGATTCGAGCCGCCAGCGTATCCGCCGTGTCGCCGGCCAGAACGGGCACGACCGCCTGAATGATCACGGGACCGGTGTCGATGCCCTCATCTGCAAAATGGACCGTGCACCCCGAAAATTTCACGCCGTAGTCGATGGCCTTCTGCTGGACGTGCGTTCCCGGAAAAGCGGGAAGCAGCGCCGGGTGGATATTCATGATCTTCATGGAAAACGCGTTGAGGAACAGGGGGGTCAGCACTCTCATGAAACCGGCCATCACGACCAGTTCCACTTCATGAAACTGGAGCACGTTGATCATCTGCCGGTCGAAGTCTTCCCGCTTCTCGAACTCCTGATGCCGGATGACGACGGCCGGGATGTGGTGCTTCCTGCAGCGCTCGAGGGCGTAGGCCTCCGGATTGTTGCTGACGACGACTTTGATCTCTGCGGCGAGATCGCCCTGCTCGATGCGGTCGATGATGGACTGGAGATTCGATCCGCTTCCCGATACCAGTATGCCGATGCGTAACCTGGATTTCATTGGCTAAATGAAGCAGATCCGCGGCTGCTCGGGGGTTCTTTTTTCGATCGTGCCCAGAAGGTATGGTTTTTCACCGAGCATGCCCAGCCTTTCCATGGCGTCGGCCGCTTCCTTCTCCGGCACGATGATGATCATCCCGATTCCCATATTGAAAACCCTCAGCATCTCCGCATCCTCGACATTTCCCATTTCCTGGATGATCTTGAAGATCGGCGGGACGGGCCAGCCCGTCCGCGCGATAACGGCGGCGCAGGGGGAGGGGACGATACGGGGGATATTGTCGATGAATCCGCCGCCCGTGATGTGGACCAGTCCCTTGACCGTGAAATTTTTCAGGAGATTCAGCATGGACTTGACGTAGATCTTCGTGGGCGTGAGGAGCTCCTCGCCGACAGGACGTTCAAGTCCCGCAAGAACATCCCCGGCATGGAGTCCGCCCTTTTCGAAAAGGACCTTTCTGGCCAGGGAAAACCCGTTGCTGTGAACGCCGCTGGAGGCCAAGCCGATGATCCGGTCTCCAACCCGTATCGCGGAACCGTCGATCAGCCGTTCCTGCTCCACAACCCCGACGCAGAAACCGGCCAGATCATATTCATCGTCCGCATAAAAACCGGGCATTTCCGCCGTTTCCCCTCCGATCAGCGCGCACCCGGCCTCCCGGCACCCCCGGGCAATGCCTTCAACAATCTGTACGGACTTCTCCATGCCGATTTTTCCGGTGGCGATGTAGTCCAGGAAGAACAGCGGTTCGGCGCCCTGAACGACGACGTCGTTGACCGACATCGCCACCAGGTCGATTCCCACGGTATCGTGACGATCCATCATCTGGGCGATTTTCAGCTTTGTCCCAACGCCGTCCGTCGATGAAACCAACACCGGATTCCTGTACTTTTCCGTGTCCAGCCTGAAAAGGGCGCCAAAGCCGCCGATCCCGCTCATGACCTCCTTGCGGGCCGTCATTTTTACGAGGGGCCTGATTTTTTCGACAAATCGGTTTGCCTTGTCGATATCGACGCCGGCGCTTTTGTAGGAAGCTTGTTCGTCCATGATCACTCCAGAGATGATGCGGTATGCGGCACGATTTTGAACGTTTGACCTGCGTAACGCAGACCGCTGCAAATGTCAAATCTTTCCTTGCGAAAAGCATCAATCTCTGGTAATTTTCAACCAGCTTTGTATTTGAAATCATTATGATTATATTTTTGGAGCCCTTTTGGAACGACTCAGAGACCTGCTTGGAAAGATTGAACAGCCGCTCCTCTTCTCATCCCGGGATGACTACCGGCACCTCTCCCTTGTCCGGGACCTCGAAGGGACCATACTGACGCTCTTGGGCAGACTGGCCAGCCATGTCAGCGCCTCCTCCATCGATGCCGGGATGTCCGCTGCGGTCCGTCAAATCGCCGGCAGCCTGCAGGACCTCTTCACGAATTTCGACGCACTTTCACTCGCGGGGAAACAAGAAGTCCTTCAAAAATCGATCGATCTGCTGAAGGAGCTCAAAGTTTTGACATCTCCCGAACAGGCCCGTGAAGACGCCCTGGACCGTCGCAAGGGGGGGATTCAGGAGGACATCGAGAAGTCCTTCGCAAGGCTGGCCCTGAGCGTTCAGTTCATCAAAGGGGTGGGGCCGAAAATCGCGGAGCTGTTCTCCAGAAAGAACATTCGCACCGTAGAGGACATGTTCTACTTTCTGCCGCGGCGCTATGAAGACCGGCGGTCGGTCAAAAAGATCGGGCAGGCCCGATACGGGATCAGGGAGACGGTTGTCGGCACGGTTGTTCGCGCCGATCTCCGGCATTACCGGACCCGAAGGATTTTTGAGGTTGCAGTCGAGGACGAGACCGGAACGATGAAGGCCAAATGGTTCATGGGAAACCCGGCTTATCTCAAGAATGTCTTCAGGAAAGGGGCCCTCGTGATCCTGACGGGCGATGTGCGGTCCTTTAACCTGGGCCGGGAGATGATGCACCCCGACTATGAGATCCTGGATGAGCAGGAGGATGACCGTCTGCTTCATTTCAAGAGGATCGTCCCCATCTACTCCGAAACAGAGGGACTGCATCAGAAAACGATCCGTCGGATCACAATGCGGGTCCTCGAAGATTATACCCGCTATGTCTCGAGCCCCATTCCCGAATCCATCCGCGAGAAGCGCCGCCTGATTCACATTCATGACGCGCTCAGAAGCGCCCATTTCCCCGAGGTGGACGCGGATGTCCAGGCCTGCAACGAGATCCGTTCCGAGGCGCACAGCCGCCTCATCTACGACGAGTTTTTCTTCCTACAACTGGGGATGGCCCTGAAAAAAAGGGGGCATCTGCTGGACAGCGGAATCGCCTTCCGGACCGGCGGCCCGCCCCTCCAGCAGTTCTATGGACTGCTGCCCTTCGACCTCACCGGCGCGCAGAAGCGCGTCATCGCTGAAATCGAAGCCGACATGGCCAGGCCCACCATGATGAACCGCCTCCTTCAGGGGGATGTTGGGTCCGGAAAAACCGTCGTCTCCATGGCCGCCATGATCACCGCCTGCGACAACGGCTGCCAGGCCGCGATCATGGCCCCCACGGAAATCCTGGCAGAACAGCACTACCGGAACATCGGGAACTGGTCCAGGCAACTGGGGCTGAAAGCGGTGCTGCTGACGGGAAGCAAGAAGAAGGCGGAGCGCAGGAGCATTTGCGAGGGCATCGCCTGCGGCGATACCGGGATCATCATCGGCACCCATGCACTGATTCAGGAAGAGGTGAATTTCCGGAACCTGGGGCTCGTCATCGTCGACGAGCAGCACCGGTTCGGCGTCATCCAGCGGGCCACGCTGCGGGCCAAAGGCATGAATCCCGATGTCCTGGTCATGACCGCGACACCCATTCCCCGCACCCTGGCCATGACGGTCTATGGCGACCTCGACATTTCCGTCATCGACGAGCTGCCGCCGCAAAAACTGCCGGTGAAAACAAAGATTTTTTATGAGTCCCAACGCCCGCAGGTTTACGAGGCGATCCGCAAGGAGCTGAAAAAGAATCATCAGGCATTCATCGTTTACCCGCTCGTCGAGGAATCGGAGGCCCTGGACCTGAAGGACGCCAGCCGCATGGCGGAGCACCTGGGAAAGGATATCTTCCCCGATCGCCGGGTCGGCCTGATCCACGGCCGCCTGAATGCGAAGGACAAGGATGAGATCATGGCCGGGTTTCTCGAGAAGCGCATCGATATCCTCGTTGCCACCACCGTGATCGAAGTGGGAATCGACATCCCGCAGGCCTCGCTCATGGTCATCGAGCACGCCGAACGGTTCGGCCTGTCCCAGCTCCACCAGCTTCGGGGGCGCGTCGGCCGGACCGACATTCCCTCCTACTGCATCCTGCTGGCGCAGCACCGCGGATCGGAGGACGCGCGAAAGCGTCTCCGGGTCATGGAGCAGACCACGGACGGCTTCAAGATTGCCGAGGAAGATCTCGCGATCCGCGGCCCCGGTGAGTTTATCGGTGTCCGCCAGTCGGGGCTCCCCGACTTCCGGGTGGCCAACATCGTCCGTGACGGATTGATCCTCAACGAAGCCAAAGTGGACGCCTTCGCCCTGACAGATAAAGACCCCTTCCTGGAAAAGCCGGAGCATGCCGCGCTCAAGGCCGTTCTCCTGCACAAGTGGCAGGGCAGGCTCGAGTTGGCAAAGACAGGGTAGCGCGAAATTGAAACCAAATCCTTTGCCGTTCTCTCATCCTTGAAATCTCGAACTTTGCGCTTGATATTTCAGGGAAGGTATTTCATGCAGACAAACGCGGCAATCGGGCTTTGATTGACAACGGAGATCGATTGAAGGTAATGATGCGCACTTGAGAAATGCCGGTATGAACAGAATCCTCATCATATTCGCCCATCCCCGCTTTGAAAAATCCCGGGCCAGCCGCGCGCTGCTTCGGGACATCGGGCAGTTGCCGGAGGTCACGCTGAACGACCTGTACGAAAAGTACGCCGACTTCAACATCGACATCGATGCGGAAAAGGCGCTGATGGCAGCCCATGAGATCATCATCTGGCACCACCCCTTCTACATGTACGGGGCGCCGGCCCTCCTCAAGCAGTGGATCGACCTGGTGCTCGAATACGGCTGGGCCCACGGCAGGGGAGGGGAGGCCTTGAAAGGCAGGATCATCTTCACGGCGCTGACGTCCGGCGGCACCCGAGAGGCCTATGCGGTGAACGGATACAACCGTTTCACCATTGCCGAATTCCTCCGCCCCTTCGAGCAGACGGCCGTGCGCTGCAAAATGACCTACCTGCCGCCCTTCGCGGTGCAGGGCACGCACCTGCTGACGGAAGAAGAACTGGCCCGCCATGCCACACAATACCGCATGCTGATGGAGAGGCTGATCCGGGGGGATTTCAGTCTCGAATCCATGATGCGATTTCCCTTTCTGAACGACTGGCTTGCGCACGAAGGGGGGGTACAGGAATTATGAACCACGGATTCCTGCAGGACGCCCTCATTTATCTGGCGGCGGCGATCGTTTTCGTTCCCATCGCAAAAAGGCTCGGTCTGGGGTCTGTCCTGGGGTATCTGATCGGCGGCATCCTGATCGGCCCCTTCTTTCTCGGCTTCGTCGGCGGCGAGGGAAAGGACATCATGCATTTCGCCGAATTCGGCGTGGTCATGATGCTCTTCCTCATCGGCCTGGAGCTGGAACCGGCCCATTTCTGGCGGATGCGCCATCTCATCGTCGGGACGGGTTCGCTGCAGCTCGGGCTGACGACGCTGCTCTTCTTCGCGATTTTTCTCACGATCGGTTTCACCTGGCAGGCATCGCTGGCCGTCGGGCTGGCGCTCTCCATGTCCTCAACGGCGATCGTCCTGCAGACCCTGCGGGAAAAAGGGCTGGAGCAGACCCAATCCGGGCAAAGCTCCTTTGCCGTCCTTCTTTTCCAGGACATTGCCGTCATCCCCATTCTGGCGGTGCTGCCTCTCCTCGCGCTTGCCTCGGCGCAGGCGCCTTCCGGAGAGCAGGCCACATTCATTCAGGGGCTGCCCGGCTGGGCGCAGACGATCGCCCTGCTCGGCGCCGTCGGGCTGGTGATTCTCAGCGGACGATTCGTCATCGTACCCTTCCTTCGATTCATCGCCCGCGTCCGGCTTCAGGAACTGTTCACGGCTTCCGCCCTCTTCATCGTGATGGCGACGGCCTATGTCATGGTTCTAGTGGGGCTCAGCCCCGCCCTCGGGACGTTTCTTGCCGGCGTCGTCCTGGCCAACAGCGAATACCGGCACGAGCTGGAAAGCGACATCGAACCCTTCAAGGGGATCCTCCTCGGCCTGTTCTTCATCACCGTCGGGGCCTCGATCAACTTCAACCTGATCCTCCACAACCCCCTGCAGATCACGGCCCTCGTGCTCGGGGCGGTCCTCGCCAAATCCGTCGTGCTGGCGCTGACGGGCAGGGTGAGCCGGCTGACCTTCGATCAGAACGTCCTGTTCACGCTGGGGCTGAGCCAGGTCGGGGAATTCGCGTTCGTTCTCTTCTCCTTCATGCACCAGCTCCATATCCTGTCCGCCGAGTGGACGGACAAGATGATGGGCGTCACCGCCATCAGCATGACCGTCACGCCCCTGCTCCTGCTCGTCAACGAGCGGTTCATCCTCCCCCGCTTCGGCACGCTTGAAAAGGTGGAAAGGGAGGCCGATGCCATCGACCGGCAGCACCCCGTCATCATTGCCGGCTTCGGGCATTTCGGCGGTGTGGTGGCCCGGTTCCTGCGGGTGAACGGGATCAAGGCAACGATTCTCGACAACGATTCCGACCGCGTGGAACTCCTGAGAAAAATGGGGTTCAAGGTCTTCTACGGCGACGCCACGCGGATCGACATCCTCAAATCCGCCGGCGCCGACCAGGCCCGGCTCCTGATCGCGGCCATCGGGTCTCCGGATATCAACTACGATCTGGTGGGAAAAACCCAAAAGCTTTTCCCCAACCTCACCATCATGGTCCGCGCCGCCAACCGCCAGGACGCCTATGGCTACATCGACGCGGGGATTCGAGACATCTACCGGGAATCCCTCGACACCGCCGTAAGGCTCGGAATCGACGTGCTTGTAAAACTCGGCTACCGGCGATACACGGCAACCCGCGCTGGCCAGAACTTCATCCGTTACGACGAAGCGGCGTTGCACAAGCTGGCCGGTCACCGCCATGACGAAAGCGCTTACATTTCCCAGTCCCGGGAGCAGATCCGGATGCAGGAGCAGTTGCTGGCGAGCGACCGCGAGATCAACCCGACCGTGAACGACCATGCCTGGGACAGCGACATGTTTATCGACAAGTTCAAGGACGACGTCGAGACGGGAGAAAGCAAGGCGGGCTCCTCCCGGAAGTCATAGCCCATCATGCATGACGATGGGCTGACGGCAGCGCGCCCGTCCGGATGACTTGCAGGCGCCGCAACAGGGAAAACAAATGGATTTCATTCCCGACGACCTGGTCAAAAAGTGCATTCAGCTGGTTCATTTCACGCACGGAAAAATCGGGACCCGAACGCTGCCCGCCAAGGTAGCCTTTTCCAGCCCGAACAACATGGTGGCCCTGGCAGCCATGGAGCGGATGACAGCGGTCCTGAAGCGGGCCCGGCTTTACGCGAAAGCGGCGCTGGTCCTGCGCACCGCCCTGCTGGCGGTTCCCGTTCTCGCCTGGTTTTATCACAACTACTGGATCCTGGCCGGCATTGTCGTCATCGTCGGCATCGAGAGGTCCATGATCCGGCAGGAGAGGGAGGACTGGATGTTCCTCTCATCGGTGCTTCTGAGCCTGGAGATGCTGATTCATGATTTCGCCGGCTGGGGCAGGGCATACCCGGAAGCGCGCAAAAAGGCGTCCGAAATCCTGGGCAGGAAAATCATCTGGCTGGAATACTACCTGCCGCGCCGCCATCAACTGGACCCTGCCAAATTGAAGGAGTTCGGGCCGAAGCAGCCTGCCAAAGCCAACGTTCCATAGTTCCGCCGCCCACTCCATCCGGAGGCTCTCTTCACAAAGACAGAACTTCCGACCCCCTTTCGACCGCAATGAGGGATTTTTTCATGGCCTGACCGGATGCGCCTTTTACCGATCCCGTCATGGAAAAGGGCTCTTGCACTGATGCAATGCCGCCGTCAATTTGTTTGACAAAACCGCTGAACCTGATATAGAAGCGGGCGATATTTGACGGTTTCTTCCACACGACGATGAGACATCCTTCGAGGAAAATCAGGAGATGAAAAGAATCAACCTGGGCTTGATCGGTTTCGGCACCATCGGCAGCGGTGTGGTGAAACTCCTGCAGCAGAGCGGCGAACTGATCGAAAAACGGCTGGGCGCAAGGCTCGTGCTGAAAAGGATCGCCGACCTGGACATCACGACCCCGCGGGTCGTTCCCGTGAAAAAGAGCCTGCTCACCACCGATGCCCGGTCGATCCTGACCGATCCCGACATCCACATCGTCATCGAGCTGATGGGGGGCTACGAACCGGCCCGCTCCTTCATTCTCGAAGCCATGCGCCGCAAGAAGCACGTCGTCACCGCCAACAAGGCGCTGCTGGCCACCCACGGCAACGAGATCTTCAGGGTCGCGGAGAAGGAGGGGGTGGACATCGGGTTCGAGGCCAGCGTGGGCGGGACGATCCCGGTGATCAAGACCCTCAAGGAATCGCTGGTGGCCAACCGGATCAAATCCATTTTCGGCATCCTGAACGGGACCTCGAACTACATCCTGTCGAAGATGACCGACGAGGGAAAGGCCTTCGACGTCGTTTTGAAGGAGGCCCAGGCGCTGGGCTTCGCCGAGGCCGACCCGACCTTCGACATCGAGGGGATGGACGCGGCCCACAAACTCGCCATCACCCTGTCGCTGGCCTACGGGAAAAAAGTGAATTTGGACGATCTCTACCGGGAAGGCATCTCGGGGATCAGCCAGCAGGATATCGAATTCGCGAAAGAGCTGGGCTACCGGATCAAGCTGTTGGCCATTGCCATCCGGCATGAAAACGCCGTGGAAGCCAGGCTGCATCCCACGATGATTCCCTTCGACCACCTGCTGGCCAGCGTGAACGGAAACTACAACGCCTTTCACATCACCGGCGACGCGGCGGATTCCGTCTTTCTCTACGGCCAGGGGGCCGGCATGATGCCCACGGCCAGCGCCGTGATGAGCGATATCGTGGACATTTCCCGGCAGCTCCTGAAGGGCGTGTCGGGATGCGTCCCCTCGCGCTCGCTTCGGGAGTCGATCATCGAGGACATTCAACTGATGCCCTTCGACGACATCGAAACCACCTATTATTTCCGTTTTTCCGCCGTGGACCAGCCGGGCGTGCTTTCCAGGATCTCGGGCATCCTCGGGAAATACAACATCAGCATCGCATCGGTGATCCAGAAAGGGCGGAAGCAGGGCGGCGGCGCCGTCCCGGTCGTCATGACCACCCACAAGGCTCGGGAGCGGAATGTCCGCAAGGCCTTGCGCGAGATCGACCGTCTGGACATCGTCCAGGGCAAGACCGTCCTGATCCGGATCGAGGACGAGGAACGCCGATGAAATACGTCATTCTGCTCGGCGACGGGATGAACGACTACCCCGTGGAGAAACTGGGGGGCAAGACGCCGCTCGAGTTCGCCCGCACGCCGAACATGGACCGCATGGCCGGCGAAGGGACCCTCGGCCTGATCGACACCATTCCGTCCGGTCTCAAGCCGGGCAGCGATGTGGCCAACCTCTCCGTGCTGGGCTACGATCCCGTCGAATGCTATGCGGGCCGGGGACCGCTGGAAGCGGCCAACATGGGCGTCGCGCTCGGGCCGGACGACATCGCCTTCCGCTGCAACCTGGTGACCCTGGGGCCGGAACCGGACCCGGTCATGGCGGACTTCACCGCCGGCCACATCAGTTCCGAAGAGGCCGCCCGCGTCATCGCCGACCTCGACAAGTCCCTGGGAAACGCTGCCTTTCAGTTCTATCCCGGTGTCAGCTACCGGCACCTGATGGTCTGGCGAAACGGCAGGGGCCCTCTGGAGACGACGCCTCCCCATGACATCACTGGAAAGGCGACCGGCAGCTATCTTCCCAGGGGAGCGGGCGAGGCGGAGATCAACGATCTGATGCAGCGCTCCCGGAACGTCTTGAAAAATCATCCGGTCAGTCAGGCCCGGCTTGCAGCCGGGAAAAAGCAGCCCACCTCGATCTGGCTGTGGGGGCAGGGCAGGGCGCCCCGAATGGTCCGATTGACCGATCAGTACGGATTCCGGGGCGGGGTGATCTCGGCGGTGGACCTTCTGAACGGGATCGGCGTCTATGCAGGGCTGCAGGTGATCCGGGTGACTGGCGCAACGGGCTACACGGACACCAACTACATCGGGAAGGCGGAGGCGGCGCTGGCCGCTCTGAGAGAGATGGATTTCGTCTTTGTCCACGTGGAAGCGCCCGATGAAATGAGCCATGAAGGCAATCTGGAAGGGAAAATCCGGGCGATCGAGGATTTCGACGACAAGGTTGTGGGAACCGTCCTGCAAGGGATCGGGACGTTCGCCGACTGGCGCGTCATGGCCCTGAGCGACCATCCGACCCCGCTGAAGATCCGTACGCACGCGGCAGACCCCAGCGCCTTTGCCGTCCTGTCTTCTTCCGTTCACGAGAACATGAAAAAGGGATCGTCGTTCCATGAGAAAGACGCCCGCGCCGGCGGCATCCTGATCAGCCCGGGTCATGGGCTCATGGACCTGTTCATCCGAAACTGGAAAACCTTTATTGCAGAAAATCGTCCCTAAGGTCCGTGCGATCCATAGGGCAGACGGTAAGGAGAAAAAGATGGCGGGAAAATTATCGAAACAGGAGCTGAAAGAACCGGATAAATTTCAGGTCATGCTGGCAAGAGTCATGACCTGGGTGACGGAGAACAAACAGAAGATTTACGTCATTTCGGGGAGTGTGACCGTCATTCTGCTCATTGCCGCAGGCTGGTACATCTACAGCCTCAACTATGAAAAGAGCGCCCAGCAGATCTACGCCCGCGTTTACGGATCTCCTGCAGCGGAGAACCCTGTTGCTGTCTACAAAGAGGTCATCTCCCAGTACCCCCGCAGTCATGCCGCTGCCATCGCCCACTACCGGCTGGCCAGCGTTCATTACCTGCAGAACGACTTCGATGCCGCGATCAAGGCGTATGAGGCATTCCTCAGACAGACTTCCGACAGCAACGAGTTGAAGCCGCTGGCATATGCCGGCCTGGGCTATTGCTACGAATCGAAAAACGACCTCAAGAACGCCCTGGCCAATTTTGAAAAGGCGGCGAGCCTGAAATCGGGACAGATCCTTGAAGGCATGAATCAGCAGAACATCGCCCGCATTTACGAAGCCATGAACGACCGGGCAAAAGCCCTCGATCATTACCAGAAGGCCCTCGGGAAGAATGTCGATCCCGCCTCGGAACTGCTGATCAAGAGAAAAATTGCGACGCTGAGCTGAGCTCACAAAGGAGATTTTTTCTATGTCCGTTTTGATGTCTGGAAATGAGGCGATCGCCAGAGGCGCCTACGAGTGCGGGGTGCGTTTCGCATCCGGGTATCCGGGAACGCCCAGCACGGAGATCATGGAGGCCTTTGCCCGATATGACGGCGTCTATGCCGAATGGGCCCCCAATGAAAAGGTGGCCCTCGAGGTGGGCATCGGCGCCGCCCTGGCCGGCGCAAAGGCCCTGGTCACCATGAAACACGTGGGCGTCAATGTGGCGGCCGATCCCCTCTTCACGGCCAGTTACACGGGCACCAACGGAGCCCTGGTGATCATATCGGCGGACGACCCCTCCCTGCACAGCTCACAGAATGAGCAGGACAACCGGAACTACGCGAAGTTTGCCAAGATTCCCATGCTGGAACCGGCCGATTCGCGGGAGGCGAAGCAGTTCGTCAAACTGGCTTTCGAGATCAGCGAAAAATTCGACACGCCCGTATTCCTCCGGCCCACGACGCGCGTCGCCCATTCCAAGTCGGTGGTTGAAATGGATGAACCGCAGGCGGTGATGGACCAGACGGCCATTCAAATCAATGCCGCCAAATACGTCATGGTCCCCATCAACGCCCGCGCCCGCCGGGTGGAAGTCGAAAAGCGAACGCTGGCGCTTCGGGAATTCGCGGAGACCTTGCCCGAAAACAGGATGGAGATCAACGGCACGGAGGTCGGCATCATCACGGCGGGCATTCCCTATCATTACGCCAAGGATGTCTTCCCCGACTATTCCTACCTGAAGCTGGGCATGGTCCATCCGCTGCCGGTCCGGATGATCCGGGAATTTGCCTCAAGGGTAAAAAAAGTTTACGTGGTCGAGGAGCTGGACCCCTTCATTGAAGAGCAGGTCCGGGCCATGGGGATTGACGTCATTGGAAAAGATGTCTTTCCCTACACGAATGAATTCGATCCCGGCGTGATTGAAAAGGCAATCCGCGGCGAGGCCCGGAAACCGCTGAGCCTGCCGGCCGTCACCATCCCGCCGCGACCGCCCAATCTCTGCCCGGGATGCCCGCATCGCGGGCTCTTTTATGTTCTCGGAAAATTGAAGGCCTTCGTGACGGGGGACATCGGCTGCTACACGCTCTCCTACATGAAACCGCTGGAAGGCCTGCATTCCTGCATCTGCATGGGGGCCAGCATCGGCATGGCCCACGGCATGAGCAAGGCCCTGAAGGAAAAGGGCAAAGGGAAAGTCGTGGGAGTGATCGGCGACTCCACCTTCATCCATTCCGGAATCACGCCGCTCCTGAACATGGCCTACAACAAGGGCGATGCCGTCATCGTCATTGCGGACAACCGGACCACAGCCATGACAGGCATGCAGGAACATCCGGCAACCGGCTTCACCCTGCAGGGCGAGCAGACCAAACAACTGGATTTTGCGGGGCTGGCTGCCGCGCTGGGTGTCGAAAGCGTCCGCACCATCGATCCCTACGACATCAAACAGACGCGGAGCGTCATGAAGGAAGAACTGGCCAGACCGGGCGCATCGGTGGTGATTTCAAACCGGTCCTGCGTCCTGTTCAAGCGGCACCGGACCGGCCCGCAGAAACCGCTTCGTGTCGATCCGGAAAAATGCATCGGTTGCAAGGTCTGTCTCGGCCTCGGCTGCCCCCCGATTTCCTGGAGGAAGTTCGAAGATATGCCGGAAAGCGAGATCCGGAAAAATGCAAAGAAACAGGAAGGCCATTCCGTTATCGACCGGAATCTCTGCAACGGCTGCACGGTGTGCCGGCAGCTTTGCAAGACCGGCGCCATCGGTGAGGAGGATTCGGCAAATGAATAACGAGGTTAGAAGCATCCTGCTGGCCGGCGTCGGCGGCCAGGGCATCCTTCGGGCCAGCGACATCCTCTGCCTGGCCTTCATGGAATCCGGCCTGGATGTGAAAAAAAGCGAGGTGCACGGCATGGCCCAGCGGGGCGGCTGCGTCACCAGCCATGTCCGTTACGGACGCAGGGTTCACTCGCCGATCGCGAAAAAAGGCGATGTGGAAATCCTGGTGTCCTTTGAAAAACTTGAGGCCCTGCGCTACCTGGATTACCTGAACCAGGATGCTGTGATCATTATCAACGAAGAGGAAATCTACCCTCCGTCGGTCAATCTCGGCGATGCGAAGTACCCGGACCATATCGGCGAAACGATCAGCCGTCATTTCAAGACGGTCAAAATGATCGACGCCCAGGCAATTGCCCGTGAAGCCGGAAACGCCAGGGCCGTCAACACGGCGCTGCTCGGCGTTTTATCCAATTCCCTCAGCATAAAAAGCGACGTCTGGGAAAAGGTCCTGCGGGAAGCCTTTCCCGAAAAGGCGCTGAAGGCAAACCTGAAAGCCTTCCAACTGGGTCGGGTAGCCTGAAGGTCCGCCTTTAATGAGAATTCAGAAATGAGAATTCAGATCACCATAGATATTGATCAAATTGTCCATCCTTGAGGAGTCACATGGGAGAAGATTACTACAAAATACTCGGTGTGGAAAAGAGCGCGACCGAAGAGGACATCAAGAAGGCTTACCGGAAGCTGGCGATGAAGTTCCATCCGGACCGGAACCCCGGAAACAAGCAGGCCGAAGAGAAATTCAAGAAAATCAGCGAAGCCTACGCCGTTCTGAGTGACCAGGAAAAACGAAAGCAATACGACAGCTTCGGCTCAGATGCCTTCCGCCAGCGCTACAGTCAGGAAGATATTTTCAGAAATTTCGATCTGAACGACATTTTAAGGGAATTCGGTTTCGGCGGCTTTGGCGGGGCCCGGACTTCCCGCACATATTCCGGT
Organism: uncultured delta proteobacterium; assembly: GCA_963709485.1. GTDB lineage: Bacteria > Desulfobacterota > Syntrophia > Syntrophales > Fen-1087 > JAXDBM01. The sequence goes on from CAVPWE010000006.1 coordinate 45,132, forward strand.
GGACGCGGCGGACGCACCTATACCTATTCGCAGGGAGGAAGCGACCCCTTCAGCGATCTCTTCGGCGGCGGGAGACAGCAGCAGTACAGCCAGATGCCCCAAAAAGGCCAGGATATTGAATACAACCTATTGATTACATTGGAAGAATCCGTATTCGGGACTGAGAAGAAACTGGCCCTGCAGAAAGAGGATCGCATCGAGGAGATCAACATCAAGATCCCGGCCGGCATCAGCAGCGGAAAGAAACTGCGGCTGACCGGAAAGGGCTCGGCGGGTTTTAATCAGGGTCCGCAGGGAGATCTTTATCTGAACATCACGATCCAGCCGCATCCGATCTTTGCCCGGGACGGGAATGACATCTATGTGGAAAAGTCAGTTCACTTTTCCCAGGCCGCCCTGGGAAGCAGCATCGACGTCCCGACCATCGACGGCACGATGAAGAGAATCCGGATCCCTGCCGGAACCCAGAACAATACGAAGATAAGAATGAAGGGGTTCGGCGTTCCCGTCCTGAAAGGCGGCGGCAAGGGAGATCAGTTCGTGAAAATTTCCATTGACGTGCCAAAGAAGCTTACGGACAAACAGTCGCAGCTTATTAAAAAGCTGAGTGAGGAAGGACTTTAAAGACAGGCCGATAATGCGAACGATTGTATGGATAAATAATGATATGAATTCGCAGGCACATTTATATTGTGTCGTATAAGATATGTTATGTAAACTTACAGCGTGATTCACCGATACTTTATCTTTAAATCAGCTCCATCTTCCCCCACACGCCTATTTCCGCTCCCAAGATAATCAGAATCCCCAGTACGCCTTTTATTCCGGATCCCAGGGAAATCGCTTTCCGAATGTCGGCTTTTGTTTTGCTGACGTTCCCGATCGCTGTCGCAGCCGCATCCGCCAGGGATGCGGACCGGGACTTCACGCAGACGGCATCGGCTCTTCCAAAACTCAATGATGGCCCCACTGTTGCGGATGAGGTGCATATTCCCACGGGCGTATCCGAGGGACTGATTCTCAAGGCGATCTTGTTACTCAGCGGGGAATCTCCGGCAAAAATACCAACTGTTATTTCTTTCATTGATTTCAAGAAGATATCCCCGCCATTCTCAACAATCACATTGGGGGTAATTGAGAGAAGATCATAGCCCACACGTTCCGCAATGGCACCGGCCACTGACGCCATAGGCCCCACGCCGGCCATCCGGGAAGCTCTCAGCATGTCCCTGACAATATCCGGAGCCAACTCATCACGGCCAAGCGGTGTCAGCGATGTCAAAAAATCGGGATGGCTTTTGATATACGATTCCAGGTGACTCCGGTATGTGTGGACGGATCGAAGCGCCTCTTGTTTCAAATCACTGTCCGAACTGATGTAAAGATCCGTTTCACGAACCTTCACCTGATAGGATAGAAGGTCATGGTTCAAGATCTTATTGCGGTACGTTCTTTCGGTGAATCTCATGAATGATTTGGCAGCGTCAAATGAACTGTGTGGCGCCCGCCCCGAGAATCCGGTCGGCTTCTTTTTTCAGAAGCCCGGAAGGTTCCAGCTTGCAGTTCATGCCGAGATAGATGACCGTCCTGCTTTGTCCGCTCAGAAGATCGATGAATCCGTCCGCTTTTCCGGAATGTTTTTCCAGCATGCGCTTTAACGCTTCCAGCGTCTCAACGGTTAATCGTCCGGTTTCGAATCTGAAATGAACGGCACGGGGCGGCTGATCGATGGCACTGGCGAGGGTTTCGATTTCCGAAGCGATTACCTTGACATTCTTGGCCTTGCCGCTGTTGAAAGAGTGAGGGTCGGCGCCACTGACATCCTCTTCGGAAACATCGACCACTCCCCTCACAAGGACGGGATCTTCACCGTGCAGCAGGGGATAAGCTCTTTTATATACATCGGCAAAAAAGATCACCGTGAGGGAACCTTTCAGGTCTTCGAGCGTGACATAGGCCATGACATCTTTTTTCTTTGTCGTGACTTCACGGATATGGCTGACGATGCCGCAGACGGCAACTTCATCCTTGTCATTTTTGTCCAGAATGGTCACCGCATCCGCATTCGTCACGAGCGAGAGCTGGCCCGCGAATCTGGAAAGAGGATGCCCCGTGACGTAGAAGCCGAGCGTTTCCTTTTCATAGGCCAGCAATTCCTTGTGATCCCATTCCGGAACGGCGGGCATGAAAGATGGATGCGGCGGGTCTGCATTCAAACCGTCCCGCTGATCCAGTTGATCGAAGATGCTTCCCTGCCCGCTGCTCTTTTCCTTGCGGAGGCGCTGGGCCAGTTCCATGATTTCTTCATAAGAAGCCATGAGCTGGCTTCTCTTGTGCCCGAGAGAATCGAAGGCGCCGCACTTGATCAGGCTTTCGACCACCCGCTTGTTGATCTTCCGCGGATCCACCTGTCCACAGAAATGATCAAAGGAATGAAATTTCCCCTGACGGTTGCGGGCATCGATGATGGCGTCAATGGCGCCGACGCCCACATTTTTCACGGCGGCCAGGCCGAAGCGGATGTGTGCGCCGGATACGCTGAAATCCCGCAGCGATTCATTGATGTCCGGGGGAAGGACGTTGATGCCCATTTCCTTGCAGCCGGCAATGTGCTTGATGATTTTGTCGCGGTTGTCTTTTTCGCTGGTCAGAAGGGCCGCCATGAATTCCGCGGGGTAATGCGCCTTCAGGTAGGCCGTCTGATAGGATATCATCGCATAGGCCGTGCTGTGGGACTTGTTGAATCCGTACTCGGCAAACGTCTCCATCTGCTCCCAGATTTTTTTGGCTTTCTGCTCCGGTATTTTTTTAATCTTGGCGCCCTGGAGGAATTTCGGCTTCTCCTTCTCCATTTCCTCGGGCTTCTTCTTGCTCATGACCTTCCGGAGCGTGTCCGCTTCCGCCATCGTGTAATGGCCGATCATGCTGGCAATCTGCATCACCTGTTCCTGGTAGACGATGACGCCGTAGGTTTCCTTCAGGATGGCTTCGAGCTCGGGAACTTCGTAGGCAATCCGGGTCCTCCCCTGTTTCCGGCTGATGAACTCAGGCACCATGTTCATCGGACCGGGACGGTAAAGCGCGATCAGGGCAATGACATCCTCGATGCAGTCCGGCTTCATTTTGACCAGGGTATCCTTCATGCCCGTGCTTTCCAGCTGAAAAACCCCGTCCGTGTCGCCGCGCATCAGCAGTTGGTACGTTTTTTCGTCATCCAGCGGCAGCGAATCAATATCGATGTCGTCCCCCCTCCCCTCTTTTACGATCTGGAGGGTGTTTTTGATGACGGTGAGGGTCTTCAAACCCAGAAAATCGAATTTCGTCAAACCGACCGTCTGGATGCCGTCCATGGCAAACTGCGTGACCACGTCATCCTTCGGCGAACAGAGTGGCACCCGCTCCACAAGCGGGACATCGGAAATGACGACGCCGGCCGCATGGGTCGAGGCGTGACGGTTCAAACCCTCCAGCAGACGCGAAAGCGACAGCAGCCTGCTGACTTTCGGGTTTTTTCTCTCTTCCTCCTGCAGACGCGGCTCTTTCATCGCCTCTTCGAGCGTAATGTTGAGCTGGTTCGGGACCAGTTTGGCAATGGCATCCACTTCCCCATAGGGCATGTTCAGCGCCCGGCCGACGTCGCGGATGACCCCTCTGGCCTGCATCTTCCCGAAGGTGATGATTTGGGACACTTTGTCGGTGCCATATTTTTCCATCACGTAACGGATGATTTCGTCCCGTCGCTCCTGGCAGAAGTCAATGTCGATATCGGGCATGCTGACGCGATCGGGATTGAGGAAACGTTCGAAGAAAAGCCCGTAGCGAATGGGATCGATTTTCGTTATCCCGAGGGCATAGGCCACCAGGCTGCCCGCTGCCGAACCGCGCCCGGGACCGACGGGAATGTCCTGCTGCCTGGCATAGCCGACAAAATCCGATACAATCAGGAAATAACCGGCAAACCCCATTGATTTGATCATATCCAGTTCTTCCTGGAGGCGTCTTTCGTATTTCTCCGGAAGCGTGCCGTTGCCCCTGCCCTTCATGATTTTCGGCATCAGCTCCCGAAGTCCCTCCTGCGCCTTGGATTTGAGAATCTCGTCAAGCGTTTCATTCTCACTGATTTCAAAGTGCGGAAGAAAAAATTTTCCGAATTCAAAAGTCAGATTGCACCTTTCCGCAATCCTGACCGTATTGTCCAAAGCTTCCGGAGAGTGGGAGAACAGCCGCCGCATCTCCTCGGGGGACTTCAGATAGAACTGGTCCGTTGCGAACCGCATGCGCTCCTTGTCTTCCAGCGTCTTTCCGGTTTGAATACAGAGCAGGACCTCGTGGGCCTCCGCGTCTTCCCGGTTAATGTAATGGCAGTCATTGGTGGCGACAAGCGGGATGGCAAGCTCCCGGCTCAATTCGAGGAGCCCCCGGTTGACCGTCTTCTGATCCGGAAGGCCGTTTTCCATGATTTCAAGAAAGAAATTCTCTTCCCCAAAGATTTCACGGTATTCCGTGGCGGCCTTTCGGGCCGCCTCCATGTTTTCCTGTACCAGAAAACCGGCGACTTCACCGTGCAGGCAGGCGCTCATGCCGATGAGCCCTTCATGGTGCATCTTCAGAAGTTCCTTGTCGATGCGTGGCCGGTAATAAAATCCTTCCAGGTAACCGGCGGTGGTGAGTTTCATCAGGTTCTTGTAGCCCTGCATGCTCTTCACCAGGACCAGGAGATGACGGGCCGATTCCCCGGAACTTCTGGTGCTCTTGTCGAAGCGGCTCCTCGGCGCAACGTACAGCTCGCAGCCGATGATGGGCTTGATACCCTGTTTGTAGGCCTGCTGGTAAAAGCTGATGGCGCCGAACATATTGCCGTGATCGGTCATGGCAATGGCCGGCATTTGATACTGTTTTACTTTCTTGAAAAGGTCATCAAGGCGAATGGTTCCGTCGAGCAGGCTGTACTGGGTATGGACATGGAGGTGGACGAAATCGGCATGCTTCATCGGGTTAATCCAGCCAGTAGTTGGGCGCTTCCTTGGTAATGATGACATCATGGACGTGGCTTTCGCGGAGTCCGGCCGAGGTGATGCGCACGAACCTGGCGCGATCCCTCATTTCCTGAATGGACCGGCATCCCACATAGCCCATGCCCGCCTTGAGCCCTCCGATGAGCTGAAGGATGCTCGCCGACAGGGAACCCCGGAATGGCACCCTTCCCTCAATCCCCTCGGGAACAAGCTTTAAATTGTCTTCCATGTCGTCCTGATAGTAGCGGTCCCGGCTCCCCATCTTCATGGCCTCGAGGGATCCCATGCCGCGATAGAGCTTGTAGCTCCTTCCCTGATACAGGATTGTCTCACCGGGGCTTTCCTCCGTTCCCGCAAAGAGGCTTCCGATCATGACGGTGTGCGCGCCCGCAGCCAGCGCTTTTGCGATGTCGCCGGAAAACTTGATGCCGCCGTCGGCGATCACGGGGATGCCCATGCGGGCGGCCGCCTTGAAGGCATCCCGAATGGCGCTCATCTGGGGAACGCCGACACCGGCGATGATCCTTGTCGTGCAGATCGAACCCGGTCCGACACCCACCTTGACGCCGTCCACGCCGGCCTCGATCAGGGCCTCCGCCCCTTCCCGAGTCGCCACGTTTCCCGCAATCAGTTCGCAATCCGGGAAGTTCCGCTTCGTGTCGCGAATCGCGTCCAGCACCCCTGCGGAATGTCCGTGTGACGTATCGATGACGATCACATCCACCCCGGCATTCATCAGGGCTTCCACCCTCGCCTCGCGATCCAGGATCCCGACCGCAGCGCCGACGCGCAAGCGCCCCAAAGAGTCCTTGCACGCGTTCGGGTATTTCTTGATTTTCTCGATATCCTTGATGGTAATGAGACCCTTGAGGTTGTATTCGTCATCGACCACCAGCAGCTTTTCGATCCGGTGCTCGTGCAACAGCTTCTTCGAATCCTCCAGAGAAATGCTGGATTTCACGGTAACGAGGCGATCCTTGGTCATCACCTTTGAAACCGGCTGATCGAGATTGCTTTCAAAACGCAGATCGCGGTTGGTGAGAATGCCCACGAGCTTTCGATTCTTCACCACGGGAACGCCCGAAATCCGGTAGCGGTTCATGAGATCCAGGGCCTCGCGGACTTTCTGTCCGGGTCCGATGGTAATGGGGTCCACAATCATGCCGCTTTCCGATTTCTTGACCTTGTCCACTTCCGTGACCTGTCTTTCGATGCTCATGTTCCGGTGGATGATGCCGATGCCCCCTTCCTGGGCCATGCAGATGGCAGCCCTGGATTCCGTCACTGTGTCCATGGCGGCGCTGACGATGGGGATGTTCAGGGCGATTTTTCCGGTCAAGAGGGTCGTCGTCTCAACATCTCTCGGCATAATGGCCGATTCCGCCGGAACCAGCAGGAGATCGTCAAAAGTCAGGGCTTCCTTCACATGGTCTTCCAGCATGCTTTCCTCCCGATAATGGCTTTGGCGTCAAGGTTGATCAGAGACAACCTGCTTGAGCCGGTCATGCAGGTCATGTATTTTTTATGTAAAAGCGGTGGCCGTTCAACTGAATAAAAAAATCGTCCCCACATTCGTCGTATTCGATGTCGCCGGCGAGCTGATAATAGCTCGCCCGTAAAAACCGGGCGTCGAAAGAACGATTTCTGATGGTGCAGTAAAGCACATTGTCCGACCCGATCCGGAGCGTCTCCGGATCCAGGGGCTCCACGGTATCGTCGGACAGGCGCAGATAAATGGTGGACCGGTCCTCATTTTCCGAAAAGGACCGATGGACCGACTTGACGACAAAGGGCGCGTCTTCAACTTCAAGATAGCACCGGTCATTCGGAAGTTCAATCAAATAGCGGCCGGATTCGTCGCGCTTCAGATTCTGATAGAAAAAGTTAACGATTTCCCTTCTGAACATTTCCGCGCCCTTGTAATACCAGACACCATCCTTGTCGATCCGTATGTTGCAAAAGGGAATGTTTTCCATGACTGTCATGAAACCCCGCGCTCAGAATTTTTTTCTGCTGTCCAGCAGCATGGTCACCGGACCGTCATTGACCAGTTCAACTTTCATCATGGCCTGGAATTCTCCACCCTGCACGTCCTCTATTTTTTCCGAAGCTTTCTGAATAAAGTAGGAATAGTGCGCCCGGGCCTGCCCGGGATCTTCAGCGCCCGTGAACGAGGGCCTTCGACCCTTGCGGCAGTCCCCCAGAAGCGTAAACTGGGATATAATCATGAGTCCGCCGCCCGTATCAACAAGGGAAAGGTTCATCTTCCCCTCCCGGTCTTCGAAAATCCTCAAATTAATGACTTTTTCAACCAGGTAATCGGCATCTTCCCGCGTGTCGCCCTTTTCGACGCCAAGAAGGACGAGAAGGCCCTTCCCGATGGCTGAAATCACCTTCCCGTTGACAGAAACTGATGTCTTATCGACTCTTTGCACGACCAATCGCATAATCGGTTCCGTTTCAAGAGGCTCGCATGTTAGCAATAAAGGGGAGACGCTTCAAGTTTTTTCTCGGCATCAAATTGCTTCAGACAAATTGGAACAGAAGGAGATGATGCAAAGGGGTGCCAGATTTATGTCGAGGGGGCGATTTCAGATCATGTCCGTCATTTCGGTAACGGCAAGGCTTTCCATCTCCGCGAACCGGCGGGACCCGGACGGTTCATGGAGAGGCAAATCCGCGACACGGGCGAAAGAATTTCTGACAAATACTTCCCGGTCCTGCTTCGGATGCCTGATGCCGTAGCGAATCTTTTCCCGCTCTTTCCGGTTCATTTTCTGGATAACGTGCTTTGTGACCCAGATGGATCCGCCACGCACAAATTCCGCCAGTCCGATCGCTTCTTGAAGGACCCCGTCAAAAGTTGCCGGCGAAATGCCGGTTGGCGTGTGCATGAAACCAAGATATCCCTCTCCCTCGCTGATTCCGATATTCAGGTACAGCTCATTGAGCCACCCTTTCCTCAACCTCCATTCCGCCGTTACTTTCATCATTCCTTGCCGCATGGTCATGGCGCAATGAATGGCATTCATCAGGTATGGGCTGTTGGGAGTTTTCAGAAAGTAAAAAACCATGATTCCCTGCCCCGGATGCCTGCCGCAGAGGCCGCGGCAACTTTTCACAGCCGACCATGTTGAACCCCATACCTGACGCACAAGATCGAAATATTCTTCGGGGTGCAGTTCCGCACGGAGGCGCTGCGCATCCTGTATATCTGCGGCCAGGACGCAAAGTGAATGGTAGTCCGAAGCGCCCATCACGTAATCCTCGTGAACGCCGGATATCGGAATCTCTACGGACGGATCCGGCAGAATTTCTTCAAACATGGAAACCTGGCTGTTGATATTCCGTTTCGGCACGGCAGGGGTCTGAGTTGCCGATGAAATTCTGTTCAGACGTTCCCGGATCGCTGCCATTGTAAAGCCATCTTTCTTTAGAGATTTGATCTGCTCAAGTGTCGTCAGCACAGAGTCCGGAAAGTAGCCGATCCTTTTCGCCCGCACAATCGGGTCCGAAGGTTTTTGAACATCCGGCTTCGGCAAGATGTTCATTCTAATGTAGTTGTTGAGCGTTGCCCTTGAAATATTCGTTTTTTCAATTAATTCAATGCTTGATATCCATCTCATTTTTTCGCCTTTCCAAACTGTACATGACCCAAGCGATACTGTTCAATCACGGTTTAGCCGGAGGAAAGTATGCCACTTGAACCGTATCCTGATCTTAACAAAAGAAATATTTTTGTCAATGATTGATTATACTGTATATGTGACTAATATTAAACAGTCTATATGATATAGATTAATGTATAATAATCGATTATTTATATTGTCTAATATAATTTATTACATTAAATATGGTCCGCCTGCGATTCTCGAATCATTTGCCAGGCAATCCTGAATATGGTATATTTTAAAGCATGAAAAAACACATTCTGCTGGTCAATCCGTGGATCTATGATTTTGCCGCATACGACTTCTGGATCGCACCGCTCGGACTGCTTTACATCGCATCTTTCTTGAGAAGAAACGGTTACGATGTCCAGTTCGTTGATTGCCTGTCCTCCCCTGCCCCGGAACATTGCCGCTACGGAAATAAACCCAGAAGGCTTCCCTCCGGACAGGGAAAATTCTTCAAGGAAAACATTGAAAAACCTGAGGCCTTGCGCGGCATCGAGAGGAAATACAGCCGCTATGGCATGCCGCCGGATGTATTTAAAAGGGCATTGAGAGACAGTCCCCGCCCCGATTTGATCTGCGTGACATCCATGATGACATACTGGTATCCTGCCGTGTTCGATGTCATCCTCGCCCTGAAGGAGGCGTTTCCGGGATCGCCTGTGATCCTGGGGGGAACCTACGCGACACTCTGCCCGGAACACGCCTCCCGATCCGGTGCGGATCTGATCGTGTCCGGGGAAGGAGAGGCACGGCTACCCGAACTGTTGAATAATATTCTGGGCGACGAATGCGTCTTCGTCACGGATCCATCCGACCTGGACTCTTATCCATACCCCGCCTTCGATCTTGCGGTGCGACGGGAACAGGTCTCCCTGCTCACATCCAGGGGGTGTCCGTTCCGCTGCGGTTACTGCGCATCCCATCTTCTCAATGACGGTTTCCGGCGGAGAGAACCCCATAAAGTGGCCGATGAAATCGAATACTGGAATAAATCTTTCGGGATCAGTCACTTCTCGTTCTACGATGACGCCCTCCTGGTTCATCCAGACCAACTGGCGATCCCCCTCTTCAGGGAAATCATCAAAAGGGGTTTGGATTGCCATTTTCACTGTCCGAATGGTCTTCACCTCCGCGAGATCACGCCGAAGCTGAGCCGTCTGATGTTCCGCGCGGGCGTGCGAACGCTACGATTCGGCTTCGAGACGTCGAATGCCGTCAGACAGCGGGAGACGGGCGGGAAAGTCAACAACGAAAATCTGCGGCACGCGGTTGCATGCCTGACGGAAGCGGGCTACCGGCCCCGGGAGATCGGGATTTACATCCTCTGCGGCATGCCCGGCCAATCGGCAGGCGAAGTCCGGGAAAGCATCTCCTACGTGTCGCAATGCGGCGCAAGGCCCATTATTGCCGAGTACTCCCCTATTCCGGGCACAGCCCTCTGGAGCGATTCCGTTCGGGAATCGCCGGACCCGATCTTGTCGGAGCCCCTGTATCAGAACAATTCCCTGCTGCCCTGCCGGAACCGCGATTTGACTTATGAGGTGTACCGGCATTGCAAGTTGCTGACGAGAATTGCTTGACAGGATGTCCCGGATACGGCGATAATATTCACATGAATTCCTGGCTATGGTGGACAAAGCAAGCCTTGTTGATGCTTTTCGCTGTCTTTTTTTTCATCCTGGGCATAGAGACCCTGATCGCCTCCTACCGGCTCAATAATCCCCTGACCTTTATCATGGCCTTCTTCTCGGCCAGCCTGATCATTCTAGTTAGCGCTGTTGGCATTCTATATCCTGTCATACAGGTATACAGCCTGTTCAAAGCAAAGAAACAATGATGACCGTAAACCGGAAACTCTACGGTGTTCTTATTCCGATCCTGCTTCTGGTCCTCGTCCGGCCTCTGATCGCGGCGGACTACGACCTTGAAAAGAAGGTCCGCAGGATCACGCTGAAAAACGGCTTGCGCGTCCTGCTCATGGAGAGGCACGTCAGCCCGACCGTGTCGCTTTATATCCGCTACCGGGCCGGCGCCGCCGATGAGATGAGCGGAAGGACCGGAACCGCCCATTTGCTGGAACACATGATGTTCAAGGGGACCACCTCCATCGGCACCCGGAATTACAGAAGGGAGAGAAAAATCCTGCAGGACATCAAGGAAACGGGTGCTCGTCTGGATCTCGAAAACATGAAAAGGGACAGGGCAGACCGGAATCGGATTCAAAAACTGACCGAAACGCTCAAAGAACTCCATGCGGAGCACAGGAAGTGGGTGATCCCGAACGAAATCGATCGCCTCTACACGGAAAACGGGGCCGAGGACATGAATGCCTCGACGGGGCAGGATGTCACGACTTATCATGTCAGTCTGCCGGCAAACCGGATCGAGCTTTGGGCCAGAATCGAATCGGACCGGATGACCCGTCCGGTGTTGCGGGAATTCTTTATGGAGCGGGACGTGATCATGGAGGAGCGGCGCCAGCGTATCGAATCCGACCCGGAGGGCAAGCTTGCGGAGCAGTTTTTTGCAGCTGCTTTTCAGGCACACCCCTACGGCCGCCCCATCCTCGGCTGGCCTGCCGACATGCGTTTCCTGAGCATGGACGAGACCGAGGCTTTCTTCAGGAAAACCCATGCCCCGAACAATACGGTCATTGCCGTGGTCGGCGATGTCAACCCGGAAGAAACGTTCAAAATCATCAACCGATACTTCGGCGGCATCCCGGCGCAGGACCTCGATCATTCCCCGATCACCGAGGAGCCGGTGCAGACCGGCGAACGAAGGGTCGATGTGACTTTCGACGCGAAACCTCAGCTGATGATCGGCTTTCACAAGCCCGCCCCGCCGTCTTTTGACGACTATGTGCTGGACGTGGCCGAGGCCGTTCTCTCGAAAGGCAGGACCTCCAGGCTGTACCGCAGTCTTGTGGAAGCGCAGCAACTGGCTGAAAATGCGGATGCAGTCAATGGAATGCCCGGTTCACGGTTTCCCAGCCTATTCGTCGTATCCGCAACTCCCCGCGCCCCGCACAGTGCCATCGACGTCGAAAATGCCGTTTACGCTGAACTGGAAAAACTCAAAGGGGAGCCCATCCCGGAGAGCGAACTGCAAAAGACGAAAAACCAGATGAAGGCCGACTATATCCGTCATCTCAATTCGAATTCCGGGCTTGCCGGCATGTTGTCCTACTACGAAACGCTGATGGGCGACTTTCGCTACCTGACCAATTACATCCAAGTCATTGAAAAAATCGGCCCGAATGACATCATGGAGGCTGCACGAAAATATTTTCAGAAGGAAAACAGAACCGTGGCCACGCTTTTATCCCGCGGCGGGGCCGAAAAGACGCAGCACAAATCATCGCCGGAGAAGCAATGAACATGAAGAAAAAGATTCTGACGCTTTCCCTGCTATCCCTTCTGTTCATCCCGCACGCTTCAGCCGCCGGAGACGCTCACTTCATTGCGGCAACACCGGCGGACCGGCTTGTGTTCAAAGCTCTTTCCTTCAGCCCACCTGAGGCGCTGCGCCTGGTCATGGACAACGGCATCATCCTGTACTTCCTCGAAGATCATGAATTGCCACTGGTCAACATATCCGTCGTTTTCCGGACGGGCGCCGCTTACGAACCGGCCGGCAAAGCCGGTCTCGCCGGTCTGACGGCGCGAACGATGCGGACCGGAGGCGCCGGGACGATGCCGGGCGGTGAAATCGACGATGTCCTCGCTTTTCATGGGATATCCCTGCAGATCTCGATGGAAGCGGACATGGGCCTGGCGCATCTGTCCGCCCTGCAAGGGGATTGGATGAAGGGATTCGAAATCATGTCGCAGATGCTTATGAATCCGGCCTTTGAAGAGAAAAAGATGCAACTGGCCAAAGACCTGGCCATCGAAGATCTTCGCGGCATTGTCGACGATCCTTCCAGATATGCCTTCCGGGAATTTAGAAAGCTCCTTTACCGGGGGGACGCAAGGGGGAACCTGGCCACACCGGCATCCATCCGTTCCATCCAGCGCTCCGACCTGGTTGATTTTCACCGGCGCTTCCTGTTCCCGCAGAACCTCATGATCACGATAACAGGGGACATCACGAAGGCCGAGGCGGTCAGCGCGATCGGCCGTTGCCTGGGTGCATGGCGTGTCCCGGGACAAGCCGAAAGAATTCCGAAACCGTCCGTCCGCGGGGACGGGTCCGTCTATCATATTCAGAAGGATGTCCCGCAGTCGATCATCATTTCCGGCCGGTTTGGCCCGTCCAAAAAAGACGGCGATTTTTACACCTTCACCGTTCTTGATTTCATCCTGGGAAGCGGCGGCTTTCGCTCGCGGCTCTTCCAGGAAATCCGGAGCAACCGGGGTTTGGCATACAGCACGGGCAGCTTTTTCAAAGCAAGGGACGATTACGGCACCTTCGGCGCCTACGCCCTGACCAAATCATCTTCGACCGCGGAGGTCCTTGCGTTGATACAAACGCTGCTCCGGGATATAAAAGAAAATGGGGTCGGCGAAAGCGAGCTTTCCTGGGCGAAAAAATCTCTGACCAACAGCTTCATCTTCTCATTTCAATCCATCGATCAGATCGCGCTCTCACAGATGATGATCGAATATGACGGACTGCCCGGGGATTTTCTTCAAACCTACACAACGAAAATCAACGAAGTCAGCTTAAGCGACATCCGGAGCGCCGCAAGCCGCTACTATGACCATCGGGATTTTGTGACGCTGGTCCTCGGGAACGAGAAGGGCTTTGAAAAGCCCCTCCCCGGGCCGGGAACGGCAATCCGAATTGAAGGCACGCTATGATTGACCAGGCAACCTTTGAGAACGTCCGGAAGCGGATCGACAGTTATCGGGAAGCGATGATCCAAATGCAGATCGGACTGACGGCAATTCCCGCCCTCTCCCCCGACAACGGCGGCGATGGAGAGTACGAAAAAGCGCAGTATCTCCTTTCAAACCTTCGGCATCTCGGATTCACGGGCATTCGGGAAATCAATGCCCCCGACAGCCGGGTTTCCTCGGGAATCCGTCCCAACATCATCGTTACCCTACCCGGCGGAAAAAGCGGCCGGACGGTCTGGATTCTGACCCATCTGGACATCGTTCCACCCGGTGAAATGAAGTTCTGGGATCGCGATCCCTACCAGGGTTATGTGAAAGGCGATCGCATATACGGACGGGGCACCGAGGACAATCAGCAGGACCTCGTCGCCTCCCTCTTCGCCGCCAAGGCTTTTCTGGACGAAGGCATCTTGCCGGAGAGCAACATCGGGCTCGCCTTCGTATCCGATGAGGAAACGGCCAGCCGCTGGGGACTCGCCTACCTCCTTCAGCATGAAAACAACCCCTTTAAAAAAACCGACTTTCTGGTCATCCCCGATTCGGGAAACGAGGAGGGAACGATGATTGAAGTGGCGGAGAAAAGCATCTACTGGCTCCGTTTCAAAACCGTCGGCAAGCAATGCCATGCCAGCAAACCCGAACTCGGGAACAATGCCTTCCTGGCAGCCTCCCATCTCGTTGTGCGGCTGGACGAACTGCACCAGGCCTTTGCCGCCGTCGACACCCGCTATCATCCGCCGATGAGTACATTTCAGCCCACGAAAAAGGAAATGAATGTCCCCAACGTCAACACCATTCCCGGCGAAGACGTCTTTTATCTGGACTGCCGGATTCTGCCGCAATACCCCTTGAAGGACATACACAGGCGAATCCGGAGCATGGCCGACGAGATTGAACGCAGGTTCAGCGTTACTGTTGAAATCGAAGCAGTGCAGGATGTGCAGGCCCCAGCGCCCACCCCCGGCGATGCCCCGGTCGTCCTGGCGCTCCAGGAGGCCATCCGGTCGGTTTATCAAGTCCGCGCCAATCCCGAAGGAATCGGTGCGGGAACGGTTGCCGCCTATTTCCGGCGGGAGGGTTATCCCGCAGCGGTCTGGTGCAGAATCGGACAGACGGCGCACCAGCCCAACGAGAATTGCCTCATTTCCAGCATGATGGGAAATGCCAAGGTCTATGCGCATCTGTTCCTGCAAAAATGATTGCAATCCGAAAACGCGCATGATAGCCTTCGCGACAAATATGAATCGGCGCGACACCCCCGGCAGCCAGGCTTCCGGAAACCCTTCAACGGGACTGATAGTGGCGTGAAGCTAAAGTCTGCATTTCCTTCGGTCGAGAAAATTTCTTTCGAGAACACCGAAAATCTGATCGGCCTTTTCGGCGAGCACGATCAGCATCTGAAGCTCCTGGAAAAACTGGAGCCCGTCAAGCTGGCGGTGCGGGGCAACATTCTCTCCATTTCCGGCGATACGCCGGCTGTCGCACTGACGAAAAATCTGCTTCTTCAACTTCATTCCATCCTGCAGAAAGGCTATCCCCTGTACGCGGCCGACATCAATTATGCGCACAGAATCCTCTCGGAAAACAAGGCGACCGACCTGGAAAAAATCTTTCTGGATACGGTTTTCATCTCTTCCAAGAAAAGGGTCATCACCCCGAAAAGCATTGCCCAGAAACAGTATATTGATTCCATCCGCCACTCCGACATGGTTTTCGGCATTGGTCCGGCCGGCACCGGGAAAACCTATCTGGCCATGGCCATGGCCGTTTCTGCATTGCTCGAAAAGAAGGTCAGCCGGATCGCCCTGGCAAGGCCGGCCGTGGAAGCCGGCGAAAAACTCGGATTCCTGCCGGGAGACCTCGCGGAGAAGGTCAATCCTTATCTGAGGCCGCTCTACGACGCCCTTTTTGACATGATCGACTTCGATCGCGCTTCGGCCCTGATCCATAAAGGGGTGATTGAAGTCGCGCCGCTCGCTTTCATGCGCGGCCGCACGCTGAATGATTCATTTGTCATTCTTGATGAAGCCCAGAATACCACCTCCGAACAGATGAAAATGTTCCTGACAAGGCTCGGATTCGGTTCAAAGGCGGTCATTACCGGCGATGTGACCCAGATCGATCTCCCGGCGGACAAAACGCCCGGGCTGATCGAGGCCGAAAGAATCCTGAAGAATACCGGAGGAATCCGCTTCATTCATTTTTCGGATATCGATGTCGTCAGGCACCCCCTTGTTCAGGATGTCATCCGGGCCTACAACCGTCTGGACCGTGAAAAAATAACAAGCAGAACCCGTTCGTCGACATGAATCCGATTAAAACCGCAAATGACCGGATACGGAACCTGGTCAGCGAAAATTCAAGAATCATCGGGAAACTTCCGAAATTTGTCCGTAACCCGCTTGTTCATAGATGGGCGATCGCCCTCTGCCTCTGTCTTGTCCTGTCGTTGCTCCTGAGTCCACGGATTTATCTCGGCCTTCCGGACTACAGGGTCGACACGATTGCCGTTCATGATATTAAAGCGGACCGTAATTTCCTGGTAGAAGACAGGCTTTCGACAGAACAAAAAAAAGTGGAGGTTCTGGCCGACGCCAAGACCGTCTATGATTATGACGGTGACATCCAGACCCGGACAGAAATCAACCTTCGCAAAGCTTTCCTGTCCGCCGAGGAAAGCTACCTGCGCCTCGTCAGCGATTCCGGATCGGTGAAGTCACCCGCCGCCAGAAAACGCGATCTGATGCAGTTAAAGGGCGATCTGGAGAAAAACCTGGGGATTGCCTTGACACCCGGAGAGTTTGAAACGTTCCGCCGTTATGAATTTTCGTCCTCCATCGTCAACAAGATCGCCCGGCTGATGTCCGACACGACCCAAACCGAATGGATCACCAATGCAACCTTTCTGAAGCAGGACCTGGATAAGGGAATCATCATCCGCGATCCGAAAACCCTGGTTGAGAAGGAAATGAGGGATTTCCCAGCCATTCGCCACATGCATGAGATGGAATTGCTTCTCACGAAAAAAGCGGGGCAATTATTGCGCAGGGAGGCATCCGATACCCGCAAGGCTGCCGTCTCCCTGGCGAAAAAAATGATCCGGCCCAATCTGACGTTCAACAAGAACGCCACGGATCTGAAAAGGCAGGCGATCCTGTCCGCCACGAAACCGGTCTACTATCAGGTGCAGGCCGGTGAAATGATTATCCGCGAAGGCGAAAAGATCAACCGCAATCATCTGGACAAGCTGGAGGCACTTTACAATGTCCGGGGAGAGCAGCGGTTCTCCGATGTCTTTCAATTTGCCGGAATGTTTCTCACGATCCTCTTCCTGGCTGTCCTGCTCTTGCTCCTGTCCCGGGACTGGCTGAAAAAGTCGGCGAACATCAACATCGACATTCTTTTCGTCAGCGTTGCGTCCGTTCTTCAGATCCTTCTCGTCAAGTCCGGCATTTTCATAGCGGAAGCCGTAAGCCGGGCTTTCCCGTTCATTCCCGCCGACACCTGCTTTTACGCAATCCCCTTCGCTGCCGGCACCATGATCGTCGGGGTGATGATCAACCGCAACACCGCATTGATCTTTTCCATTTTTTCATCCTTTCTGATCAGTTTCCTTTTTGAAAACAAGCTTATGATAACATTATTTTCTTTGCTGGGCAGCATGACGGTCTGCTATCACATTGTTCACTGCAGAAAACGATCCGCTTTTTTTAAAGCCGGCCTTTTTTTAGGACTCCTGAACACCGTCGTCATCCTTGCGCTCTCGCTGCTGACAACGACCATTGCCTCACTGGACACCCTGATCAAACTGGCCATGGGTTTTTTCGGGGGAATTCTGACCGGTACGGTTGTCGCCGGTATTACACCCCTGTTTGAATCCATCTTTAAATACACAACGGACATCAAACTGCTGGAGCTTGCCAATCTGAATCAGCCCATTTTCCAGAGAATGATTATCGAAGCGCCCGGCACGTACCATCACAGCATCATCGTGGGATCCATGGTTGAGGCGGCCGCCGAAGCCATCGGCGCGAACTCCCTGCTCGTCAAGGTCAGCGCCTACTACCACGATATCGGAAAAATAAAAAAACCCCACTATTTTATCGAAAACCAGAGCAATGGTGAAAACAGACACGACAAGCTCTCTCCCAGAATGAGCACGCTGGTGATCATCTCTCACATCAAAGACGGATGCGAGCTGGCAAAACAGGCAAAGCTCGGCGCTCAAATCATCAGCATCATCAGAGAACATCACGGAAACAGCCTGGTGCGGTATTTTTACGACAAGGCGAAAAAAGATGACGATGCCTCCATCCGGTCCCTGTCGGAAAGCGATTTTCGCTACCCGGGACCCAAGCCGCAAACCCGGGAAGCCGGCCTTGTCCTGCTGGGCGACGTTATTGAGGCTTCTTCCCGCATCTTGTCCAACCCGACGCCGTCAAGAATCAGAAATCTCGTACGGGAGCGAATCGAAAGGGTATTCATGGACGGTCAACTGGACGAGTGTGAATTGACCCTGCATGACCTGAACAACATCTCGGCAACCTTCATCCGAATCCTGACCGGCATTTTCCACCAGCGAATCGATTATCCCTCTGCGCCGGTCCGGGAATACAACGTGCAGTCCATTCACGCATATGAAAACGCTCATCGAAAACCGGCAGAAAAGCGTAAAGCTTGATCTGCGCAGGATTCGCCGGACGGTCCGCGAGGCCGGTAAAATGCTCGGCTGCACGGAGCCTGAGCTCAGCCTCCTGTTCGTGGACAATGCCGCCATCACGGAGATCAACCGGCAATATCTTGACCGGCATGGTCCGACCAACGTCATCTCTTTTTCCCAGACGGAGGGCGACTTCGGCCACATCAACCCCATGCTTATCGGCGACATTGTGATTTCAGCCGAGCAGGCCGCATCCGATGCCAAAGCGGGAAATCTGAACGTGAAGGATGAGATTGATTTTCTGGTCATTCACGGCCTTCTTCATCTTCTGGGCTATAACCATGAAGGACCGAACAAAAGGGAGGCCGCAAAAATGAGAGAAATGGAAAAAGAAATTTTTCTGAAACTAAGGGGGTTCGGAGTCGAAATCCCCTGATCCGCTATTTCAAAATGATGGCCTGACCGGGTTGAATATTGCCGCTCCGGTCCAGGTTGTTGAGCTCAATCAAACGGGCAAGGCTGATGTTGTTTCTCTTGGCAATTCTGTCGAGACTGTCGCCTTTTTTCACCTTATAGACCATGCTTCCCGCCGACTCGCCTGCAGTACCCGTCTGGGCAACCTTTGGACTTTGATTTGTCTTTTTCCCGCTGTCTTCCCGGCGATCCGGTTCCGCCTCCGATGTTTCCGCCTGGCCTCCGATGCGAATGATCTGCCCCGTCTGGATCTTGTTTCCGCGGATCCGATTCTGCTTTTTGATTTCCGAGGGGGTGGTCTTGAAGCGCTGGGCCAGAGATGACAGGGAATCCCCTTTTTTCACTTTGTAGCGGATTATCTGTGCGCCGTTATTGACCGCAACTTTGCTGTCCCTGTCGGACGGCTTGCCGCTTGACGCTTTGACGGAACGTGCCGGCACTTTCAGGCTCTGCCCGACGCGAAGGGATCTCTTTCCGGAAAGGTTGTTGCAGGCCATCAGCGCACCGACGGGAATGCCGTACCGTCTGGCGATGGATGCCTTGGTCTCGCCCCGCTTCACTTTGTGTCGCTTGAATCCGCTTTTTCCGGCCGCTGTCCTGACCACCAGTTTCGGTTTTTCGCCCTCCGGGATGCTGTCGGCGACCTTGGCAAATTTGTCCGCCGCTTCCAGGGGCACCTTCAAGTCATATTCACGGTCCGGGGTCATCTTGTGCCTGAGTTCGGGGTTCAAGCCGATCAGGGTGTCTTCGGGGATTTCGAGCCCTTTCGCGATATCCTGAAGCTTCATGTTTTTACGGGTCTTGACAATTTCAAAGGGCAATTCTTTCTCCCGCGGCTGGCCGAGATCCATACCGTATTTCGCAGGGTCTTTGATGATGTGAAGCGTGGCCAGAAAGCGGGGCACATAGCGCGCCGTCTCGTAGGGAAGCTGGTGGTAGAGGTCCCAGAAGCGGTCGAGATAGTTCATGTGCTGACCGGAAATCACGCGGAGGACCCGGTACTCTCCGCAATTGTAGGCAGCCAGGACGGTCATCCAGTCACCGAACATGGCGTGCAGGTCTTTCAGGTAACCGATAGCGGCACGGGTCGATTTTTGTGCATCCATCCTTTCGTCGATCCAATCACTGCGGTTGAGTCCGTATTTAAAGCCCGTCGAGGGAATAAACTGCCAGAGGCCCAGCGCCCGGGCCTTTGAGAGGGCGGAAATCTTGAAACCGCTCTCCACCAGAGGGAGCCAGGAGAGTTCCTCCGGCAGGCCTGCCTTCTTGAGTTCCTTGAGGATCATGGGGCGGTGCAATCCGGACCGCTGGTATGCGGCAACAAAGAAATCCCTTTCGAAACTTTGAAAACTTCGGATTTCCTTTTCCACATCGGCGTTCATAGTCATGGGAATTTCGCTGCGGACCCCGACGGTCGTCGTCTGCTTGGACGAATAGATGGCGAGGATGCGTTTGGATATAAGCAGCCTCAGGTCGTCCTTCTGCCTGGCGATGGCCGGGTCGTCGTCCGTTTCGATAATGAGGGCATAGGCCTCGTCGAGCAGCTCCAGCGCGTTTTCCAGATCACCCTTTTTCCAGTATTCCTCGGATTCCTCCAGCAGCGTCAGCGCCTCCTCCATGATGTTCTGTTCTTCTTCCCGGATCTTCCGGTTCCCGTTTGTATCGGCGGCACCGTCCGTCAAACCGTTGTTTATATCGAGCTGTGCATGGATCGTTGCATTTTCCGTCAGACCGCCTTTTTCGGCTCCCGGTACGAGACTGGAAACGAGATTGCCAAGCGTCGACTGCCCGTAAACAACGGACGGTAAAATAAGAGGACTTGGAATGAAGAAAGAAAACACAAAAAACAGGCAGGCGATATTGCTTATTTGATATTTCGACACGTTTGCATACTCCTTTTCTGGAAATCTCTGACTCATCTTTTTATTTATAACACAAGCGTCATTTTTGCCAAAGCGAAAAAATTTATGGTTCACGGCAACCTAAGCCGCGGAAAGAAGATATGCCTCGATGAAGGCATCGATGTCTCCATCCAGGACACGGCCGACATTTCCCACTTCCAGATTGGTCCGGTGATCTTTGATCATCTTGTAGGGATGGAGCACGTAAGAACGTATCTGGCTCCCCCAGGCAATCTCCTTTTTCGACTTATTGACTTCATCGAGCTTCGCGTTCTGCTCCTGAAGTTTCAGTTCGTACAGTCTCGATTTTAAATATTTCATCGCCATCGCCTTGTTTTTATGCTGCGATCTTTCATTCTGGCATTGCACGACGATGCCCGTGGGCAGATGGGTGATACGGACGGCGGAGTCCGTCTTGTTCACATGCTGCCCGCCCGCTCCCGTGGAACGGTAGGTGTCGATGCGAAGATCGCCGTCGTCGATTTCCACGACAATCTCGTCGTCAACCTCCGGATAAACAAAGACGGATGCAAAAGAGGTATGCCGCCTGGCCCCGGCATCGAAAGGCGATATGCGGACCAGTCGATGGATGCCGATCTCGGCTTTGGCATACCCGTAGGCATATTCTCCTTCAAGCGTCAGGGACACGCTTTTGACGCCCGCTTCATCCCCCGGCAGGTAATCGATGATGGTGGCCTTGAATCCTCTCCGCTCCGCCCAGCGCAGGTACATGCGCAGCAGCATTTCGGCCCAGTCCTGCGCTTCCGTTCCGCCGGCTCCCGCATGAATGGACATGATGGCGTCCATGGGGTCCTGCTCCGAACCCAGCATCATCCGGAGCTCTTCATTCCGCACGGAGGTCTTCAGAGATTCCAGATCACGGTCCACTTCCGCCAGGGCCGCTTCATCATTTTCGCCCTTCGCCAGATCGTAGAGGATTTCCAGATCGTCGGCAGTCCCCTTCAGTTTTTTCCATTGGCCGACGACCGTCTCCAGTCTCGTTTTTTTCCTCAGGATGTCCCGGGCCTTATCCGGCTCACTCCACAAATCATCCCGGGCGGAGAGCTGTTCCAGTTCTTTGATGCCGTTTTCCTTGTCCGGTATGTCAAAGACATTCTCCGAGCCGTTCGACCCTTTTCCTCACATCGTTCAGTGTTTCCGGCAGTCCCTCAATCATTTTTCCGCCTCCTCTTTCTTAATGAAATCATAAATATCAGGATCAGACCGATCATGCAACCATAAACAAAGACATCGCCGCGGGCCGAATAGAAACTTTTCATGTCCAGAAACCGGACGGTTCCCTGCAGGGTCGCTTTTTCAAACAGCCGGCTGCGGTCGGCAATCATACCCGCCGGATCTATGATCGCGCTGATCCCGGTATTCGCTGCCCGTACCAGAAACAGCCGGTTTTCGACGGCCCTGAAAACGGTCATGGACAGATGCTGGTGGGGCGCCGACGTGTTTCCGAACCAGGCATCATTGGTAATGTTCACCAGCAGGTCGGCGCCACGCTGCCGGTAAGTCCGGCCCGCCTCCGGCAGGATTCCCTCGTAACAGATCATGACGCCAAGCCTTCTTTGGCGCTGACTGCCATGCATCAGGAGTGGTTCATATCCGGGACCGCTACGGAAGTCACCGATCCCCACCACCAGTTTGCTGATAAAGGGGAAAAATCGCCGCAACGGCACGTATTCACCGTAGGGCACCAGGTGCACCTTGTCGTACTGCCCTTCAATCCTGCCCTCCGGAGAGAGCAGGAAGGCGCTGTTCTGGAAAGCGAGGGTATCCCCTTCCCGACGGTAACTGGGGCTTCCGAAAAGAAGCCAGTCACCCGTCTGCAGGGCCAGAGAAACCACATCGCGGTGCATGTCGACCCGGTCCTGGAAAAAGAAAGGAGCGGCCGTTTCCGGCCAGACGATCAACCCTCCTCCAGAAGGCGCCGACTGCCGGGAAAGGGTTGTGTAGATGCGGACTGTCTCCTGTTGAAAGGCCTGATGCCACTTGATGCTCTGATCGATGTTCCCCTGGACGAGACTGACGGGCATGACATGTGCCTTCTCCATCGTTTTCCTGATCTCGCCGGCCCGCATCACGCCGTACCCGGACAGTACCGCCAGCAGAACAAAACCGGCGATGACTTCCGTCGATATCTGCCGGTTCAACATCCGGCTGCGGTTCTTCGATCGCCAGGCCCTGAAGGCATCGAAGACAACGGCATTGATGAAAACGATGGCAAAGCTCAAGCCGAAGACACCGGTCACATCGGCGATCTGGATCATGGGAACGTAGAGGTACTGGGAATGCCCAAGGTTTGCCCAGGGAAACCCCGTGAGGAGATGAGATTTCCCGTACTCCAGGCATGTCCATAGCAATGGCGCCGAACAGATCAGGGGAATCCCCCTTTGGCTGAAGCAGACGATGCCCGCGGAAAACAACGCCACGTAGAGAGCCAGATATGCGGCAAGGAGCAGCATGACGGCGATGCCGGCGGCAACGGGAAGGTAGCCATAATTGACGACAACGAAGGCAATCCAGTAGAAAATCCCGATGCAGGCGGAAAACCCGGCGGCAAAACCGGTCATCAGCCCCTGACCGACCCCTTTCCCCTGCAGGGCATGGAAAAGCGGAACGAAGGCCACCCAGGCAAGGATTCCCGAGCCGAACTTGGGAAAAGAAAGAAAAATCAGCGTGCCGGAAAGCAAAGCGCTGAATAATGTCCTGATGTCAATCCCCAAAACGATTGCCTTTGCTCATATCTCCGTGCCGTTCTGATCGTCGGACAATCGCTTGATCTTGACTTTCTTGATGCTCCGCTCGTCGGCAGATTCAATGATCATTTCAAAGTTTTCGATCCGTACCGTTTCGCCGGTGACGGGGATTTTACGAATCTCGTGAAGGATCAGGCCTCCCAGGGTTTCATATTCCCCTTCCGGGAAGTTGACGCCGAAATGCTCCTCGATCTTCTCGATTTCCGTCCTGCCGTCTGCGAGAATATATCCGTCCGGCAGTTCGAGGATCCCTTTGTCCCGGGCGTCATGCTCGTCATGGATTTCGCCAACGATTTCCTCGATCAGGTCCTCCAGCGTGACCAGCCCGGATGTCCCGCCGTACTCGTCGATCACAATGGCCATGTGGTACTTCCGCTGCTTCAGCTCATGCAGGAGAAGGTGGGTATTCTTGGTTTCCGGAATGTAGTAGGGCTTTCGCAGAATGGAGAGAATATCGCCCTCGCTGACCGGCTTTGACCAGAACTTGAGGAGGTCTTTTACGTTCAGGATGCCGACGATATTATCGACGCTGCCGCTGTACACGGGCATCCGGGTATGGCCGTACCGTGTGATCAGAGCGTTGATCTCTTCGATCGGCGTGTCGCTCTGGATGGCCATCATTTCCGTCCTCGGGATCATGACTTCACGGACAATCGTATCCCTGAACTCCAGGATGCTCTGGATCATCTCCCCCGACTGCGGATCGATGAGCCCGTCTTCCTCGCCGGCCTCGATGATGGAGTGGATTTCCTTCTCCAGGTGGGATGAATCCTTGGCGGAAAAAATCCCCTTGATCCTTGCTGTAATCTTTTTCCTTAAAATCGGTTACTCCTCACAGGCCGCGCATGTGCTCCGGGCGCAATCGCCGGTTGTCCCCGGTCTGGATGACGTGACGGATCATGCGGACGGTCCTTTCCTTTTCCTCGGGAAGCCTGGCACGGACGGGCAGGTAGTTCGAGGCGTGGTTGGATGTGAAAAAGCAGTTCGAGAAATCCGCGCGGGCGATCATGATCTCCAGTTCCCTGAGGAAACCGAAGGTGTCGGGCAGGATGACCTTTCCCCTGAGGCAATCCTCGTGCAGGGGCGTCCCCGGCACAACCATGACTGTCAGGGCGCCCACGTAATCCGGATCGATCTCCGTGAGAATACCCGCTGTGTCGAAGGCGTGGGCGACGCTCTTTTCGATCCCGCCGATACCCAGCAGGACCGTTACGGAAAGGCTGATCCCCGCATCTTTGATGCGTCGCCCCGCTTCAACCATCTGCGCGCGGGTTGCGCCTTTGTCGATCTGCTTCAGCAGTTCCTCGTTGCCCGTCTCCACGCCCAGATAGACGATCTTCAAACCGGCATCCCGCAACCGGGCAAGGTCTTCCGTGGATTTTCTCAGGATGCTCTTGGCGTTGGCGTAGCACCCGACCCTCTTTACCCCCTTGATATGCGTGCGAATGGATTCAAGGATTTGCAGAAGGCGGGTCTGGGGAATGATCAGCGCATCCCCGTCGCAGAGGAACACCTTTTCGACGGAACGGTAATGACCCGCCTCCAGAATGTCCTCCTCGATTTCGGAGAAGGACTTGATCCGGAATTTCACGCCCTTGTAGGTCGGACAGAAGCTGCATTTGTTGTGGGAACACCCCACGGTCACCTGCAGCAGCAAACTGTATGCCTCGCTGGGAGGCCTGATGATCATTCCTTCGTATTTCATGACGTCATGATGTTAAAAAACGCAACCTGTCCTTTCCGCATCCTTTTCGCAAGTTGCAATAATCTATTACAGGACCCTTCAAAAGGCAAGTGTTGACGGCTCAAATTCCGCCGACATATTTGCCGATGATCCTGAGGTCGCCGGATGCGACATCCTTCAGAAGAATCGTTTCATATTCCGGGTTTTCCGGCTCCAGCAGGATTTCCGGATAACGGAAAATTTTTCCCGCGCCGATGCGCTTGGAAAAGTGACAGCGCCGGATGGTGACGCCTTCTCCCAGGTCCGGATCATCAATGCCCCGGTTCATTACCATCAGGATCAGGCCGTCCGGCACGGCCGGAACATCGCTATCAAAGACGGCCAGGCTTCCTTCAGCCATGACAGGCGCCATGGACCGGCCCTGGATCTGTGTGACAAACATCGTTTTTTTCGGCTTGTGGTCCATCGCCGCTTCCATCCATCCCTCTTCCTTGACAACGCCGCCACTGCCGAATTTTTCGGCTGCCGTCGCGATCGTGTAAAAGGGCAGATAGCGGGTAAACCGCTCTTTCTTCGGCGGGGCAACAGCCAGCATCAGGGGCTGTTTTTCCCGCTGGGGCTGTCTATAAAATCCGCTCCGCTCAATGGCCGGCGCTTTGTCGCCTTCCAGGGGTTTGTCTCTCAGCTCCGCCATCGCCCTGAGCAGTTCACGGGCCTCTTTCAGCAGGACATCTTCAGCGCTCCGGATCGTTTTTTCCGGTTTTCCGTCGACTTCGGTCCAGAAAGGGTCGGAAATGACCGGCTTGATGCCGCCGGTATGGACAAAAGAAAGCAGCTCGGCCAGCGATTGGCTTTTTTCCCCCTGTCTCAGAATGGTTTGTTCGTCGAAACCTGCAGCGATGAGGTTCTGATCGAACAGCGTGGCGTGCCTGGACCGCGCAATGTCGCACAGCGCCGACCTCACAAGGATGCTTTTTCCCTTCTCCTCAAGCTTGCGCAGGGCGGTCCGCTGAAGGACCTGGCGACTTTGCGTCCGGGCTTTCAGTTGATTCCGGACCAGGGCATTGAAATGCTCCCGTGCCCGCGCCTCCGCAACGACAGAGGGCCCGCCTGCTCTCATTTTCGCGTCCGCTGCAGATGCGAGTTCCGCCAGTGTTGTCACCGGCCTGATCTCTTCCGCGCCGAGATCATAATAGGCCGCCACAGGGACGGGCGCCTCAGCGGCGAATCGGACCAAAGGAATTTGGCAGGACTCCGGTGCCTTCAGTGCCGCGATGCCCTGCAGAAGAGCATTCAGGAGGGAGTCCCCAAAACTGAGCAGGCTCAGCGTTTCGGGGTGACGGTCGAAGATCTCCCGGTAAAAAGTGACCGCAATCCGCTTTCCCTGCCAGCGCAGAATCCAGGCATCGTGGATTTCCGGATGCCGTTCCCAGCAGGCCTTCAACGTTCCGGAACCGGTCAACACCGTCTCGAGTTCCGAAGCGGGCGGATATGCCGGACCACCCGGTAATCGGTTAAAATCCCGCAGGAATTGGAAAAAAAGCTTTTCCCTCAGGGTGGGGTCAATTTCGGGCCGGACGAGCGCGACATTCTCCAGGGCATCCCGAACCGGCGATTTCAGCGGCCGCAACTGAACCAGGCGATCCGCAAGAACCGAGGGAAGGGGCAAGGTCAGCCAGCCCGGCTCCCTGCCCTCCCATAGTTCCTCGAAATGCCGGCCTACCGCCTCGAGGTAAGGGGCGCTTTCATCCCAGGATTTAAACACGAAAAAATGCTCCGCTGTGTTCAACCATGCGAGCATGGAAACTTTCCGGCCTTCGCCGTCCGTGAAAATGCCCGTCTTTGGCACGATGCCACCGCCGGTACGCTGCGCGGAAAGGATTTTCCCGTTTTTCCGGGGCAGAAGAAGCCGAATCTGGAGTTTTTCATGGGCAGCCATCCAGGCCAGGATTTCCAGCTTCCGCCGGATCACCGGATCCTCGATGTCAAAAAGAGGCGTGAGCCTGCCGATCAGAATCCCGCTCAACTCGCGCTTATTGCGGACCACGGAGAGATCCGCCTCGTCGAAAGCGAATCCTGCCAGGATGCGCATGCTCCCGCCGTTCCTGATCAGAGGGGACAGGCCGTCAGTGGCGTCCGCCAGTGCGGAAGCGGAAAATTTTCCGATCATGCAGTCATAGCTGACGCTGAGCGACAGGGCCGGGACAAGAAAATCCCGGACGCGGTCGTCCGACGGGCCACAGACGATGCGAAAGTCGCAGGATTTGAGAGATTCCACAGCCATTTCATAACACCTCAATGTCCGTATATTTTCGTGAATCCCGCGGTTTTTGTCAACGGCATTTCAAAATGTCATTTCAATTTGAAAATGCATAAAAAAGGGGGTTAGAATTTCTTCTAACCCCCTCCGGTATCTGGCGGGGTCGATGGGGCTCGAACCCACGGCCTCCGGCGTGACAGGCCGGCGTTATAACCGACTTAACTACGACCCCGTACCAATCAAATTCAACGCTTACTCAATGAAACCCCAACGGCTTCATCGTAACATGCATGGTAGGCGGAACAGGACTTGAACCTGTGACATCCACGGTGTAAGCGTGGCGCTCTCCCAGCTGAGCTACCCGCCCATCGTTCTACCTCGCGGCAGGGACTGGTTTCTAACAGGAACGGATGTGCTTGTCAAGCCTTTAATGATTGACGGGGACCTGCGGCGTGTTGATCACCGGCATCACCGGCGGCGGCAGGTTCATCAGGGGTTCCACATCACAAACGTCACGCTTCACCGGCTCCGGCTCGCCTCCGGGGAGCAGGGCAATCTTCATGACCTCATCCATATGCTCCACGAATATGATTTCCAGGGCCTTGACGACATTTGCCGGGACTTCGGTCAGGTCTTTCTCGTTGTCTTTCGGTATGACGACCGTTTTGAGATTGGCGCGATGGGCCGCCAGAAGCTTCTCCTTGAGGCCGCCGATGGGAAGCACTCTGCCGCGCAGCGTGATTTCACCGGTCATGGCCAGGTCGCCGCGGACCTTTCTCTTGATGAAGGCGGACGCAATCGCCGTCGCCATGGCGATTCCGGCGGAAGGCCCGTCCTTGGGAATGGCCCCTTCCGGCATATGGATATGGATGTCCGTCTCCTTGTAAAAATTGTCCGGCAGACCGAACTGCTCCGCCCGGGCGCGAACATAGGTCAGTGCGGCCTGCACCGATTCCTGCATCACGTCGCCCAGTTTGCCGGTCATGATCATTTTGCCCGCCCCCTTCATCAGGGAAACTTCAATGGCCAGAAGCTCACCGCCCACCTCTGTCCAGGCAAGACCGACGGCCAGTCCGATGCTGTCCTTCCCTTCCGTTTCCCCGTGCCGGAATTTCGGAATACCGAGATATTTTGACACGGTTTTCGAAGAGATCCGGATCACCCCGGCGGTGCCGTTGGTTACGATCTCACGGGCAACCTTCCTGCAGATGGAAGAGATTTCCCGCTCCATGTTCCGCACGCCTGCTTCACGGGTGTACTGGCGGATGATGGTCATAAGCGCACCTTCCGAAAAAACGATATTGTCACCGGTAAGGCCGTTCGCCTCCATGGACTTCGACACGAGAAATTTCCGGGCAATATTCATTTTTTCAGGTTCCGTGTAGCCGGCAATCCGGATGACCTCCATCCGGTCCTGGAGGGGCGCCGGAATGGTCTGGAGCACGTTGGCCGTCGTAATGAACATGACATCCGAAAGGTCATAATCCACTTCGAGATAGTTGTCGTTGAAGGCATTGTTCTGCTCCGGATCAAGGACTTCGAGCAAAGCCGAGGAGGGGTCCCCCCGGAAATCGGAACTCAATTTGTCCACCTCATCGAGGCAGAACACGGGGTTGTTGGAACCCGCCTTTTTCAGCAACTGGATGATCTTGCCGGGCAGCGCCCCGATGTAGGTCCGGCGATGACCCCGGATTTCCGCTTCGTCCCTGACACCCCCGAGAGACAGGCGGACAAATTTCCGGTTCGTCGCGCGGGCAACCGACTTGGCGATGGATGTTTTTCCGACGCCCGGAGGGCCGACCAGGCAAAGAATCGAGCCCTTGTTCTTCTTGATCAGCGACTGCACCGCCAGATATTCGAGAATCCGCTCTTTGACCTGTTTCAGCCCATAGTGATCCTCTTCCAGAATGGCCTCGGACTCCTTGAGGGTGTTCTTGTTCTCCGTTTTTTCAAACCAGGGCATGTCGAGCAGCCAGTCGATGTAATTGCGGGAAACTGTCGCTTCCGCAGACATCGGGGCCATCATCTGCAGTTTCTTGATCTCTGCCTTGACCTTTTTCTGGGCTTCCTCGGACATTTTTTTAGCCTTCAGCTTTTTTTCGAGCTCCGAGATCTCGCTTTTGAAATCATCCTTTTCGCCCATCTCCTTCTGGATGGCTCGCATCTGCTCGTTCAGGTAATAATCCTTCTGGGTCTTCTCCATCTGCTTCTTGACGCGCCGCTTGATCTTTTCCTCCACCTGAAGGATCTCGATCTCCCCCAGCATCAGTTCATAGATGGTCTCGAGCCGGGTGTTGACATTGACGATCTCGAGGATCCGCTGCTTGTCATCCAGCTTGATCCCGATGTGGGACACAATGACATCCGCCAGCTTGGACGCGCCTTCGATGGAGGCGATCGTTCCCACCATTTCGATATGAACCTTCTTGCTCAGCTTCACATAGGTTTCAAAGGCTTCCCGGATGCTCCGCATCAGGGCTTCCGTCTTGACGTAATCCTGGTCCTCGGTCTCCTCCTGCTCTTCGACGCTGACCATGAAAAAATCGGGATTTGGAAGATATTCCTTGATCACGCCTCGCTGCTTGCCTTCGACCAGAACCTTGACGGTTCCGTCGGGCAGCCTGAGGAGCTGAATGATGATGCCGAGCGTCCCGATCCGGTAGATGTCCTCTTCAAGAGGCTCATCTTTCTGCGCGCTCTTCTGCGCAACCATGAAAATTCCCTTCTCGTACTTCATGGCGGATTCAAGCGCGGCGATCGACTTCTCACGGCCCACAAAAAGCGGCACAATCATATGGGGAAAGACGACCACGTCGCGCAGGGGCAGCAGGGGGACGGAAATGGTCTTCTCGCCTTTATCTTTGTTCTTCATGAAATCAAACATATGCATCCTGTATTCTATGCGGTTTCCGACTGCTTCTCAAAAAGCAGGATCGGGTGTTCGCGGTCCAAGACCACATCCTCGCTGATGACGCATTCCCGCACGTCGCTGCGGGATGGAATATCGTACATGATCTCCAGCATCGTATTTTCCATGATGGCGCGGAGTCCGCGCGCTCCGGCCTTCCTTTCCGCGGACAGCTTCGCGATGGCCCTGAGCGCCCCGTCCGTGAACTTGAGCCTCACCTTTTCCAGCTCAAACAGCTTCGCGTACTGTTTCGTGATGGCGTCTTTCGGCTCCACCAGGATCCGGATCAGATCATCCTGGTTCAGTTCGTTCAAGGTGGCAATCACCGGCAGCCGTCCGACAAATTCGGGAATCAACCCGAATTTCAGCAGATCCTCCGGCTGCACCTCGGCCAGGAGTTCCCCCACTTTTTTCTCCTTCTTGCTCTTGATGTCCGCGCCGAAACCCATCTTGTTTACGCCGATGCGTTTGGCAATGATGTCTTCCAGATCATTGAACGCGCCGCCGCAGATGAAAAGGATATTCGTCGTGTCCACCTGAATGAATTCCTGCTGGGGATGCTTTCTCCCGCCCTTCGGAGGAATATTTGCCATGGTTCCTTCGATGATCTTCAGCAGGGCCTGCTGGACACCCTCCCCGGATACATCCCGCGTGATGGAAGGGTTGCCGGATTTCTTTGCGATCTTGTCGATCTCGTCGATGTAGACAATTCCCTTCGACGCCCTGGCAACATCATAGTCGGCATTCTGCAGCAGGCTCAATATGATGTTTTCGACATCTTCACCCACATAACCAGCCTCCGTGAGCGTCGTGGCATCGGCAATGGTGAAGGGAACGTTCAAGAGCTTGGCCAGCGTTTTGGCGAGCAACGTTTTGCCGGACCCCGTGGGGCCGATCAGCAGGACATTGCTCTTCTGGATGTCAACGCCCTGGAGATCCGCATTGGAGAACAGCCGCTTGTAATGATTGTAAACGGCCACGGACAGGATTTTTTTGGTCCTTTCCTGTCCGATCACATACTGATCCAGAAACTTCTTGATGGCCTTTGGCTCGGGAATCCCCTTGCCGGCCTCCTCCTTCGGCTTTGCTTCGGCTTCCTCCTCAACGATGCAACGGCACAGTTCGATGCACTCGTCGCAGATATAAGCCGTCGGGCCCGCAACCAGTTTCAGCACCTCGTTCTGGTTCTTTCCACAGAATGAACAGAAAAGCATCCCCTGCCCACCCTGATATTCTTTCCCCTTTTTTGCCATTAATAATTTCCCCTTAAACCCGCTTCATTATTATTTCATCAATGATTCCATATTCTTTGGCCTGCTTACTGGTCATGTAGTAGTCTCGCTCCGTGTCCGTTTGAATCTTGGTCAGGGATTGACCCGTCAGTTCCGCAAGGATACCATTCAATTCCTCCTTCAAACGAAGAATCTCCCGCGCCTGAATGTCTATGTCTGTCGCCTGGCCCTGAAAGCCACCCAGAGGCTGGTGAATCAGAATCCTTGCATGCGGCAGTGCATAGCGCTTGCCCTTTTGTCCGGCTGCCAGCAGCAGGGCGCCCATGCTTGCGGCCTGTCCCATGCAGAAGGTGCAGACAGGCGGTTTGATGTACTGCATGGTGTCGTGTATGGCCATCCCGGAACTCACCAGGCCGCCCGGCGAGTTCAGATAGAAAAATATCTCCTTGTCCGGATCCTGCGATTCCAGGTAAAGCATCTGTGCGATCACCAGATTCGCAATGTGATCGTCGATGGCCGTTCCCAGGAAGATAATGCGGTCTTTCAGCAGCCGGGAATAGATATCAAAGGCCCGCTCGCCCCGGCCGTCCTGCTCAACCACCATGGGAATCAGGGTCATGACTTCCCCTCCCCTGCCGCGCCGCGGTCTTTCTTCACCATGGTGATTCTGGCCTTTGCCTCTATGAAGTCAAAGACCTTGTTGTGAAGCACCTCATTTCCGACGTGATCCAGCATGTCGTCCTTCTCAAGGGCATCCCTCACCGCCTCGGGGGTCTGTCCCCGGCTGTCGGCGATCAGCTTGAGACGGTCCTGAAGCTCCTCATCCGAAACGGTTATATTCTCTTTTCTTGCGATATTTTTTATGATCAATGCCGTCCGAACGATTTTACGGGCATCGTCCTTGTAGGCGTCGTGCATTTTCACCGTCATTTCCGTGGCGGCTTTCTTGTCCATGCCCCTGGACAGCAGGTGCCGTTGCGTCTCCGCCATCATCTGGAAAATCTGACGCTCCACGAAGGAAGGCGGCACCTCGAATTCATTGTCCTTGTTCTCCAGCAGCTTGTCCACGATGAACTTGCCGAGATTCGAACCGATGCGGGCCTTGTTTTCCACTTCGAGGTTTTTCCGGACCTCGGCCTTCAGATCTTCCAGCGTCTGGTATTTCTCAAAATTCTTGATGAATTCTTCATTGATTTCAGGCAGTTTTTTTTCTTTTATCCCCTTGACCGTCACGGCAAAATGAACATCTTTCCCCTTCAGATGCTCGGCATGGTAATCGTCCGGGAACTTTACCGGGACTTCTTTCGATTCGCCCTTTTTCATGCCGATCAACTGGTCCTCGAAACCGGGAACCAGCGTTTTTGAGCCGATTTCAAGAAAATACTCATCTGCTTTCATGTCCTTTTGGGGCTCGCCATCCAGTGAACCCTGGAAATCGATCGTGGCAAAATCTCCTTCCTTCACCCCCCGGTCCTCCTCCATATCCTGCATGGTTGCAAACATCTCCCGAATCTCGCCAAGCCGCGCGTCGACATCGGCATCGGTGACATTCAGTTCCTCTTTTTCCAATTCCAGATCCAGATATCCGGCCGGATCGACACGGGGTTCCACTTCCACCGTGGCCGAAAAGGCAAAGCTCTTTTCCTTCTCAATGCCTTTCTGCTCGATCTGGGGCTGTGTGACCGCCTGGATGTCATATTCTTTCAAGGCGTCCCAGTAAAACTGGTTCACCAGGCTTGCAATGACTTCTCCCTCAACATGATCCTTGTAATGAACTTCCAGAATATTCCTCGGTATCTTCCCCTGCCGAAACCCTTTGATGCGGGCCGTTTTGGCGACGGTCCGGTAGGTGTGCTCCAGTTCCCTCTGCACATCCAACCAGGGAATATCAAAAGAAATCTTTTTCCTTACAGGGCTCAGTTCTTCAACGTTCACAGACATTTTCGTTATTTGCACTCCTTGATTTTTCTTTAATCCCGGTCATCCGTGAGAATGGTGCGAGAGAAGGGATTTGAACCCTTATCCGCAATGCGGGCTGGATCCTAAGTCCAGTGCGTCTTCCAGTTCCGCCACTCTCGCCAAGGTATAGACTTGAACAGTATATATGCACTGGGCGTCCAATTGTCAACGCAATTCATGGCAGACCATCCATGTGCCGGTTGTCATGTAGTCTGGAAAGGGTTGTTAAGGCAAGAGATCAGCGATAGGCTGCCGGAGTGAAAAAAAGCCCGGGCTTTACCCGGGCGAAGACCATAGGCAATGATGATTTCATTGGTCGGGGCGAGAGGATTTGAACCTCCGACCCTCTGAACCCCATTCAGATACGCTACCAGACTGCGCCACGCCCCGACTTTATGATGAGTTTGAAACTGAAATTCCACTACCATCAACATCTCGACATGTCAAGGGCAAACACGGAGCAATCACATGAAAAAATTAAAATATCCCTTGAATAAACATCTGTTTTAAATTAAAGGAAACATATTACATTCTTTTGAAAAACATAATTCTGAATGAAACTGATTGTTGCAGGCATGACTGAATCGCGGCGCATTGAACTTCTGATACTCGTTTTTTTTATGGCTGGTGCCATAAGTTTTCCGGCAGCGAGTTCGGCGGACATATACAGGTATGTGGATAAGGAAGGCATCATTCACCTGACCAATGTGCCGACCGAAACGGGCGTAAAATACGACGTGATCCTGAGGGAAAAGCGCGTTCTTTTCAAGGTCAGATCTGCGGACATCAACCGGTACGACCATCTGATCACACAGGCCGCTGAAAAATACAAGGTGGACTCCGCCCTCGTGAAGGCGGTGATCAAGGCGGAATCAAACTTCAACCACCAGGCCGTATCCAGAAAAGGGGCCCGGGGCCTGATGCAGCTCATGCCGGCGACGGCCTCTTCCCTGCAGGTCCATGACAGTTTTCATCCCGAAAAAAATATCGAAGGCGGCGTCCGGTACCTTCGCTATCTTCTGAACGTCTTTCGCGGGGATCTCTCCCTGGCCCTGGCCGCTTACAATGCCGGAGAAAAAGCGGTCGCCAAATACAACAACAGGATCCCCCCCTATCAGGAAACGCAGCACTACGTGCAGCGCGTTCTGGCCTATTTCAATCAATACAGAAACGATATCCGCTGATTCGATCCGGGAGACTGACCCGATCTTCAGGAAGGCTTTCCGACGAAAAAGTATTTGCGCAGCCGGGAGAGCTTTTTCTCCTTGATGCCGGGTATTTTTTGAAGGTCTTCAACGGTTTTGAAGGGACCCGAATCGGCTCTGAAGGACAGGATCCTCTCGGCAGTGCGCTCCCCGATGCCCGACACCAGCATCAGGTCTTCAAGGGTGGCCCGGTTGAGGTCGATCGGCATATCGAGGGCCAGCCTTTCCGCCGCATCCATTTCCCCGAACTCCATCCTGTTGCCGGCGTGAACGGCAATGGCCTGACCGGCCTGCAGGGTCTTCTCAAGCACATACTTATCCGGATGATCCCGCTCCGCAATGCCGGCAATCTTCAGGAGCCCGGCAAGCGTCTCCTTTTCGGAAAGAAAATAAATGCCGTTCCCTTCAACAGCGCCCGTCAACTTCACCGCGATGGGTCCGTGACGGGAATCCCCATGGGACATTTGAATATCGCCGTGCGGGGAAGGTGTTAAACAGACCAGCCTGAGAAGGACGGCGGCGGCGGCGATCACGACGACCGCGATCAATCCGTCCGCCTGTCTTTTCATGAGTGGCGTCGACAATTTACGATTCTTTATCCAATCCGAAGGCGTCGTGGAGGACCATAACGGCAAGCTCGGTGTATTTCGCCTGGATGACGCAGGAAACCTTGATCTCGGAGGTGCTGATCATCAGGATGTTGATCCCTTCCCTGGCAAGGGTTGCAAACATTTTGGCGGCCACACCGGAGTGGCTGATCATGCCGACACCGACAATGGAGACTTTGGCGACATTCTCATCCACTTCCACCTTCTGGGCGCCGATGTCCTTCGATATCTCCTCCACCAGCCTGGAGGCCTGCCTGATGTCCTTTCGGGATACGGTGAAGGTCAGATCGGTGAAGCCCTCGATGCTTGCGTTCTGAATGATCATGTCAACGACGATGTTATGCTCCGCCAAAGGCGTGAAAAGCCACGCCGCGATCCCGGGCCGGTCCGGAACGTGGACGACCGTGATTTTTGCCTGATCCCGGTCATAGGTTACACCGGATATCACCTCTTTCTCCATCTCCTCATCCTCCTTCGTGACCAGGGTCCCGCCATCGTCGGTAAAAGAAGACCGGACATACACGGGAACCTGAAATTTCTTCGCCATTTCAACGGACCGGGGCTGGAGCACTTTCGCTCCCGACCTGGCCATCTCGAGCATCTCGTCGTAGGAAATCCTGTCCAGCCGGCGGGCCTTTCTGCAGATATTGGGGTCCGTCGTGTAGACGCCGTCCACATCCGTGAAGATATCGCACACGTCTGCGCGCAATGCCGCCGCCAAGGCGACGGCACTGGTGTCGGAACCGCCCCGTCCGAGCGTCGTGATGTTGTTTTCGGAATCCACGCCCTGGAAACCGGCCACGACGACAATATATCCCTTTTTAAGCTCATTCCTGATCGTCTTGTTGTTGATGCTCAGGATCCTTGCCTTTTTGTAAGCCTGATCCGTGAGGATCTTTACCTGAAAACCCAGATAGGATTTCGCCTTGTAGCCGAGCCGGTTCAGCATCATCGCCAGCAGGGTTACGGTGACCTGTTCCCCCGTCGAAATCAGGGCATCGTATTCCCTTCCGTCCGGATCATCGGCCACCTGATGCGCCAGACTGATCAGCCGGTCCGTTTCACCGGCCATGGCCGAGAGAACCACGACAACCTGGTTCCCCTCCTCCTTTGCCCGGATCACCCTGCGGGCGACGTTCTCAATCTTGGCGATATTGGCTACGGATGTACCGCCGTATTTTTGAACCACAAGCGCCATGCTTTAAAAACCTCCCTCTTTCAATGCTTTTGAGATCGCGGCCATGCGATCTTTCCGGCCGGTTATTTCAACGCTCCGCCGGTTCTGGTCCACATAGGCCATTGCAACCCATATGGACTTCTCCGGAATCACATCCCGTATTTTTTCCGCCCACTCGATGACGGTAACGCCCCTGCCAAAAAAAAATTCCTCATATCCCAGGTCCTGCAGGTCCTGCGAACCGGAAAGGCGGTAGACATCCAAATGAGTCAGGCGCAACCGGCCTGGATATTCATTCGCCAGGGTAAAGGTCGGACTGGTGATCCGGTAGGACTCCGGGACGCCAAGCCCTCTCGCAATTCCCTGGGTGAGACATGTTTTTCCCGATCCCAGTTCACCTGTAAGCGCCACAATATCCCCTTCACCCAGACGTTCACCAAGGACATTCCCGATGCGAAAAGTCGCCGCCGGACTTTCAGATATAAATTGCAATGGTTTCATTTCTCCAGGATCACCATTGCCGATGCATATTCGGAAGTATGGGTCAGGCTCAACTGCAGACGCCGGATGCACTGCTGCGCGAGCATTGCTTCCGCTTCACGGTGCACGACCAGTTCCGGCTGACCTTTCGGGCTGTTGACGACCTCGATATCTTTCAAATGCACACCCATGCCGATTCCGATCCCGAGGGCTTTGAGAAATGATTCCTTTGCAGCAAAACGGGCGGAAAAGTGAATGGCGGGAAACGCCTTTTTGTAGCAATAATCCATTTCCCGCTGCGTGTAAACCCTGGCCGTGAAACGCCTGTCCCACCGGTCGAGAATCCTCTTCAGCCGCCCGACGCTTACCAGATCGATCCCGATTCCTGCAATCATGGTCATACCCTTGCGATGGCATCCGCGACGGCCGCCACACCTTTCATTTCCCGGACATCGTGGACCCTGACGATCTGGCACCCATTCATGATGGCAGCCGTCACGGCCGCCGCCGTTCTTGCCGTAAGGTCGGCGGCTCCGCGATCCCCTTGCTTTTCCAAAAAAGATTTCCGCGACGGGCCGGTCAGGATGGGCCTGCCCAGGACCTTGAACTCAGGCAGGTGTCTGATCAGCTTCAGGCTGTCGCCCCTCGTTTTGCCAAAGCCGATTCCCGGATCGATAATGACCTGTTCGGGCGGGATGCCCGCTGCCTGCGCTGTTCTCAGCCGCTCGCGGAAAAATTCGATGATCTCCCCCTGCAGAGACGGATAGTGCAGATCGCCCTGCTGCATCGTTTTGGGAACGCCCCGCATGTGCATGAACACGAGTCCCGCGCCGGATTGCGCCATGACCTTCGCCATTTGGTCATCGAGTCGCATGGCACTGATGTCGTTGATGACCTCCGCGCCCGCAGCAACCGCCTCCCGCGCGACCACCGCCTTGGTGGTATCGATGGAAATGGGAACATCGACCTGTCCGGACAGGCTCCGAATCACTGGGAGGGTACGCCGAAGCTCCTCCTTCAAAGGGACCGGAACGGCGCCCGGCCGCGTAGATTCCCCGCCGACATCGAGCATATCCGCGCCGTCGGCAACCATTTGCAGGCCGCAGGCAACCGCATCTTCCGGAGATTCAAAACGTCCCCCGTCGGAGAAGGAATCGGGGGTAACATTCAGGATTCCCATGACAAGGGTCCGATCACCCAGAATCATGACGCGCCGACCGGTCCGGATCTCCCATCGCTTGACTGCCAGATTTTCAAGCAACATTCGAAGGGCATCCGCCAGAACCGCCAAGCCGAAGGGCTGGAAAGCGATCTTTTCCGTGAATCGCCGGATCTGCTTGCGCGTACCGATCAGGACCAGGTCCGTCTTTTCGATGCTGCACGAGACCGACCCTCTTGCCACGGCCGCGTCGCCGCCGATGGACAGCATTTCCTGCTTGATGATGTTGGCCACTTTGCAGGGAAGCCCCTGGACATGGATGTTCACATTGGCCATTTTGGGGACCATGGCCGCGATCCCGTAAGGATCCACATCCATCTGTCTCAGGATCTCGGCAGCTTCATGCTCAGATGTCCATGACAGGGACCTCAGGGGATATTCTCCCCTTTTGTTTTCGTCGTCCATGAAGAGCCCGGTCTCACTGCTTCGGGGATGCGGATGTCCCCGCTTCGTCCGGAGAGCTGCTGCGGATGCCGATGATTTCATCCAGCTCCGCGGTGTTCAACACCTCTTTTTCCAGGAGCTGCAACGCGATATTGTTCAGCGCATCGATATGATCCAGAAGGAGCTGCCTGGCTTTTTCATAACTGTCTGAAACGATCCGGGTCACTTCCTCGTCTATTCGCTTCGCCGTGTCCTCGCTGTAGTCCTTGTGTGTCGCGAACTCGCGACCCAGGAAGATCTGTTCCTCTTTCTTGCCGTAGGTCAGGGGTCCCATGGTCTCGCTCATACCCCACTCGCAAACCATTTTCCGGGCAAGGTTCGTCGCCCTTTCAATATCGTTGCCGGAGCCGGTGGTGAAGTCTTTCAGAATCAGTTCTTCCGCCGCTCTCCCGCCCAGCAGAATGGCAATATTGTTCAATAGATATTTCATCGGATAGGTGTGCTTTTCATCCTCCGGGAGCTGCTGGGTGAGGCCCAGTGCCCTGCCCCTCGGAATGATCGTCACCTTGTGGATCGGATCCGTGCCCGGCAACAGCCTGGCCACGAGCGCATGGCCGGATTCGTGGTAGGCCGTGTTTCGCTTTTCCTCGTCACTGATCACCATGCTTTTTCTTTCCACACCCATGAGAACCTTGTCCTTGGCGAATTCGAAGTCGCTCATAAAGACCTTTTCCTTGCCCAGCCGGGCCGCGAACAACACGGCCTCATTCACGAGGTTCTCGATGTCCGCACCGGAAAACCCCGGTGTGCCGCGGGCGATCACCCCGAAGTTCACGTCATCGGCCAGGGTCGTTTTCTTGGCGTGCACCCCGAAGATTTTTTCCCTGCCCCTGACATCGGGAAGCGGAACGACCACCTGCCGGTCGAAGCGCCCCGGCCTGAGAAGGGCCGGATCGAGGACGTCCGGGCGGTTCGTGGCCGAAACCAGGATGACCCCCTCGTTGGATTCAAAGCCGTCCATTTCCACGAGCAGCTGGTTCAGGGTCTGTTCCCGTTCATCATGCCCGCCGCCCAGACCGGCGCCCCGGTGCCTGCCGACGGCGTCAATTTCGTCAATGAAGATGATGCAGGGAGCGTTTTTCTTTCCCTGGTTGAAAAGGTCCCGCACGCGGGAGGCCCCGACACCGACGAACATCTCAACGAAATCGGAACCGCTGATGCTCAGGAAAGGAACATCCGCTTCCCCGGCAATCGCCCGGGCCAGAAGGGTTTTTCCCGTACCCGGCTGGCCGACCAGCAGAAGGCCTTTTGGGATGCGGCCTCCCAGTCGCGTAAATTTCTTGGGGTCTCTCAGGAATTCGATCACCTCTTCGAGTTCGGCCTTGGCCTCGTCGACGCCGGCCACATCCGCGAAGGTCACTTTCTTCGACTTGTCGGTGACGAGCCTCGCTCTGCTCTTTCCGAAGGCCATGGCCTTCCCGCCCCCGGACTGCATCTGGCGCATGAAGAAGATCCAGATGCCGATGAGAAGCAGCATGGGAAACCAGGAAATCAGGATATTCATGTACCAGGGAGCGTCCTCGGCCGGTTTGGCGGACACCCGCACGTTTTTTTCCCGGAGCAGGGGCATGAGCTGTGCATCTTTGGGCATATAGGTTTTGAAAGTTTTGCCGTCGGCGAGTTTGCCTGTGATGTTCTCTCCCTGAATGGTCACCTCCGTCACCTGTCCCTTTTCAACCTGACCCACAAAATCGCTGAAGATCAGCGTTCCCTGAACACTCTTGGGCTGGCTGAAAAGATGGTAGAGAAGGACAAACACGAGGCTGATCACCAGCCAGAGGGCGATGTTTTTTTGCAGCGGGTTCAATCGAATCGTCTCCTTAACGGAAAAAGCGTTTTATACAGGGTTTTTTCTCTACATTAACCGCAACATTATTTCAAATTATTTCTATTTTCAGAATTTTCTTCGTGCTGCCGGTGATCTTCACACGGTCGCTGAGCACGGAGCCGACGATCCAGAGCACGGAAAGTGCATCGGTGAGCACAGGAGTACGCTTCCTCTTTTGAAGAGGGATTTTCCGGTCGATAAACTCGTTTTTCAATTTTTTCGTCCCCGCCATGCCGAGCGGCCGGATTCTGTCCCCCGGCCGCGGAAAACGGACGGTCAGCGGAGGAACAATGCAATCATAATCGATAAATACGGTCGAAGGGCAGTCGAAATGAACGGCCGGTGATTCCGCGAACGCAAAACAAAGGCGCAAAGAGCTTTCCGGAATAGCGATGACGCCCGGAACCATGATGTCCCCTGTTCCGGAGACAACGGCATCCTGCGGTACGGCATCGGGCGGTCCGCCTTCACCAGAACCGGCGGGCAGGTGTCGCCTGGCGGGCCGCCGGCTCCGCCGGATCACGAGCAGGTCATACTCGCGCCTGATCTCGAGATTGAGAGGGAGATGCAGGGAGCCGCTTGGACGCGGCGCCTCCATGAAATCCCGGACCGCCTGAATGTGAATATACCCGATGCCCCGATGCGCTTTGGCGCATTTCAGCAAAAGGTGCTTGATCAGCCGGTTCCGAAGGGCTTCGTGCAGGCGCAGCAAATCCGGTATGCTGATCCGCGTTTCCGGATCGGCCGGACCGGTCCGCACGATTCTCCGGTCGTCACAGATCCGTCGGACCGCCCCCCGCAGGTAATCATCATCCAGCCTCATGATCTCCGCCGTCCGGCAGAGATTTTCCTCAAGGTGGGGATTGTACCTCTCCTTCAATTCCGGCAGCAGCCGGTGACGGATCCGGTTGCGCAGGTAGCGTTGATCGGCGTTCGAATCGTCGATCATGAAGGAAAGACCTTCCGACCGGAGAAACCGGATGATATCATCCTTCGACAGCCCGATGAGCGGCCGAATGTAGATGCCATTGCGGACCGGCAGCATACCTTTCAAACCCTCGGCGCCGCTTCCCCGGAAAAGGTTCATCAAAACGGTTTCCGACTGGTCCCGGCGATGATGCCCCAGGGCGATTTTATGGGCGCCCTGCCGGCGACGCACCTCTTCAAAGAAAAAAAGCCTTGCCTCGCGGGCCGCCTCTTCGATGGATTTTTTTCCACCCCGGCAGATCGCCCGGATGTCCAATTTGAGGAATTCGCAGATCAGCCCCATGCCCTCGCCGATCTGGCGGACGAACGCTTCCTCCTCATCCGCCCGCATCCCGCGAAGGCCATGGTTGACATGGGCCACGCACAGGGACAGTTCGTAAGTTTTCGACAGATGCCGCAGCGCCGCCAGCAGGGCCATGGAATCCGGCCCTCCAGAGACGGCAACGACGACTCGGTCGCGGGGATTCAGCATCCGGTATTTTTCGACCGTCCGCTCGATTCGTTTGATCACATCGCCCGGCATGGCCTGTCAGGTAAAAAGACGCGGCAGTTCGTGGAAATGCTCATAGCAGAAATCGGGTTTCATCCGCATCAGGATCTTCCGGTCCGTCAGTCCCATCAGGAAAGAACAGCT
Source organism: uncultured delta proteobacterium (assembly GCA_963709485.1). GTDB lineage: Bacteria > Desulfobacterota > Syntrophia > Syntrophales > Fen-1087 > JAXDBM01. The sequence goes on from CAVPWE010000006.1 coordinate 87,096, forward strand.
GATTATTCCAGCATTTCGGGCAAGCAGAATATCATTCACGCCATCGCCGATCATCACGGTCCGTTCCGGAGAAGCGTCGAAACGCTCCAGCAGCGGATATACCAGTCGGGCGTCGGGTTTGATGTGAGGCGTGCTGTCCGCGCCGAGAATATCGTCAAAAAAACTCGTTATGCCAAGCCCGTCGCTGATGACGCGGGCAAAAGGGTGCCTCTTGTTGGTCAGAATCACTTTTTTCTTTTCCGCAAAATGGCGCAGCGCCGCTTCAACGCCGGGATACAAACGCGTGGTATCCAGCATATGTTCGCGGTAGTGTTTCGAAAAGATTTCGACCGCCTCGTCAAGGCGCCCCTGCGAGGCCACCCCAAGAGACCGCTCGATCAGTTTCCGGATGCCGTCCCCGATATACTGAAGAATAATACCGTCTGCAATCGGGGGCAGTTCCATCGCATGCAGGGCATGGTTGACGGACATCGCGATATCCTTCCCTGAAGTAACGAGCGTGCCGTCCAGGTCAAAAATCATCAAATCAACCGGTATCATAAATCACCATAAACCGCTGTTCCTCGATCAGTAAGAAACTATATTAAAAACCTGTTGCGTTTACAACAGGAGATCGCTCCTCAAAGGCATTTTCGAACCGGTGTGTCGTCGTCCGTATGCTGCTCTTTGTGATTGACTGAAAACCGCTTTTCATGATAGGAGAATCATACCGCTTGGATCCAGTTGCGGACTGAGACGGAACCGTCGATGTAAGCATCCAGTCTGATCATGATGTCAGGCCTTCCGGTTTTTGTCCGGAAGGCTTTTTTTATGATAAGGCAGAATCGGGATCAATATGGGTCAACCTGACACAAATGACAGCATTGCCATCCTCGGGCTCGGAAAAGTGGGCACGGCGGTCGGTTATTTGCTGAAATCATCGGGCTACCGGATTGCAGCCGTGGCCGATGTATCTGTTGCCGCCCTTGAAAAGGGAACCGCCTTCACGGGCGGCAAAGCCTTTACAAGCCCCGCAGAGGCCGCAGCGGAGGCCAACTGCATCATCATCACCACCATAGACGATGTCATTGCACCCGTCTGTGCCGAGATCGTCAGGCACGGCGCCGTTGCACCGGGTGACAAGGTCATCCACATGAGCGGCGCCGGGGGGCTCAGCCTTTTGGCGCCGGCCAGAGATGCGGGCGCCGGGGTCGGAAGCATTCATCCCATCCAGTCCTTTGCCGACGTGGAGGGCGCCATTCGCAATCTGCCGGGCAGCACCTTCGGGATCACCGCAGATGAAGCGCTGACCGAATGGGCCGTGTCCGTGGTCAAGGCTTTGCAGGGCGTCCCTTTCTTCGTTTCGGAGAAAGACAAGGCCCTTTACCATGCCGCCGCCTGCATGGCTTCGAATTACCTGACCACGCTGATGCACATGGTGGAAAGAGCTTACCAGACGCTGGGACTGACCCGGGATGAGGCGGTCCATGCGTTCTGGCCGCTCGTGAAGGGGACGCTGATCAATGTCGAAACCAGGGGCACCGTGGGCGCACTGACGGGCCCCATCGCCCGCGGCGATGCCGGAACGATTGAAAAACATCTGCGGGCATTTCGCGCTTCCCTGCCCGACCTTCTCGAACCCTACTGCGCCTTGGGCCTGATGACGGTCGAAGTCGCCCTGGAAAAGAAAACCCTGTCCCCGGACAGGGCGGAAACGATAAAAAAACTGCTTAAAGGAGGTTCACAGGATGAGCACTCAGGGAAAGCTGAATAAGATTACGACGACGGTTATCCGGGAAATGAAGAAGAGAAAGGAAAAAGTCACCATGCTGACCGCCTATGATTACGGGACGGCGGGCATTGTGGATGAGGCGGGCATCGACATCATTCTGGTGGGTGATTCGCTGGGAATGGTCGTCCTGGGTTACGACAGCACCCTGCCGGTCACCATGGAAGACATGATTCACCACACCAAAGCCGTCTGCCGGGGTGCGAAACGGGCAATGGTCCTGGGAGACATGCCTTTCATGTCATACCAGGTCTCGGTGGAGGATGCCGTCCGGAATGCCGGACGCTTCCTGCAGGAGGCGGGTGCGCACGGGGTGAAGCTCGAAGGCGGCCGGGAGGTCGCGGAAGTCACGAGACGGATCGCGTCGGCCGGGATTCCCGTCATGGCCCACCTGGGATTGACGCCCCAGTCCGTCCACCAGTTGGGCGGTTACAAGGTGCAGGGCAAAGGCGACGCGGCGGCGAAACGGATCATCGAAGACGCCCGGATCCTTGAAGAGGCCGGCGCATTTGCCGTCGTGCTGGAATGCGTTCCATCCCTTCTGGCCAAAGAGATCACCGATTTGCTGACGATATCAACCATCGGCATCGGAGGCGGTGTTCACTGTGACGGGCAGGTTCTGGTCATCAATGACATGCTGGGGATATTCGACCGGTTCACTCCGAAATTCGTCAAAAAGTACGCAAATATGAACGCAGAGATGAAAGAGGCGGTCACGATGTACATCGATGAGGTCCGGTCGGGCGCATTCCCGGACGATGCCCACTCTTTTCTGTGAACAGGGCGACAGGCCGCGTCATTTCTCGTAGTAGACGACGTGTGCTTTTTCTCGAAGATTTTTCAATAAAGTGTCAAAGGCTTTCTGCTGCTTCTGCTGCACCAGAACGGCGGAAATTCTTCCCTTTGTCTCGTCGTCCAGCTTCAGTGTTTTTGAACTGTTTTTCTCGAGCACCTGTATGATGTGGTAGCCGAAATCCGTTTCCACGACAGGCCCGATTTCATCCTTTTTCTGGGAAAAGGCGGCGTCCTCAAAGGGCTTCACCATCTGCCCCCTGACAAACGTTCCCAGATCACCACCGGTCTGTTTGCTGGGACAATCGGACTGGTTTCGCGCGATGTCCGCAAAGTCCGCCCCGCCAAGAATCTGTTTTCGGAGATTTTCCGCCTTTTCCCTCTTTTCCGCCTTCACCTTGTCGTCATCCCCGGGTTTCTTTTCCACAAGGATGTGCCGGACATGGACCGACTCCGGAACCTTGAGCTTGGCCTTGTTTTTCTGATAGAAGGCTGATATTTCCTTGTCGGTGGGCCTGCTTTTTCCGTCCAAGGTGGCAAGGACGAGCTTGTTGATGCGAACACCGAAACGGATCTCTTCGTTCATCTGCTCCCGGTTGACCTGATTCTTCTTCATAAGATCCTCAAGGGTCATGTTCTGGGGCAGGCTGTTCTTCAGACGATCAACCGCTTCGCCGACCTCCTGGTCCGTGGCCATGATTTTTCGCCGGTTCAATTCGTTGGTCAGAAGCGTGCGAATCACGAACTCGTCGATCATCTGTTTTCTGACCCTCGCTTTCACCTGCTGCAGCCGGTCTGCGGGCATCTGATCCTTCAACTGGGCGAGTCGCTTCTGCAAATCCGCCTCGAGTTGCCCCTGCGTCAGCTTCTTCCCATCCACTTCCGCGATGAGGTTGGCCGGCACGGTCGGCAGCACAGCCGCCGGATCCTGCTGGGGGGGCTGCTGCGGTTGGAGCGACGGGGCGGCCGGCGTTGAATCCGCCTGAGACGGGGGCGTGGATGCTTTCTCATCCTTTGGGCTGCATCCCGGGAACATACCGAAAACAAGTCCGGCCGTCAGCAAAATAAAGCAAGTCGCATTCCTGAAAGTCATGGTCTATCCTCCACGGACATCGATCGCAGGGGGAATATCCCCCGGCGACATGCGTTATATGAAAGGATGGAATAGGTCAAGGTAAAACCGGCGAACGGGACAGGCGCCGCAGGTGATGGAGGATCTTCATCTGCTCTTCGAGGGTGGGCATTTCCAGCCCCCCCATTTCCCCTTGGCCGGGATCTCTCATGATCCGGAGGAGATCTTGCAGCGCTCTGAACATATCCATGGGCGGATAATCGTTTTCGGTGAGATCATGAACGAGCTTCAGCGTCCTGAAGCCGTCGAACCAGGCATGAAAATGCCTGGACAGATCGTTGGTGTTGCGATGGTTCCATCTGATGCGCGGCCACGCCTCATGAAAGCGGTTCCGCTCCAAAAAAGACCGCAGCCGGAGATGGATTCTTTCCGCCCCTTCCAGGATGCGCTCCGGCTCCCAGTCCGCGCCGCCCGACATCAGCGCCAGCCACCGCTTCAGTACAGTGAAAACAGCGGGGTGATAGAGCAGATACTCGTTTCGCCGGTTTTCCAGAAACCGGACGACCCGCTGACCCGTGCCGAAGGGAACCCGGATCGAGGCGCGGGCGGAGGGGTAAACCGTTGTTGTGAAAATCCGGCCGATCTCGTTCAACTTTGTTAGCTTGTTAAGAAAATAGAAGTCCTCACCTGCCTCCCGCCTGTTCATTCCCCGGACCGCCGCGTAGCCGTTCGCGGTGCAGATCATCGTCGACCCGATGGCGTGATAGGCATAGGGTGATCGGGCGTATCGAAGCCCCAGCGTGTAGTAGCGGAGAAAGATCTCGTAACAGCAGATGGCGGCACGGAGCGCAGGATCGCCGTCCAGGGGGTGCGCATATTCGACAACGGCGGCGCTGCTTCGCTTCGCTTCGAAAAAACGACGCACTGCGGACAGATAGTTGGGTTCGACCCGCGTATCCGCATCGAGGCAGAAAAGCAGTTTCACGCTGGGCCTGTCGTAGTCAAACATCTTGAGCATGGCGTCCATGCCGAGTTTTCTGGCCATGCCGACGCCGCCGCGGCAGGGCATCTCCATCCCGGGAGAAGAGGCATCCAGATAAGTCAGGTTCGGGCAGGCTTCGCGGATCGTCCGATCCTGAATGGCCACCCTCTCTCCCGCAGGACCCTTCTCCCCCGGATGCCCGTGCATCAGCCGTTCCAGGCGTTGCATGGTCCGTCGATTCTGTTCGATATCCTCCGGCCGGGCAATGTCCGGTTTCCGGTTGTTGATCACGCACAAGACCAGCGTTCGCGCCATGTCTTCCGCCGAATTCGCACAAAGGGCATCCAGGGTGTCGAAGAGCGACCATTCTTCCGCCAGCGCCGGGATGATCACAGCCTGATCGATCCCGGAACGCAGGCGGGTCGAGATAACCTGTCTGCCGGCCTCGCCGCACCGATCGAGGTAACGGGCAATGTTTTCAGGTATCTTCAGTTCCATACGGCTTCATTCCCCGAAGGAATGAATGATGCGCGCAATCGCGCCATGATCCCCTCCTTCAACCCAGTGGATCCGGATGCCCTGCCGCTCCATGCGCCGGAACCAGGTTTCCTGCCGCTTCGCGAACTGATGGATTTTCGTGTTGAGCGTCCGGCACATGTCACCGTAATCCATCATGCCCTGCAGGTAGAGGCCGATGTAACGGTATTCGAGGCCGAAGTAGAACAGCCGCTCCCAGCTGAGGCCCGAATCGCGCAGCGCCCTGACCTCGTCGATCATGCCTGCGGACAACCGCCTGTCCAACCGCTCCGTAATCCGCCGCCGCAGAACCTGCCGGTCCCAGTGAATGCCGATGACCAGCGGCACGATCCGGGGTTGGGATTCCGGGGGCGGATGGCTGTTCGTATACTCGGCGATCTCGATTGCCCGGATGAGCCTTGCGCGGTCCGTCAGGTCGGTCGTGTTGTGTGCCGCCGGGCGGCTGCTAAAAAGATGTTGTCTGAGATTTTCCATGCCCTGACCTGCCAATTCCCGGCGAAGCGCTGCGTCTTCCGGGACTTCGCGCATTCCATAGCCCCTGATGACCGCTTCGATGTAAAGGCCCGTCCCGCCGACCATGACCGGAAGGATGCCTCTTCCGGACAATTCGGAGAAGCATCGGTAGAAACGTTTCTGATACTCGAAAACGCTGAAATCTTCGCCGGGGTTTACGATATCGATCAGGTGATGGGGAACGGGAAGTCCGTCCACGAAATATTCGTCCACGTCTTTGCCCGTCCCCAGGTTCATGCCCCTGTAAACCTGGCGGGAATCGGCGGAAATGATCTCTGAACCGATATCCCGCGCAAGCCTCGCCGCCAGCGCCGTTTTACCGGAGGCCGTCGGTCCCAGGATTACAATGAGATTGGTTGTCATGTCCTGCAAATTGTCTTGTAATTGATTTTTAATCCATATAGGAAATGGAAATGAGCATGAACAAAGGCCTCGAACTGGGCACAGAGCCGATTTTCCCCCTGCTCCTGAAAATGAGCTGGCCTTCCATCACGGCCATGCTTGCGATGGCCGTCGCCAACCTGATTGACACCTTCTGGCTGGCCAGGCTCAGCACCCAGGCGCTCGCCGCCCTTACGATCTGTTTTCCCATTCAGATGCTGTTCGGTGCGATCGGCGTCGGCACCGGTGTCGGAGCCGGATCCTTCGCGGCAAGGATGTTCGGGGCGGGACAGATCGAGAAGGCCCGGCGAACGGCCGGTCAGGTCGTTTTGCTGTCCGTCGCACTGGGCATACTGACCATCATTCCCGTCCTCATCGGTCATGATGCCATCCTGAGGGGCTTCGGAGCAAAAGATGACATCCTTCCTCTGGCCAGGCAATACCTTGTCCTGATTGTCTTCGGCTCCCCTTTTTTATATTTTCTGATGATGGCCAATAATCTTCTGCGCGCCGAGGGGAAGCCGCTCCTGTCCATGTATGTCGTCCTGACGTTTTCCATCGTGCTGATTGTCCTGGAGCCTTTTCTGGTCTTCGGATGGTGGCTTTTCCCGAAACTGGGGATTGTCGGCGCAGCACTGGCGGCGGTCATTTCCCAAATGGTGTCGGCCGCATTGTCCTTTCTTTTCCTTCGACTCGGCTCCTCCCGGTATCATCTCACCTGGCACTGCCTGGCACCGAGTCTTTCCATCTGTCGGTCCATCTACCAGACCGGCCTGCCTTCGGTGACCATGAATCTGGTCGTCAGCGTGGTCATGGTCATTTACAATCACATCCTGGCAGGATTCGGCTCCCTGGCCCTGGCAACGCTCGGACTTTGTTTCCGGATCAACGGGCTGGTGACCATGATCCTTTTCGGCATTGGTCACGGCGTGATGCCGCTGGTTGCCTTCAGCGAGGGTGCGGGCCATCACCAGAGGCTGGTCGACACGGTCCGGGTCGCCGTTCGATGTTCCGCTGTTTTTGCCCTCCTCAGCTCCCTGCTGCTCATCGTTTTCGCCCGGCCGATTCTGGCGGCATTTTCAAACGACCTTGCTTTGCTGGACATGGCCGTGCCGGCATTGAGGCTATTCATCGCGGCACTCGTTCTGATCGGTCCGTCAATTGTCTGGATCAACATGTTCATCGGCCTCGGAAAAGGCACGACGGCCATGCTTCTCATGCTCGCGCGCGACGTCGCCCTCCTCATCCCGATGCTGTTCATCCTGCCGCTTTATTTCGGCCTGACCGGCGTCTGGATCGCCCAGTCGCTCTCCTCCGTTCTGGCCTTCATGGTGATTCTGACGGTTTCACTGAAGCAGATTCGAAGTCATCTCGGAAAAATCACATAAAAAAACGCCCCGGCAAAATGTTTTACCGGGGCGTTGCAGTTGATCCAACGGAATTATAGCGGTTGTACGTTTGCAGCGGCCGGGCCTTTTTTGCCCTGCTCGATATCGAAGCGGATTCTCTGACCCTCGTACAGTGTCTTGAACCCGGCTCCCTGAATGGCGCTGTAGTGAACGAACACGTCCCCGCCCTCGTCGTTTTCGATAAAGCCAAATCCCTTTTTTTCATTGAACCATTTTACCTTACCCTCTGCCAAAGCTCTACCCTCCTTTCTGAATTTTTTTCAACGTTGGACATCAAGCATGGCAGAAATAAAAAAAGCCACGTTCAACTCGAAAAGGCGAGCTGTTCGCGGCTACTCTTTTAAACTGCAAATCACTGACACCCAACTATCCTTTGCCTTGCGGATCATAAATCTTCGCATTAACCAACGGTTAGCTTATGTCAATCCGGCAAGCATGAATCGCATAACACTCAATTTTTGCAAAATCAAGCTTTTTTTCGGGATGTTTTGAAAAATTGTCACGGGTTTCCGAGAAAGACAAATGTCCGTAAAAAAGCCGGTTTTATTGCACAGGGAAAAAACGGGATTTCAAATAGGCGCCGAGCCTCTCCTTCAGGCTTCGTTCTTTCATGAAATAGAAATGATCTGCCCCACGCACCAGTTCGAGGCGACATTCCATGCTGTCGACCAATCGCCTCAAAGGATCCAGGGGGCAGAACTGGTCGCGGTCCCCGCAGATCACCAGTCCGATCCGGCCGGCCATTCCAGACCAGTCAAAGTCAAGAAAATCGATCGGCGGCGAGACGAGGATGACATCTGAAAAGTCGAGGCAGCGTTTCATCGCCCGGACCGTGATCCAGGCGCCGAAGGAATAGCCGGCCAGGAGAATTTTCTTTTTCCCCGAATTGACAAGAAAAGCCGCTGCTGCGATCAGGTCCTCCTGCTCCCCCTTACCGTCGTCGTACATGCCTTCGCTCCGGCCGACCGCGCGAAAGTTGAACCGCAGGGTGGAAAAGCCGCCCGCGAAGAAAACTTCCACCAGGGCTTCCACAACATTGTTGTGCATCGTCCCGCCCATCTGGGGATGGGGGTGGGAGACCACGACGCCGTTTTCGCCATCATTGACGGCATATAAACCTTCAATTCGAATGTCGCCGGACTTGAAATAAGCCGATTTTTCAATCATGGAGCCTCCATGTTTCGTCGGATTGAGAACTGAAACCTTTGCCCACCTTCCTCCTGCATGCGGAGACTCACACTGCCAGCTCTGAGACGGCCGGTAGTAAACGAGCCTCGTTCGTTAGTTCGCAGGTTTCATCTCGCCGACGCGAATGAGATCGAGCTTCATCGTCTGTGTATATCCGAGATTGCAGGGCAGCTCCGGAAAGGTCTGCTGGACGATGCGAATGTTATTCAGTTTGAGATCCGGAGGCGGGGTCGGGAAACCGTACATCGCGAACAGGTCGTACACATTGTCTACATTGATGTAACCGGGATCGAGATAGAAATAGCCGACATAGGGATAGGGATTATACAGAAACTGGTCGCCCACGGAGTACTGCAATACATACCCGTGACTGAAATAAAACTCCACCGCCTGGTAGGCCGTCGCGTAACCCGTTACCGGAGGAACGGGGCTGACGGACATCTCGTCCACGCTGATCTGGAGATACGAGTCTTTGTAATATCAGGAGGGAAAACATATCTGCCTACATATCTAATAATTTTGCAGTTTGTTCTTGGAGAAATTGAAGGCTGTAAGGAAAAGTATGTTCGCTGTTGCGGTTTTCAGCTCGTATCTTTCGGCTTGGAGTCGTGAAGCCTCCAGTCGACATCCGTGCCCGCAGATAGATGGCATGCCACGAAACGGCCGGGGCCGCCTTTCCAGCGGAGGTTCCACCCGGTCGCAGGGATCGAACCGGAACGGGCAGCGGGGATGGAACGCGCATCCGGCTGGGGGATCCAGCGGGCTGGGAACATCTCCGTTCAGGATCATCCGTTTCCTCCTCACGGACGGGTCCGGAACGGGGATCGCCGAGAGCAGTGCCTGCGTGTAGGGATGGAGCGGGTTTTCATAAAGATTGTCACTGCCCGCCAGTTCGACAATCTTGCCGAGATACATGACCGCCACGCGGTCGCTCATGTGGCGAACCACGCTGAGATCATGGCTGATGAATATATAGGTCAACCCGAACTGCCCCTGCAGCTCCCTCAGGAGGTTCAGGATCTGCGCCTGGATGGAGACATCAAGGGCGGAAACGGGTTCATCCGCGATGATCAGCTTCGGCTTCAGGGCAATGGCACGGGCGATGCCGATGCGCTGACGCTGGCCGCCGCTGAACTCATGAGGGTACCGCCCCATCTGCTCCCTGTTCAAACCGACCACCTGCATCAGCGCGGCGACCTTTTCGTCGATGCCTTCCGCGCCGTCAAAGCCGTGTATCCGGAGCGGCTCCCCGATGATGCTTGCCGCCGTTCGTCTCGGATTCAGTGACGAATAAGGATCCTGAAAAACAAGCTGTACTTTTCTGCGATAGTCTTTCAAGGAGGCTTTCGAGAGAGCCAGCACATCATCATTTTCAAAGGCGAGCGTCCCCTCTGTGGGTTCATCGATCCTCACAATCATGCGTCCCAGCGTTGTTTTGCCGCAGCCGCTTTCTCCGACCAGGCCCAGAGTTTCCCCTCGATAAACCTCCAGGGAAACGCCGTCCAGCGCTCGGACAATGCCCTGTTGACCCGTCAGAATTCCGCCGCGAACGGCATAATGCTTCTTCAGATTTTGAATCCTGAGAAGGACGGCGGAATCACCCCTATTCATATTTCCAGCACCTGACTGCATGCACTCCAGTATTCCTTTTCAAATCCGGGTCCCGGTGACGGCAGACATCCATCACCTCCCGGCACCGCTCCTGAAAACGGCACCCTTGGAGAAGCTGATAAAGGGGAGGAAGCGTTCCCGGAATCACCGGCAGGGCAGACTGTCCGGCCCTGCTGCGGCGAAGCCTCGGGATGGAGGCCGTAAGGCCCCGGGAATAGGGGTGCAGGGGGTTGGAAAACACCTCTTCCGCCGGGCCGTATTCGACGATCTGTCCCGCGTACATGACGGCCACCGACTGCGCCACTTCGGCAACAATGCCCAGATCATGGGTAATCAGGATAACGGATGTGCCGATCTCCTCCTTCAGCCGGCCGATCAGATCGAGGATCTGCGCCTGGATGGTGACGTCGAGCGCGGTCGTCGGCTCGTCCGCCAGCATCAGGCCCGGCTCACAGGCAATCGCCATCGCAATCATCACCCGCTGACGCATCCCGCCGCTCATCTGGTGCGGATACTCTCTGGCGCGCCGTTCCGGTGCCGCGATGCCCACGAGTTTCAGCATCTCCACGGCCCGGTCCAGCGCGTCCCGGCCGGACAGGCCCTGGTGCAGCCGGATCACTTCCGCAATCTGGTCCCCGATTCGAAACACCGGGTTGAGGCTGGTCATGGGCTCCTGAAAGATCATGGATATGTCCCTGCCGCGGACCCGGCGCATTTCCTCTTCCGTGAGCCGCAGGAGATCGAAGTCCCTGAAGCGGATGCGACCCGAGACAATCTTTCCGGGGGGATCGGGAATGAGCCTCATCACGCTCAGCGCCAGTACCGTTTTGCCGCAGCCCGATTCTCCGACAATGCCCAGGGTGTCTCCCTGCGTGAGGGTAACATCCACAGCGTCGACCGCTTTGACAACGCCTTTCGGGGTATCGAAAAATGTCCTGAGATCGGCGATATCCAGGATCACGCCCATGGGCTACCGTCCCCTCCCCTCCCCGTGTCGGGCAGCCGCCTCCCGCAGAAACCGAACCATGAGGCGGACACCCACTCCGGATGCCCCCTTCGGAATGTAAGGCCTGTCCTTTGCCAGCCAGGAAGGACCAGCGATGTCCAGGTGGACCCAGGGAACGTTATCGACAAACTGCTTCAGGAAGGCGGCGGCCGTGATGGCCCCCCCTGCCCTGCCGCCGGAATTCTTGAAATCCGCAATGTCGCTTTTGATCAGTTCGTCATAGTCTTCCCAGAGCGGCAATTCCCAGACCCGCTCGCCAGTCATATCCGCAGCCGCCCGAATGTCCGACTTCAGCGCCTCGCCCGTGCCCATCATGCCGATCACATGATCGCCGAGGGCGACGATGCAGGCGCCGGTCAACGTGGCCAGATCGATCACTGCCGCAGGCTTGTAACGCAGGGCGTATGTCAGGGCATCCGCAAGGATCAGCCTTCCCTCGGCGTCCGTCGTGATCACTTCGATGGTCCGGCCCGACAGGGACTTCAGGATGTCTCCGGGTTTGTATGCCCTCCCACCGGGAAGATTTTCAGTGGCCGGGATCAGCCCGACCACATGGACCGGCAGCTTCAGGTCCGCGGCGGCCATGATCGCACCCATCACCGCGGCGCCGCCGGCCATGTCTGTTTTCATCTCATCCATTTTCTCGGATGGCTTGATGGAAATGCCGCCGCTGTCGAAGGTCAGGCCTTTCCCTACCAGAACGATCGGCGCACCGCTTTTTCGCCGCCCCCGGTATTGGAGAATGATGAACTTCGCCGGCTCGCTGCTCCCCCTGGCCACGCCGAGGAGCGCATTCATGCCGATTTTCTTCATTAGGGCAGCATCGAGGACCCGAAGTTTCACTGGCCTGCCCTCGGCAACGTTCGTGCCTCACGGCCAGATCGGAAGGGGTCATGTCATTGCCCGGCCTTGACACGAGGTCCCTGGCAAAGAAACCGCTTTCGCAATAGCCTCGGCGGTTCTGGCGGCACTTCCTGATCACTTCAAGGCGTTCTTCATCGTCCTCGATGATATGCATATCCCGAATGTCCATCATGTATCTCGCGATCGACGGTTTTATAGGGCGTAAACCGGTAGAGGCCGAGCAGCGCCCCTTCCACCACAGCTTCCGTCAATTCTGATGGCGACTGGTCCGGGAGGCAGTCGTCTATGGCAAGGGAGAATTCCTTCAGATTCAGCGCCCGGACCTGCCGGGCCGCTTTTGCGTATGCACCCCTCAGTTTTTCGGAATTGAAATCCGCCCGTTTTCCAAGGCCCACAATCACGATCCTCCTGCCCGGCATGGCGCCCCCCGTATAGAGCACGGAAACCTGGTATAGCTTCCCCTGGAAGTCTCCGGCGGCCAGGAGTTTCCCGATCAGTCCCCCGCAGGCCTGATCCAGAAGCCCGGCAGGCTCTTTCTCCAGAATGCCGTCTTCAAAATGGGCCGTCACCAGAGCCTCCGTCCGATATGTCGTCATCTTGCCGCGCCGAACATGAATTTTCATTTTTTGCCCCTAGTTAAAGCGGTTTGATCGTGTCCCCGCCATCGTCGTGAAAATGCTTTATCGCTTCACCCGGGCGGTGCATCCTCATGACACGCCTCCGCCCGCGTTATAGGTTTCAATCCCGGTGACGGCCGGAGTATTCCAGGATGGAAATGATGATCGTGATCAGAAAAGCCTGCGCCACCAGAAGAATTCCATCGACGACCCTGGCATTTCTCAGGGCAATGGCACTGATCCCCAGCGTCGCGGAGACCAGGTAAATGAAGAGAACGACTTTTCTCCGGTCTCCCAAAACGGCAAAGAAGCGATGGTGCATGTGGTCCTTCCCCACGTAATCAATCCACTCCCTGAAGCTTTTGACCTTTCCGGTGACGACGCGCTCCACGGTGATGTAGGACATATCGAATATCAGGACCCAGAAGATGAGAACTGGCGCGGCGAACGACACAATCGGATTGCTGTCGGACCACTCCCCTTTTACGGCCAGCGCCGCCAGCGTGAATCCGATGAAGATGCTTCCCGCATCCCCCAGGAAGATAAAAGCCTGACCCCGGGGTCTGAAGTTGTAGGGTAAAAACCCCAGGCAGCTCCCCAGCATGGCCAGCGCGACCCAGCCCATCAGGGGCTGGTGTGTCTGAAAGGCGGCAATGCCCAGAAAAAAGGAGACGATGGCGCCGAGACCGGCAGCCAGCCCGTCCATGCCGTCCGCAAAATTCATGGCATTGGTGATGCCCACGATCCACAGGATGGTGAAAAGGCAGTTCAAAGCGTATCCCCACGTCGTCTTGACGGGAAAAAGCTCCAGGACGACCCCTCCGTAAATCAGGGCGATGACCACGGCGACCTGCACAGCAAGCTTCAGTCTCGCGGAAAGCCCCTTCCAGTCGTCGATGAGGCTCACCAGAGCGACGACAGCGCTGCCGGCCAGGAGAAACAGATATTCCCTGTCCAGGATCATGTTCGCCGTCAGCGCTGCGATGAACGCGACGAGGACCGCCAAACCGCCGAGCAGCGGCGTGCTCCTTTCATGAATCTTTCTGCCCCCCGGCCCGTCCACGAAGTCGAGAATGTTGAACTTCAGTGCGATTCTTCTGACAACCGGCGTCAGAAGGTGGGACAGCGTGAGGGAAAACAGCAGCACGTAGAGCCACCTGCCGATGCTGCTGAAGAAATACGACCGGACGGGGGGCGCAAGCAGGGCAAGGAAAACGAAGATGGCCAGGATCCATGATGTCCAGTAGAAATCCCTTGTTCCATTTCCTGCCTTAAACACTTGTGCTACTCCCCGCGCAGGCAGCCCTGATCCCGTCGATGATGGAGCGCATGTCCTGATCCGTCAGGGACGGATAAATCGGGATGGAGACAGCCCTTTCCTGAATTCGACTGGTCACGGCGTACCCCGGCAGTCCAAGATATTCGTGCAGGGGCTTGAAAACCGGCCTTCGGCAATCGACCCCGACTGCTCCCATCCGTGCCATAAAGTCATCCGAATGGTCCAGGAGTATGACATAGCGGTAATTGACATGGTCGCGCCCCGGAGGCTTGACGGGAATCTGAATCCCCACATCCGGCAGGCAGCGATCGTATTGCCCGGCGATCTCTCTCCTCCTTTGAATGAACCGCTGAAGTTTCCCGAGCTGGCTTCTTCCCAGGGCCGCCTGGAGATCGGTCATCTTGTAATTGTAGCGGACCCGGTCATCCTTTTTTTCGTCATAGTCCCTCAGATCCCTGATTTTTTCGATCAGATCGGGCCGACTGGAAAGAACCATTCCCCCTTCCCCCGTCGCGATCATTTTCGTCGCATAAAATGAAAACACGGAAAGGGCGCCCATTGCTCCCGCGCAGGCGCCTTGATAGCGGCTTCCAATGGACTGGGCGCAGTCTTCGATGACCGGGACGCCGAGGGAGATGATTTCGGACAGATCCGCCGGCAGTCCGAACATGTGCGGGACGATGATGGCCTTGGTCTTTTTTGTTAGGCGTTTTCTAGCGTCCCGCGGGTTTATATTGAATGTATCTTCTTCAATGTCAGCGATGACCGGCGTGGCACGGACATGACGGATTGCGTGAAGGAGAGCTACACAGACGTAGCCGGGAATGATCACCTCGTCCCCTTCGTCGATACCGAGGCTGACCAGGGCCAGGTGCAGCGCCGCGGTCCCGGAGCTGACGGCGGCCGCATCCCCGGCACCGATACAGGCGGACATCTCCTCTTCGAAGGCATGGACCTGTTCTCCCTGAACCAGCCTGCCCGATTCCAGGATCCGGGCAACGGCCTTAATGTCTTCCGTGTCGATGGTCGGCCGGGAATGGGGAATCATCGCTTCAGACATTGATGAACAGCCGCAGGGGCATGAATCCTTCGGCAAACTGCACGCGTCCCTGTGTTCCCCTGAACATGGCCGTCGCTCTCACGACGTCGACCATGGACAGGCCTTCGATGTTTGTCTTCATCACCTGAGACTGGTGCGCAACCAGCATCGAGATTTTACCTTCAATCGTCTCCTTGATGTCGACAAAGACGGTGGGGGAAAAATTCTGGCTGGTGGGCCCCTCGTAAAACAGGACGTTTCTCACATAGCGCGTTGCGGTAACGGCGGCCCGGTTCAGAGCGCGGTGATCCTGGTGGGTATCGTCATCGTGATTGACAAAAATGAAATCGGGACAAACCTTACGGATGACGGATTCGATGTCCTGAACCATTTCGTTCATGCGCGGGGACAGGTCCGTGTCCCGGTAACCGCCCCAGATCAGGCTCCTGGGCTTGAGCAGACTCAGCGCCCGGTTCTGCTCATCCCTTCGGACGGCGGCGTCCCCGCCGTGCTGCCCTTCCGTCATCACCAGCATGTGAACCTCATGGCCCTGCTGGACGTACTTCAGAAGCGTGCCGGCGCAGCCGGCCTCGATATCGTCGGGGTGGGCCCCGATGGCAAGTATTTTCAATGTTCCCCCCTTAAAATCCGCAGGCTCTCGCGGCCGTGGTTAAAAATCAGGTCAATGACCGACATGAAAGAGATAAAATCACCGAACTGCTGCCGGTAGACGGGGTGGCGGTATTCCTGGAACAGGACGCTGACCCGGTGCCGCAGGTACTTTTCCATGTCCATGTATCCGTGGCCGCCACTGCCGGCCAGGTAGGTGTCGGCGCCGAAGTGCCTCGTGATGGCGATGAGCCGATCGTCCGGGTCTTCGGGGAACTCCCCCGTCTCGGACGCGACGTGGATCGGCGTTTCGATGCCGAGAACGCCCGACAGCCCCCTGACCACGTGAATGTTGAGCTGCGCGATGGTCTGCCACTGCCGCGTCCAGACCTCCTCCAGGAAGGGCTCCAGCAGGGACCAGTGCGGCGCCTTCCGGTAATTGGTCGTTATCGCCTGCTTCTGTCGGTGCTGCCATTTTTCACGGCTGTTGACGGCGACTTCGCGGATCGACTGGGGGTAGTGGTACGTCACCGGCACGGTCAGCCACTGCCAACCGTCGGCTGTCTTGATCCGGTTGCGGTTCTGCCACTCGTTTTTCTTATACTGCACCGTGTCGAGAAGGACAAACACGTCGGCCTGAGCGATCTTGTCGAAGTAGCCCAGCCAGGGCATGTACTGGGGCTGATGGATGGAGACGATCATTCGGCTTTCACCGGCCGGCCTGCGCGCTTCATGGCGACAGACTCACGAAGATCGGGTTGGAAACAATTGTTCCGGCGCCGCGCATGTCCATCCGGTAATAGGTTTTCCCGCCCGGACGGATCATATTGTCTTCATATTCGATTTGCAGCGGCAGGAAGTCCTCGAAGGTCCCGATAACCTCCCCTCCCCGGATCAGGCGGATCTTCACCGGACCCGGCAGGTTATTTTCTGAAGACAGGGCAATCCGGATTCGGGGGGCGCCCCGCAGCGATATCTCCCCGCCTGAAATGGCCTTGACGGCCGTGTCGGCCGAAGACACGCAAAATTCGTCCATTCGGGCCATTTGGGGGAACTTCCCGCGAAGGGCGTACATACGGCCATCCCGCATGGCCGCCAGCACCGCCCTTTTGTTCTTTTCCGTCACAAAAAAGACGGTCTGGAAATTTCCCAGCCGCTCGCCGCTCTCCCCTTCCCGGTGATAATCGGCTGTGGCGATGCCCCAAACCGGTCGGGTGCGAAGACCGCGGCAGTAATCCCTGAGCACCGTATCCCAGATGCCACCCGGCTCCGTTACCCCGATGGTGTCGCCGTAGAGGGCCGAGAAGCCCGTGTAGCCATGAGACTCCCGCAGAACCTCCGGGTACGGGCGCGTACTGACCTGAATCGGTCCCAGCCTGCGGACACCGGATCGGGTCTCCGGGTAATTCCAGAATGTCAGGCCGCCCCTGCCTTTCACGTAATCGATCAGGAGCTGATAGGGCGCCATGCCCTGGTCCCCCCGGTACGCGTCGTACGGGGAATTCCTGAACGGGTTGCTGTTTATAATCAAAAGGACGGCCAAAGTCAAAACAATGATGCCGGCGACGCGCCATCTTCCCCGCCAGAACAGCATGATCAGTGCGATCAGCCCGGCGGCGGAGAAGAAAAGGATGGCGGGCAGATCATGAACGAGAAATCGAATGGAGCTGCGGTTGTGAAGGACGGGCAGCTCCTCGTAGTCGATGGGCATCTCCATGCCGACGGTCAGAATCCGCCGCTCGTGGTTGTGCGCCGTCAGATCGCCGGTGAGCGGGTGACCCGTCCAGTAGTAGAAGGCCGTGCTCAGCGAGCCGGGAATGATTACCATGTCGGGATGCTTCCGCTCCGCTTCCCGGATCGCCCGAAGGTACCTGCCGGCGCCTTCCTTCAGGATGGAATTCCGTTGTTCCCTCTTTTTCAGGACATTTCGAAAAGGCGGCACGCCATACTCCATGACCACCAGATCGTGGTCGCCGAGGATCACCGCGCCCATTCCCCGCTCGCGGGCCATCCCGGCCAGCGCCTCCACATCATACGCCCCGTCGCTGAAGGTGGTCCTCAGGTCCATGAGTCCGCGGACCTGCAGGTACTCCGAACCGTGGGAGAACGGTGCTCCGGCGGTCAGAAAGGCGCACAGAACCAGGAGGGGCGCCAATATTCTCATGACAATGGAAACCGGGATTTCAACCCTGGCTGGCACCCGTCGACATCGCATACAATTTCCCAATTTTCTCCACCATCCGCTCCGCCGAATAGGTCTCCGCTCTGCGCCTGCCCTCCCCTCCCATGGCCGCCCGCATCTCGCCGTCATTCAGAAGCCGCAGGATCGCAGCGGCAAGGGCGCCGGCATCACCGGGCGGAACGAGCAGACCGTTCTTGTCATCCTCGACCAGGTCCGTGATGCCGCCGGTCCGGCTGGCGACGACCGCCTTGGAAAGGGCCATGGCCTCGACCAGTACACGCCCCATGCCCTCGTTCAGAGAGGGTAGCGCAAACACGTCGAAAGCGGACATGACCGCCGCCACATCGGGGCGCCATCCGGGAAAGTGGACCTTCCCGGCCAGACCAAGCGCCTCGGCCTGCTCCAGGAGCTTGTTCTTCAATTCGCCGTCACCCAGAAAAACAAAGGTTGTGTCCGGACGAACCGCCAGTATTTTCGCGGTCGCATCGATCAGGTGCATATGGCCTTTGACGGGCGTCAGCCGGCCGGCTGTGCCCACGACAAGATCGCCCGAGGGGATATCCAACTCCGCCCGGATCTTCATTCGATCATGGAGGGTTGCGTCAAAAAGGGAAAGATCGACGCCGCTGTGAATCTTCACAAACTTATCCCGGGGCGCGATGCGAAAGCGCAAATGATCGTCCCTCTCCTGGCTGGTCAGCGCAATAATGCGATCCGTGATCCATGCCGTTATTCTTTCAAGCGTCACATAAAGCTTCGTCTCCAGGGGGCCGAAATACCCCCAGAAGACATGTCCGTGGGGAGTATGGACGATGAAGGGGACGCGGCACAGCCAAGCCGCCCAGCGCCCCAGGATGCCCGCCTTGGAGGTGTGGGTGTGGACGATTTTCGGCTTTTCAACCCGGAAGATGCGCAGCAGTTCCAGGAAAGCCGACAGGTCGCCTCCCGGTCTCAGATTTCTGACCAGACAGTGGACCCTGACGATCCGGATTCCGGCTCTCTCCGCCCTTTCCAGGTTCGCCCGGACGGCCTCCCGTTCCCGTTCCCCCAACTGCGACTCATCGGACGGGCCACTGACCAGTACGAGGTCGTAGCCGGCCCGGCTCAAACCGATGAGCGTGAGGTATGTGTTTTCCGCCGACCCCCCCTTGTCGAACCGGGTGATGACATGGATCACCTTGGCTTTACTCGGTTTCAACAATGACCTGCCTCTTATGAGCCATAACGGGCATACCATGCCTGAAAGGCGATCAGGTTCCACAGCTGCCAGGAGGTCTCATGCCGACCCGATCTCAGCCCGTCCACCAGCTCCTTTACCGGCGTGTAGTTGAAGATTCCCTGCCTTTCGATCACCCGCCTGTCGAGATGCTCCTCAATCAGGTAACTGATCTCCTTCTTCAACCACTGGCTTACGGGCATCTCGAATCCCCACTTGGGGCGTCGGTGCAGGGACGCCGGGAGGATGTCCTTGAAGGTTTCGATGAGGATGTATTTTCCGATCCCTTTGCGGATTTTCCAATCTCCGGGGATTGAGAAGGCCAGTTTGCAAACCCGACGGTCCAGCATCGGCACACGGACCTCCAGCGAGTTTTGCATGCTCATGGCGTCCACCTTCCGCAACATGTCGCCGGGGAGAGAGACGTTGAGGTCGGCGTACAGCATGCGGTTGATGTCATCCCCCGGGAATTCATTCAGTCTTTCGGAGAAGATTTTTTTTCCCAGATCCGAATCCACTCCCTCCCGGCGGATCGCTAATCTCTCCCTCAGTTCTCGGGAGAATATCTCGTTCCAGGCATAAAAGCGCCCTTCAAATTTATCCCCGGCGCCCCGGATAAATTTCCGAATGCGTCTGATTCTCTCAAGAATCTGCCGGTCCCTGGACTCGGGAAGATTGAGGAGGACGGGCTCGATCAGACGCTTCCTCAGAAAAGGGGGGATCCGCGCGTAACCGGCATAGAGCTGCTCTCCCTGATACATCCGGTATCCCGCGAAGAGCTCGTCCCCTCCATCCCCGGAAAGGGCGACCTTGACCTCCCTTGCTGTCTCCCGGGACACCAGGAATGTCGGCACCGCTGATGAGTCGGCAAAAGGTTCGTCAAGGGAAGCAAGGATCTCGGGGATGATGCCGATCATGTCGGCAGCCTTCAGCCGTATTTCATGGTGGTCCGTCCGGTGCATCCTGGCAACTTCCCGCGCGTATCCCGTTTCATCGAACATAGGCATGTCGTCGTAGCCGATGGAATAGGTTTTCACCGGGCGGCTTGAATGCCTTGCCATCAGGGCCACGATAATGCTGGAATCGATCCCCCCGCTGAGAAAGGCGCCCAATGGCACGTCGGCGATCATCTGGCTGCGGACAGCCTCATCCAATGTGCGGAACAGGTTTGCCTTTGCACTTTCAAAATCACCCGTCTCCGCCACGCCGTCGCACTGCCCTTCGCCGACATTCCAGAACCTCTCCTCCCTGAGGGTGCCTTTGCGAAACATCAGGATATGTCCGGCGCGAAGCTTCCGGATGCCCTTGAAGATCGTATAGGGCGCAGGGATATAGTTCAGGCAGAGGTAGAGTTCCAGGGCCTCCATATCCATTTGCCTCGGCAAATCCGGGTCCTGCAGAAGAGCCTTGAGTTCGGATGCAAAAATGAGACTGCTGCCGTTCCAGCAATAGACCAGCGGTTTGATCCCGATGGGGTCCCGCCCGAGGATCAAAGTCTCCTGTTTCTCGTCCCAGAGGGCAAAGGCGAACATCCCTTCCAGTCTGCGGACGAAGTCCGCGCCCTCTTCCTCGTAGAGATGGATGATCACCTCCCCGTCCGTGGCGGAACGGAAACAATGGCCCTTTTTTTTCAGCTCATCCCGCAAAGACTGGAAGTTGTAGATCTCGCCGTTGCAGACCATGCGCACGGTCTCATCCTCATTGGCCATGGGCTGGCGTCCCGCGGGAGACAAATCGATGATACTGAGGCGACGGTGGGCCAAGCCGCAACTGATTTCATCCCGGTGGTTCAGGTAAAAGCCGACATCGTCAGGGCCGCGATGCTCCATCAGGGCGGTCATCCTCCGCAGAAGTTCCTCGTCGACCTTTGAACCGCTGAAATTGAGTTTTCCGCAAATGCCGCACATCGGTAATCGGATCGTTTAAGAAATCATGAAGGTCAATTCATTTCAAAAAGAAATAATTTTTCCAGGACTGCCTGTGGAAATGTACAGAGACGGGTTTAGACAAACTGTAGTAGAGATGGACCTGGCTCATTTCATGGGATCTACAGGTGATTTGGTTGACTTTCAAAAAAGAAAGAAATTCATTTTTCAGATTTTCTTCGCCCGCTCCGAAGACGAAGGCGGCCTCACGGGATCGAATGACATGCTCGGTGTATTGTGGCCTGCGATCGCTGAAAGGTTCATGATTCGGCAGCAGCAACGGCGACCCGATCACGGTGCCATTACCGAGAAACATAACCGGGTAAGCTGTCCAATAGGAAGCGTAGAACTTTTTTATGCCCTCTTTATTCATGGCTTGGATCACGGGTCCGGGATCGAAACGGGGCGCTTTGAACTCCTGATGCCATCCGACCATTTGAAAGATGCACACCAGCATCAGGAAAACCGGCATACCTTTTTTCAAGCAGGGATATAAATTGGCCATCCCCATCAGGGCGACAGGAATCACGACAATAAGAGGAAGGAAATGACGGTCCGCATGCAGACTCGCCATCCATTGAAAAAGGATGAACATCAACAGGTAGGATGCAAATTGCCGGTGATAGAAAATGTGCGATACTCCTGTCCCGATCCCTTTGAAAGCATAGATCGTATAAGCAGTAAAAACAGCCATAAGCATGAAACCTGCCACCGCCTGGATCGAATATCCGAATACGGGAGGTATGAAAAATTGCCCAAACATCAGCGGCGCATTGAAGATCCATTCCCACAGGTAAGCGCTCTTATGCAACACAATCTTTTCAAGTACTTCCATCGCAGGCATTGAAGCCTCTTCACGACCGATCAACAAAGCCCAAGCGGCACCGCGCGTAAATGTTCCGCCCTGGTTGGCGATGTTGTAAACCAACAGGGGCAGGATTCCGATCAATCCTCCACCAATAAAGAAGCTCCCAATCATCCTGAACTGCCTCATGCCATGACGCCACAACACCGGAACTGCGAACGCCAGAATGGCAGGAACTACATAAAAGTGAATATAAACAAAAAAACCGCAGATCAATCCCAGCAGGAAACAAGTAAATCGGAGGGGAAAACGCGTGTCTCGATCGTCTATTTTCCAGCTTAGCAGAACAAGCAAAGCGATCCCCAAAAACGACTCCCCATAACCACCATAGGCTGCCGTCGTACAATTCAGAACCAAGTATGGGGCGAAGAGAAGAAAAAGTACACCGATCAAAGCCGCCCGATCACCGAAAAGGCGCTTGTAAATGAAATAGAATAGAAAATATGCAGGAAACACAATCAGCATCATCGCCAATCGGATTTGTACAAATCCACTGCCCCAAAAATGAAAAAACAGAGCCGAGATATAGGAAACAGGAGCACCTCCGTAATGCGCCTCCCAACAATAAATAGGGAATTCCTCCAATGCGGCAATCTTCTGGGCCATCATTCCGAAAACAGCCTGATCCGCATCGCCTAACTGTCCCGCCGGCGTTAGGAGGAAAAAGACTCTCGTTACCAGAAATAAAACGGCAATAATAAAGAGGTGAAGACGCGTTACCGTAAAAATTTTATCCGCAAAATCAACCACTGGGGCTACCTGTCGCGTTCAACAATTTCAAAAAAGGTTTTTTCCATTGCATCCACATATCTCTCCCATGAATAATTTTCTTCCACAAACTGTCGGCATCCATAAGAGACTGATTTCCAGTAATCGGGCTCTACCCTGAACCGCTGGATCGACGCTATGATCAATTCCGCCAGAGCATCCGGACTGATATTCCGAAACAGGCAGTTTTTATCAAGTTGGCCGAGGATTTCCAGTGTTCCGCCAACGGGCGTTCCCAGCACAGGGGTTCCTGATGCCAACGCTTCTAATGTAACCAGACCGAAACCCTCCAGTTCAATTGTCGGAAGAATGAAAACATCTGCAGAGCGGTAGTAATCGGGAAGATCCGACTCGGCAATGAAGCCTGTGAAGAGGACATTGTCCTGTAATTTCAGCTCGTCCCGCTGCCGGAGAAGGGATGCCTTCAGCGGACCAGTGCCGCCAACGACCAGAGAGACATCGGGCACGGCGGCAACGACGACTCGCATGGCGGTGATGAGGTTCTCCAAACCCATTCTGGGGACGAGATTACGAACCGTCAGCAGGATGAAACGATCAGTAGGGAGATGCAACCGGGTTCTGATCGTCTTGCGATCATTGACCGGATAGAAACGGTGGATATCCACACCACCGGGTATAATCGATATGCAATCCGGGGCGGTTCCATAGATGGTCATCAGCTTGTCCCGTGTAAATCTGCTGAGAACGATAATGCTTTTTGCAGAGGCAAGAACTCCTTTTTCAATCCGCTTTCGCAGATAAGCGTTCATGACGTCAACTCCGTGTCTCAGAAAGCTTCCCGCCTTCGTGCGACGGGAGAGATATTCCTCAAAAGAAAAGGAAAGACAGGTGTATATAAAAGGTATGCCTTTTTTCTGGAGACAGCGTCGAATAGCCCATACGGAAAAAGGTTGATGTCCGTTGATGCAGTCAAAAGCGTGTTCGTTCTGCAACTCCTTGAACAGGCCTGCGCCGTTTCTAAACGTGGAGCTCAAAAACGAGAGGCTGCTCGAAGTGTCGATGTCATAACGCCATTCGCGGACACCCTGATTAATCTCTTGGCTGGACTCATGTTCAGGGAGACGGCGTGTGAGGATATGGACCTTGTGGCCTCTAAGCTGCAGGCCAACAGCCAGCTCATAAAGAACCCTTTCAGCGCCTCCGATGACAGCATGAATCGAAACATCAGAAACGAGAAGGATTTTCATTGCAATTGAGATACGGATTTGACAGCCGTCACTTCAAGCGAAGGCCCGATGATAAACTGGCTACCCGACAGGAGTGCCAGGGTTCTGGCACACAAATAGACAGAGCGATTTAACAAGTCGCCAAGAGGTCGCCAAATATGACTTGCTCGGTATATGCTACTGCCTGCAAGTGGCGAATTGTGTATGTATATTTTTGAAAATCCGCCATCCTTGAGAAGGCGCATGGTGAATTTCGGCGTCACTGCATATTGATGTAAAATGACGAAAGATTTTATATTTGTGACCAAACGGGTCATGCCGGCAAGCCTTAACAGAGAGGCATGAAAAAGACCGTTTGGAAAACGTAGATAAAGAAGGCCTCCTTCACGCAAGAACGACGCCGCACATGCGATTTCCCTCCGAATATCAAGCATATGATCCAGGACATTGATCAGAGTGATCACATCGTAGGCGTGCTGTACACCCATGGTGTCCAAGGTGGCGCAAAAAACACGGCCGTCGAGGGATTTCTGCGCCTCACGAATGGAGTCCACGGAGGGATCGATTCCGGTCACCGACCATCCCCGGCGCCTGGCAATTCTCAGAAAGACGCCACGGCCGCAGCCAACATCCAATAGTTCTCCAGGTTTCCTTTCCTTTTCAATACGTTGAATGACACATTCATAGAGCAATAAGCGTTTATTATCCAGTTGATCATCGGAGGACATCTTGAAATAATCATCCCGATAATAATGAATTTGTGTGGCGTCCCCGTCTTTCGACCTTGGGTGGAATATGAGATCACAAAATCGGCAGCGGTAGTAGTCCCTGCTTGCATAAGAGAAAAGATACGGGCTTGCGCATTCACAGTAGGCACATGCCTGGAAAGACTTTCGAGTCATGTCGAAGAATCTGCAGTTATCCGAAAATTTGACTCTATAAGGTCTTCAATGTCAGACACGTGTTGCATCCATCCCCGTTTCCCCTGCAAATGGGCAACCCATCGGAGACCTTTTGTAATTTGCTCCTGACAGATTTTTTCATTTTCAAGCTGTTCGTAGGCTTCGATCCAGGATGTACCGTCACGCGGATCGGCAACAAGGGCGCTGCCTCCCGTAGTTTCCACCAAGACCGGGATGTTGCTGACCACCGCAGGCGTCCCGCAGGCCATTGCCTCCAGGGGAGGATACCCGTATCCTTCGGCAAGGGACGGCTGAGACAGGCAAAACGCCTGTCTCAGCAGGGATGGCATCTCTTCCTCTCGCACTTTTTCAATCCATATTGCCTGTTGTTTACGATACATGCTTTTCCAGTATTGCATGTTTTTCACGGGAACTCCCACAAAGACCGGGATACGGGAAATCCGCTCGGCTATTTGAAGAAGAATCCCGAGATTTTTATGAGGAAGTCCGTTTCCGACGGCTATTATATACCCCTTTCGCAGACCGTATTTTTCCAATACCATACTGTCTTCAGACCGGTCGGCATTGGTAAAGCGTTGATCGATCCCGAGGTATCGCACTCTCGGGCTTTTGCCGGTGAATCCGACAAGAGATTCCGTTTCTTTCATGCTACAGTTTGAATCGTACCATGTCATATCGGCTCGCCGCAGTGCGAAACGAAGCCTGCTTTTATCAAGGAACGCTTTCAAACGTTTTCTGTAGATCGGATCTCGCAGGTCAATAACATCGTGGATTGTGTGCACGGAAAGACAATGGACGCCGAATGTAGGAAGCTTGGGATAGGGACTGATATAAACAACGTATCCTTCGTTGGTAAGCTTGGAGAGAATCCACTCCGCTTTGAAAAATGACTTCGGAAGCGTGAATAATGAAATGGGAACATGAGCATTAAAATGGCCCGGAAGGGCCTCTTGGTGAGTTGCAATGGTTATGCTTTTCACCTTAGGGCTTTTTGCCAATGCATCGATAAACCCGGAAAGCATCCGTCCAATTCCCGTCATGTGGCCAGGAACGAATTCCCGGGCATCAATCAGTATATTGGCTTGCATTGGCTCCTTTTTCCGCATCGGCTGAAAAAGATGTGTTCAAAGGTCCTGCCTCGGCGGATTTTTGTTGAAAAATGCCGTAAGGTTTTGGTGCGAGCTCCATGCCGTTGCTTGGATTGCAATTAAATGGATTTCTGCTTAGATTCAAAGAGGTGTGGCACGAATCTCCAAGGCATTGAAAAACATCAAACCCGTCATGTGGTACAGGGAAACGGCCACGGCATTGATCATCTTCTTGGAAAGATTGGTAATGCCATAGTCCGGTGAAATACCGAGGCAGTGAAATCCCGTTTTCTGCAGATACCGACGCAATGTATCAGCAGAAAAATGAAAGAGGTGCACCTCCCGATCTTCTCTGGAAAACAGCTTAAAGCGGCGTCCCTTCACAATTCTGTACACGATCTGCATGATATGATCGTTGACATTGGGAACCGCGATAACCAAAAGCCCGGATGGTTTCAAAACACGGTATGCTTCCCGCAGGTAACCCATCGGATCGTTGACATGCTCCAACACATGCCAGAAGGTAACCACATCAAATGATGCTTCCTCGAACTTTGCATCAGCCAAATGGCCACAGAAAATATCGGTCTTCAGGAGATTCTTCGCGAAGGCGGCGGCGTACTGGGAGTACTCCGTGCCTGCGACTTCCCATCCATTCTGCTGCGCCAATTGCAAAAAGGCGCCTGTTGCGCATCCTACATCCAACAGGCGGCCCCTCGGCATTCTTCTTTGAATCTTTCCCAGACGGCGATTCCACATCCGGAATCTAATACCTTGCTGCTTTGTTCCCATCCACCCGGCATAGTAACGCTCATCGTAATGAGCCGTCAAACTCGAAAGATCAGGCAGTGGATCAACAAATACCAGCCTGCAAGATCGGCATTTCAGAACTCGGTAAGGATGTTCGTCATCCTCAAGGACTTCGAATTCCCTCTGCCCGCATAAATTGCAAATTGCAGTCAGCAAATCAAATCCCTATGAGGAGATGCGGCCGCTTTCATTCATAACGTCGTTGAAGATACTCAGCATTTTTTCCACATGCCAGGAAATATTGAAATGATCCGAACGTTTATATCCCTCCTGCTGGATTCGATTCCTCAAACGATTGTCAAGCAAAACGTTCATAATCGCTCGGTAAAGTGCATCGTCATCATGTTCAGGTATTAAAATGCCATTTTGCATGTGTGTAATGACTTCTGGAATACCCCCGGAGGCAGTGGCAATGACAGGCACACCGGAGGCCATGGCTTCAACGATGACCCTTCCGAAAGGTTCGTTTGCTGATGGCAAAACCAACATGGAGGCCGCTCGATACCAAGGTCTGATGTCATCGACGCTCCCGATCCAGTGGACACGATCGGAAAACGGATGTCTTCTTGTTCTTGCCTGCATTTCGTCCCCCCAGGCAGATTCTGAAAGATCTTTTCCTCCAACGCAAATTAAATGAATGCTCTCTGCAGTTTGTGCAACCTTCTCAAATGCCGCTAAAACCAGATCATGCCTTTTCCATCTCGAAACGCGGGCAACGACCAGAAGCACAGTCCAATTATCTTCGACCCAGGCCGGTTTTTTGATGTCTGCATCCCTCAGCCACCCCAGGTCGAACCCGTTGTACACGGTCTCGATTTTTTTTTTGTAGCGAAGGGGAAAACGTGTAGCGGTAGCCCTGCTGTTGGCAATTACTCGATCCACTAACCGAAGGAGAATGCCATCGAGAGAGAGATCGGGTCCTCCGACTCGGCAGTGCCAGACTACGGGAATCGAGCACATACGCCCGGCCATTCCACCATAAAAAGCCGCCCGGGATCCATTTGCGTAAATCAGGTGGATATTTCGGTCTTTGCACAAGCTACGGAACTGAAAGATCGTTTTTGCCATTCGTCGAATGCTCATTGGGCTGATAGGTGGAAGGGGAATGATGAACGTATCAAGGCCCTTCTCCCTCACTTTTTTCGAGAGCTCATTATCCGATGGGATGGAAGCGACAACGGGATAGTTTTCCGGTAGATGCGAAATGAGATCGAAATAGGAATGTTCGCCGCCACCAATGAAGGTGGCGTGGTTCGATATTGCAAGCACAGGTTTAGGCAAGCCCAATGCCCTTCATGCGGCCAGCGTCCGTTGCAAAGTCCATCGTCAATTTTACGAAAGGGATGATGATAAACGTTTTCAGGGGGGCACGGGTTTTTTTCCAAACAGAAAAATTGCGGCCGTATTGCAGACCCAAATAAAAAATAATCGCGGCTAAAATTATGTAAATGAACCTGACAGGAAAAAACAGACCGAACAAGGAAATCAAAATGAGCTTAAACGTCAGGGAGCTTCTTAAAACTGACCCCCAACCGGACTCTTTATATTCTTTGGAGCGAACCATATCGGTTTCGGCCCGCCCCCGCCTGACGAACCAGCGCCAGATCTGTACCAGATTGCCCCTTGCCCTGTGGGCAGCCAGGGCCTCTGGCACGTAAAGACATTTTCCGTGTCGGCAGGCTTTTTTCGCCAGAAGGTAATCTTCTCCGCCCAGTTTCAGCCGGCCGTCAAAACCGCCGACCGCTTCAACAACCCCTCTCCGGTAAGCGCAGTTCACCGTGGATATTTCGATTGTATCCTGTACGTGGCCACCCGATGCAATGATCCGTTTGACACCACCGCCCGGGAACCCCAATATGGACTCCGCCCATCCAATGGCGTTGGTTCCCTCCGGAACCGTGACGCCGCCCTGGACGCCGACAACAGACTCATCCCGAAAGGGCTCCAACAGGTTGTCCAGCCAACGGTTCCTGATCCGGCAATCATCATCGATAAACACAACGATTTCTCCTGTCGATTTCGCAACGCTGAGATTTCTTGCATAGGGGAAACCATAATTTTTCACGGGATGCGGGAAATAATTCACGCCTTCAAGGGGAGCGGGATCGTTCGTTTCCTCCACGGCAACAATTTCGAAAGGATAGCTGGTGGTCATTCCTTTCAGATCTTCGATAATTTCTTCCAGATCGGAACGGCGATCTCGGGAACAGATCAGAATGGATATCGTTGGATGATCGGTTTCTTTCCCTAAAAACATAGAACCCCATGCCTCAGCGAACCTGTCAATCTTCCGGACGTCATCGCCAGAGACTTGAAAAGCAATAGAAAAACCATTCCCCACCTCTCTCGACGGTCCGCGTCGATCTGCTCCACCTTTAGCCTGCGCCCTATGTCCCGATAGAGGAGGATCAGGTAGGCAGGCAGGACAATGGAAAACGGCCACCAGAGGCCGGAGAGGATCAGACCAAGTATGAATTTCTTATCGGCCGATGCGATATCCACCCACGCGCGCAGCGGCCATTTCTCCGAGATGTAGAGGAACCAGGGCGCCTCGACAATCACCATCCTGCAGAAATGCCTTTTCAGCAGAGGGGCATGGCCAGATCCGAAGCCACAGCTCTGGCGCCAGGTTGACAACAAATCCTGCCTGTGCTGATGAAAGACGATAACCTCCTTATTGTAATAAATATCGTATCCCTTTGAGTATATTCTCGCGCAAAGATCATAATCTTCCGCATAGAAAGGCATATCCTCACTAAAGCCGCCGATTTCTTCAAAGGCCGTCCTTCTGATCGCGAGATTGGCTGTCGGAAAGCCGCCGCTCACAAGTTTGAATTCATGGAACATCCTCGATTCCGGCAGGCGCCTCATCGTAAACAGGAAGTGAAATTTCCCCATCAGGGTCTGCCTGTCAAAACCGATGATGCTGCCGGCGACAGCACCGACATTGGAACTGCCAAAAGATTCCGAAAGACGGCGCAGCCATGAGGCATCGGCAACACAGTCCGCATCGATGAAAGCGACAATGTCCCCCTTCGCCAGTCTTGCGCCGCAATTTCTCGCAAAGGATGGTCCCTGTCGATGCTCGTCAACACAGCAGTTAGCAATATCTTTTTGCCGATCAATAAATTCCATCACAATTTTCACGGTTCCGTCAGTCGATCTATTGTTCACAACGATGATTTCAAGCGGTTTTGTGGACTGTTCATATACGGATACCAGACATTGGCCGATCGTCTTTTCAGCATTGAACACCGGGATCACGACACTGATATTGAGTTCCTTCTTCATCCGGCCAGAATGGTTTCCACTGCCTCGTTCACCAGCCTATTAATATTTCCCTGTGTATACACTTCCAAAGCCAGCCGTCCTGATTCTTTTCCTAACTTTTTTCTCAGTGTATCGTCGTTCAGCAGCCGGATACAGCTCCGGGCAAAATCAAGTGCACAGTCCGCAATCAGGCAATTTTGATCATGGTGCAACTCCAATCCTTCGGCGCCGATCGTGGTTGTTACGATAGCCTTGGCCAGCGGAAACACATCGAAAAGTTTCGATCGGATGCCGGATCCTAGCCGCATCGGCAGAACATAGATCGTCGAGCGCATCACTTCAGCGGCGAGATCCGGCACAAAACCGACGATGTCGATCCCTGTCTGCTTCTTGAGAGCCAGAACGGCCGGGCAGGGATTGCGTCCGACGACGCGGAATACAGCGCCCGGCAGTTCTTCCCTGATCCTGGGGAAAATGCGATCGGCAAAGAAGACGGCTGCATCCACATTGGGCTGATAGGAAAGGTCGCCTGTAAAAATCATCGATAGAGGCATCTCCTCCTGGCGGTCCGCATACTGAGCGAAGACACCCGGTTTCACAATACCGATGGGAATCGGCCATGTTCGGCTTTGGGGTGCAAACTTCTTGAAATAGAGGGCATCGAGGTTTGACACGCAAACGATATCACGAATCCTTTTCGAATAGCGTCGTTCACCGCCGGAAGCCGCCCACCACTTGAGCCACTCCTTGATCTTTTGGATGCCCCTCGAATGCATGAAGAGTCTCTTGGCCCCCTCCGAAGTGCCCCAATAATCCACGGCAACCGGCGTCCGGTGGATCCGATCCAGGACATACCGAAGCAGATAAGGCGTTTCAAGCCATATCAGGTCCGGCATCACTCGACGGAGAACACGATCAAAATCGCGCTTTTCCTTCGGCTCATAGCGAAGATTGTTCCTGGTCGCCACTATCAGGGCGTTTCGATACCATGATGGC
This sequence comes from uncultured delta proteobacterium, assembly GCA_963709485.1. Taxonomy (GTDB): domain Bacteria; phylum Desulfobacterota; class Syntrophia; order Syntrophales; family Fen-1087; genus JAXDBM01. The sequence goes on from CAVPWE010000006.1 coordinate 117,993, forward strand.
GCACCATCGGTGGCCGCCCCTTGAACATGATCAATGGTGATCGCCAAGTCATGCGCCCATTCCCGCGTCAGTTCCGGTAGGGAAGGCGCAATACAGGCAATATGGAGTTGGCAGCACTTGGACAACGCTTCGCATATGGATGCCATGCGCATCTGCCCGCCGGCAACAATTGGATAGGGCAGATCCGGGCAAATCGCCAATACATTCGAAGTATTTGCCATTCAGGTCAATTCCTGCAGATGCCGGATCAGCCTCCGGGCAGAAGCTTCCCAGGAAAAATCCAGCGACCGCTGCAGTCCACTTTTTTGCCATCTTGACAGGGTAGCAGGCGACATCAGGGCCTGAGCCGCTTTCCAAGAAGCCTCTTTTTCATTGTCCGGATCAATTTCCTGCTCCGGATTGTTCAATATCTCGGGAAGTGCGCCCCGGTTCGAATACAATACGGGGATTCCCCGGCTCGCGGCCTCGAGGACAGGAAGGCCGAAAGCCCTCATACCAGGAAAACTGCCAGAGCATGGTGGCGTTTTGCAGATACCCTTCCCGCACCTGATCGGAAATCCATCCGGTGATACGGACCCGTCCCTCGAGGTTCAGTTCGCGGATCAACCGACCCCAGAAAGTCCGGACCGCAAAAATCCTTTCCCGGTTAGGACCAGGTCGAAGATCTAGGCCGTGACGATTCACGCATGCCGAAAAAATGCGGAGCATGCCATCCACGTTCTTGTTCAAAGCCAGCGAACCGAGATAATAAATATAGGGTCTTCCTGAAGGCAGGGCGGGGGCCGGAGCGGGCCCTTCGGGCGTTGTGACACCTGGATAGAAGACCAGAATCCGCTCTTCGGGATAATCGATCAGCGCTACAAGGTCCCTTTTCGTATTCTTCGAGATGGTGACGATGAAATCGGTCCTTCGGGAAAGCTCCCGCATCTTGGCGCGGTACTCCCTCTGATCCCCCGGGAAAAAGTGGGGGATGCGAAGGGGTGTGAAATCATAGACGATCCAGCCCACCTTGACCGCCCCCTTTCGGGGAACCATTTCCGTCGTCGCAAGAAAGAATGAATTCGCGCCTTGTGTAGCGGGAAGGAATAGAAAGCTGCCATGGCTCCAAAGCCCATCCAGGATGCGATCCGGTAAACGGGTCGTGAAATGAAGGTCCTTGTTGAAATCCCTTTCCCGAAGGTACTTTCTATAGGATTGCCTACGTATTCTGTCGAGACTAAGCCTGAAAATCAATCTTACATCGAGGTTTGGATCCTTTTGCGTTAAAAGGCTCCAAACAAGCGGCCTCACGTAATTGCTGATACCACCCTCATACATTAAGGGCAATGCATCAATGATCAAAAATTTTTTCACGGGAAACAGATTCAAGGCCTGAAGATTCTATTTTCTCTGGAGTTGGTTTGGACCGGAATTCGTTTTGTTCTTTTTGGCGGTCACGAAATAATAAAGTCCAATCCAGTCGGCCAATTTTGTCCCGTCAAGAGAAATCCAAAACTTTTTGAAACGCTCTACGAGGAAACGTTCCAACATCCCAATCAATTTTATTCTGCCCTTTCCGGGGATATTTCTGGGCGGCAACACGCCCGCTCCGAATATCTTTATATCCTCCAGGCCTGACTCCCGGAGGATACCGGAGATTTCCTGTTTACTCAATTTCGCCTCATACCACCCCGGCGTTTTGGGGTAGAGAAAGTCCAGCATGTCTATCAGGCGGAATTTCTTGGGACAGATATCGGAATAAAACAGGCCTCCCTCGCGCAATACTCTGACCATTTCCTTTATGGGCTCTATAGGATTTTGAAAATGCTCCAGCGTGCCGCAAGACAGAACGACATCCATTTTCCCATCCGATATCGGCAAAGCCAGGGCGTTGCCGAGAATGTATCTTTTTCTTTCCCTGCCTTTCAATGCGGTAAAACTGTTTCGGGCGCAGAGGATCGCGGCGGGTGAATAATCAAGAAGAAACGCCTCAAAGCCTCTGTCCGCCAGCAAGGCTGAAAAATGGCCGCTCCCGCAGCCGACCTCAAGGGATCGGCCCGAGTAGCCCTTCAAATCATCGACAAAATATCGCCATTTTGCATCTTCAATAATGTCCGTGTGGAGTGAGAATGACTGAACGCCTTCCGTTTCCCAAGAGGAATCCCAGTACTTGAATCCGCCCCGATTTTCCTTATCGCTCATTTATAAAAAACAATCCCGCCTTTGACTCGGTTGAACCACGATCTCTATTGCAGACCATCTGCCATCGTTGATTTGCACTCATTCGTGAGAAAAACAATCGTAAGTGCATTGGCAGCCCCCCATGGAGATCCATAAGGCAATCCGTCAATATCCTTGAACTCCGACTGTACCCAATGATTCATGCCTGTTCGTTTGAAATGGTAAAATTGTGCATTTTCAATTGCACTTTTTCGAATGATATCATCGAGAAAAGAATTATAGCCCCCTGGAACGGTAAACATCAACGTTCCGCCCTTCGATAAAAGATTCTTCAAATGATGGATGCATCTGAGGATTTTTTCCGGATCTCTTGGTTTTTCGTCCCATCCAACGTGCTCCAGCGTTGAAATGGCCACAATCAAATCGTAACGTTTATCTGTGGCGAAATCGACGACATCCAAATTGACAACCCCTTCAGCCTTCTCATATTTGTCAACGATATCGTGTTGTAAGTCGAAGTAATGAGACAAAACATTACCGATTTCCAGTATATTTCTATGACTCTTGTTGGAAATTAACCTCATGACAATGGGAATTTCGACAGCCCTCTCACATTTCCAAGTCGTATTGTAGAGATGAACGAAATAGGGATACGGGTTCCCATTGAACGTAAAACCCTCCATACGGATATGCCGATGCACAAAAAAATCGATCCATATCAATCTATTGTAAAATAATCTGCTGCAGGCCTTCCACAACCTGTGCCTTTTAATAGACCACATTCTGAATGGGCAGGGCGATCGGATATTGGAAGTGCGTTGATGATAGGCGGCAATTTGAAAAGATCATTTTCGAGCGGTCAAAACGAGTAAATTGCAGCCGTGATTCATGCGGTCTGCGACGGCGTTGACCAAACGATAGACCAGCCGTTCAGCGGCGTGGACGGGCCCCGTCAGTCGTCCCATTTTCCCATGACCTTGTGTGTGCGTCACTGGGGTGCAAAGGGCAATCGTGGTTGAGGGGATGTGGCCTTGACTTGTTCGCCTCGGTCGTCTCAACATATACCGTAAACTTTCGCTCCATTCCATTGTGGAGGGCGAATAGGTGACCATTCGGATGTCCTTGAATCCTGCCTGTCTTAAACAGATAGAGATCGATTTTGGATTGAACAGGATCAAATGTCGCGGCGCATCAAGGGTCACCCATCGCGGACCAAACAGGTGCGCAGGCCAGCTATCGATGTTCGGGGTCTCCAACAACACCGACCCCCCTTTGCGGAGCACATCTCGCGCCGCGGCCAGAGCTCGTATTGGATCCGTCAAATGTTCAATCAGGTGGTTCATGCTGACGGCGTCGAAGTCTCTGAACTCGCCGCTTTCCGGCGGCCAGACATCCAGGGACACATCGGGCAGACCTAAAACGTTCCTTGCAAACGCGACATGCTCCTCCGCCATATCGATCCCGTGGACACACCAACCGCGCGATCGTATATGCGCGAGAAAGAAACCGCTGCCGCAGCCAACATCGAGAATTCTCCCGGGCGGGCCTATGGACTCGAGTAACATCGCGCGCCTTCGGTTTGCCGCCGTATCGATGTGCAAGGGAAGTGAGAGGGCTTTGGGATCAGGGTATGATCCATAACCGAAAGGATAGGAGGCGGCCGGATGGACTGAACCGGTCGGCTGAAACAGAATGCCGCAGTTTTTGCAGCGTTCATATGGAAAGGCCCCCGGCGTTCTCCAATTAAGGTCCTCAGCGGTAAACGCATGGGCAAGCCTCGTGTCGCCGCATACCGGACAGGAAGCGGTTGAAAAGCAGGCCGTTTGCGTTATCGACGTCTCCATCATTCATGCCTGTTTTTGCCTGACATGACCCGAAAGCATGATTGCAGCCGTCGTCATGGCAAATATGTGGGAGAGAACGCCTGACGCGACAACGGCTCCGGCCGTTCCCTCAATGCCCCAAAGCCGCGTCAGCGGCACGCAGGAGATTGCAAACAGACCTGCCATCATGAACGAGGCAATGGTGACGATCCAGGGCCGATCCAAGGCAAAAAGGGTCATGGACGATAACGAAGCGACGGCTTTGGAAACTCCATAGACGATGAGAATGCGAAACGCTTCGAGCGACTCCAGCCATCGTTCTCCGTAGATGACCACTATGATCGGCTTGGACAGGAGAAACATCAAAACACCGACTGATCCATAAACGGCAATATGCATGAGAAAAAGCTTCCAGAAGACCCTGTATCTTCGGTCTGGATCATTTCCGACTTGCCCCATCACTGACAAAAATACGGGCGCCAATACATTGGCCAGATAGGTCACCGGGAGCAATGCCAGGAAGGATGAGCGCGCATAGAGGCCAACCTGCCCGACATCCAGCAGGCGTCCGATCACGGCCACATCAAAGCTGATGAAGAAATAATTGCATAGATTGATGCCGATTACAGAAGTGGAAAAAAGGAGGACCGAAGAAACCAGGGTGCGTTCCCATCGAACGGACGGGCGCCACGGATACAATACGTAATTGCAGATTGCGGTCCCGATCGCATGGATCAATGCATAGGCGACCAGGGCCCAGACGGATTGCAGGATCAGCAACAACACGATCGATATCAGAAGTTCTGCGGTGGACATGACGATGTCGGCAATGGCCACCTGCCGAAAATCCATCATCCTCTGGCGCACTTCGCGCCCGAACCCTCCGATCCATCTGATCAGGAGGGTCAGGCTTAACACGGAAACAATAGGGATCAAATCCGGTCGGTCATAGAAGCGGGCGAGGGGAAACGCGAGGATGCAGCCCAGCAAGGCCAGCAACACGCCTCGGCCCATCATGATTGTCCAATAAACGGGCAGACGCCGACCTGGATCATCACGATCCCGCATGATCATGAACTCGATTCCTGTGGCCGAAAATGATTCCAGAAATCCGATGACCAGTGTGGCCAGCGCCATCAATCCATAATCATGAGGAAAAAGGACTCTGGCAAAGACTGCTGCTCTGATGACATCAGCACCCGCAACAGTCGCAGACCGGAACAGCATCCAGTTTCCACCGAAAAGCGTCTGTCGCCGCAATGAACCCGGCTCTCCCAGGATATCATACCATTTTCTCTTTGATATCATCATGATCGAAACGATCAATCTAGAATAGCGATTCTATCTTTAAAGCTAAAGAAGAGATGTCGCGCATGTCAGGATTCTCTACGCGAATGAAAGGAATCATCAAATGTACGCGATACAGCTCCGCTCTGTGGATTACTCGGGATCTTAGAATCCAAACTGAATGTCTGTTAAGCATATTTTGTGTCATGGGCTTGCGTACCCATTCGGTGGAGTATCAAGGCACCGCTGGGTCTAGCTCAGGACAACGATCATATATTTTCATTCGGAAAAGGACATCACCTTCTCTTGAAAAAGAAGATGTCTTTAAAAAAGCCGACATAGCTCAGTCGATTCTTACTTTTATCTACTCGGCCATGGACAAAATGCAATAAAAAGGGTGAGTAGTTGTAATAAGTCCTCCTGTAAAGAAAAGGTAATATGTCCATGCAAAATATTAAGAACCAATTTCGTGATACATATGAATGGCTAAAATCAACATCGGGTCTAACGAGATGTCATGACAGAAATTGCAGTATCGTACTAATAAGCATGGAGAAATTAATGCTATCGGATGGGATTTGAGCAGGAAGGCTGAAGATGGTCATAAAGACAACTATGTTCGAGAAGGGTTGAATATAATCCCCAGCCCAACAAGATCTGGTTGCTAATGTCTGACCTCGACACTCCTCTGATAGACACAAGGCTTCCCTTAAACCATTATTCGTGGACCTGTAAACAGCACGTACGATTACTGATTTAGTGACAACCTCCAACCAGATGACTTGATTCACGTCTGATGTTGATTTGGTCGAACCTGTCGGCCTGGGACTGTTTCCGCTTATCTTCGGCTTCAATGGATGGAATCATAATTATCATGGCCGTCAGGAACCAGAAGGGCTCCATGATCCGGACAATCACGAACGTGTTGGCCCCGATGGCGTGAAACAAAAGGGCGACATACCCTCCCAAATAACCAAGAGACAATCCACTGAAAAACGGATCCTGCGTCTTTCGATAAGTCAGCCTGGCGTTGCTGTACGTGACGCGCAGTAGGTAGATGAACGCCAGCAACCCGAGGATACCCGTCTCGGCAAGGACCCTCGGATATTGCGCGTCGACGAAGCTGTACCCGGCGATGCCGTAGCCGAACAGGGGGTGGTTTATAAAATCTCTTGTCAGAATGATCCGATAGGAATTCAGCCGTTCCGATGTGGACGTGTCGATCCTGGCGCCGCCGATGATCAGTTGGTTTGCTTCGGGAGGCTGGTTGAAGGTATACATTGCCCGGTCCACGACAGCCTTGGGAAGAATGAAGGGCGTTATGAGAAGCACGATCAGCAGGGGCACGATGATCGCCATCTTTCTTTTTGTAAAATAAATCAGCGTGAGCGTCATCGGTACCAGGGCGATCCAGGATGTTCGCGAAAGGGTTGCGCCGAGCGCGATCACGATGAAAAAGACGAGGACGCCCAGCAGGACTTTTTCGGTTTTAGACCCGTAATGCAAAAGAAGGCCGATTGCTATGGAAAGCATCAGAATCAGATATCCGCCAAGGGTGTTGGGCTCTCCCTGTGGGCCTTCGAAAGGCGCGGACGACCGTTCCCCGCCCGGGATCTGATAGATCGCATAAAGGCAGATGATGAAACAGACCATCAGGATCACGGCGGTGAAACGCTCGACCTGCCTTCTTTCCTTCAAGTGATTGACGGCCATGAAGTAGATGAAAAAGTATTCGAAGTATTTCAGCACGGTCAGGATGCCGACGACGGAGGTGACGCGATCGAACAGGTACCCGAAAAGCGTCGCGAGGAGGCATACGAGGAAGTACAGCGCGATGGGCCGGTTCAGCGGCGTCGACGGGAAAATCCCCAGCTTCTTGTCGATGGCCGCCCTCAGGAACCAGCTCAGACCGATGACGACCACAACGAAATCATCGAAGCGGAGGGTCATGCCGCCGCGGCCTCGGGCAACGAAAGCCTCGGCAGGCCCCGCCGTGATCTGGGGGCCGAGGAGCATGGCAACGATCAGGATGTAGAGGGCCAGCTCTGTGCTGGCGAAACCGATAATGGCGAGGACCAAGCCGACCGTGACGGCCACGGCCACCACCAGGGATGCCTTCGCAAGAACCAGCCCCGCGGCCGCCGTCATCGCGCAGATGATCAGGAAGGTCATGATCATGCGCGAATCTATCGTCTGGCCGCTGACGTTATTCATGAATGTGCGCCGGGATCCTCAAAAACGGAAAAAGGCGAGGGAATTCGCCTGACGGGCGGGACAGCGGACCTCGCGGGGCCCCATTACAAGCCCTTCCGCCTGAGTTCATCGAGCTTTTCGTACTTCCGGATGATGTCCATGGGCCGGTAAGTGGGGTCGCTGAAGCCGCTCAACTGGTCGTAGGTGGTGCTCGCGAGATTCACGAAGATACTGATCAGCAGGGCGGCGAGGAAGACTACCAGAATCAGGCCCCACATGCGCCTCCTCGCTGCCTTGTCTTTTGCCTTCTCGATTGCCCGGTCGACGCTTTGGCTGGGCACATCCCTTATCGACGGATCATTTCCCATGTTTCAAGCTGTGTTCGTTCAGATATTTTCGTGCCTGACGAAAATGCAATCCGGATATTCTTGCTCGATCTCCCGGTTTGTCCTCATAAATGCCTCCGCAGCATTCATGTCTTCAAAAGGCCCGATGTAGATCTTGTGGATAGTTCCCTTGCCGGGGATGGGTATTTTTTTCATGTAGGCCGACACTCCGTCCCCTTTGAGATCCGAAATCATCCGGCCGGCTTTTTCGGCTTCGAAAAGAGCCGCAATCTGGATGCCATAGCGGCCTTTCTTCACTTGGGTTTGTTCCGCCTTGGAATCCGCACTGGCTAATATACCGCCTCCTTGGGCTTCCGAAGGTGCCGCCTTCGCGACGGCTTGCGTGGGATGGGGGCCGGCACCAGCAGTCTTTTCGGGCACATTGACCTGCTGATGCAAAGCGGGAGGCGATTGTGAGGAAGTCTCCCGGTCTTGCACCGCAATTACCGGTGATTGCGCCGTTCTTGCGGCCGGAGCTTCCGCCTTGGCTTTCACGACGGAAACCGGCTGGCTTTGGATTGCCTGCTGCTCCAGAGAAAGGGGTTTCTGCTTTTCGGGCGACAGCCATTTCAGGCCGCCGGATTGCGACAGGACACCCAAACCAAGCAAAGCCGCCGCCGCGGCAAGGACGAAGATCTTGAGGGTGGGTTTCTTGCTTTCGTCGACCGCCCTTTGTTCGGAAACGTTGTCGCGTTGCTGTTCGCCCGTCCCTTTTGGCCGGCTGAACTTATCGCCTACAGCCTTTTTCACCCGGGACAGGGAATCCTCCCGGAAAATCGAAGACAGTTTTTCCTGCAGGGTTGCGGGGGGCTTGGGTTTTCGGCTGCCATAGCCGCCGCTGTAGTAGTAATACCTGTCGTGATACCCGAAATCGGGGCTGATATCGGCCCTGAAGCCGTTCATGACGATGCCCAGGATGTTGGCCCTCACGTTGTCAAGTTGCGCTTTGGCGCGCTTCAGGGGACCCCGCGCGACACGGCCCACCTGATAGACGAGAACCACCCCATCCGCAATGCTGCTCCAGATCGTCGCGTCGGTCGCGGCAAGCACGGGCGGCGCATCGATCAGAATGACATCGTAGTCGGCGCTAAACGATTTGATCATTTCCGCAACCGCCTTCGACTCGATCAGTTCCGAGGGGTTGGTCACGGCTGTGCCGCTGGTCAGCAGATGGAGGTTGGTCAGGCTGGCTGCTTTCGTTTCATTCCCGGCAATCATTTTGCCGGTCATGACATCTGCCGCGGACCTTATGGCCTGCTGCGTTTCACACTTTTTCAGAATGACATCCGTGAACCCGGGCACCAGGTCGATGCCGAATACCCGGGAAATGACCGGTCTGCGAAAATCCCCGTCGATGAGAAGGACTTTCCGCCCCGTCTGTGCAATGGTGACCGCCAGGTTGCAGATGACGGACGTTTTGCCCTCTTCGGGATAGGTGCTCGTGAAAACGACGGACTTGAGGCCTTTTTCCGTCGTCAGAAAATTGAAATTAGTCCGCAGGGCGCGGTAATTCTCAGCCGGCGTGGAGGTGGGCATGTAGTGCGAAATGAGACGGAACCTGCGCCGCAGGGTTGTATCGTCCAACTCTTCGCCCAACTGATCCTTGAACTCCGCCTTGACATCCTCCGTCTTCAGAAAGGGGATGATGCCCAGGACGCGGCTTTTCAAAAACTCCTCGATTTCCTCGATTGCCGCGATGGACGTATCGAATGTCTCGATCAGGAAGGCGAAGAGAATCCCGAGAATCAGTCCCATGATCATGCCGAGCAGTGTCTTGAGGCCGATCTTCGGCCTGTTGATGGGAACGGAGGGCTCCAGGGCGGGCTTTACGATCTGCACTTCCTCGATCTTGGCGGCTTCCTGGATTAGCGCCTCCTGGTATTTTTTCTCCAGCAGGGTGTAGACTTCCCTTTCGACCCCGACATTCCGGTCAAACCTCGAGAGCTCCAGGGCTTTTTCCGGCACCTTGCGGAATTTCTCATCATAATCCCGCATCTGCCTCTTCAGAACCTCCGCGTTCGCGGCAAGCGACCTCCGCTGGGCCTCAAGCTGTGTGCTCATGGCCCGGACCACTTCCTGAATCTGCTTTTTCAGCTCGATGACCTGGGGGAAATTTTCCGTGTAGGCCAGCAGCAGCATGTCCCGCTGCAGCATCAACTGGACCAGCTTCTCGTTCAGGCTGTTGTAGGCCGCGGTCGCGCCGCTGAAAGTGAAGGCCTTGTCGGATGTCAGGTTGCGGTTCTCCGCCCCCTTGATGAATCTGGACATCTGAATGACCTGCTCGAGGTTGGTTGTTTCACGGTCATAGGCGGCCTGGAGGTTCGCCATCTGGGCCGTCAGCCCGGACGCCTCCCCCTCCGCCGTGATGAATTTGCTCTTTTCCCGGAAGTCCCTGAGCGCTTCCTCCGCCTTGACCAGTTTTTCCCTTGTCAGGGCAAGCTGGGACTCGATGAATTTTCTCCCGTCCGAGGCCCTCTTGTTCAGCAGGAGCGCATGCTCGTCCCGGTAGACCTGGGCGATGGCGTTGGCAAGGGTCTGCGCGAGCTTCGGATCGGTCGAAGTCACATTGATGTTGATCAGGTTGCTCGTCCCGTCCTGTTCCGTCTGAACCTTGTCTTTAAGGTCCAGAATGATGCGGATATACTGGGCATTGCCGCGGACCGTTTCCGGCGATGCTTCCTTGGGAATCATCCCCATCCTTTTCGCGACCAGTTCCTGGATGTAGTAGCTTTTGATCACCGCGGCCTCGGTTTCGAGGCTCCCGGTGGACGTCAGGGCTTGATCATACAGACCGGTCAGGGATGCCGTCTTTTCGATTTTGACCGTTGCGCTCGCCCTGTACAGCGGTGTCGGCCTGGTGATGATGGCCAGCAGCAAACTGAACAGAACCATGGCCAGAAAGGTGAACAGGACGATGAATTTTCGCTTTTTGATGATGTGCCAGTAGTCCCTGAGGCTCAAATCGTATCGGATCATTCTGCTCTGTTCTCCGTCATGAGTGATTTATGATTCACTGCTTGTTCCGGCATTTTCAAAACTTGAAGGCATCCTGGTTCAGCAGATACGTCGACCTGAATTCGCGCGGCGGAAAGTTGATGAAGTTGATCAGCGGCATGATGTTGGCGAGGAACTCGTTGATGTCCCCGATGACCATCCGCGGCACGTAGACAAGATCGCCGTCCTGAAGCGGCACGTTCTGGGCAAGGTCCCCCTGTTTCAGGATCTCGTCGAGATTGACGGACAGGATGAGCGGCTTGCCCTCTCTCTCCTTATACTCCCGAATGATCTTGATGTCCGACTTCACGGCGACCGATGTGGTTCCGCCCGTGACCGCCATCGCCGTCAGGATATCGTTGACGTCCCGAAGCCGGAAGACGCCCGGACCGAAGACCTGACCGAACACATACACCCTCTTTGCATAAGTCGACTCTTCGGGAACGGTAATGATGTCGCCATCTTCCAGAAACACGTTCTGACTCGTATCACCCTGGAACAGCGACGTGTACAGGTTCAGCGTGTATTTCTTTCCCTTCCTGACCAGCTCCACGCGCTGCATGTCGCCGTTTGCCGTCCCCCCACCCCAGTTTTCCGACCGGCCGTAAAAATTCAGCGCGCCGATCCCGCTGGACCGGCCCATGATCGGCCCGCCCGCACTGATGATGAGGTCCAGAACACTGGTCTTTCCGATCAGCGGATATTTGCCGGGTCCCGACACGCCGGTTTGAAGGTTGTTGATCTGCCCCAGGAGCAGCGCATTCTTGCTTTTGTGTTCCTTGACGTTGACCTCCAGTCGCGGGGTGCGAATGTAATGTCTTGCGCTTTTGAGAAGAATGTCGCGGACCTCCGAGGCGGTGTAGCCGGCGACCGGAATGTCGTCGCCGAAGCTGTATGAGATTTTTCCGTCGGGCCGAACGGTCACGTTGAACGCGGTCAGCGTGAAGCCCTCCGCGCTTTCATGTGTTTTCGGCACGATCGAAAACGACGAATAGGGCATCCAGTAATTGAGCGTCAGGACATCGCCGGGACCGATGATGTATTCCGGGAACCCCCTTCTTTCGGTGAAGACCAAATTCTCCTTGACTTGCCTCATCCTTACGATGTCGTCCAGCATTTCCTTCTGCTGTTTCTGATACTGGGTGGTGTCTTCCGCGGGCGGCCGGTATGTCTTGACGGGAATTCCACGCGCTTCCATGACACAGGCGCAAAGGGAAAATAATGTCGCGCCGTAAATAAAATAAAGGAATCCTCTCAAGCTTTTAGAATACATCAAGAATATTCCTCCCCTTTATTCAAAGACAGTTTTTTGATGGCTTATTGCATGTTGGATCATCCCTTTTGATGATATAGGGATGTAATACTTCAGTTTGGCAACCGGATTTTGCCAGAGGAAAATGAATAAATCAATAAAAAAATCGATAATCTTATAATTTTTTTTAGCATTCGCAATTACACGTTAATCATGATCATCAGGAGTGCCTTCATTTTGAGATGCTTTTCAGCAAGCCCTGAACCGCGAGATAGATCTCGGAAAAACATACACGATAATGGTAGATCGACATACGGTAGGGATCTTGAATGTCCCGGTTCGATTCCGAGTAGTCCTCGGCGTATGATTTGAGAAGGTGAATCCTGCCGTCGACCTTTGGAAACCGGTTTAGAACCAGCCTTTTCTGGTTCTCTTCCATGACAAGAATCAAATCAGCCCAGTCCATCTGTTGGTCCGTCAGCAATGACGACTGATGTCCGGAACCGTCGTAACCGTTTTCCATGAGCAATTCGGCGGCAACCGGGTCTGCATCGGCCCCCTTCATGTCCAGCAAAGCGGCGGATGAAACCTGGATATGATTGTTCCCGTGTTTCTTCAGATGACCCTTCAGGATCCTTTCCGCCATGAAGCTTCGGTTGATATTCGCTGTGCAGACGATCAAGATATTCATAACCGGTCATCCCTTCGCGACAGGCAATCAGACATGCACTCTTACTTTATGCCGGGATTGATCAATACTTGCAAACAAACCGGCCTGTCTCCGGCGATTGATAAAGAAAAGGGTTGCAGTCCATGAAATGTCTCTGCAACCCCATCTGGATGTCTGGAGGCGGCAACCGGATTCGAACCGGTGAATAACGGTTTTGCAGACCGCTGCCTTAGCCACTTGGCTATGCCGCCATTTTTTTCTGGAGCGGGCGAACGGATTTGAACCGTCGACGTCCACCTTGGCAAGGTGGCACTCTACCGCTGAGTTACGCCCGCACATGTTTTTTTGTTGACGCTGATTATAGCAAATAAATTCTTTTGTCAATAAAAAATAACAAAATGTTAAAGAATTTCAATCATTCGAGGACAGGGGATCCGCTTTCTTCCCGCCGATGGTTTCAACAAGCGCCATCATGGCCTCCGTATAGGGTACGAAGCCGTGAAAAAAAATGTCGTTATGATTCGCTCCGGGAATCTTCAGCAACGTTTTATTCGCAGACGAACAGGCATCGAACAGGGCCTGTCCTTCCTGAAAAGGGATAATCTGGTCAAATTCCGCATGAATGATCAGCGTGGGCCTGCTGTATGTTTTGATTTTATCCAGATTTCGGGGCCCCATCGCTTCGGTAAGGCCCAGTGCGGACATGCTGATCCCCATCAGCCGAAGCAGGGGCCCGATGAAGGCAAACCCGCTCTCGACAATGAGGCCATCGATCTCCCGCGCGTAATGGAAAGCCAGCTCCAGGGCGGAAGCGCTGCCGAGAGAACGGCCCATGACAATCAGGGGGCCGCCCCGCTGCCGGGCTTTCCGCCATTTGACGACGAAATCAAAGGCGACGTGTGCATCCCGCATCATCGCGGTTACGGACGGACGTCCGCTTGACCGGCCGTAGCCCCGGTAATCGATGGGCATGAAATTGAGACCCATTTTCCTGTACAGCACGCCGATCTCATCGTAATCCGCAACAATTTCGCCGTTTCCATGAAAAAAGAGAATGGTGGGTGCATCCTGGTCCCGAAGGTAGAACCGGGCGCCGATTTCCACATCCCGCTCCACCGGAATCATGACGGATTCGCTCTCATGGCCGGGCATGGGCAGCGGCCATTCGGGACGGGGATGGAACAACACCAGGGGAATGTTGGATCGGTCGAAAGCCGAATAATCAATGCCGGCAATATCAATCATGAACGCACGCGGGATCAACCTTTCCTAACGATCATGCCACGGTAAAACTTCATCAGATAATCAAACCCGGAATACAGCGTCAGAAAAAGGGCAATGTAGAGAACAACCATTCCGACAACATGGGCATCGATTCCCAGAAACGGGTAGTGTATCATGAGGGCCGTCACCGCGAAAATCTGGCAGACCGTTTTCTGTTTGCCCAGAAGGCTGGCCTGAAGGATGATGCCTTCCGAAGAGGCGACGCTACGCATCCCGTCCACAGTGAAATCCCGGATGATGATGATCGCCACGATCCAGGCGGGAATGCGTCCGATGGGGATCATCAGGATCATTGCCGTGTTGACAATCAGCTTGTCGGCAATGGGATCCAGAAACTTCCCCATCGTCGTCACGAGCTGGTACCTCCTGGCAATGTACCCGTCCAGAAAATCGGTGAGGGCGGCCAGAACGAACAAGGCGGCAATGATAAGGCTGCCGCCGGATCCCGGTGACTGAAGCAGAAAAAAAAGGGCCGGGATAATCCCGATTCTGAGCAGGGTGATCGTATTGGGGAGATTGAAGACTTTTTTCTGCTCCTGCGCGATCGGCAGCCGGTCAAACGATCTCTTCAGATAATCGATCATGGGGTTTTAACGTCATCATTATTCATTTTTTCGGCACTTTCTTCCAGTCGGCAAGAAAGGCTTCGATCCCTCTGTCGGTCAGCGGATGCTTCGCCATCTGCGCAATGACCTTGAACGGAATGGTCGCGATGTCCGCACCCATCAACGCCGCATCCAGAACATGCCCCGGATGGCGGACGCTGGCCACGATAACCTCCGCCTCATAACCGTAGTTTTTGTAGATCGTGAGGATCTGGTCGACGAGTTCCATGCCGTCGTGGGCGATATCGTCCAGCCTCCCGACGAAAGGGCTGACATAGGCGGCGCCTGCCTTGGCTGCCATCAGCGCCTGCAGCGGCGAAAAAACCAGCGTCTGATTGACGCGGATGCCGTCGTTGACCAGCATCCGGGTGGCTTTCAGCCCCTCTTCCGTCATGGGCACCTTGATGACCACCTGGGCGCCGAGCTTAGCCAGTTTCCGGGCTTCACTGACCATGCCCCCGGCCTCAGGACTGACCACTTCCAGACTGACCGGACCGTCGACCAGATCCAGAATGTCCCGGATGACCGCATCGAACCCTCTTTTTCCTTCGCGACGAGCGACGGGTTGGTGGTTACCCCGTCCACCATGCCGAGCAGGATCCCCGCCTTGATTTCCTCAACATTTGCCGTATCGATGAAAAACTTCATAACGCCCCTCCTGATCGCAGTGCGAACCCCTTTTAAACGGCTCCTCTGTCGTGGGTTCTCGCAAAACGGAATTGGAAACCCCGGAAAACGGCTGCGCCACAGGCTGAAATCCGCTTTGCGAGAAAAAAAGAGGAAAAGGTTTGAAAACGATGAGCCGCCGCTTTCCGGAATTCCGGGAAATCGCCGATTCGCGGCTTGCCGTCACAGATTCACGGCATATCAAGGCTCTTGAATGCTTCCATCACGAGGCGCTGATCTGACGGTATTTTTCATAGCATTCCCGGCTGCAGAAACAGACCGTCTTGCCGTCAATGGTCGCCTTGTAGGCCTGGCTGACCGGCAGATAGGCATGACAGCAGGGGTCCTCAACCAGGTCCTCTGTTTTTTCCGGCATCTTTTGGGTGGGCAGCGGATCCGCCGTTTTCACCGACGAATTAAACAGCCATTTCGCCATCCGGTACAGCAGGTAAAAAATGACGATGGTGACGACGATGCGGACAATAAGCATGTTCTCCCTCGTTAACCGATCCGTTCAACCAGGCTGTCATCCTGAAGCCGGTCCAGGA
Organism: uncultured delta proteobacterium; assembly: GCA_963709485.1. Lineage (GTDB taxonomy): Bacteria > Desulfobacterota > Syntrophia > Syntrophales > Fen-1087 > JAXDBM01. Next base: position 133,861 of record CAVPWE010000006.1, read on the forward strand.
GTCCCTGGATGGAGACGCCGAAAGCCGGGTGAATGACATAGGGTGCGATTTCATGAAAAGGGATCAGCACAAAACGCCTTCTGTGCATTTGCGGATGGGGAATGGTCAGATCCGGCTGTTGTACGACCTCCTGTCCGTAAAGCAGCAGGTCAAGGTCAATAACCCTGGGTCCGCCCTGCCGTTCCCTCACCCTGCCCATGTCCTGTTCGATCCCCTGCAGCGCATTCAGCAAATCGAAGGCTGTCATCGCCGTCCGGACCTCGACCACAGCGTTGACAAACCATGGCTGCTCCCGAAGGCCGACCGGCTCGGACCGGTAGAAGGAAGATCCCCGCAGAAGCTTCAGGCCCGGCGTTGCATTCATCCGCTCCAATGCTTCCCGGCACTGCTCCACGGGTTTTCCGAGATTGGCTCCCACCCCGACAAAGGCGATCGTTCCGTTGCGACCTTCAATCAATCCCGTCTCGGCCTCAGGCTTTCAATCCCAATACATCCTGCATGTCGTAAAGGCCGTTTTTCCGTCCGACAATCCACTTCGCCGCGCGGATCGCTCCCTTGGCAAAGTTGTCCCGGCTGTGGGCCCGGTGGATAAATTCCAGCCGCTCCCCGACGGCCCCGAACATCACGTTGTGCTCGCCGACAATATCGCCGGCACGGAGAGTCTGGATGCCGATTTCGGTTTTCGTCCGCTCCCCGATCATCCCTTTTCTCGTGTACACCCCTTCCTTGTCGAGGTCCCGCCTCAGGGCCTTGGCAATGATCTGCGCCATCTTCATGGCCGTGCCGCTGGGGGCATCCTTCTTCAAATGATGATGGGATTCCACGATTTCCACGTCGTAGTCGTCCCCCAGGATACGGGCTACGTCGTCCAGAACCTTGAACATGACATTGACGCCCACGCTCATGTTGGGCGCAAGGACACAGCGCGCCTTTTTGGCGAGTTGCGCCGCTTTTTTCATTTCCTCGGCCGTGAAGCCCGTGCTGCCGATCACGATGGCCCTTTTCTTCTTCGCGGCCAGTTCCAGGTGGCGGAGCGAAACTTCATGATTCGTGAAGTCGATGACCACATCCCCCTTCTCGATGCAGGCGCCGAGATCGTCATCGACCCGGACGCCCATCCTGCCCAGACCGAGCGCCTCCCCGATGTCTTTTCCCACCAGGGGATGCCCCTCTTGCTCGACGGCGCCGACCACTTTGATGTCCTTCGCCGCGGAAATCAGCGTGATGATCCGGCCGCCCATCCTTCCGCCCGCTCCCGTGACAACCGCTTTAACCATGGCCCCCTCCTATGCCTGAATCAGGCCGTAACCGATCATGACCTTTTTCAGCTTTTCGTAATTCCCGTCGGACATCTTGTACAGCGGCAGGCGGACTTCATAGGAAATCTTCTTCATCATCGCCAGGGCCGCCTTGACCGGCGTCGGGTTGGTTTCAATGAAGAGGGAATCGATCAGCGGCGACATCTTGTGATGCAGCGCCCTCGCCTTCCCGAGATCGCCCGCGTCGAAGGCGTCCACCAGAGCCGCCATGTCCGCCGGCGCAACGTTGGAAATGACGGAAATGACGCCTCTGCCGCCCATGGACATCAGCGGCAGGGTGAAAAGGTCGTCCCCGGAGAGCACGTCGAAATCAGGCCCGCAAAGGCTGATGACGTCGCTCATCTGCTTGATGGAGCCGGAGGCCTCTTTCACGCCGACGATATTCTTGATTTTGGCAAGCCGGGCCAGGGTGTCCGGATTGATGTTGACGCCGGTCCGGCCGGGAATGTTGTAGATGATGATGGGAATCCGCACCGCCTCGGCAACCGCCTTGTAATGCTGATACAGCCCTTCCTGTGTCGGCCGGTTGTAGTAGGGGGCAACCATCAGGGCCCCGTCCGCGCCGGCCTCATGGGCATGCCGGGTCAGGCGGATGGCTTCCGCCGTGCTGTTGGAGCCGGTCCCGGCGATGACCGGCACCCTCTTGTTAACGGCATCGATCACAATCTCGATCACCCGGTCATGCTCCTCATGCGACAGGGTGCTGGATTCGCCCGTTGTTCCGCACGGAACAATCCCGTCGGTACCGTTTTTAATCTGAAACTCCACCAGCTTTCTCAATGACGCTTCATCGACTTTCCCCTTTTTGAACGGTGTCACGATGGCAACAATGGCTCCTCTGAACATAAACCCTCCTGTAAATTTTATTGGCTTAAAAAATTCGGAATCTCCTCTCCCCTGATCATATCTTCATAGGTTTCCCGCTGCCGGATCACATAAAACCGCTCATCCTTCACGAGAACCTCTGCCGCACGCGGACGGGAGTTGTAGTTCGACGACATGGTGAAGCCATAGGCGCCGGCACTCATCACAGCCATGAATTCGCCCCTTTCAAAGGCCGGCATGCGGCGCTCCTTGGCCAGATAATCGCCGGACTCGCAGATCGGCCCCACCACATCGGCCTGAATCATGGACCTTTCCCGCCGCACGACCGGCTGAATCTGATGGTAGGAGTGATAGAGGCTGGGGCGAATCAGATCGTTCATCCCCGCATCGACAACGATGAACTTCTTGCCCTGGTTCGATTTGGTGTAGAGGACTTTCGTCACCAGAACCCCGGCATTCCCCACAATCACGCGGCCGGGCTCAAAAATAAAGGTGCAGGCAAGATCCTTTGCCGACGCCATGATGGCCCTGGCGTATTCAACCGGATGCGGGGGCTGCTCCTCGTTGTAGGTGATGCCCAGCCCGCCGCCCAGATCGAGATAGCGGATGTCCATCCCCTCCTCCCGGAGAAGCCGAACGAGGCTTTTCAGGCGCTCCAGCGCATCCACGAAGGGCGATATCTTCGTCAACTGGGACCCGATGTGGCAGCTTACCCCCTTGATCTCAAGCCAAGGCATTTCTTTCGCCAGCCGGTATTCCGCCAGCGATCTCTCAATGTCGATGCCGAACTTGTTTTCCTTGAGCCCCGTCGATATGTAGGGATGGGTCTGCGGATCGACATCCGGATTGACCCGAAGCGCGATGCCGGCCTTCAGGCTTAACTTTTTCGCACGGGCGTGAATCTCCTGCAGCTCCTGGGAGGACTCGACATTGAACATCAGGATGCCGGTCTTCAGGGCATATTCGATTTCATCCGTTCGTTTCCCCACTCCGGAATAGACCACCCTGCCGGGATCAGCGCCCGCCCTAAGGGCGCGGAAGAGCTCACCGCCGGAAACGATATCCACGCCGCCCCCTTCCGAGGTGAAAATCCGGAGGATGGCAATATTGGAATTGGACTTGACGGCGAAGCAGATGAGGTGGGGAATTTCTGCGAAGGCCTCATCGAAGACGTGAAAATGATTTTTCAGGGTCCGGTGACTGTAGAGGTAGAACGGGGTCCCCACTTCTCCGGCAATGGCGGAAACGGGCACGCTTTCGCACCAGAGCTGCTCATCCGTGTAGTGAAAGTCGTGCATGGGCGCTCAATCCTCTGACTTCGATCTTCCGCTGCTTATTCGTTAACCGGGATCTTCAAATAGTCCGCTTCCGCCCGGTTGGATTCCTCGCTGCACATTCCGGACCGGTTGCAGCCCGCGATGGAATAACTGTAAAGATGACCCGGCCTGATTGTCGCATCGCCGTAAATCAATTTGCCGTCGTCTTCCTTCTGCAGGCGCGCGTCTTCCGCAGACAGCTCGACGAGAAGGGTGTGCTTGCGGGGGCAGTCCGGGCAGTCCGTGCCATCCGTTTCCAGCTCGCTTCTGAAGATCCGGAACCGGGTCATCTGGGAAGGCTCTCCGGGAATGCTCCAGCGCAGCAGCATCATGTTCCCGGCAAGCTTCACCTCGAGATCGGCAACGGACTTGAGCCGGATCACTTCGGGCGGCGCGGGATCCGCCTTCACGCCGCACCCCTGAAAGAATGCTGCAGTCATCAGCAGCGAAGCCACGGCAAAGATGAACATCCCTCTCTGTTTATTCATTCGACCCGCCTCCAATTTTCGCCAGGCGCTTCAATACCACTTTTTCGGCCGTGCCGCCATAGCTGCTCTTTGCGTTGACGGCGTTTACCGCCTTCAGGCAATGGTAGACATCGCTGCCGAAACCCCTGTAAAATTTCCGGTATTCGCCGAGCGTCAGTTCCGGAAGCGACTTCTTGTTGTCAATGCTGTACGCGACCAGGCGCCCCACGATGCCGTGGGATTCCCGAAAGGGAACGCCTTTCATCACGAGATATTCCGCCAGATCGGTTGCGGTGGAATATCCCTCCACCGCCCCTTCCCGCATTCTCGCCCTGTCGAACCGAAGGTGTCCGATCATGGATGCCAGGTTCTTCAGGCACCCTTTCACCGTGTCCACTGTGTCGAAAAGCGGCTCCTTGTCCTCCTGAAGATCGCGGTTGTAGGTCATGGGGAGCCCCTTCAGAAGGGTCAGCAGGGATACCAGGTGTCCGTAGACGCGGCCCGTCTTGCCCCGGATCAGTTCGGCGACATCGGGATTCTTTTTCTGGGGCATGATGCTGCTTCCCGTGGTGAAGGCATCCGATATTTCGACGAACCCGAACTCACTGCTCGACCAGAGAATCAGGTCCTCGCAGAAGCGGCTGAGATGCATCATGATCATACAGGCGGCAAAGATGAATTCCGAGACAAAATCGCGGTCCGAAACCGCATCCATGCTGTTTTCCGAGACGGCCGGGAAGTTCAGGAGCGCCGCCACCTGTTCCCGGTCGATCGGCAGGCCCGTTCCCGCCAAAGCCGCCGCGCCCAGCGGCATGACATCGACCCTTTTGGCACAGTCCCGAAGCCGGGCATCGTCCCGGTCGAGCATCTCCCAGTACGCCAGCAGGTGGTGCGCCAGCAGGACCGGCTGCGCCTTCTGGAGATGCGTGTAGCCCGGCATGATCGTCTTGATTTCCTTTCGGGCCAGATCCATCAGCGCTTTCTTAAGGCCTGAAAGCAGATTAAGGACCTGGCGGATTTCATCCCGCAGGTACAGACGCACATCGAGTGCCACCTGGTCATTCCGGCTCCGTCCGGTATGGAGTTTGCCGCCGGTTTCGCCGATGCGGCCGATCAGGCTCTTTTCGATCGCCATATGGATATCTTCGTCATCCGGATTAAAGACAAAGCGGTCCGCTTCGATATCCTTTTCAATGGCCCTCAGACCGGCGACAATGGCCTTTTCCTCTTTTCTCGTGATGATCTTCCGGGAAGCCAGCATGCGGGCATGGGCGATGCTTCCCGCGATGTCCTGGCGATAGAGCCGCCGGTCGAAATGAATCGACGCCGTAAAGGCTTCCACATCCCTGTCCGTGGGTTCCTGAAACCGTCCCCCCCAGGGTTTTTTCCGAGTCGTCATCGTTCGATCACGGCCGCTTCCGATTTCGGTTTTCGTTTGTTTTTCACCTGCCGCCCGCTGACAGCCGATCTTTTCCGTTTTCCCCTGCCCAGCAGGGACTCGATGCGGAGCCGCAGGCCGTTGAGCCGGATGAAGCCGGTCGCGTCCTTCTGGTCGTAGACGCTGTCTTTTTCAAAAGTGGCAAAATCTTCATGGTACAGCGAATAGGGAGACTTTCTGCCCACCACGATGCTGTTTCCCTTGTACAGCTTCATCCGGGCCGTTCCAGTGACGTTTTCCTGGGATGCGTCCATCATTTTCTGCAGCACCTTCATCTCCGGCGAGTACCAGAAGCCGTTGTAGGCCAACTGGGAATACTTGGGAATCAGCGAATCCCGCATCCGCATCACTTCCCGGTCCATGGTAATCGATTCCACAGCCCGGTGGGCGGCCCACAGAACAGTCCCCCCGGGCGTCTCGTAGACTCCGCGGGATTTCATCCCGACAAAACGGTTTTCCACCATGTCCACCCGGCCGATGCCGTTGGCGCCGGCAATCCGGTTGAGGCGCTCCATCAATCCGGCGGGACTCATTTTCTTTCCGTCCACCGCAACGGGGTTCCCGCGCTCGAAAGTAATTTCCACGTAGGTGGCCTTGTCCGGTGCGGCTTCGGGCGAGACCGTCAGAACAAACATGTCCTCGGGCGCTTCCGCCCAGGGATCTTCCAGAATGCCGCCTTCGTGGGAAATGTGCAGCAGGTTCCGGTCGCTGCTGTAGGGCTTCTCCCGTGTCACCAGCGGGACGGGGATGTTGTGTTTCTCGGCGTAATCGAGCATGGACTCCCGGGAATCGAAGCTCCAGTTTTCGTCCTTCCAGGCGGAAATGATTCGGATCGACGGATTCAGGGCGATGTAGGTCAACTCGAACCGGACCTGGTCGTTGCCCTTTCCCGTCGCGCCGTGACAGACCGCATCGGCCCCTTCCATCCGGGCAATTTCGATCTGCCGCTTGGCGATCAGGGGCCTTGCCAGCGACGTGCCCAGCAGGTAGGTCCCCTCATAGATCGCATTGGCCCTCAGCGCCGGGAAGACGAAATCCCGGGCGAATTCCTCCCTCAGGTCATCGATATAGATCTTGCTGGCGCCGGTCCGGATCGCTTTTCGCTTCAGGCCGGTGAGCTCTTCCTTCTGGCCGACATCCGCGGCGAAGGCGATGACTTCGCACCGGTAGGTTTCAATCAGCCATTTTACAATCACCGATGTGTCCAACCCCCCTGAATAGGCGAGAACGACCTTCCTGATTTTCTTTTTCAAATCATGACCTCCTTGAATGTTATAACGCTATCGCGATCGCCTTGACAGACCCTGACCGTGGCGGAAAAGATCCCGCGTGCACGGCAAAGCCGCGCGTCAAAGTTCCGTTTACGGATGATGCGGGCAATCGCCGATTCCACTCCAGTTCAAACCCTCCGGAACCGGCATGCCACGCGTCCGGCAATCTACATGAGAATTTCCATGATCGCCTTTTGAACGTGCAGGCGGTTCTCGGCCTGATCCACCACGACGGACTGGGGACCGTCGATCACCTCTGCGGTAATTTCCTCATCCCGGTGCGCGGGAAGGCAATGCATTACAATAGCATCCCTGCCGGCAGTTTCAAGCAGTTTTTTCGTGACCTGGTAGGATTTGAAAATCCTCGCCCGCTCTTCCTTTTCGGCCTCCTGCCCCATGCTGGCCCAGACATCCGTGTAGATGACATCGGCGCCCGCGGCCGCCTCAGCGGGATTCCGAAAAAGCGTCACGCCCCGCTTGGCCTCCCGCGCCGCCCTCTCGAAAATAAAGGCATCCGGCACATACCCTTCCGGGCACGCAAGGGCCAGATGAAAGGGAAGCCTGGCCGCCGCGTTCAGCCAGGAGTTGGCCACGTTGTTGCCGTCTCCGATGTAGGCGATCTTCAGGCCCTCATAGGTCCCCTTTTTTTCGATGATGGTAAAAAGATCGCTCAGGATCTGGCAGGGATGAAGAAGGTCCGTCAGACCGTTGATCACGGGAATCGCCGCATGGCGGGCGAATTCCTCCACCGCCTCCTGGGCATAGGTCCGGATCATGATCCCGTTCAGATACCGGGACATGATCCTGGCCGTATCGTAAATCGACTCTCCACGGCCGATCTGCGTGTCCCGGCTGCTGAGAAAAAGGGCGATCCCGCCCAGCTGGAACATTCCGACCTCAAAGGATATTCGCGTCCGTGTGGAGGACTTGTCGAAAATCATCCCCAGCGTTTTCCCGGCCAGCGGCGTGTGGCTTTCCCCGGCCTTGAGCATCCTCTTCAGCGTTGCCGCCTTGGCGAAGATCATTTCAAAATCGGCCGGGTCCAGATCATAAACGCTCAACAGGTCCTTTTTCATGACTGTGTCAGCACCTCATCCAGGATCGTGACCGCATGGTCTGCATCCGCTTCCGTGATGATCAGCGGCGGCACAAACCTCAGGACATTGCCCGACCCGGAGGTGATGATGAGAAGCCCTCGTGCCATGCAATGCCTTACAACCTCTGCGGCGTCGCCCGTCAGCTCCACGCCGATCATCAGCCCCCTTCCCCGGACTTCACGGATGCAGTCATGGGAACCCTGCAAACGGAGCAGCCGTGCGATCAGATGGGACCCGACCCGCCGGCAATTCGCAAGGATGCCTTCTCCCAGAATGGTCTCGAACACGGCGATGCCTGCCGCCATGGCCAGCGGGTTGCCGCCGAATGTGGCCGCATGGCTTCCCGGCTGGAATGCGGATGCGATCCGGTCCGTCGTCAGCATCGCGCCCACGGGGATGCCGTTGCCCAGGGCTTTGGCCAGCGTCATGACGTCGGGCCGGACGCCGGATTGCTCGTAGGCGAACAGCGTCCCCGTTCGCCCGACGCCGACCTGCACTTCGTCGAGCAGCATCAGAATGCCGTGACGATCGCAGATGTCCCGCACACCCCGAAGGTAACCGGCATCGGGGACCTTGACACCGCCTTCCCCCTGGATCGGCTCCAGCAGCACGCCGCATGTCTTGTCGCCAATCGAGGCCTCCAGGGCCGGGAGGTCGTTGAAGGGCACATATTTGAAACCCTCCGGCAGCGGGGAGAATCCTGCCTGGAACTTTTCCTGGCCCGTCGCCGTGATCGTTGCCAGCGTCCTCCCGTGGAAGGAATCTCTCATGGTGATCAGCTCATACCGGCCGCCAAGCCGCTCATGGCCGTATTTCCTCGCCAGTTTGATGGCCGCCTCGTTGGCCTCCGCGCCGCTGTTGCAGAAAAACACCTTGTCGGCAAAAGATTGCTCGACCAGCATTCGGGCGAAACGAATCTGGGGCTCGATATGGTAGAGATTGGAGACATGCAGGAGTCTTGCGGCCTGCTCCTGGATGGCCGCCGTCACCTTCGGATGGGCATGGCCCAGGCTGCACACGGCAATGCCCCCGGCCATGTCCAGATATTCCCTGCCGTCGCTGTCCCAGACCTTCGCGCCGGCCCCCCGGACCAGCACCAGGGGGAAACGCTTGTACGTGTTCACGATATACTGCCCGGACAGCCTGATCAGTTCTTCCGTTGTCATTTTCTCATTCCCCGCATCCGGCGCATCAAAAGCCTGATGTCCGCCGGGAAGCCTGTTTTTTGAATTCCCGCTGCCTACAGGACGATTTCCGTCCCGATGCCGCTGTCCGTAAACATCTCCAGAAGAACCGCATGCTTCAGGCGCCCGTCCACGATATGCGCCTTGCGGACGCCGCCCCGCAGCGCTTTCAGGCAGCACTTCACCTTGGGGAACATTCCCCCTTCCACCACCCCTTTTTCGATCATGCCGAGCGCATCGCGGTTGCTCATGGTGTTGATCAGCTTTTTGTTCTCATCCAGGACGCCCTCCACGTCGGTCAGAAGGATCATTTTTTCGGCCTGGAGTGCGGCAGCGACTTCGCCGGCCACGATGTCGGCATTGATGTTGAACGTTTCGCCATGCTCGCCGACGCCGGTGGGCGCGATGACCGGGATGAAGCCATCCCGCTCCAGGGAGGCGATCAGCGTTGCGTTGATTTTCCGGACTTTCCCGACCAGGCCGATGTCGATGATCTCGGGGGGCGTGTCCTTGGCCTTTTCCGCGCTCAGGAAGTATTTTTCCGCTTCGATCAGGTTGCCGTCCTTGCCGCTCAGCCCGACGGCGCGGCCGCCGTGCCGATTGATCAGTGCGACAATCTCCTTGTTGATCAAACCAACGAGGACCATCTCGACAATGTTCATGGTCTCCTCGTCCGTCACGCGCATGCCCTGAATGAACTTTGACTCCTTCCCGATCTTCTTCAGGTAGCTCCCGATCTGGGGCCCGCCGCCGTGAACAACGACGGGATTGATGCCGATATACTTCATCATCAGGACGTCCCGGGCGAAAGACTCCTTCAACTCGTCATCCTGCATGGCATGGCCGCCGTATTTGATCACGATGGTTTTGTTGTAAAACCGCTGAATGTAAGGCAGCGCCTCCAGCAGGATGTCGGCCCGCTCCATCGATGCCTTGATTTTGTCCATTTCGCTTCTCCCGAAAGTTGGTTCAGGGGCCGCCGCGCTAAAGGATATACCGGCTCAAATCCTCGTCTTCGACGATGTTCATCAGTTTCTGCCGAACGTACTCCGCATCGATGACCACCTCTTTTTCCGTCATGTCCGGGGCGTCAAAGGAAATTTCATCAAGCAGCGTCTCCATAATGGTGTAAAGGCGCCGGGCGCCGATATTCTCCGTCTTCTCATTGACCACCGTCGCCACTTCCGCAATCTCGGCAACGGCGCTTTCGAGGAACTGGATCTTCACACCCTCCGTCGCCATCATTTCCACATACTGCCGGATCAGCGCATTGTGGGGTTCCGTCAGAATCCGGATGAATTCCTCCTTCCCCAGGGAATCCAGTTCGACCCGGATGGGAAACCGCCCCTGCAGTTCGGGCACCAGGTCGGACGGCTTCGAGGCGCTGAAAGCGCCGGCCGCAATGAACAGGATGTGATCCGTCTTGACCATTCCGTAGCGGGTGTTGACGTTGGAACCCTCCACGATGGGCAGGAGGTCCCGCTGGACGCCCTCCCTGGAGACATCCGGCCCGTGCCCCCCGTCGCTGCCCACGATCTTGTCGATCTCATCCAGGAAGATGATGCCCGACTGCTCCACCCGCTCAATGGCGTTCCGGGTGACCTTGTCCATGTCCACCAGCCGCTGCGCCTCCTGCTGGGTCAGGATCTCCAGCGCTTCCGGCACCTTTGCCTTTCTCTCCTTTTTCTTCTGGGGGAAAATGTTTCCGAACATCTCCTTGATGTTCAGCCCCATGTCCTCCACGCCGGAAGAGGAAAAAACCTCGATCATGGGGCCCGGCCGGACATCCTGGATCTCGATGGTCACGGTGCGTCCGTCCAGTTTTCCTTCCAGAAGCAGCCGGCGGATTTTCTCCCGGGTCGTGTCCTGCTGAAGTGCACGATTCGCCGCATCGTTTTCCGGCGGCCGTTCGGAGAGCATGTCCTCGACCTTTTTTTCCACCGGCATGGGCGGCAGCAGGATGTCCAGGAGCCGTTCCAGGGCCAGTTCGGCCGCCCGCGCCTTGACACGCTCCTGCTCTTCGGACTTGACCATGTTCGCAGCCAGTTCGACCAAATCCCGGATCATCGATTCCACGTCCCGCCCGACATAACCGACCTCCGTGAACTTGGATGCCTCCACCTTCAGGAACGGAGAATTGTCCAGCTTGGCCAGCCGCCTCGCGATTTCCGTCTTGCCGACGCCGGTGGGCCCGATCATGATGATGTTCTTCGGAGAAATCTCTTCGGCCAGCTCCTTGGCGACATTCTGACGCCGCCAGCGGTTGCGCAGGGCAATGGCGACGGCCCGCTTGGCATCGCCCTGTCCGATGATGTACTTGTCCAGTTTTTCAACAATCTGCCTGGGCGTCAAATGATTCGAGGGCATTCAGCGCATCTCCTCAGTGGTATCGTTCGGGAATTGGACAGCGTCCATCTCTTCGCTGGTGATCCGGTCATTGGTGTAGATGCAGATCTCCGCGGCGATCCGGACCGCCTCTTCGGCGATTTCAGTCGCCGTCAGCGATGAATGCCGCACCATCGCCCGTGCAGCAGCCAGGGCGTAGGGCGCGCCGGAGCCGATCGCCATCACGTCGTCATCCGATTCGATCACATCCCCGTTGCCCGAAATCATCAGAAAGTACTCTCTGCTGACGGCGATCATGAGCGCCTCCAGGTGCCTGAGGACCCGGTCGGTTCGCCAGTCCTTGGTCAGCTCCACCGCCGCCCTCAGCAGGTTGCCGTTGTACTGCTCCAGTTTCTGGTCGAATCGGTCGAAAAGGGTAAAGGCATCCGCCGTGGTCCCGGCAAAACCGACAATGACCTGACCGTGGTAGAGCCGGCGGACCTTTCGGGCGCCGTGTTTCATCACCGTAACATCGAAGGTGACCTGACCGTCCCCGGCAACGGTCACCTTACCCTTGTGCCGGACCGCGACAATGGTTGTTCCTTTCATTTTCATGGATCGTCATGTCCCCTTCCGGCCTTCGGGTGGGCCTTGTCATAGACTTCCATCAGCCTGCTCACACTGACCGAGGTGTATTTCTGCGTCGTGGACAGGCTTTCATGCCCCAGCAGCTCCTGGATGGACCGGAGGTCGGCGCCTGCGTCCATCAGGTGCGTCGCAAAGCTGTGCCTGAGCGCGTGAGGGCTGATCTTGCGGTTGATCCCGCTCATTGAAACCGCCTTGTCGAGGATGCGCTCGACTGTCCGGTTCGTCAGACGCCGGCCGCTGCTGCCGACAAACACGGCATTGTTCCCGCCGCGGTCCCCGCCGCTTTTGCAAACCTCCGCCCGCTTCGCAAGGTATTCCCGCAGGGCCGCCAGCGCGGGCCGGCCTGCGGGCACGATCCGCTCTTTCTTCCCCTTCCCCCGGATCCGCATCAGGCCCTGACTGTAATCGACATCCTCGAGATTCAAACCGGACAGCTCGCCCAGCCGAATGCCCGCGGAATAAAAGAGCTCCACAATCGCGCGATTCCGCAGACCCTGAAATCCGCGGCCGAAATCGACCGAAAGAAGCGCGAAGGCGTCATCCACCGACAGAAAGGTGGGAATGTATTTCTCCGTCCGGGGGGAGTGCACCATGTCCGCCGGATTGGCCTTGATCTTTCCCTCGCGCAGCAGATAATTGAAAAAAGTCCTCAGCGCCGCCACTTTCCGCCCGATGGTCACTTTTTTGAGCTTTTTCCGGTAAAGGGACCCCAGAAACGAACGGATCGTGAGATGATCGATTCGGGTGATCTCTTCTTCGTCACACGTCCCCGACAGATCGCTGCTCTCCAGAAATTCCGTGAACTGCCTCAAATCGATCAGATAATTCTTTCGGGTATGAGAGGAGAGATTCCGCTCGACGGCCAGGTGCGCCTCGAAATCTTTCATGGCCTGTCTCATGTTCATGCCGCATTGCCGCCGTTTTCAATTTCAAGAAATAAAATAGCCACGAAAGCATTAAAATATCAAGCGTTTTTTAAGCTTTCGTGGCCGTTTCAGAGGCCGGCCGGCCTACATCTTGTATTTTCCAAACTCTTCCGGAGAGAGGTTTTCCAGAAATTCCTTCAGTTTTTCGTCCTTGAGCTTGTCCAGATCAGTCGCCTTCGCCCCGAAATCGATGGATCGCGATTTTTCGATTACCTGTTCGTCCACAAAAATCTGCGCCCCCGCCCGCAGGGCAAGGGCAATGGCGTCGCTGGGGCGGGCGTCGATGACAAAGTTCTGACCTTCCCGTAAAAGATGAATGTTGGCAAAAAAAGTGTTGTTCTTCAGATCGCAGATCTCGATACGGGTGATTTCAATGCTGATACTTTTCAGGATGTTGTGCATCAGGTCATGGGTCATGGGCCGGGAGAAGGTGATTTTTTCCAGTTCCGTCGCAATGGCGCTGGCCTCGAACAGGCCGATCCAGATGGGAATCGCCTTTTTTTCCTGAAGATCTTTCAGGATGACGATCGGCGTGTTGGTGATTGGGTCGATGGTCAATCCGCTCACCTTCATCTCTATGAGCATCGCTTCCTCTCCTTTTGGACATCGCCCCTGAGGGAATGAAGACAGGCTTTCGAGATCACAACGGGGATGGTTTCTCCCACAAGGTCATTCCCTCCCCTGAAGTTCACGATCCTGTTGGATCGCGTTCTCCCGGTCATGTCACTTTCGCTGTTCCTGCTGAAGCCCTCAACCAGAACCTCTTCGGTGCGCCCCTCGTACGCCCTGTTCCGTTCGAGGGTGTGCCGTTCCTGGAGCCTCTGGAGGCATTGCAGTCGCTCCCGTTTGACCCGCTCCGGAACCCTGCGGTCCAGCGCGACCGCTTTGGTCCCTTCCCGCTCTGAATACTTGAAAGAGAACAGGTTGTCAAACCTGACTTTTCTCATCAGGTCCAGGGTTGCTTCAAAGTCCCGGTCCCCCTCTCCGGGAAAACCGACGATCACGTCCGATGTGATGCTGATGTCCGGACAGACCATCCTGAGCTGCTCCACCCGGTCGAGATAATGCTCGCGGCTGTAGCCGCGGTTCATCCGCTTCAGGATGTCATTCGAGCCGGACTGCACCGGCAGGTGAATGTGCCCGCACAGGGCTTCGACATCGGCAAAGCACCGCATCAGATCATCGGAGAGATCTTTCGGATGGGAAGTCGTGAACCGGATTCTCCCGATTCCCTGAATCTGGCCGATGCTTCGAAGCAGGCGGGGAAACTGTGCGCCGCGGCCGCCGGACAACCCGTAGGAATTGACGTTCTGGCCGAGCAGGGTCACTTCCCGGATGCCGGACCGTACAAGGCTTTCAATTTCCGCCAGAATGTCCGGCATGCCGCGGCTCTCCTCCGGGCCGCGCAGATAGGGAACCACGCAGTAGGAGCAGTAATTGTTGCACCCCTGCATCACGGTCACATAGGCGCTCACGGAACCGTTCCGGGGCGCCGCCGCGATTCCCAGGGACTTCACGGACGGCTCGAAACCCGTTTCCACCGCGGCCGAACGAGAGACCGCGACCCTCCCGATCAATTCGGGCAGCCGGTGGATCTGATGGGTGCCGAAAACGATGTCCAGAAAGGGGACCCTCCCGATCACTTTCTTCCCCCGCTCCTGCGCCAGGCAGCCGCCCATGGCCAGGATCAGGTCCGGATTCCGCTCTTTCAGCAACCGGAACCGGCCCAGTTGACTGTAGGCCTTCTGGGCCGCCTTTTCCCGAATGCTGCAGGTGTTGACAACGATCAGATCGGCGCGTTCGGCATCGTCCGTCGTTTCATAGCCGTCCTGCCGGAGCAATGTCACGATCTTTTCAGAATCGTTGACATTCATTTGACATCCAAATGTTTGAATATAAAGATATTTCCTGTTCAATGGGTCTCGCTTGCAATTCGCTTGAGATCTGATGACGCCATATTATAAGGGATAGGGATAGTCAATTATTTTTTAGCAAAACTGTCGCAGCCGCTTTTCATCGCCGCTGATGGTATGATAGAAAGAATATATACTACTGCATCGGAGGTTGTCACCCAATGACCAGAGGGGACGAAACCGGCACCAGGGCCGCACGAGTGTCGGAGATCATCCGGAATTTTCTCCACGCTTCTCCCGCCAATTCTCTCGGCAACGAAGCGAACGAACCGGCGTGGAGCGAGCCTTTGACGGGCTTTTCCAGGGGCGACGATCCCCTGTACCGGAGATTCAAGGAAGACATCGGAGAATTCTTCTGGACGCCTGCGGAGATTTTTGAAGCGACGTTCCGCGACGCACCGCGCGAGCTGACGGTAATCAGCTGGATCCTGCCGCAAACGGATGTCACGAAGCGGGATAATCGACAAGAGAGGGATTACCCGTCCGAGCGCTGGTCCCGGTCGCGGAACTTCGGCGAGCAGGCCAACATGGCGCTGGCCCGCCATGTCGTGGAGTCGCTGCAACAGGAAGGACTCAGAGCCGTCGCGCCCTCGCTCTCGCCGTTCTGGAAATGGCAGACCTCGGCGCGCTACGGGTTTGCATCCAACTGGTCGGAACGCCATGCCGCCCATGTTTCCGGGCTGGGCACCTTCGGCCTCTGCGATGGACTGATCACGGCCCGCGGCAAGGCGATGCGCTGCGGCTCCGTCATCGCCGATATCGGCCTTTCCCCGACCCCGCGGCCGTACCGGGACCACCGCGCCTACTGCCTTTTCTACCCCGACGGCAAATGCGGCAAGTGCATTGACCGCTGCCCCGCCGGAGCGCTCAGCGCGTCCGGCCACGATAAGCGCAAATGCCGGGATTATCTGTTCGAAGTCGTAGCGGGTTACGCGAAAGCACGCTTCGGATTCGAAAGCTACGGATGCGGCCTCTGCCAGACCGGGGTCCCCTGCGAGTCCGCAATTCCCGTCAGATCTTCATCCCCGCTTCGAAACCCTCCGCAATCGCCTCCTTGATCATGCGGGGCTGGACGAAGTCCCCGATCCGGTAGACTTCCGGGGCCAGTCCCTGAAAGGATTCGGCCAGCGCCGGATCCGCTTTCAAACCCACGGCGACGACCACGGCGGTTCCCGGAATAAATTCGGCAGCCCTCTTCCGGTCCACCTTCACGCCGTCGCCGGTGATCTCCAGAACAGTGGTGTTCGTCTCCATCCGGATACCCATTTTTTTCAGCCGCGCCAGGAAGAAGGGCCGGTAGGTCGGGGAGATTGTCGCCGCCATCCGGTCCAGCATCTCCAGGACGGTGACGGTCGTGCCGTCCCCGCCTCTGTCCAGGATGTATTCCGCCGTTTCACATCCCACCAGGCCTCCGCCGATCACGATGACAGTCCCCTTCAAAATCGCCTTGCCCGCCAGGACATCCTCCGCTGAAACGACATGGGGCAGATTCACGCCGGGGATCGCCGGGACAATGGGGGAAGCGCCCAGGGCCAGAATGAGGGCATCGCACTTCCCCTCCGCGACGGTCCCGGCATCCAGCCCGCGGTTGAGGCAAATCTCGACGCCGGCCTGTCTCGCACGGAAATCCATGCTGTCCGCCAGGTTGCGGATCTCCTCCTTGTGGGGCGGCAGACAGCCGATCCGAAGCCATCCGCCGGACTCGGACTCCCTCTCGAAAAGCGTCACCCGGTGACCCCGCACCGCGGCCGTCATCGCCGCCGTGAGCCCCGCCGGGCCGCCGCCGGCGACAAAAACCTTCTTCGGCCGTTCCGCGGGAGCGGCCGGCCATTCGCCTTCCCGTCCCAGCAGGGGGTTGACGGTGCAGGTAATGTTCACGCCCTCCCCCCAGTTCTTGTAGACGGTGGAAAGGATGCCGCTCAGGCAGTTCGAGCAGGCAATGCAGGGAACGATCTCATCGGTGCGCCCCTCCTTCGCTTTGCGGGGAAGCATCGGATCGGCCAGAAGCGCCCGGCCCATGCCGATCAGGTCCGCCTGCCCGGCGGAAAGGATCTTCTCGGCCGTGAACGGGTCGTTGATGCGGTTGGCCGCGATGACCGGGATCCCGACGGCGCCCCGAATCTTCCCGGTCAGATGGGCAAAGGCGCCCTTGGGCAGGGAGGAAGCGACCGTGGGGACGGGCGACTCGTGCCAGCCCGTGTAGGCGTTGATGAAATTCACGCCGGCCCGCTCGAGGATTTGGGCGACGACCTTCGAGTCCTCGACGGTGTGCCCCCCCGGCATCTGTTCCTCGATGTTCAGGCGGATGCCGATCGGAAAGTCCTTGCCGACGGCCTGCCTCATGCTGCCGACGATCTCCAGGAGAATCCGCATCCTGTTTTCCAGGCTGCCCCCGTACGTGTCGTCACGCTGGTTGCCGACGGGGGAGAGAAACCGGTTCAGAAGATAGCCTCCGCCGACCAGCACCTCCAGGGCATCGAAGCCGCCCTCGCGGACCCGCCGGGCCGCTTCGCCGTACTTCCCGACGATGAAGCGGATCTCTTCGACGGTGACGGCCCGCGGGACGATCCGGAGCATCTGGTTCATGATCGCCGACGGCGCCACCGCCTCTGTGAGGTTATCCCGAAGGATGATGTGATAGGAGGTGATAAGCTGGCAGGCGACTTTCGAACCCTGCGACCGGATGGTCGCGGTGAGCCGCCGGACACCCGGGAGAAAGCGGTCGTCGAACAGGCCGGGCTCCACCGGCGATCCGGCGGTGACGGGGGAGAAGGGAATGAAGATCAGGCCGGCTCCCCCCTTTGCCCGCTCGGTGTAGAAGTCGATCAGGCGGTCGCCTACCGTCTCGTCGGCCTCGCAGTATCCCGTGGTCATGGGCAGCATGACGATCCGGTTGGGGATTTTCATCGTTCCGATTTGCAGGGGTGTGAAAAGGTGCTCAAACATATCTTGTCTCTCCTCGCAGGTTGCGGCCGGGGCGGAAGTCGTCAATCCACCTTGGGCCGGATATCCACAACCCGGGTGCTTTTCAGGGTCTTCGCGGGATCGAAAATCTCCTCTTTTTCGCAGAAAACGATCTCCGGCGTCATCTCGACGGCCTTCCGGGCCCGCGTGACCAGGTTCGCCTTCAGTTGATCCCGGTCCATTCCCGGCGCGGGGGCCACCTTGATCTGCAGGTGATCCAGCGACAGCGGGTCTTTCAGGTCTTCCTTCGTGAAGACGATCTGGTACTCCTCAATGCCCTGGACGGCGGTGATCTCCGTCTTCAGGATGTCCGGGTTGACAAGGGTGCCCTTGATGTTCACCAGCTCCATCGTCCGGATGGGCTGCATGATGACCCGGGCGTCGTTTCTGCCGCAGTGGGGGCAGGTCTCGTGGGAGAGCGTCGTGATGTCCCCCACGACATAGCGCAGGAAGCACGTGCCCCGGCGGTCTACGTGGGTGACCACGAGCAGGCCCTGCTCCCCGTCGGGGAGGCGCTTGCCCGTCTTTTCGTCCACGATTTCAAAGAAGAAGATATCCGGCGCCCCCATGTGCATGCCGCCCCGCTCGGTGCACTCCAGGGTTGTCCCCTGCATCTCCGTGAAGCCGAGTCCGCTGCAGATGAAGGGGTCCTTCGATCCCATGTTGATGAGGCGGTTCTTCATGTCCGTGCGCATCCCCTCGGGACAGGCCTCCCCGAGGACGAAGCACATCGAGACGGAGGAGAAGTCCTTTTTCAGCTCCTCGGCCCGCATGATGGTCCGCCGGACAAAGGAGACGATGCCGGAAAGGAGCGTCGCCTTGTTCTTGACGACCATGTCCACGGCATAGTCCAGGGACCGATGGATGGGGAACGGGGGATAGGCGGAGCCCGTCAGGGCGTTGCAGACCCGGGCGCCGCAGGCAATCGAATAGTCCACGGTCTTCCAGAATCCGATGTGGGGGACCGGGGTGAGGGGGAAAATGTTCGCCACGATGTCATTGCCCGTGATCCCCCCGATCTCGCACATCCGCGCCAGCTGCATGATGTTGCCGAAATAGTCGTGGGTCGTGGAAAAGAACGGCGTGGGCACCCCCGAGGTGGTCCCCGTCGTATAGTGGACGCCCCAGAGGATGCGTTCATGGGGCTGCACCGGCGCATCCGCCGGGATGGCCAGGCGGAAGCTCATGGGGTCGGCCATGTAGTCTTTCTTGTAGAGCAGGGGAATCTTCTGCAGGTCGTCCACGTTTTTCACGTCTCCCGCGGACAGTCCCCATTCCTTGAACTTCTTGCCGTAGTAGGGGCTGTACTTCTCCAGGAGCCCCATCTGCCTGCCCAGCTTCTCGTTCTGCACCGCTCGAAGCTCGTCCCGGGATTTGTAGAGAAACTTCCCGAATTCACTGACATTCTTTGGTTTTTTTGGATAATCGGCCATAATCATTCCCTCCTCGATGATTGTGTTGGATTCTTCTTGTGTCGCTGCCGACTTTCCCCGGGATCCGCAGGAAGTCTGTCCCGACAGGTGCATCGAATGCATTCTCGATGGATGCTTATAGCATGCGCTGCCTTGATTTGACACCGTTATTTCCCCTTCAGCGGATGCCGAAATCCTTGCCGAGGATCTCCCCCGCGCAGATCACGCCCGAGGCGATGGCGCAGTCCATGGCCACGCCGTACCCCTTGGCCGTGTCGCCGGCGAAGTAGAGCCCTTTTACATGCTCCGACTTCACGGGCACCTTCTGGGTCCCCGCCTGGTTGATGCTCTTGGCGACCCCTTCCAGCTTCCAGCAGACCAGGTCAAGCTTCCAGTCGATGCTCTCCTTGAAGCCGGTGTAGATCTCCTCCATGAACTCCGGAAGCCGCGCAACGATCTTCTTCACCAGTTTGGGGTTCCGGGATTCCTTCTCCGTCAGGGGAAGGTAGGCCGTGTAGAGGTGTTTTCCCGCCGGCGCCACGGACGGATCCACGGCGGACTGGATGTTCCAGCAGATGTACACATCGTAGTCGTAGCCCTCCGACCGGGAAAGGATGCAGGTGTTCTTGAGTCCCATCTTCGCCTCTTCCTCGGGCATCACGAGCTTGTTGAGGCCCATGTAGGGGGCGTAGCTGCCGTAGCCGTACATGGACTCGACCTTGGTCGACCAGGCCTCGGGGAAGTGCTTACGGTCGATGACGCGGAAGGTGTTCTGGGCGGGGATGTTGCTGACCACCGTGTCGGCAGGGTACGTCTCTTCGCCGTCCGGCGTCTCCGCCCGGACGCCGGTGACCTTCCCGCCTTCCACCACGATCTCCAGGACCTTCGCCTGGAAGCGGATCTCGCCTCCGAAGCCCCTGATCTTGCCGGCAAGCGCCCTGGACCACTCCATCGTGCCGTTGCCGACGAATCCGCCGACCCAGCCCAGGACGCCCCGCGTCAGCTTGGGGCCGAAGGCGTGCTTGAAGTAGCGGAAGATGTCCCCCATGGAAATGTCCCTGGGGTCGTTGATCGTCGAGAAGAGCGTCGCCACGGAATGGAGATGATCGAAGAGGATGTCGCTTTTCGTGATCCCCTTGCCCTCGGCCCATTCCTGGAAGGAGACCTTCTCCAGCCGGTCGATCTCCTCCTCCGGGAGCCCGTAGGCGTCGCTGTAGAATGAGAGGAAGGGGATCTTCATCTCCTTTCCGATCTTCTTGAGTTGCGGGTCGATGAAGGTCCCGGCGACGTCGCGGTAGAGCATGCCCTTGTAGTAATTGCCGTACATGGCGCCGTGTTTGCCGACCTCCGGAAGTCCGCCGATCAGGTCTTCGAAATCCAGCATGTAACCGGCGCCGTTGGCGCTGATGGCGTGGTAGCCGACGTCGAGGGTGTAGCCGTCCAGCATGCGGTCCGCCAGGATCTTCTCGATTGCCGGCTGCGCGTCCGCGATGTAGGTGAACTGGGAGGCCAGGATTTTCCTGTACCAGTCGAGCCCCTTTTCGGCAATTTCCTTTCCCCGGATGGACAGGGCGCGCCCGCCCGGACGGTCGAGCTGCTCGAGGACCAGGACCTTCCTTCCTTCCTTGGCGAGGAGGGCGGCCACGGAAAGTCCCCCGACCCCCGCGCCGATGACGATGGCGTCGTATTTTTCTGCTGCTGTCATGACATTGCCTTCCTTTCTGTTATGAATGGTCTGCTACAGGACCATGAATTCGTGAAGCATTTCCCCTTGGACGGTATCCTTCTTTCCGTCGATCTCGATGTCCATGCGGTAGTCCCCGAGGAACCGGAAATAGTACTGGTCCCAGGCGGCGGCCTTGGGGAGCTTCATGGTTTCCACCAGGCGCGTCGTGTCGATGGCCAGACGCATCTTCACGCCCAGGTTGTCCGTTGTGATCACGAGGCTCTTCGCGTATTCCTGCCCGACCTTGGGGTCTCGCGTCATGTTGCCCAGCTCGGTGCGCATGATGTTTGTCGACAGGACGATCTCGTTGCCGCGGGCGATGAGGAGCGGCGCAAAAATGGGCGCTTCCGGGTTGCGGGGGAGCACCCAGCCGTAGTCCAGGCAGTAGTCGCCATTATGGATGCGGCCCCAGTACCAGGAGGAGCAGATCTCGTGCATCCGCATGTTCCCCCAGTTGTGGTCGTGATAGGCGGCCCCCTTCACGGGGATCGTCCCCTCCTTGAGGTACAGCTCGCCCTCCACCTCCGCGTAGGGCACGGGAACGACCCAGCCGGCCACCTTTCCCGCCTCCTCGTCCTTGTAGTTGAACCCGCTCCCCAGCTTCCAGCCGGGAACGATGTTCTTGAGGATGAGCTTCGCGCCCACTTTGTTGATGATCATGGCCACCTCGTAGCGGCCGCCGCCCAGGTCCTTCAACCTGCTGTCCCCCATGCGGACGTCGCACCAGTCAGGTCCGGCAAAGGTCTCCTCGGGCTTCCATACGGCGTAGCGCGCCGTCTGGGTGCCGTCGGGCCGGTAGATCATCAACTGGGTGGTGGGGATGATGGGGTTCATGAAGTGGTTCCGGTAATGGTACGTCAGCACCATGTGGTAGCCGTTGTCGAAAGAGCAATCCACGTACCACCACTCGTAGTAGTCGCCTTTCGTATAGATGTGGCTCGCATCGTCCCGGCGCTGGTAGTTGGCCGGATTCCGTTCCGCCTTGGGAACGCCGTCGAAGGAGGCCAGGTAACACTGTTTTGCTTTTTCGTCCATGTTCGTTTCTCCGTTTTCAGATGGGTCTGAAGTGGCGGATGTCCAGGATGTTGCCCTTCCTCTCCGCCGCAAAGACCGGTCGCACCCGCATGCCGATGTGCACCTTTTCGAAATCCACTTCGTCCAGGAAGTGGGCCATCCCCGTGTCGGCGCCGTCGAGCCGGATCACCGCGTAGATGAAGGGGGCCTTCCGCGGCTGGACGGGCTCGTTGTAGGTCACCACCGTGAAGGTCTCCACCGTCCCCAGGGGGCCGATCTCCGCGGTCTCGGTCAGCTCCGAAAAGCAGACGCCGCAAGTTGACCGGGGCGGCCAGAGAATCTTGTTGCACCGGGCGCACTTCGCGCCCAGGATTTTCTGCTTGTCCCTGAGGGCTGTGTAGAAGCGGCTCCCCATCCGGCCGGCATAGTAGCGGCCGTGCGCCGTCATGCGCTGGTCCACCTCAAAGGGTTCGTAGCTTTTCTGCTCTTCCATAAAATCTGCTCCTTGGCTCATGCAAGCCCTGTTGATCTTGATTATGATTCCTGATGCGCCGCCTCATTTCAGACGCGTCTGCCCGGGCAGCGGATCGAAATAGCGGATGTCGCTCAGGTCGCCGATCCGGTTTTCCTGCGGGCGCAGCACCATCCGGCAGCGCATCCCCACCCAGACCTTTTCCATGTCGGGCTCCACGTTGATGAAGTGATCCAGCACCGACGTTGCGCCGTCCAGCCGGATGGACCCGTAGACGAAGGGCGGCTCGTGGGGCTTCCCCGTCGTCGGATCCGTCAGGGGAAGATACATGATCGTGTAAGCCACGATCGTTCCTTCATGGGGAAGTTCCACCCACTGGTCGTTCCTCACGTGGCACTCGGCACAGATGATCCGGGGCGGCAACTGCACCCTTCGGCACTGCGGACACCGCACCGCATAGATCTTGCCGTGATCGCGCATCTCGACCATGAATTTCGTCAGATACTGCCCGGCTGCAAACCGGAAAGGGACGTCCACCGTCATGGGAATCGAGATCCATTCCTGCTCTTTTTTTGCCATCCTCATGCCTCCTCAATCATCCAGGGTCTTCGACAGGGCCGTCATGACCGTCCAGTTCGTTCCGCCATACGCCGTCGTCAGGGCGCGGCGGACGTCTTTCGGGACCTGATGACCGCCGGCATCCCCCGGATCTGGAGGGCCGCCTCCCAGACCCGAAGCATTGCCGACGCCCCGATGCAGTTCGTGGAGAGGATGCCCCCCGACGGGTTTACCGGAATGGGGCCGTCGATGTTCGTCATGCCCTTCTCGACGAGGCGGAACCCTTCGCCGGGGCCGCACAGTCCCAGGTCCTCGTACCAGACCAGCTCCGCCCACGTTGCGGGTTCATAGACCTCGAACACGTCGAAATAGGAGGCCGGATCCGTCACCCCGAGTTTCCTGTAGAGCCGGCCGGCGCAGGCCTTTGAAAAGATTGTGCGCTTCGTATCGACGAACCGCCAGTCCAGCTCGAACTGCTCGTTGTGGGCCGTATCCGTCGCCCGGATCCAGACGGGTTTCCGGCAGCGTTTTTTTGCGGTTTTCTCATCGGCCAGAATCACGGCGCAGGCCCCGTTGGAGGCGGGACACATGTCGAGCATCCGGATCGGGTAGGCCAGCATGCGCGAATTGAGGGCGTCCTGGATGGAGATGTCGAGCTTCAGATGGGCATAGGGGTTTTTCCGCGCGTTCTGGCGGGCCTTCACCGCGACCATGGCGGAGTGCTCCTCCGTGGCCCCCCAGTTGGCCATGTAGGATGAGCCCATCATGGCGAAATAGCCCACGGCCGCACCGGCCAGGGACCTGCCCCAGAGGGGATGGGCCACGCCGCTCAGGATGGCGCCCGTGTCGCCCTCCTCCTGCTTTTCAAAACCGATGCACAGGACCTTGTCGAACAGTCCGCTGGCGATATGATGGGCGCCGACGCAGACCGTGGTTGCACCGACGGTGCCGCCCGTCGTGATCTTCAGTCCCGGCTTGCCGTAAGCACCGGTTCCGTGAACGAGCCAGCAGTCGGTCATGTGGACCCCTTCGAAGAACTCCATATTGCCCAGGAAGACCGTGTCGATCTCATCGATGGTCATCCCGGCGTCATCCAGCGCCCGGCGGACGGCCTCGTTCACCATCTCCGCCTGGTCCACGTCATGCCGGCGCGCCGCGTGGTACGTCTGTCCTCCTCCGATAATGGCAACGTTTCTTTTCATGATCGACCCTCCCTACTCCTTTCCAAGGACGACGACGCACTGGTGCTGCCCGCAGAAACCGCTGTGCCCCTGGGCCACGGCGATCCGCACGTCTTTTTTGACCTGGTGCGCACCGGCCTCTCCCGTCACCTGAAGGGCCGCCTCGGCCACGCGGTTGAGGCCGTAGACGTTGATGGGCACACCGCCCAGAAGGCCGCCGGACGGGTTGACGGGAAGCTTCCCCTTGATTTCCGTCACGCCCGCCTCCAGCATCCGCGCGGCTTCCCCGCGTTCGCACAGGCCGAGCCCTTCCATCCAGAGGAGTTCCTGGTAGGAAAAATCGTCGCCCACCTCCGCCACATCGATCTGGCGGCGCGGGTTTTTGATCCCGGCCATCCGATAGGCCTGCGCCGCCGCTCTCTCCAGGGCGAAAACGCCGGCCAGGTCACGGTCGCCCAGGTAGTGGGCGTCGTAGCATGTGCCGATGCCCCGGATCCACACGGGGTTTTTCGTGATTCCCCGCGCCCGCTTTTCCGACGCCAGGATCATGGCGACGGCGCCGTCCGTGTCCGGCGCAATGTCGAGCTTCCGCAGGGGCGACGCCACGACCGGGCTGCTCAAAACGTCGGCAACCGTCAGGTCCCCGGACTGGTGGGCGACGGGATTCCGCATCGCATTCCCGAGATTCTTCACCACCACGCGGGCCACCTGCTCCGGCGTGACGCCGTACTTGTACATGTAGCGCCGGGCCTGAAGGGCCGCCGCCGATGTGTAGTCGAATCCCAGCAGGCGCGTGTAGACGGGATCGAAGGCATCGTTGTTCACGATGTTCCGGTTCGTCTGGGACATCTTCGTGTGGGCCATCAGCAGCGTGCATTCGTATTCTCCGGACAGGATGCCGACGGTGCCGTAGTAGACGGCTGTCGATCCGTCCAGGGCCATCTTCTCCTCGTTGCGCAGATGCCCCCCGATGACGTCGGTGATCCCGATGTCCGAGATGGTCTGGCCGTCCCAGATGTCATGGGAACAGCTGATGGCGTTGTCGATGTCCTTCTTCATTTCCAGCCCCGTCTGTCGCAGAACCGCCTCGATGACCTCGTAGGCCATCTCGCCGTAGTTGACATCCGCGCGCTTGGGGGCAAACTTCGTCTGGGCAAGGCCCACGATTGCTACCCGATCTGCCATGTAATCCTCCTTGCCCGGCACCGCCGGCCGCCCTGAGGGGACCGGCGCCCGGTTCCTCAAATCCTCTCGAAAACCGTGGCGATGCCCTGGCCGCCGCCGATGCACAGGGTTGCCAGGCCGTATCGCCCCCCGGTCCGTTGCAGGTGCCGGAGAACCGAAAGGGCCAGCCGGCCGCCGCTCATGCCGTTGGGGTGGCCAAAGGCGATGGCCCCGCCGCAGGGGTTCCACTTCTCCGGGTCGACGGCATGGCCGTTTTTCCTGAGCTCCTTCATCACGGCGAGCGTCTGCGAGGCGAAGGCCTCATTGCACTCCACGATATCCATGTCCGCCAGCTTCAGACCGGCCCGCTCCAGGGCCTTCGGCACGGCGTATGCCGGCCCGATGCCCATGTACTTCGGCTCCACACCCGCCAGGGCGCAGGCCACGAAGCGGCCGAGCGGCTTGAACCTCAGCGCTTCGCACTTTTCCCGGGACATGAGCAGGACGGCAACGGCCCCGTCGTTCATCCCGGAGGCACTGCCGGCGGTCACCGTACCCCCCTTCTTGAAGACGGGCTTGAGCGCCGCCAGCTTTTCCAGCGTCGTCGCGCGGGGGTGCTCATCCCGGTCGAAAACGACGGGATCGCCTTTCCGCTGCGGGATCGTAACAGGCACGATCTCCTCCTTGAAATAGCCGGCCTCGATGGCCTTGATGGCCAGGGTCTGGCTTCTCAGTCCGAAAGCGTCCTGCTCTTCGCGGGAGATTCCCCACTCTTCGGCCAGAACCTCGGCCACGATCCCCATCGGGGCATTCGTCTCCGGCGTCGGTCCGACTTCCCGGGTGATGAAGGCGTTGGGCGCCAGGGAGAAGGGAACCTTCTGTCGCTCCATCAGATAGGGCGCATTGCTCCAGCTCTCGCACCCCCCGGCGATATAGACGTCCCCGTAGCCGGCCAGGATGGCCATGGCGGCGGAGTTGATGGTCTGCAGGGCGGAGCCGCACTGCCGCTCCACGGTCTGCGCCGTCACCGATACGGGGAAGCCCGCCTTGAGAACCGCCCAGCGGGCGATGTTGACCGCGGCATTGTTCGTGCAGGCATGGCCGATCAGGACGTCCTCCACGATGGCCGGGTCGATCTTCGTCTTTTCGATGAGCCCCTTCAGGGCAAAGGCGGCCAGTTCCTCCGGGCGGAACCCGGAAAGGGCGCCGCCCATTCTCCCGATCGGCGTCCGGACACCGTCCACGATGTATACGTCTCTCATTTCCAAACCTCCTTACTTGCCCGTGAATGCGGGTTTCCGCTTCTCCAGGAAGGCATTCATCCCTTCGACGCGGTCCTGCGACCCGAAGCACATGCAGAAGCAGCGTGCCTCGATGGAAAGTCCCGTCCGGAGGTCCGCCTGGATGCCCATGTTGATGGCTTCCTTGCCCATGGCCAGGGCGATGGGGCTCTTGGAAGCAATGCGCTTGGCGAGCTTTGCCACGGCGTCGTCCAGCTCTGCCTTCGGGACCAGCATGTCCACCAGGCCGATGCGGTAGGCCTCCTGGGCGCTGATGTGCTCGCCCGTCAGGACCAGCTTCTTGGCCATGCCCGCGCCGATCATGCGGGGCAGGCGCTGGGTCCCGCCGTAGCCGGGAATGATGCCCAGGTTGATCTCCGGAACGCCCATGATGGCTGTATCGGCGGCGACGCGGATGTCGCAGCAGAGGGCCAGTTCCGTTCCCCCGCCCAAGGCGATGCCGTTGATCCGGGCGATGACGGGCTTCTGAAAGTGCTCGATATTCCAGGTGATTTGCTGACCAGCCGGGAGGCTGTGGATGACATCCAGATAACCGGCGCCCTTGGCCATGATGGAGATGTCTCCCCCCGCCACGAAAGCCTTGTCGCCCGTGCCGGTGAGAACCACCACACGGATGGCGTCGTCCTTCGCGATTCCGTTTAGCGCATCCTGGATTTCGAACATGGTGTTGTCCCGGATGGCGTTGAGCACTTCCGGCCGGTTGATGGCGATCGTCGCCACGGCCCCGTCCTTCGTCACAATGATGTCCTTGTACTCCATAGTAATGATCCTTCCTTTCCTTGTCTGTAATCCTGCCTTCATCCGTTCCGGTGCCGTTCCGGGAAGCGTTTTTCATCCGCAGGGCCGTGACGGCGGCACCGGATCAGAAAACCTTGAAGGGTTTCTTCGTCCCGTCCGGCAGGTAGTCGTAAAAGCCCTTGCCGTTCTTGAATCCCAGGCGGCCCGCCTCGATCATTTTGCGGTACAGGATGTTCAGCTTGTCCACCTCCGAGTGGGTGTACTCGAAGACCGAATCCTGGGCCATCTGGATGACGTCGAAGCCGCCGAAATCAGCCAGCTCGCAGGGACCCATCGGGTGCCCCGCGCCCAGCTTCATCGCCATATCAATGTCCTCTGCCGTGGCGGTTCCCTCAAGGACCATCTGGGCGGCCGTCATGTAGAGGGGGCCCAGCAGGCGGTTCACGATGAACCCGGGGGTATCCTTCACCTTGATGGGCGTCTTGCCGAGGCGCTTCATCGTGTCCAGGGCGATTTCCACGGTCTTGTCCGCCACGCCGATGGGGCAGATGATCTCGACGAGCTTCATCACCGCGGCGGGATTGAAGAAATGGGTCCCCACGACCTGGTCCTTCCGGTTGGTCGACCCCGCCACGGCCGTGACCGACAGGACGGAGGTGTTCGTGGCCAGGATCGTCTCGGGCTTGCAGAGCTTGTCCAGCTCGGTGAAGATCTTCTTCTTCAGGTCCAGGTTCTCCGGGACGGCCTCGATGACGAAGTCGGCTTCCTTTACGGCCTCCGCCAGGTCCGTGGAGGTTTTCAGGCGGCCCAGGATGGCCTTCATCTGGTCTTCCGCCAGTTTTCCCTTTGCGACGCGCTTGGAGAGGCTCTTCTGAATCCGGGTGGCTCCCTTCTCGACAAACTCCTTGTTGATGTCGTAGAGGACTGCGTCAAAACCCGCCTGGATGGCGGCCTGGGCAATGCCGTGGCCCATGGTCCCCGCTCCCAGCACGGTGATGTTATTTACTTCCATTTTTCGAAACTCCTTTCTCGTTTTTCAAAGCCTCCGTCCGCGACGAACCGGCGGCGGTTCTGTTCAATGCCGCTCCGGGGGATAACGGGCGGAGTTTGAATCCGGAGGGTGGGATTCCGCATACTCCTTCCCGTACATCCTCAGGAGGGTGGATCTGATTTTCCGTTGAAAAATCATCGCCCCGGTTTGCTTCATTCCTTGGGCCGCTGGTCGACGATTCGTGTCGCCTTCAGGGTCTGGCCGGGGTTGAAGATTTCCGTAAATGGCACGAACGCCACCTTCGGCGTGAGCTCCACGGCCCGCTTGACCTTGTCCTTCAGCTCCGCCTCCAGTTTGCCCCTGTCGACGCCTTCGTCGGCGCCGACCTTGAGAATCAGAAGGTCCATGGAGTAGGGATCGTCCGCCTTCTCCTTGGTGACGACGAACTGGTATTCAATGACGCCCGGGGTGTTCGCCACGGCGTCCCGCATGGTCTCGGGATTGATCAGTGTTCCCTTGACCTTCATGAGTTCGCTGGTGCGGGTCCCGTAGGTGCTGCCGACGGTCGTCACGATCCGCTGGTCGTTCCGGCCGCAGATCGGACAGGGCTTGTTGGTGATCGCCACAATGTCCCCCACGAGGTAGCGCAGCAGGCAGGTGCCCCGGCGGTCCAGGTGCGTGATGCACAGCAGCCCCGGCTCGCCGTCGGGCTTCCGCTTGCCCTGCTCGTCCACGGCCTCGAAATAGTACAGCTGGGGCGTCCCGCAGTGGGCCCCGCCCAGTTCCGCGCACTCCTGGAAGGCCGTCTGGCCCTCGGTAAAGCCGAAGGCGTTGCTGATGAAAACCTCGCCGGCCCCCATTTTCTGGAGCCGCCTGCGCATGTCGTCGCGCATTCCCTTCGGAACCGCCTCGCCCAGCGCCTGGATCTTGTTGATCCGTGAGAAGTCGCGGCCCTGCTCCTCCGCCGTCATGATGAGCCGCCGAATGTAGGAGGCGATCCCCGAAAGGGCGTTCACCTGCTTCTTCTCGATGTCCTCGATGGCCTGCTGCATGGAGCGGTGGATGTTGTGGGGAAACCCCGGGAGCGGCGCGCCGGTGAAGCCCCAGCACAGCGTCATCCCGACGGCGGAGGCGAAGTGGACCGTCTTGTAGTACCCGATGTGGGGAATGAAGTGGAACGGGAAGAGGTTCATGAGGATGTCGTCGGGCTCCAGGTAGCAGATCTTGCAGCCGATCCGGAACATCCAGGTCTGCATGAACATGTCGTAGGTCGTGTTGTAGAACCGCGAGGGGAGACCCGTGGTCGTTCCGGTCGTATAGGTTATTTCGTAGAGGATGTATTCCATGATCTTGGCGAAATCCATGTCGAGCTTGAAGGATTCGCCCCGGTCCTTCATATAGTCGGCCTTGCTGGTGACGGGGACCTTCTCCAGGTCGTCGATGGTTCGGATCGACTTGGGATCGATGCCCCACTCCTTGAACTTCTCCCGGTAGTAGGGGCTTTGCTTCTCCAGCCGCTCCATCTGCTGGACCAGGTTGGCGTCCTGGACCGCCCGAATCTCCTCCCTGCTCTTGAAGGAGAGGTCCAGGGTCTGGTCTCCCTTGTACAGGGGAATGCCGTCGATCCATGCCATGATCTCTTCGCGATTTCCTGGAACCTTGAATTTTTTAGCCATACCATACCCTCCTTTTTGGATTTGAGTGTTCAGCGAAATGCCGCGCAACGGCCATGACGAACGGCGAACCCTGTCCGCCGGTCGTGAGAAACGGGCTCTTTGATTGATTGGTCAGTCATATTGAATCAATATTTCACGCCTTTTTGCAACCACTTCCATTTTCATCAGGCAGGTGATTTGACGGAGGACTGCGCCTCCAGCCGCCGTTCGCGGATCGCTCTGCACAGGGACGCCAGGTCCGTCAGCGCATCGAAAAACCGCGTCCTGCACAGGCCGACGCTTCTCAGGTCATGGGCATCGCTCGAACCGATGCCGGCGATTTTCAGAGACTTCTCGGCCGCCCGTGCCAGGGAGGCGCTATTCGCATCGTAGGACGGGTGAGCCGTTTCCAGTCCATCCAGGGCGTAATCGTACACGCCGTAACCGGCTCCGTAGAAACCCTCGCCGGTCTTCCGTTTCTTGAAGGGATGGGCCGCCAGGACAACCCCCCCCTCGCCGTGTACCAAGTCCGAAAGGTCCTCGATCGAACGGCTGGAGCCCAGACTTCGGGGGTAGCCGAAGACAAGGAACTCCCCCTGGAAACGGCCGCTCCGGTCGTAGCAGGCAGCCTCCTCTCCCGGGAAAATGAGAAGATGGTTCTCCTTCACCCGGTCCCGGAGTACCGCGATATCCTCGTCTGACCAGCGGATGCCGTGCTCCGTCAGGGCGATGCCGTCCAGACCGATCCGGCTTGCCTTGCGGACCAGCGCCACCGGGTCCAGGTTGCTGCAGCCCGAATACCGGTTCGTATGGATGTGAAGATCGATTTCCACCTACAGCCCCATCTGCTTGCCGTGAAAGCCCTTGTCTTACATCACCGACACCCCGGTCCGGGGCATCGGCTCATAGAGATTCCTGTATTGGCCGGATGTCAATCCGTCCCGGAAACGCCGCTCGAGATCGGCCGTGGTCCCGCCCAGAACGATGCGCCGGTCGCTGAAAAAGATCCGCGCGGGATCGAGGCTGATCAGGGCCAGGTCATCTCTGACCCTGTCCCGCGCATCGCAGCGCGCAAGCAGAACATCGGGGATTTCCTCCACGGAATGCGCATCGAAAATCTGCCGGACAAAGTCCTCCCGGGTCCCCGCTCCCCGCATTTCCAGGCCGAAGAAACCGTCCGTGGCCAGAAGCAGCCGGGTCTCCTCCATCAAGAAAACGTATTCGACCTGAAAGAACCGGCTGGTCCGCCCCACCATCCAGAAGTTGCTTTCCGTAATCTGGCGGACCCTGCGGGCGCCGAGGTCGAACTGCAGGAGCAGGCTGTCGCCGGTATGCAGCACCAGCCCCTGCCATCCCGCCTCCGTCCTCAGAATCAGGACCGCCGTAAAGGTGCAGCTTTCCGTACAAGACATCTCGCAAAGGACTGTCGAGGATCGGACTTCCACTTCCCTCTTCAGCGCCGCCCGCTCCGCTTCGCCGAAGACTTCCCCCGTCCCGATGCGGGGCATCCCGTCCAGCACGTCGGCAAACCGCAGCATGAACCTCCTGGAGAACGACGGGTTCCGGTCCGAACTGTCGGAAACGGCAAAAAACCCGTTCGCGAAATCCAGCAGCATGCAGTCCCCGACGCCCCGCTGCTCATGCGGGCGGACGGAGCTGGAGCGCAGCCGCGCCCCGAGGAATCCGCCGCACCGGACAGCCCGCCGCCCCTGATTCAGGCATATCGAACCTTCGCCCGCCACGCCTTCAATCCCTGGGCTTCCTTCCCACCAGGGCCCGCGTCGTGTACACAACCACATCCTCGTCCCGCTGGTTCCGGATGGAGTTCCTGGAAACGATGATCCCCGTCCTGTCGTCCTTCGCTTCCAGCTTTTCCACCTGCACCACGCAGTGGATTGTATCGCCGATCTTCACCGGACCGGTAAATCGGACCGAGTCCATCCCGTAAAAGGCGATGAAGGACTTCGGCAGGGCCACGAAAGGACCGAGACGGAAGATGAGGGCGCTGCCGACGCAGAGGGTGAGCATGCCGTGGGCGATCCGCTCACCGAAAAAGGCCTTCTTGGCGAACTCCACATTGGTGTGAATGGGGTGCCAGTCCCCCGTCAGCGCGGCAAAGATGACAATATCCGTTTCCGTCATGGTCCGGGCGGGAGACTTGAACTGCTCTCCCACCGCATAATCTTCGAAAAAAAGCTTTTCCACTGTCGAATTTCCCCTTTCCCTTCAGAATTTATCCGAGGCAAGCCTCGTCCATCTGCACAGCCGTCATGTCCTCCAGGCCGATCACGCGTGCCCGCCCAAAAACCTGGGGCAGAAAATTCCGGCAGTAGTACCGAACCGTATCCACCTTCCCGCGGTAGAAAAACCGGTCCGGTTCACTCAATCCACCGGCGCCCAGCCGCCCCTGGGCGATGAAGCCCTGCTCCAGGAGGAGATGGGAGATCACCACCTCGGACATGCAGTCGAGGAAGCGCGTCCCGGCCAGCGGGATCAGGTCCAGCTTGCCTTCCTTCATCCATCGCGCAAAGCCCAGGCTCATCTCCACGACCTTCTCGAGGGCCTCCTCCAGAAGGTCCAGCTCCAGCGTGAACAGCTCCGTCTTCCGGCCCTCCTGCACGAACCGCAACACTTCGTCCATCCAGTCCCGGAAGACCTGTCCGTTTTCCATGGCCAGTTTCCGGCCGATCAGATCCATCGACTGGACATAGTTGGTCCCGTCCCAGATGGAGAGAATCTTGCAGTCGCGTGTGTACTGCTCGACGGGATATTCCCTGGTAAATCCGTACCCCCCGAGGATCTGGATTCCTTCCCGCCCCATTTCAAAAATCCGGTCCGAGCAGTAGGCCTTGACCAGCGGGGTCAGCAGTTCCAGCATCCCGCGGGCGCGGCGCCGCTCCTCCTCATCCGGCGCGTTATGGGAGATGTCCTCCATGAAATAGCTCTTGTAGACCAGGGCGCGCATTCCTTCCGTGAGGGACTTGAGATTCATCAGCATCCGGCGGATGTCCGCATGCTCCACGATCCGGACCCGGTCCCCCCGCTTTCCGAAGGGCGTGCCCTGGACCCGCTCCTTTGCGTAAGCCAGCACATTGGCGTAGATGTTCGCCCCGAAGGCCACCGATTCCAGTCCGACGGCCATCCGCGCTCCATTCACCATCTGGAACATGTATGCCAGACCCATGCCCGGCTCGCCGACCAGATGGGCGCGGCACCGGTTGTTTTCCCCGAAATTCATCACGCAGGTCGCCGAGCCGTTGAGGCCCATCTTGTGCTCGATCCCGATGCAGGCCACATCGTTGGGCTCGCCGAGGCTTCCGTCCTCGTTGACCCGGATCTTCGGCACGGCAAACAGGGACACGCCCTTCGCGCCCGGCGGCGCCCCTTCGATCCGGGCAATGACCAGGTGGATGATGTTTTCCGCCATATCGTGCTCCCCGGAGGTGATGAAAATCTTCGTCCCCTGGATTTTGAAGTGCGGCCCGTCCGGTGTCGCCTTCGTCGACACCATGTGCGCGTCGGACCCGACCGCCGGTTCCGTGAGGCACATGCTGCCGCACCAGGTCCCGTCGTACATCCTGGCGCAGAAAAGGTCCTTGAGTGCCTGCGACCCGTAGTTCTCGATCATGGAGCCGTTTCCCGCCCCCATACCGGCAAAGCAGCCGAAGGCGAAATTGGCGCTCATGAAAAATTCCTGGACCGCCTCGGCGATGATCAGGGGCACGCCCTGGCCGCCGTAGTCCGGTTTCATGGAAAGGCCGAACCAGCCGCCTTCCCGGAAGACCTCCCAGCAGTGCTTGAAGGACGCGGGGACCGTCACCTTCCCCTGATCGAAACGGCAGCCTTCCCGGTCGCCGTCCTGAAAAGACGGCGCGACGTCGTTGGCGGCGATCTTTTGCGCCTGATCGAGAATCATGTCGAAATCGTCCAGGGAAAAATCCTTGAAGGCCTGATATTTCAGAAGCTTTTCAACGTGAAGTTGCTCTTTCAGCACAAACTGAACATCCCGGTCGTCCCGTTTATAGAAGTTCTGTCCCATATTCGATGTTTCCTTTCTCCCGCGGCCGGATTATTTTTGCCGCGCTTTGAGGATCTTCGCTGCCGTTTTCTCCGGCTCGTTCGGTTTTTCCATAACCCCCCTCTTCAGAAGCGTAATGATCTGTTTCTTGATCTCCCGAAGGGGGTATTGATCGTGGTTGAATTCCGGATTGTAGACGTACTGGCGAATGGTGGTATCCACGGTTCCATAGAAGACAAAGGATGCGGTGACCGGTGATATCTGCCTGCTGAAGATTCCCTTTTCCTGTCCCTCGCGAAATATCTCCGCCACACCCATGAAAAACCGGTTGTAAAGTTTCCAGTTTTCCGGGGTATAGAACTGCTTCAGGCGGGGAACGTCCATGATCAGGACCTTCATCATGTCGGGATAGCTCTCATAGCTGCTGAAAATGTAGTCGAAGACGGCGATCAGCCTTTTTTCGGGGTCGTCGATCTCCCCCTCCAGGCGGTCCATCGTGGCAAGCAGGTACTTCCAGCGTTCTCTGAAAATGGACAGCAGGATGTCATCCTTGCTCTTGAAGTAGTGGTAGAGGGAGCCGTAGGCGACGCCGGCCTCGTCGGAAATGTCCAGTGTCCGGCAGAAGTGATAGCCCCGTTCGGCAAAGACCTTGATGGCCGCGTTCAGGATGATGTCTCTTTTCGACAGGCTTTTTTCGTTCATCGTGTCCTCCCGGGCTGACTGGAAAAGAGTTGCTGCCTTCGATTCGGTGGCTTGACTGACTGATCAATCACACAAGTTTCATAAAGAAGATCCGGACGGCTGTCAAGAAAAAAGTGACCGCTGATCGAAAAAAAGAAAGGATCGAGAAAAACCCTGAACCGTTGATCTCAATCCTTTTGAATTCAAAGGGATATACCGGTAGTTTCCTTTTATGGGGTCTTCAATTTTCGGACCGCTTCACCGTACTGCGCGACGATCTCGCCAATAACGTCGCCCACCGGTCTGACCTCCTTCAGGGCGCCGACGATCTGGCCGATCTGGACCTCGCCGTCTTTCAGGTCTCCGTCATACATTCCCAGTTTTGTCCTCTTTTCGCCGATGAGATTCAGCAGCTCCTCCTCCGATGCCCCCCGCGCCTCCGCGGCCATGACGGTTTTCGCCCACTCGTTGACGATCACACGGGCCGGGATGAGTTTCCGCAGAATGAGGAAGGTGTCCGTCGCGGAAGCGGCCAGCATGGCCTTCTTGAAGTTCTCGTGGGCGCTGGATTCGATGGTGGCGGCGAAGCGCGTCCCGATCTGCACCCCTTCCGCGCCCAGCGCCATCGCCGCCGCCATGCCGCGGCCGTCGTAGATGCCGCCCGCCGCGATGACGGGGATCTTCACCGCGTCGACGGCCTGGGGCACCAGCACCATCGTCGTCAGCTCGTCCCTCCCGTTGTGGCCGCCCGCCTCGAAACCCTCCACCACGACGGCATCGACGCCGGCCTCCTCGCACTTCACGGCGAGCGGCGGCGTTGCCGTCACATGAACGACGGTGATTCCCGCATTCTTGAACCGCCCGGTGAATTTCTTCGGACTGCCCCCGGACGTGAAAACGATGCGAACGCCCTCCTCCAGGATGATCCCCGCCATCTCCTCGGCAAAATTGAAGAAGATCGGCAGATTGACGCCCCAGGACCGGTCCGGGCAGGCCGCCCGCGCCTTCCGGATGTGCTCCCGGAGCAGCTCCGGCGTCATCGATCCGGCGCCGATGAGGCCCAGCGCGCCCGCCTTCGCCGCGGCCACGGCCAGTTTCCAGCCGCTGACCCAGATCATGCCCGCCTGGACGATGGGATACCTGATATTGAACAGCTTCGTGATTCTTGACTCCATCTGTCCCCCTCCACTGATGTATGGGAAAAAAGCCTGCTGATTCTTGTCCCCGCGATCCGGACCATTCATCACCATGGCAGCCTATCCAGATCGACATTTCCGCCGGACAGGATGAGCGCGATTTTCCGGCCCGAAAATTTTTCCCTGTTTTCCAGAACTGCGGCAAGTGTGATCGCCCCGGATGGTTCGACAATGATCTTCATTCTCTCCCAGATCATTCGCATGGCCTCGATGATCGATCTTTCGCCGACGGTTAAAATCTCGCTTACATGCTCGCGAATGATGCCGAAAGTCCTTTCCGACAAGCTCGTAAGGAGCCCGTCACAGATGCTCCTGGGGTTGACCGACGGATAGATGACGCCGTCCCGCAGGGACCGGAACGCGTCATCGGCGCCTGCCGGTTCGGCGGCGATGACGGACGTCTTGGGGGAAAAATACCCGGCGCTCAGGGATGAACCGCTCAACAGACCGCCGCCCCCGACCGGCGTGATCAGACAATCCGGACCGTCCATATCTTCAAAGATCTCCTTCGCTGCGGTTGCCTGGCCGGCGATGATTGAATCGTTGTCATAGGGATGAATGAACGTTGCGCCGGTTTCCCTTATGACTTCTTCGACCGCGGCTTCGCGCGCTGCCAGCGTCGGTTCACAGTAGCGGATCGTTGCGCCGTACCCGGCCACCGCTTTCTTTTTGATGTCCGGGGCCGTATGCGGCATGACGATGTACGAAGGAATCTTCTTCATTTTCGCGGCCAGCGCCAGCGCGGCCGCGTGATTCCCGGAAGAATGGGTGCAGACGCCGTTGCCCAGTTCGTCCTTGCCGAGAGACAGTACCGCATTGCTTGCCCCGCGAAATTTGAAGGCGCCGACTTTCTGGAGATTCTCGCACTTGAAGAACAACGCACACCCGAGCATGGCATCGATCGAAGCAGACGTGAAGATCGGCGTTCTGTGAATCTGCCCCGCAATTCTCTGGTGCGCCTCAACAATGTCTTTTTGTGACGGCACGTGATCGAGAAACATCGCGGCTCCCTTTGGCGGCCCGGCTATTTCAACGCTTCGATCTTTTCCGCGATGACATGGGCCATCCGGTCTTCCGGAACGGATTCCAGGTCCACCGCCGCGCCCCCCACGCGAATCCATTGACCGGCCATCCGCCGGACCTCCGGACGGTCCGCGCAGGCCACCGGGCACCCGCAGACGAGAATTCCCGTTTCCCACGGCTCTGCAGTCTTCTCCGTGGACAGCCGGCTCTCCGGCGGCAGCAGTTTCCCGATCTCCCGGACCAGTCCGGTCCGGTCGATCCGCGGATTGCAGCCGCCGCAGTATTTCACGCCTGTCCCGCCCATTCAATCCCGGATCCCGGCGATGCGTTTCGCCAGTTTCTTCTTGTGGTCGAGGTTCCCCTGCCGGGAGATCATGATCCGCTGCGCCTGGGGCGAGCCGGCCCCGTGCATGGATTCGGTCCGGTACCCGACGGCCGCCGTCCCCAGGGTGATGTTTTCGATCAGCCTCAGGACCCGGCAGCGGTGCTCCGTCGGGACCGAGGCGATTCCCCTGAAGTACTTCTCCACGATCTTCCCGATTTCAGGATGGCGCAGGTCCCTCTCCGAGGCCATCGTGACCATCAGCCCGCCGGCAATGTCCTCGGCCAGCCTCGCAATCTCATAGGGAAGCCGGGTCACGTTCTGCTTGCAGACATTGGCCAGCAGCAGGTCGATCAGGTAATTCCCGGATGCGGTCGGGCGGCCCTCCGCCGAGCAGGCGATCCCGCAGGCGTAGAGCGTTTCGTTCAGATGCATCATCTCGATCAGCTTGTCCTTGATGTGGGAGGCTTTGTTCGCGCCGTTGTAGTCGGCCGCCAGCGCCGCCGCACCGATCAGCACGTCGCCGACGCCGACCTTGCAGCCGCCGTAGCTCTGGCGGTGATAGCCGGCGAAGCGCTCCACCAGGGCGCCGCTGAATTCGTACTCGCCGCACATGAACACGTTTTCCCAGGGCACGAAGACGTCGTCGAAGACCATCAGGGCCTCGTGACCGCCGAATTGCCTGTTTCCCACGTCGATCTCGCCGCCCTCGAGCTTCCGGGTGTCGCAGGACTGGCGGCCGTAGATATAGAGGATGCCCTTTTCGTCGGCCGGCGCCACGAAGGACAGGGCGTAGTCGCTGTCCTCCTCCGTCATCGTGATCGTCGGCATGACGAGGATCCAGTGGGAATTGACCGCCCCGGTCTGGTGGGCCTTCGCGCCCCGGACGACAATGCCCTCTGCGGTCTTCTTCACGACCCGCGTGTAGAGGTCCGGATCGGCCTGCTTTCCGGGCGGGAGGTTTCGGTCGCCCTTGGGGTCGGTCATCGCGCCGTCAACGGTCCAGTCCTCTTCCTGCATCCGCTTCAGGAACCGGAGAAACCGTTCATGGTATTGCGTGCCCAGCTTGCGGTCCATCTCGAAGGTCACGCTGTCCACGGCATTGATCGCATCCATGCCGACGCACCGCTGGAAACAGGCCGCCGTTTTCTGCCCCATCAGCCGCTGCATCTTCACTTTCTTGACGAGGTCGTCGGTGTTGCGGTGGAGATGACAGAACCGGTTGATCTTCTGACCCGTCAGATGGGACGTTGCCGTCATCAGGTCCTCATGCTCGGGCTCCTGGGCCAGGGCGTAGGTCATTTTGACCGAATTCATCGAGGGGCGGATTATGGGATGATCGACCACGTTCTTCACCCGTTCGCCCATCAGCCAGACGTTCAGATCCAGCTTGCGCAAACTTTCCTCGTACTGTTCCGGGGTTTTCAATGCCATCGCCTTACACCTCCTCAGTATCGTATCTTCGTACGACACCCCGCCATGATCGCTGGCCGGGGCAATCATTTCCCGCATCTTCGGAATATCGGGAAATATAGCCGTCCGATATGGATTTCTCAAGCGAAAATGCAGGAAGGATCAGGTAATCCGAATGTGGGATTCCGGGCGCACCTCCTCCAGGACCAGGGCTTCGGCAGGGCACTTGATCACGCAGTTGCCGCATCCGTAGCATTTTTCCGTGTCGATGGCCGCAACGCCGTTCATGGT
Source organism: uncultured delta proteobacterium (assembly GCA_963709485.1). GTDB lineage: Bacteria > Desulfobacterota > Syntrophia > Syntrophales > Fen-1087 > JAXDBM01. Next base: position 172,710 of record CAVPWE010000006.1, read on the forward strand.
GATGGCGTGAAACTGGCAGCGGTCTTCGCAGATGCCGCAGCCCGTGCAAAGGTCTTCATCCAGCCTGACCCGAAAGCGCGACGGCGCGTAGGATGCCGCGTATCCCGCCTCATTGATCATGAAGAGCCCCGTGCAGCAGCAGGAACAGCAGTTGCAGATGAACATGTCCTTTTTCCAGTTGTTGCGCATCAGGTGCACCAGTCCGGCTTCTTCCGCTTCGGAAAGGCGCTTCAGGGCTTCCTCTCTGGTAAGGCGTTCTCCCAGACCCCGGTCGAGAACCGCCTCGGCAAACTGACCGATCTGCATGCACATGGACGTGGCTGGCGCCGGACAGTCCCTGCCCTTGCCCACCTTGCGGGCCTGGGTCCGGCACGGACAGGGGATGGCCGTGATCAGTTCCGCATTGTCGAACAGTTTTCTTACGGAATCGATATCCAGCACCTGCCCTCCGGGCTCGACGCTTCTCTCGATCGGAATGACGCGCATCATGGGCGGTGGATTGAGCGCTTTCAGCAGGGAAACCAGTTGCGGCATTTCCTCACGGATCAGCTTCTCCCAGAGGGTGAAAAGCTCCGCCGGCGCATGGGGATCCATTATGGATGCGTCCCGCAGTTCGATCATTGCGGGAAACAGTCTGTAATGATCCGGCTTCGCCAGCAGCCGGCTGATGGCGCCCCGTTTCTTCAGCTTCCCCGCCAGTTCGCGCACCCGCTCCGGCGGCAATCCCGTCCGGTCCGACAGCTCCGAAACGGAACCCGGCAGCGCGCCGGCCAGACGGACGCTCTCTTCGTCGTCAAAGAGAATCTCGAATATCCTTCCCATCGTTTCCGACTCGGGAAAACCGAGCTTCAGGGCATAGGGCTTGAATTCTTCGCGGATCGGCATGATCTGTTTCCTTCCTTGTATTTCAGATGTCCAGCAAGCGCGCGCCGTGAATGACGCGCATAATCACGACACTTGAACCGATAACCTTAAACAGCGTCCGATAATTGCCGTAAATCAGGTGACGGTACTCATTACCCAATTCCGCAGACTCAGGAATTACGGGGCATCGCAGGGGAAATTTCTCCAGAGAACCGATCTGGCGTTTTATTTCCCGCACCCACTTCCCGCCGGCCGAAGGGCTATCCCTTGAGATGCAATCGCGAATCTGGAGGATGTCCAACTCTGCGATTCTCGTAATGTCAACCTGGAACTTTTGGCTCATTCGCAAATTCTTTCAGAAACTCGCGGGCAGGCCGGACATGGCCTTTCTTCAGATCGACCTCGGCCTCTGCCAACAGGGTTGCCAGATTGAGCGCTTTGAGTCTTTTTTCAAAGACCGCCACATCCATCAATACCGCATCCGGTTTTCCGTTGACGGTGACAATGATCGGACGTCCGGTTTGATGCATCTGCCTGAATATCTCGTTCGTCTTTTTCTTCAGCTCGGAAACGGACTTGATATCTTCAAGCACACTGATCGGCATCTGATTTCATATCCTTTCAAGTATTGTATTTAATGCCAAATAGAATACATTTTGCAATACAAATGGTCAAGCATTTATCTCTTTTCCATCATTTCACAAATAATATTGGTGGTTTCAACGCTGACTGTACAAATTTTTTGCAGCAGCTCGATGACCAGCTCTTTATAATCGGCAAAACGGTAGGCGTCGAACTTTGTGCGGATCGTCGGGTCTTTGGGCTTGCGCTCCTTGTAGTATTCGAGGACCCACTCGATGGCGGAACGGTTGCCGAGACGATACTCCCAAGCCTCGAGCGGAACGTCTCGCAGGGTCGTTATGCTGTCCAGTTGAATGGTTCGGTTCGTTTTGTCGGCCTTGAGGATCGCTTTGGCGGTGAGAGGCGGCTTGCCGGATTCCGGTGCTTTGTCGATCCGTTTCAAGGGATAAGGATCGGCGTGGTCGTCGAAGGAGGCCCGCTGCAGCTCCCTGCCGTTCCGGATGAGGACGGCGGTCCGGCCGTCTTCGAAGAGAATGTTGGTCGTGGGGTAGCCTTTGGCGAGCTTCTTTTGAATCTCATCGTCAAGGGCATCTTTCTGGTCTTTGCTCTCCCAGTATCCCCAATCCTGACGAAAGGCGTCTTTCAGCGTGCCGTCCGGAATGACGGCTGTGACGAGCGCTGTCCTGTACTCCAGTTCCAGGATCAGCGCGATCTTCTTGTCGGCGCAGTACTGTTCGAGAAGTTTCTGGAAGGCGGGACAGATGGCGGTTTCGTTACGGGAACCTCCATACTGCACGATATCCTGTACTTTTACTGTGATATTGCTGGATCAGTAGCAAAGACATGTTTTGAAAGTACCTCTAAGGTTTTTTCGAAGCGGTTTTAGATTCATGCACGTCATGCATTCATGTCAAGATGTTTTTTGATGACATCGGGATGATCCATGCCGGCAAAAAGGATGTTGACAATGGCACACCCCGAATATAGATTATGATCATTAAAACCAAGGAGGAATACATGTTTTCAAGCAGATGGCTCAGATACGGACTGATGATCTTCAGCCTGTTCTTTTTCCTGACCTACGTTCTGGAGCTCGACGCCTTCGCCCGTGCGGGCGGCGGACGGACGTCGGGCAGCCGGGGGACGCGTTCCTACTCCGCCCCCAGATCGCCTTCCACCATGCCGACGACGCCGTCCAGCCCGTCCCGGCAGGTGAGTCCGGCGCCCTCCGCGCCGATGACCTCTCCGCAGGGCGGTGGTTTCCTGAGAAGCATGGCCGGGGGATTGGTCGGCGGCATGATCGGCGGGATGCTGTTCCGGAGCCTGGGCTTCGGCAGCGGCGCGCCTGGAACGGGTGGCGGCATCGGCCTGTTTGACATTATCCTGATCGGCCTGATCCTCTATGGCCTCTGGTGGTTTATCAAGAAGAAAAGAAAGGTGGCGGAAGCACCGGCAGGACCGACCTATTACCGTGAGGCCTCCGTGCCCGAACCCCGTCCCGCCCCTTCATACGCGCCGTCGTCCGGGCAGCAGCCGGCGGGGGGTGACGTGGAGAGCGGTCTGGGCTATGTCCGCCAGATGGATTCCTCCTTCGATGCGCAGCAGTTCCAGGACCTGTGTATGGACAATTTCTTCAAGGTGCAGGGGGCCTGGGCGAACCGGGACATGTCGGCCGTCCGCAGCCTGCTCACCGACGAGATGTACGGAATCCTCCAGAAGGATGTGGAGGATCTGAGACGGAGCGGGAAAATCAACCGGCTCGACAACATCGCTGTACGGACTACGGATATCACCGAGGTGTGGCAGGAGTCGGGCCGGGATTTCATCACCGTGCGGTTCTTGGCAAACCTGCTGGACTACACCGTTGATGAGACTTCCGGGCAGGTCGTTTCGGGCAGCAAGACGGAGCCCGTGAAATTCGAGGAATACTGGACCTTCAGCCGCCCCGTGGGAAACCATCCCTGGCAGCTTTCAGCCATCAACCAGGCGCAATAGGCTTGAACTGAAATCCCCTCCCGGTTCGGGAGGGGATTTTTTATCCGGTGGGAGAAGGGCTTTGCGGATTTCGCTGAAAATCGCTTTCCTTATCGCGGCGGCAATCGTCGTCGCCCTCATCTGGTTCCATACGCCGGTTCAGGAGCCGCCGGAAGAGCTCTGGGTTACGGGTTTCAAGCTTCGGCTGAGCGGCTTTGCCGTTCTCGGTCTGTTCTTTTTCTATGTCTTTCTCGACCGGATCGTTTTCTCAAAGAAGAACGGAAAATAATGAACCTATCGGAGCGGCAGGCGCACCACCGCGAGGTCGTCGGGTGTGCGCTCTCTCGTCATTCCGAGCTTCTCGCATAACCGGACCATCTTGCGGTTGTTCGGCTGAATGTAGCCGTAGAACTCCTCCATTCCCTTCTCATCGGCAATCCCGATCAGCAGGTCCACAAGTTTGTAGGCCAGACCCTTTCCCTGGAAATCATCGTGGACGATGACGGAAAATTCGCACCTCCGGAAGTCGGACTCGATGTTGAAGCTCCCGATGCCGGCCAGCCTTCTTTTTCCGTTCTCCCGGATTTCGGCGACGATGGCCATTTCCCGGTTGTAGTCGATATTGCAGAACCGCACATGCATGTCGTGGGTGATGTTCTTGATGGTATGGTAGAACCGTTCCCGCAGGGTCGCCTCCGAAAGTGTTGTGAACATTTCGTGTTCCAGGGGTTCATCCTCCGGCTTGATCGGCCGGAGCAGGACCTCCGTGCCGTCCCGCAGGTTCCAGCGGCTCACGTAGCGCGTGGGATAGGGTGCGATGATCAGGTGCGGATAGGGCGCGGACACCGCCGTCTCTTCCCGGTCGAGGATAATCCGGGCATCCAGGGCATAGGCTTTGCCCTTGCTGACGGCAATGGGATTGATGTCCATCGCCTGGATTTCCGGAAAATCCATGATCAGGTTGGAAAAGCCGACGATGATCTGTTCGAGCTGCCGGAGATCGGCCGGCGCCTTCCCGCGATAGCCCTGGAGCATCTGGTAGATCTTCGTCTCCTCCATGAGCAGCCTGGCCAGCGTCTGGTTCAGGGGCGGCAGGCCGATGGAAAAATCCCGGAAGATTTCGACGCCGATCCCGCCCATGCCGAAGACGACCGCGGCGCCGAATTGCCTGTCCTTCTTTGCGCCCAGGATAAGTTCATAGTCGATCACATCGATCATCTTCTGGATCGTGACTCCCCGGATTGTTGCCTGAGGCTGCCTTTCCGCCAGACGCCTCATCAGCTTTTCGTAGCCGTCCTTCAGTGCCTCGTCCGAATTGATGCCGATGAAGACGCCGCCCACGTCCTGCCGGAAAACAATGTCCGGGGATGCGATCTTGAGCACGATGGGGTAACCGATTTCGTTGGCGCATGACACAGCATCCGCCAGGCTTCCGGCCGAGCAGGTCTTGACTGTCGGTATCCCGTAAGTGCTGAGGAACTTCCGGGCGTCCTCATCGGACAGAACCTGCCCTCCTTCACGGACCACTTTGCGGATGGTCGACTTGAGATGATTTTTCGGCGGCGCCTCGTCGACGGTCAGTTCCGAAGGGGTTTCGTGGAGCAGCTCCAGGTTCCGCTCGTAATTGTACATGTATACATAGGTCCGGGCCGCCTCTTCCGGCGTCTCATAAGTCGGTATATTGTTGTGGATGAGGATATCCCGGCTTCGATCGAATCCCTCCCCGCCCAGCCAGGCGGCGAGCACCGGCTTCCCGGCCTTCCCGGCAAGGGACGCCACCACCCCGGCTATGGCATCCGCCGCATCTGCATCCTGCGGGGCGACGACGACCAGGAGGCCGTCCACCCCGCCGTCCTTCAGGCAGGCCTGAATCGCCTGCCCGTACCGCTCCGCATCGGCCGACCTCAGGATGTCGACGGGATTGCCCGGCTGCCAGTATGCCGGCAGGATCTGTTTGAGGGTTTGAATGGTATCCGCTGAAAGTTCGGCGACCCTTCCGCCGGACCGGAGCAGCCGGTTCGCTGCGAGAATCCCCGCGCCGGAAGCATTGCTGATGATGGCCAGGCGCGCACCCCGGGGAAGATTTCTGGAATCGAGGACGCCGGCCACGTTGAGAAGATCCTGCGATTCCCGGACCCGGACCACGCCGACGCGGCGCATGACGGCATCAAACACGTCTTCCGCGCCGGCGAGGATGTCGGTATGGGTGATTTTTACGGACGGGTCATCGCCGATGACGGGGGGCTTCAGGAGCACCAGCGGCTTGTTTCGGGCAAATCCGCGGGCGGCGCTGACGAATTTTCTCACATCGCCGATGCCCTCTTCCATGTAGATCATGATGCTGCGGGTGTGGGGATCGCTGCCGAGATAGTCGATGAGATCGCCGAAGTCGATATCGATGGCGGAGCCGAGGGACGCGAGCATGCTGAAACCGATGTGCACCTTCACGCCCCAGTCGAACAGCGCCTTTCCGAAGGCGTTGCTCTGCGTCAGCAGGGCGACCTTTCCCGCGTCGGGCACGCCGCTGAGATGGGTCGCACAGAAACCGTCGTTCGGACGGATAATGCCCATGCAGTTCGGCCCGAGGATCCGCATACCGTATTGCCTGCGGATGCGGATAATCTCCTCCTCCAGTTTCCGCCCCTCCGCGCCCACTTCCCGGAATCCCTCGGAGATGATGATCAATCCGTCGACGCCGGCCTGACCGCATTCTTCCACCAAGCGGGGAACCGTATCCGCAGCGGTCACAATTATGGCCAGATTGACGTGATCCGGCACTTCCTTAATGGAAGCATAGCAGAGCCGGTCCAGGACGGTTTTCCGGTTCGGATTGACGGAATAGATTTTCCGGTCCCGGCAGGCCAGCAGGTTTTCGATTATCGACCTGCCCGGCGAACCTTCCCTGTCGCTCGCGCCGATCAGGGCCACGGTTTCCGGGTCAAACATCTTCTTCATATTGTCCATGAGCGGGGTGCTCCTTGTCCGTTCAAATGATGCCGCGGCCTGCCAGATCATCCAGCGCCGCATCATCATAGCCCATCTTCAGAAGAATTTCACGCGTATGCTCGCCCAGGGAGGGCGGGTGCATCCGCCATTCCGGCTGGTCCGTGTCGAATTTGACGGGAAACCGCTGTTGCCCGACGTCCCCGTCGACGGGATGACGCGCCCTGAACCACAGGCCCCGGTGCTGGATCTGGGGGTCTTCCAGGGCCTCCGCGAGCGAATTGACGGGAGAGGCGCAGGTCTCGTAACGGGACAGCAGTTCCAGCCACTCCGAACGGGTCTTTTGAAGCATGATCCGCCGGACCCCGGCGGTGATCTCATCCTGGCGGGGACCCGTCGCATACTGGTCCGCGATGAAATCTTCCCGCATGATCGCCCGGCAGAATTCCTGCCAGAGCTTCTCCTCCAGGCAGCCGAGCGCGATGTACCGGTGATCCGCCGTCTCATAGACGTTGTAAAAGGCAAAACCGCCGCCGACCAGCGTCTCGCCCCCCCGCGGCACTTCGCTGGTGGCCAGGCAGGTTGACATCACCAGCCCCAGAAAGGGCGTGACCCCGTCCAGAAGGGCGGCGTCGATGTACTGGCCCGCGCCGGTCCGCTCCCTCCTCAGCAGCGAGGCCAGGATGCCGATGGCCGCGCTCTGGCTGCCGCCGCCGGCCCCGGCGAACTGCACGCCCGGAACGACGGGCCTTCCGCCCTTCTCCGCCAGCAGATCCAGGATTCCGGAGATGCCCAGCACGTTGATGTCGTGGGTCGCCTCTTCCCGATAGGGCCCGTCCTGGCCGAAGCCGGTCAAAGAGCAGTAGATCAGCCGCGGATTGATGCCTTTCAGGTCTTCGTAGGCGAGGCCCATCCGCGCCATGCCGCCGGGCCGAAGCGTTTCCAGAAGGACATCCGCACCGGGAACCATTTGCAGAAGGATCTCCCGGCCGGCCGGCTCCCGCAGGTTCAGGGTCATGGCTTTCTTGTTCCGGTTGATCATGTGATAATAGCTCCCCAGCGTCTTGACCAGGGGCGGCGTCTTCCGGAACCCGTCGGCGGCCCGCGGGTTTTCGATCTTCAAAACGTCCGCGCCCAGGTCCGCGAGCATCTGGGTGCAGAGGGAGCCCGGCAGGAGCGTCGACAGATCCAGCACTTTTATGCCGGCAAGCGGCAGGGACATGGTAAACCTCCGAAGGCTTTTCGCAAAGGAAAAGCCGGGCAAAAGCACCCGGCTTCTCTATCACAACCCGGCTTGCAATTCACCCTATTTGACTTTCCGGTTCAGGAAATACCCGTCCGGATCGCAGACTTCCCGGAGCAGTTTCAGGTCTGCATCCGTCGGCTCCGCCATCTCCCTGAGATCGGGGGAGATGATCAGATCGAACTCCACCATATCCTGGATGTCGGACGCCTTCCGGCCCGGCAGCACCTCAAGCAGGACCATCCGGCGCGTTTTCCGGTCAAAGCCGAAGAGCGCCTGGTTGGTGATGACCCGGTAGGGTCCTTCGCCCATCACGCCCGCCTTTTCCCGGTATTTGGGCGAACCGTCCCCATAGCCGATGCTGGTCAGAAACTCGACCTTTTCCACGAACCGCCGCTTCTCCAGGGCCATGATGATGATCGATTTTTCACAATTGGCCGCCATGGCGCCGGCGCCCCCGCTTCCGGGAAACCTGGTTTCCGGCTTGTAGTAGGTGCCCCCCTCGTAGGTGGAGCAGACGTTTCCGTAAGGGTCGATCTGCGCGCCGCCGATGAAGGCGTAATCGGAATAGCCCCGCTGGGTCATCTCGAACACGGCGCTCAGGCCTTTCAGGTAGCAGGCCTTGCGGCAGGCCCGGGTGTCGCCCACGGACAGGGGCATGCCCATCTCCAGAATGGGCGTCAGCGGACCGGCCTCGAAGATAATTCCCAGGTTGGGGGCATGGGTCAACTGGGCGTGCATGGACGCGATGATCGGCAGGCCCGTCCCGACAAAAACGATTTTCTCATCCTCTAAAACCCGCGATCCCGTGTAGGCGATCATTTCGAAAGGCGTATATTCAGGCATGGTATGAACCTCCTCATTTTTATTTTTTCCGTCAAGACAGGATGATGGGCTGACCGCCATCCAGGGCTCTCAGTTTTCGCAACTGCTTGTAGGATATCTTGTTCAGGAAATCATCGAAGGTTTCACATCCGAAGATATACTCGTCGTAGTACTTGCGGAGTTCGTCCTTCTTCCCGGTCTTCCGGAAGCCGTCGCAGACACTGCGGAACATCTTGATATGATCCATGTCGAACCAGTAGTGGCCGTAAGAGGCCCCCGGGTAGGCGCCGTAGGGCTGCTCGACCAGCGCATCGACGGTGGCGTAGGGGATCTCTGTCAGGTTGGGATAGGTCCTGATGTTTTCGCTGGGAATGATCTGCTCGGTGGTGACGATGGTGTTGACGGCCGCCATGGCGATCTCCGGGCAGGTGCAGTGCGCGCCGAAGATTCGGGAGTTCCCGTAGCAGTCCGCCGCGGTGACATGCAGGATGCCGATGTCGGGATGGCAGGCCGGCACGAGGTAGATGTTTTTGCCGCTGAAGGGGCAGACCACCATGGTCCCCCGGTTGACCTGCTCCATATCCGATCCGCCGTGGTCGCGGGTGGGGACAAAGGGGATGCCCATGGCGGCGGCCTTGAACCGTGCAGACATGCCGTAATTGGTGTAGTCGTCCAGCTGGATCATGCCGTTGGACGTGAGGTGCCGGAGCAGCGGCGCGATGCCGATGACCTCATAGCCCCACCAGGCCAGTTCCACCCGCTTGATGGAGATCCGGTCGGGATCGAGGAGCATGGCGCCCGCCAGCAGTTCCGCGCAGATCGAGTTGGACTGAAAGGACAGGGTCAGGTTTCGCGCGCCGTGCCGGATGATCTCGTGGACGATCGCCACGGGGACGCGGGTGTTGACGAAACCGCCGATGCCGATGTTAACGCCGTCGCGAAGATACTTCCGGACGGCGCTTTTGAGGTTTGTCCGCTTGTCGTGAAGCCCCTTGGGTTTGGCCACCATGGCCTTCCGGGCATCATCGGGTGAAGGGCCCCACCACGCGAATGGCTCCTCAGCCGCCTTTCGGGACTCGTCCACCTGAAGCTTGGAAACATTTTTGATTAGAGAACTGACCTTTTTCTTCATTTCCCACCTCCTGAACTCTCTGATTTTTTATTTTTTGACAAAGATGCTGTCAGATGAACTTGCTCATGGCGAACCGGGGCCGCCGTCACATACTAAAAAGGCCGGCGGCGGTCAAGAAAATTCGTCGCTGATAAATGCTTGAGCGGAAGGGTGCGGAATGATATAAAAGCCGCGTATTTCTGAAGGGGTGGAAAGCGTGAGGGAACGCAGGGCGGAATCGACCGCAAAAGGCGGGAAGATCCTTTCCCGCATGAGGGAATATTTTCGCGAGGACCCGGAAACCGTCGCCGGCTCATACTGGCGCCTGAGCGCCCGGGATGAACGGGTCCGGGACCAGTCCCACTGGTGCGGCGTCCTGCGGTGGCCGCGCGAACGGTGGATGGCATACGGCGATTTTTACGTTGCCTATGCCCTGGATCTTCTGGACCGGTTCGCCGGACGGGCATTCATCGAAGACCTGGGCCGGAAAACCGCCCTGGAGTGGGGCTGCGGCGGCGGTGCAAACGTCCGCTGCCTCTGCAACGCCTTTGCCCATGTCTACGGGCTCGATATCTCCGAAGACACTCTGGACGCCTGTGAAGGGCAGATGAAAAAATATGACCTGTCCAATTTCACCCGCGTCATGATCCCGGCCGAAGATCCGCGGGCGGTTTTAGGGACTGTGTCGCCGGGATCGGTGGATTTCATCCTCTCTATCGCCGTCTTTCAGCATTTTCCCTCCAAGGCCTACACACAGCGGGTCCTGCAGGCGATGGAAGCGCTGCTGAAAGAAAACGGCCGGGCGCTGATTCAGGTTCGGTATTTCGACGGCTCGGAAAAGTACCGCCAGAAAGACGGCGATTACGCGAAAAACGTGATCACCATGACCTCATTCATTTTCGAAGAATTCCGGCGGCAACTGCGGCAGGCGGGACTGAAGCTGCTGCATTCGGAAAAGGACATTGAAGGGGAAGGCCTCTGTCATGAATATTATTTTGTCGGAAAGGGGACCTGATGGCGAAGATTGAATTGAAGGCCTGCCCAAAAGCCTATATTCTGGAAACGCACCGCTCCAGAATGCCAGCCGACACGCTCCGGTTCGTCGCGGGAATGAAAGAAACCCTGGGGATGCAGTCCTTTCAGGATGCCACGCCGCTGGACCGCATCGGCCTTCCCGTTTTCACCTGTTACCGGATCCGGCCGGACCGGTCAAAAACATGGCACACCGGCAAGGGTTTCACGGCCGCGCAGGCCCAGGTCTCCCTTACCATGGAGTCGATCGAGCGGTACTGCTCCGAATTCAGGGATGAGGAGGGCGTCCGCCTGATCCGGGGCAGCTACCGGAGCCTGAAGAACGAGGGCCGCGCCGTCCTGGATCCGGAGACCCTGATCCTGCCGCAGTTCAGCGACTATCGGCCCGATGATGTTTTCCACTGGGTGAGCGGGTATGACCTGATCGGCCGGGAGGAGATCCTGGCGCCGGCCTGCGCTGTCTATCATCCCTTTCACAGAGACGACAAGCCGCTCATCAACACCCACACGGACGGCATCGCCGCCGGGAATACCATGGAGGAAGCCGTCTTTCACGGGCTGATGGAGGTGATCGAGCGGGATGCCTGGAGCATCGCCAAGTTCTCCGGTGATGCCAGTGACGCCATTGCGATCGACGACCTGCCTGAAAATCAATTCCTCCTGGATATCGTGGGCAGGTTCAACCGGGCCGATATCGAGATCGTGGCCAAGGACATTACCTCCGACATCGGAATACCGGCCATCGCGGCCTTTTCCCAGGACCTCGAACAGCCGGGCATGATCCCCGTCGACGGCTTCGGCGCCCACCTGGATCCGAAGGTCGCCATGGCCCGCGCCCTGACGGAAGTGGCCACGACCCGCGCGCTCTTCATCCAGAAATACGGATTCGCGGGGCTCCGCGAAGAAGGCCCCATCCACTATCTGCGCGATCCGGAGAAAGAGGACCCCCGGTTCTATGCCCATGCGGCAAAAAGGCTCCGGGACATGGAAGTGGGATACAGTGAAGATCTTCTCGAGGACATCGGGCAGGTCGCTGCCGTTCTGTCATCCCGCGGCTTTGCGCGGCTCATCGCAGTGGATCTGACAAGGCCCGAAGTCGGCGTTCCCGTCGTTCGCGTCATCGTGCCGGGCATGGAAGCCTTCTGTTACGACAAAACAAGAAAAGGGACGCGGTTGTATCGTGAGTGAGATGAAGGGCGAACGATGCTGTCGGTAAGCGAAGTCAGAGAAAGGGCTGAATACTGTTATCTGGTATTTTTGCAGTTGAGCTGCCTGCGCGCCAACCATAGCGCCGTGCCGGCGCGGTATCTCGATTATCTGAAGCGCTCGACGCTCCGCCTGGCCGATGACGAATTCGTCCGGACCATTCTGGACGAAGAAATGAAGATGGGAACGCCGGATGTCGGCCTGGAATACCTGATTGCGCTTTACGAGGGTTTTTCTCATGCCTATTGTGAGGTTCTGCAAATTCCCCTGGAAGAAATCCGGGACGGCATTCCCCTCGCCTTTCGCGAAAAACTTTCCGCGGAAATGGATAGAAAACAACCGACAAAGAGGAAGAAGCGGGAAAAACCCGGATCATGACAAACGCACCCGGCGGCTCTCCTTTGATAAAGCGGTATAACATTTTATATTTGATACGGAATCTCCTATCCGGGACCCTGCCGGACAGTCCTCGGAGTTGACCCGTTCAAGCCCTCAATAATTTTTATTTTTCCTTGACACAGAAGAAAGAATTCACTACAAGTTGGAATAGTTCAATCGTACCACGGCAAAAGTTCGCTTTTTCAATTTTCGAAGTCATTTCCATAACCAACGATTAAACGGTTTGACGGGGCAGTTTCATCAACCGCTCAATTGTAACTGGACACATTTAACGGAGGGGGCCTTTTTCGGGCTTCAGGTTAATTGTTGGGATGATGCGACGACGATTATCTTTCTTGCACACCGGATGTTGCCGGCCCTTTTTTTCATCACTCCACCAAGTAATTGTAAACAATTTGATGCTGCCGGTCTTTTTCCCCTGTGACTGCGGGACGAAGATTGCAGGCGCATCGTCATGACCATTGTGCGGCCGAAGGATCATCGAAACCGGATGTGAGAGACCAGCTATGAGGAAAGGAGGTGACAAAGCGGAAAGTCAAATCGTTTCCAGATTGGTTTTTTAGGGGGTATTCAATTATCAAAAGGAGGTAATTATGCCAAGAATTCGTTCCAAGGCTAAAAAAGCCGAGATCTTGACCCTGGAAGAGGCGGTCAAGAAATACATGAAAAACGGACTCCAGGTCGCCTTCAGCGGGTTTACCGGTTTCAACCGCAACCCCGTGGCCTTTGCCTGGGAAACGGCCAGGCAGGGCATCAAAGATATTCATGTCATCGACCGCCACGGCAGTTGCTGCACCTGGCTGCTGAATGCCGTCAAAGCGATCAGCGTGTATGAAACGGACTGGATGGGCTGGGGCGAGATGGCCGGAAAACTCGACATCAACCTGAACAACGCTTACAAAGAGGGTAAAGTCATCCTGGAGGACTACTCCCATGGGGCCATGGCCATGCGGTTCCTGGCCGGCGCCATCGGTGCGCCCTTTATTCCCTACTATGCCCCATTGGGATCGGATCTCTATGACTACAAGTACGATGCCCTGGGAAAGGCCGGAAAGAGAGACGGCAAAAACCCGAAGATCGCCAAGAAAAAATTCATCCAGATCGAGGAGCCCTTCTGGGGCGATGGCCAGGTGGTCATGCTGCCCGCAGCCCGTCCTGATCTGGCGGTCATACATGTCGCCCAGGTAGGCGACAAGGGAACGGCCACATGGCGCGGCGTCGGCACGATCGACAAGGAGATCTCCTTTGCCTGTGACAAGGTCGTCATCATTGCCGAGGAGGTGGTTCCCGAAGCGGAGATGAGGAAGTTCCCGGAAGCGAACCAGATCCCCTACTTCACGGTGGACGCCATCGTCGAGTGCCCCTGGGGTGCCTTCCCGAGTTCCGTTCCCTACTATTACGACTACGACGCCCCCTTTATGCGGGGCATGGATGCCGCATCCCGTAACGCCGATGACATGAAGAAATGGCTCGACGAATGGGTCTTCGGCCCCAAGAGCTGGGAAGATTTCGTTGTGAAACTCGGCGCGAAGAAGCTGCTGGATCTCCGGGCGGACAGCGTCACCGGGTACAGCACCAGGATGATGAGAGGCAAGAAAGCGGCGCCCAGGATGAAGATGCCCTTGTCCGTGGCAATGAGCGGCTATTAATGAAAGGGGGGAAGAGAATATGGCTAAATCTATGGAAGATTTGATGGAAATTATCGAAAAGATACCCGATGTGCCAGCGAAAATCGGCGAATTTATTCTGCCCGAGCTGATGGCCATCGGCATTGCCCACGAGGTGCGCAATGACGATATCGTCTTTGCCGGCACAGGCCTTCCCATGGTGGGGATCATGACGGCGAACTTTACCAATGCTCCCAATGCGACCCTGATCTATGAATCGGGCATCTGCGACGGGAAGACGATGCACGTCCCCATGTCCGTCTGCGATCAGCGGGCGGCCAATCAGAGCTCCGTCCTGGGCGGTCTGGTGGACACCTTCGGGTATTATCTCCAGCAGGGCTTTGTCACGCTGGGATTCCTCGGCGGCGCAGCCATCGACATGTACGGCGGCGTCAACGTCACCTCCATCGGCGACTATTACAAGCCGTCCCACCGCTTCACCGGTTCCGGCGGCAACTCCGACATCGGCACGATGGCGCACCGGGTGGCCTATATCATCCTTCAGGAAAAGAGAAGATTCCTGGAGCGAAACGACTACACGACCACGCCGGGCTGGTGGTGTTGGGATTACAAGGCGGACGGCAAGAAGGAGTGGAAGCCCAAGAAGGAGGTCTGGAAGGGAACGGCCTACGCCAACAACGGGCCCAGCGGCGTTGTGACGAACATGGGCGTCTATCGCTTCGACGATAACGGGATCATCTACCTCGAAACGCATCATCCCGGCGTTACGGTGGAGCAGGTCAAGGAGAACTGCGGTTTCAACCTGAACGTCTCCAAGGTCAAGGGGGAAACCCCGCACCCGACCTATCGGGAGCTGTTCGTGCTTCGGGAATTCGTGGATCCGGAACTGATCTTCCTGCCTGCGAAGACGGCTTATCCGGCGGACATCCAGGCAATCATCGACAAATAAAGTCGGCATGGGGAGAGGGGGGTGAAATCACTCCCCTCTCCTCTGTTTATCCGCGGACGGGCAGCCTGAATGGAAGGTTTCAGGCTGCCCGTGAACGGTTAAATGCAAAGGTCGACAAACAAAATATTTAGAAAGAGGGGAAAAGAAGCATGAATTTAGACTTAACAGAAGACCAAAAAATGATTCAGGACACCGCGAGGAACATCGCGAAGAGCGAGCTGGAGCCGGTTGCCGCAAAACTGGATGAGCAGGACGACCGGCCCACCTTTCTCAGGAACTTGAAAAAGCTGGCCGAGCTCGGCCTGATGGGCATCAATGTCAAGGCCGAATACGGCGGCTCCGAGGCGGGCGTGGTGGCCTTCAGCCTCGCCATCACTGAAATCGCCCGGGCCTGCGCCTCCACGGCGGTGACCATGTCGGTGAACAACATGGTCTGTGAAGTCATTCAGGCCATCGGCTCGGAAGAGCAGAAAAAAACCTACATCCCGAAGATCTGCTCCGGCGAGTATCCGGCCGGCGGCTTCGGCCTGACGGAAACGACGGCCGGCTCCGACCCTGCCGGCATGCGCTGTTCCGCCGTGCTGGATGGCGACCAGTGGGTCCTGAACGGCAACAAACTGTTCATCACGAGCGCCGAGTACGCCGGGGTGTTCGTCGTCTGGGCGATCACGGACAAGGAAGCGAAGAAGGGAAAGGGCATCAGCACCTTCCTGGTGGAAAACGGCACGAAGGGGTTCACCGTGGGACGGGCCGAACACAAGATGGGCCAGCATGCCTCCGTCACCAACGAGCTGGTCTTCGAAGACTGCCGCCTTCCCAAGACAGCCATCATGGGAAAGCCCAATGACGGGTTCCGGACCGCCGTGGGCGAGCTGGCCGGAGGCCGGATCGGCATCGGCTCCCTGGGGCTGGGCGTCGGGCAGGCGGCCATCGAGTACGCCGCGCGCTACGCCAAGGAAAGAAGGCAGTTCGGCCAGTCCATTGCGGAATTCCAGGCCATCCAGTGGATGATCGTCGAGTCCTACACGGAACTGGAAGCGGCGCGTCTGCTGCTCATGAACGCGGCCTATCAGAAGGAAAAGGGCCGCTTTTTCGCGCGCCAGGCTTCCATGGCGAAATACTACGCCACCGAAGCCGCCGAGCGGGCCTGCCACAACGCCATCCAGATCCTGGGCGGCTACGGCTACACCAAGGAATTCCCCGTGGAGCGCTACGCGCGCGATGTCCGCATCTGCTCGATCTACGAAGGCACCAACCAGATCCAGCGGGTGATCATCGCCCGGGATATCCTCAGCAGTCTCGGATAAATCGCATCAACGTCCCCTTCCGTCCTGTGTGGAGAAAGCATAGCGGAAGGGGATTTTTTTCAAGAGGCGCCCGATGACCTACGATACGATACAAATCACGGAAAGGCCGGACCGGATCGGCATCCTCACTCTGAACCGGCCGGACAAGCGAAACGCCATATCGATCCGCATGCGTCGGGAACTCATGGCCTGCCTGGAAAGCTGGAAAAAAAATGATGCCGTCGGCGCGGTCATTCTGACCGGCGCCGGAACGGCATTCACGGCGGGTTTCGACCTCGGTGAATTCAAAAAACCGGAACTGCTTCTCGATCTGT
This sequence comes from uncultured delta proteobacterium, assembly GCA_963709485.1. Taxonomy (GTDB): domain Bacteria; phylum Desulfobacterota; class Syntrophia; order Syntrophales; family Fen-1087; genus JAXDBM01. Next base: position 189,087 of record CAVPWE010000006.1, read on the forward strand.
ACCGGACGTCCTCGCAGTATCATCGCGACCTCTGGCGTTTTCCCAAGCCCACCATCGCGGCCGTCAACGGCCAGGCGCTTGCGGGCGGCTTCGACCTGGCGAAGCTTTGCGACATCCGCATCTGCACCGGGGAGGCCTCGTTCGGCCATCCGGAAATCAAGTTCGGGTCGCCGACGCTGTACACGCCGCTGAAATGGATTGTCGGCGACGGGCTGGCCCGCGAACTCTGCCTCACGGGAAAGGTGATCGACGCCCGGGAGGCTTACCGGATCGGACTGGTGAATGAAATCGTCGCAGGGGAAAAGCTGCTGGAGCGGGCCATCGAAATCGGGCTGAAAATACTGGAAGCGCCGGACAGCGCCCTGCAGACGACGAAGCGGTTCTTTACCGCACATGCCGATCTGGGCTTCGAAGAGTCCTTTTCCATCGAGCATGACAAGGCATTCCAGGAATTCCTCCTTCAGAAGGCCGTTCAAAGGCAGCATTAAATCGCCCCGCGGCCGGCCGCAGGGTGCTCTGCAAAAAAGTTGAATCAAAAAAAACCCCCTCCGCAACGGAGGGGGTTTTTTTCGGGGATCAATTGATCCGCAGCCGTTAAGTCGCAACAGCCGGTTCTTCCGGCAGGGCATAACGGAAACAGCCGGTGTTTTCATAGACCATCGTGAAGGTTCCCATGCGGGTGTCCAGCGATTTCGACTTCTTCGCTTTGATCCGGACGCCCACTTCCACCTTCTCCGGAAAGAGGCTGAGCATTTCATACCCGCTGGCGTAATACTCAGGTCTGTCGCTGCAGAAGTAGTAGCAGTCGACATCCCCGCGGCCCATCTCTTTCATGTACTGGATGTGGTCGAGGCCGATCTCGTTCTCATCGAAGAATATATCGAGCTGCCTGCGCCACTGATCCGGATCGGCATCGGGAATCAGGATGAAAGCACGGTCGACATCCTGAATCTTTTTTGCCGACAGTTTCTTTGTGGCATTTTTCTTTACCGGACTTTTCTTCTCCGTTGTCTTGCTCTTCATGGAATTCTCCTTTTCGTCGCTTCGAATCATCGATAAATTTTGTATGAGGCCTGACTGCCCGCGCTTCCCTGCCACACGGCGAATCCCGCCGGAACCATGTCTTTCGACTCTGTTGGAAACCGGCCGTCATTCCGCATGAACTGCCCGACATGACCTTTTCAAAGAAACACGGGCTCTGAACACAATCAAACATTCACGATCAGTGCCAGATCGAAGCATTGCGGGCTGATTTTTTTATCCTATAGATATTACTGATAAATAATCGTTTTGACGTGTATCGTTGAGAGGTTTGGGTGGAATTTTTGCGGGGATTTTCCGCGTAGGGCCTTTCGCGGTGCGTAAAAGATTACGCGCATGGCGTCTTGCGATGGAAAAAAGTGTTTATCCATCCGGCTCCGAACGGCGCAACCTGTATTTCGTCATCTTCAACTGGAGGCCTTTCCGGCTCAGGCCCATCTGTTTGGCCGCCCGCGTCACATTGTTCCCGCATTCCGCCAGCACGCTGATAATCATTTGTTTTTCAACATCTTCCATGTGCGTCTTCATAATATCCTTGAAGGGTTTCTCGCGGGTGTCGGGTTGTACGGATTTATCCAGTTCAATGGTCGTTTTCAAATCGGAGGGCAAATCGGCCAGGACGATCGTATCCCCCCCCGCCATCAGGATCATCCGCTCGACAAGATTCTCGAGTTCACGAATATTTCCCGGCCAGGCATACTGCACGAGCAGGTTCATGACCTGCTCGTCGATGCGCTTCACCGACCGGTCCAGCTTTTCGTTGAACTTCTCGACAAAGGAATCGATCAGTACCGGGATATCCTCCCTGCGTTCGCGCAGGGCGGGCAAATGCGCGGGAATCACATTGAGGCGGTAATACAGGTCCTCCCGGAAGCGGCCTTCCTTGACATCCTCGAAAAGATTCCGGTTGGTTGCGGTGATGAGGCGGACATCCACCTTGATGGTCTGCAGCCCCCCTACCCGCTCGAATTCCTGCTCCTGAATCACGCGGAGCAGCTTGACCTGCATGTCCTTGGGCAGTTCTCCGACCTCATCCAGAAACAGGGTCCCCTTGTGGGCCAGCTCGAACCGCCCCTGCTTTTTTGTAACGGCGCCGGTAAAGGCCCCTTTTTCGTAACCGAACAGTTCGCTTTCCATCAGGTTTTCCGGTATGGCCGCGCAGTTGATCTTGATGAAGGGATTGTTCTTCCGGGGGCTGTTCCGGTGAATGGCGCGCGCAATCAGCTCCTTGCCGGTACCCGTTTCCCCGGTGATCAGGATCGTGGTTGTGGTCGGCGCCACCCTTTTTATCGTTTCGAAGATCTCGATCATCCGTTCGCTGGCGCCGATGATGCCGTAACGGTCGATGTCGTCCGGATTCAGCGAGGCCTCGTCCTGATCCAGCCTGCGGGTTTTGACGGCCTTCTGGATCACATGTTTCAGCTCCTCCTGGTCGAAAGGCTTGGTAATGTAGTCAAAGGCTCCTTTTTTCAGGGCATCGACGGCCGTGGCGATGGTTCCGTGCGCCGTAATGAGGATGACCGGCGTGGACGGATAATCCCGGATCACCTCGTCCAGGAGGCCCATCCCTCCGAGCTTCGGCATCTTCAGATCGGTGACGACGATATCCATCGGGTTGGCCTTCATGATCTTCAGGGCTTCCAGTCCGTCGGAGGCCGTCGTGACGGCATAGCCCTCCTTTTTCAGCATGGCCTGTAAAACCACCCGCATGTTCAATTCATCGTCAACGATCAGAATCCTGTTCATCGTCGCTTCTTTCCGTTTTTCCATTCGCGCGCCATTTCCAATTGTCCCGATGCTATCCGAAAATTCACCTGCGCGCAAGCCTGTCGCTTTCCGAATCCGCCGCATCGATCCGGATGTAGAAGATGCTCCCCTGACCGGGAATGGACTTCACCTTGAGGCGGCCGTCGTGGCTTTTGACGATGCGCTGGCAGATGGCCAGACCCAGCCCCACGCCCCTTTCCTTGGTCGTGAAGAAAGGTTTGAAAATGCTTTTGATTTCCTCCCGTTTCATCCCCCTGCCCGTATCCCGGATGGACAGGCCGACCGCCTCTCCGGCGTCGCCCGCGATCTTCGACGTCCGCAGGATCAGCTTCCCGCCGTCCGGCATGGCCTCGATGGCATTGTAGGCAATATTGAGAATCACCTGGATGAGCTGCTCGGCGTCGATCCGCACCTGCGGCAGATCGGGGCGAAGGTCCTCTTCGACAGTCAGTTTTTCGGGAAGATGACTTGCGCGAATGATGGAGATCGCTTTCTCGACCACCGGGTTGACCGACTGAACTTTTCGATTCAGCAAATAGGGCTTCGCGTAGTTGAGAAATTGCGAAACGACGCTGTTCAGGCGATCCGTCTCCTCGATGATGACATCCAGCAGTTTCTGATGCTCCTCGTCCGCCTCTTCGGAACGGAGATACTGGGCAGCCCCCTTCATGGAGCCCAGGGGATTGCGGATTTCATGGGCCAGGACCGGCGCCATTTCCTCGAGGAGCTGGCTTTTTTCCCGTTCCAGTTTTTCATCCAGCGCATACAGCGACGTAAAAACATCGGGAATGTCCGGATAGATCCGCTTCAGGATCTTTTTGAGGACCTGCTTGAACGGTTCGATGGAAATCATGATGAGAAAGGCGGCAACCAGGAGGTGACTGAAGGGAACCGCGGATTTGCCGAACAGGCTCGTGAAAGCCAGAATGATGACGGCCGCAAAGAAGGTCATGAGAAAGATGACAAGCGCCCTGGCCATGAGATCGTGAAGTTCCGTGAGCTGCGGATGGGTAATGATCATCAGAATGAAGTAGACCAGCATTGCCAGGATGATGTTCGTATGAAATGACAAACCGGAACCGGAGGTCTGCGCAAGGTCGACACCGATCATCACAACGGGCACGGCAGCGGCAATGACCAGATAGAGGATCCGCTTCCTCTCGGCGCCCGCCGCCCTTCTCTTCAGGTGGATCAACAGGGCCAGATAGCACAGTCCCAGAACGGCCCCGACGAAAGCATGGGCGATTCGGATCAGGTCCAGATCGACCGGGGCGAATACATATCCGAGATACAAATCCGCATAGATCGCGGCCGCCGTCAGAAAACCGAAGGCGATGGTCAGCAGAACATGGGTTTTGGACAGGAATGTCTGTTCACTGAGCAGCAGGCGTGTGAAAGCGATCGACAGGGGCGGGATGGACAGCAGGCCCGCCGTTTCGATCATTTTGAAAAAATCCTTCTGATAGATACCGTCAAAGAAAGCGGCCCCCTTGTAAAAAAACAACGCAGCACAGAACCAGGCGAAAGTCCGGTGCAGGGATGTCTTTTTCTTGCTGAGCAGCAGGGATATTGCGATGGTCAGGCTGACCGCTGCGAATGTAAAGGTTTCCATCTTTCTCAAAGACCGCCGCGAGGTCCGATCAATTCCAGCGTTTGCCGATAAAGCGCCTCGATGTCGTCCGCCGGCACGTGGCCGGCGGCACTCCCGCGGCAGGACTCCAGGTCGGGCGGGAGCCGGCCCGCAAGCAGGCTGTCCAGACAGGCCAGTTCGTAATAGGTTTTCCGTGCGTCAAATTGCGGATCCGTCCCGTGAAACAGCCTCGTCAACACTCTGGCGCAATCACATAAATGCAAAAACCAGTCCATATTAACGCCCCGGTAAGACTCGAAATAATACACCTCCCCTGTTTCCCGGTATCTCCCATCCCGTTCCAGTGTCTCCTTGATCGGCGTGCCGGGATAGGGGATAAGGGTTTCCGTATAGGCGATTTCAGCCCCGTTTTCAAAAAGCTGCAGGGCGAGCCGGATCGTCTGACGGATCGTTTCCGGCGTATCCTTCGGGCCGAGAAGGATGAAATTGACAACAGGCGTCAGGTTCTGCTCGATGCAAAAGGATGCGCCCCGCAGGACCTCCTCCGGGTGTATGCCCTTCCGGTAGTACGAGAGCACCTCGGCCGAACCGGACTCGGCGCCGACATATAAGGCCCGGAAACCGGCTTCGCTGAGCATCCCGGCCATGGAAGGGTTCCGGCAGATATCGTCCATCCTTCCCTGCGCGTAGAACGCGGCCTGACTGTTGAATCCCTGCCGGATCATTTCTGCGCAGAGTTCCCGGATCCGCTTCAGGTTGAAGGTGAAATTGTCGTCGGTAAACATGATCCGCTTTGCCCCGAAATAGAGAAGGCCATGAATCTCTTCGATGAGACGGCCGGCGCTGCGGAAGCGGACGATCCGGTGATACTGGCTCTGAATGGAGCAGAACGTGCAGTCGTGGGCGCAGCCCCGGCTGGACGAGATGCTGCGGGTCCGGTAGCAGCCGCCATCGATCAGATGATGGGCGGGGATGGGGAAACGATCCAGATCCCTCATCAGCGGCCGCTCGCCGTTATGAACGATGCGTCCCGCACGGCGGTAACTGACGCCCGGAATCCCGTCAAAATCACTCGAAACGGCAAAGCGGCGGGCCAGCTCAAGGAATGTGACCTCCCCTTCACCCCGGACGACCGCATCGATCGCATCATGATCCCGCAACAGCGTCTCGAAGAGCACGCTGCCGTGAATCCCCCCCAGCACCGTGAGCGTCCGGGGATCGGCCTCCTTTACGGTTTCAAGGACATGACCGGCCGAGGCAAAGCTGTTGGAGAGGGCGGTCAATCCGACGATGGACGGCCGGCACTCCCGAAGGCACTTTTGAAGCCGTTCATCCCCAGCCCCGGGCCCCTCACCCGGGCTTTCCAGATCGAGATCAAGGATCGATACTTCGAAATCCGCCTCCAGCAGCGGAGCGGCAACCGATTCCAGACCGAGCGGGGGTATCTCGGATGTGCCATTGAAGCGTGGATTGACCAGGAGAATATTCATCAAATGAAAGAAGAGGAGGGGGCTGATATGATGACCCCCTCCTCAAATCGCTGCAAGTGCCTCGATCGCGATGACCGACCGCAACCGCTCCGTTACGGTTTCCCGTAGAACATATCTTTGTAAGTTGCCCGCATTTCCCGCTTCAGGATCTTGCCCGTCGGCGTCTTGGGCAGGGCATCGAGGAAAATGACCTTTTTCGGGCATTTGAAGCCCGCCAGCTCCTTCCGGCAGTGGGCAATGACCTCTTCCTCCGTCATTTTCTCTCCCGGCTTCAGCACAATGACCGCCGTTACCGCCTCCACCCATTTCGGGTCGGGCAGGCCGATTACCGCCACTTCCTGCACACGCCTGTCCAGATAGATGGCCTCTTCGACCTCCCGCGTCGGCACGTTCTCACCGCCGGTCTTGATCATGTCCTTCTTGCGGTCCGCCACGGTGATGTAGCGGTCAGCATCCATCACGCCGATGTCCCCGGAATGGAACCAGCCGCCCTTCATCGCCTCTTCCGTCTTGGCCGCATCCTTGAAGTACATGATCAGCGCATGCGGCCCCTTGCCGCAGATCTCTCCGGGAACGTTGGGCTGCGCAATGGGCAAGAAATTGTCGTCTTCCAGACGGCTCTCCATGTTCAGCCCCCCCATTCCGGCCGATCCCAGCTTCTTCAGGGCGTCCTTGGCCTTGAGAATCGTGTGGTACGGCGCCAGCTCCGTCTGTCCGTAATAATTATAGATCCGGGTCCCCGGGAGCCGCTCCATGAGCTCCTTCAGAATTTCCACCGGCATGATGGAGGCTCCGTAGTAGCACTTCTTCAGGCTCGAAAGGTTGTATTTTCCGAAATCGGGGTGCCTGAGCATCCCGATCCAGACCGTCGGCGGCGCAAAGAACATGGTCGCCTTGTAGTCCTGGATGTTTTTGAGGATCTGGCCGATGTCCGGCGCCATCAGCACATTCGTGCCGCCCACCCAGAAAACGGGGTTCATGAACACATCCCGCTGGGCGCAGTGATAGATGGGCAGGGCGTTGACATTGACATCGTCCTCATCGTACTGGCCGTCGACGATGCACCCCATGTATTGGGCCATCAGCGCCTGATTGCTGATGATCACCCCCTTCGGCAGGGATTCCGTCCCGCTCGTATAAGTCATCTGGCAGGGATCCTCGATATGCAGGATCGCATCGGGTTCCGTGGCCGGATATTTGCCGTACCAAGCCTCGAAGTCCTGGAAGAGGTTGCTGACCGGCGGTTTTCCCGCCCCCTGCCGCGACCAGATCCAGGTCTTCACCGTCGGCATATCGTCCAGCACATCCTTCACGAGGTCGTAAAGGGCGTCTTCCACGATAAAGACCTTGCTCTCCGAATGGTTGATGCAATAGGAGATGTCCTTGCCCCGCAGCAGGTAATTGATGGCCAGATAGATCGCCCCGATCTTCGCGCAGCCCATCCAGGTCAAGACATGGTCGATCGTATTGTGGGCCAGAATCGCCACGCGTTCGTACTTCTTCACCCCCAGGTCCAGCAGGGCGTTGGCAGTGCGATTGCACTCCTCTTCCAGTTGACGATAGGTCAGTGTCCTGTCCTGGAAAATCAGTGCCGGCTTGTCCGGATAATGATAGGCGCTCCGCCGGATCATGTCCCCGATCACCCATCGGTTTACCTTGTTGTAACGGTTCATGAGAAAATCGAGGTTCTTCTTGTTGATGACATTGTATCGTTCCTTCTGGCTTTTCGTTAATGGCTTCCCGAACGCTGACATGCCTTCTCCTCCCTGAAAAAATATATGATTGATTGCCTGGATGATTCCCCGACCGTTCCGTTTGCTGCCCGGTCCTTCGATCCCCCCTCGCTCAAAGGGGGGATCGAAGGATTGAAACAGCCCTTCTCAGATAATCCCCTTGCCTTCCAGCTCCTTGAGTTTCACCGGCCCGTAGCCCATGTATTTCAGGTAGACGTGGCCGTTGTCATAGCCCACCGGGCGGCACACCCATTTGGTCCGGGGCGGCGTTTCCGTTGACTTCCACTGCGCCTGGGCGCATACCACCGAGCCGTAAACCGGATCCTGGACGGGCGTGAAGATGCCGCGGTCCCGCCAGATTTCATCACGCATTGCCTTATCCGGGGAAACGATTTCCGCCACCACGGGCGTGATCGGCGCCAGGCGTCCGCTCTTGGCGTACTCCACGGATTTCATGGTCAGTTCCTGACTGGTGTATTTCTCCGTTTCCGGATTGATCATGGCCTGGTACTTGAGCTGCCAGTCCTTCTTCATGAAAGGCGCCAGCGTAGTCCACTGCTCCGCGCCCCATTCATCGTACTTGCCGATGATGTCCACGAAGGCCTTCCACATCTCCAGGCGAAGTCCCCCGAGAAATACGCCGCCGTCCTTCGTCGGATAAAAGCCGTAAAGCCACAGTGCCGTGTCCAGATTGCCAAAACGCTCGTTCAGGACACCCTTGTCGGCATACCAGTGAAGGGCGTAGTCATGGAGTCGCTCGTAGGCTTCTGCAGATGCGATGTCAATGGCCTGGCCCTCACCGGTCAGACCCCGGTGATATACGGCGGAGAGTATCCCCATCGCCCCAAAGGTTCCGGCAGAGGCCCAGGCGATCCACGGACCTGCCTTGGTGGGAACGGCATGAGGCATCTCTTTATAGGTCTTACCCTCCGGGAGGATTTCCCCCGTACCAAACTGGATTCCCGACCGGGCCTGGGCAACATTGTCATAATCGTACTGTTTTCGGTCGCTCTCGGGACCGAACTGGCCATAGCCGGTGATCGACGTGTAGATCAGCCTGGGGTTGATCTTGCTCAGTTCCTGGTAGCCGATGCCCCAGTCATCCATCGTGCCTGCGGGATAGGTTTCGATCAGGATGTCCGCCTGGCCGGCCAGGGATTTCAGGATATCCTGCCCCTCTTTTGTCTCCAGATTCAGGGTAACATGATACTTGTTCCGGCCTTCCTGAAGATAGGCCAAACCGGTACCCCGGTGCATGACCCCGTTGGGTGAATAGGACCGGACCAGGTCGCCCCCCGGCGGCTCGACCCTGACCGTCTCCGCTCCCAGCTCGGCCAGAAGTGAAGAGCAGAAACAGCCGGCCATGCTTCGGGAACTTAAATCCAATACGACTAAATCATCCAGTGCCTCCGGTTTCTCGAAATTCTTCGCCGGATCATCGAGGGACCGGACATGATCAGCCCATTCCGCCCATTTCGGTCTCTTATACTCTGCCATAGCCCCTCACCTCCTCAATATAGCGCCCGTTTGTCCGTCCCAGTCAGAGGGCGGTCTTCGACCCTGTTGATCTTTCCATTTTCCCAGGACCCCATGCAGGTACAGTTCATCGATCTGCGCCTGGTTCCGCCCCAGAAGCTTTGTCATAATGAAATCGTTGTCGAAACCGACCGGCCGAACCGACCAACGGTGCTTCGGGGGGGTCTTTGACATCATGATGGGAAGCTCGTGATCCAGGTACTGTCCGTAAAGGGGATCGTCCAGTTCCTTTACGAAACCTCTGGCGCGGCGCTGGGGATCTTCGCACATATCCCGTGAATTGTGGATGCGCGTTGCGGCAAATCCTTGCTGCTTTGCAACCTTCTCAATTTCGTCCGCCGGCTTCGTCCGCACCCAGTCCGCAATGATCTTGAGGATGGCCAGGGCGTTTCCCTCCTCAAGACGCGTGGTGTGTTCCTTGAATCTCGGGTCGTCAGCCAGTTCCGGCTTGCCCATGGCCGCGCAGAGCCCCTTGAACTCATCCGGCGCCGGGGCTGCCAGAGCGACAAAGAGATCGTCTTTGCTGAGGAAGGTGTCGGCGGGACAGATGCACTGATCCCGGTTTCCGGACGGCTCCACGCCCTTCCCGGTCATCTGCTGGTAGGGCCAGACCCAGCCCATGGCCCGCATGATGTTTTCCGTCTGGGACATCTCGATGTACTGTCCCTTGCCTGTCTTCCGCCGATGATGCAGAGCGGCCAGGACGGCTACCTCGCCCATCATGGCTCCGAAAACGTCACAGATCCAGATGCTCTGTTTCAGGGGCGGCCTTCCGGCAAAGCTGGACATCCAGGCATAGCCGGACAGGGCCTGGGCAGCCCCGTCATTGGAGGGCCGGTCCTGCTCCGCGTACATGCCCCACTGGCCGAAGCCGTTTTTCTCGATGTAAATGATGCCGGGGTTGACTTTTTTGATGTCTTCGTACCCGATGTTCCACCGGTTGGTGACGGCCGGACGCAGATTGAATTCGATGATATCGGACTTGGCGGCAAGCTCCTTGAAGATCTGCTGTGCCCAGTCGATATGAAGATCCAGGGCCATGTAATATTTCGATGTGTTGATGTGCATGAACATGGGCCCCTGTTCCTTGTAAAACCAACCGAAGGGATTGAGTGATCGGGTGACGTCGCCCGCGGGTGGAAGCTCAATTTTGATGACTTCCGCTCCCAGGGAAGCCATGAATGAAGGACCGGCCGGTCCGAACAGCAGCGTGCAGACTTCCAGAACACGGACCCCCTTGAGCGGACCGGGTTTGCTGTATTTTTTCTCGACGTAATCTTTGAAGACTTCAGGCATAAATTCCCTCCTTCTCAAGACCGGGGGCTGTGATCGCCTCCTTAAGTCTTATGCGTTATTTAAATGCCCCATTTGCAATGACTCTTCGCAAACAGCAAAATGACGCCACCACCTCCTCTCCGATCATCGTTGGCCTGTCAAGCAAACCGTGTCAGTCCGTTGAAAATTTGTAAAAGCCTGGTTTTTCAGTGAAATGGTTTTGACGATTCTGTTAAACGTTTTCCGCACCGAAGAAGCCATTCCCTGTCGGGATGACTTGCATTGCTTCCGCGTTTAAATTCATGAAAAGATTTGATTCCGGTTGGTAGACGTATGCTTTGACCACAGCCACGATTCTGATACGATTGGTATCACTCACGGCTGATGAAAGCAAGAAGAAATAAGCGGGATTGCAGGCCGGGGAAAGTCCGGAGAAAAATAAGGGCAGGCTGTTGCTTTGTAAAGCCTGCCCTTATTCGGAAAATTCTCAAGCAATAATTATTTCACCAGTGGCTTGGGAACGAAGTATACCGGTTTGCCATATACGGTATTGCAGACCACCGCCCCCGCCAGATAAACACCGATCCACCCGGAAACAACCAGCAGCCACCCGACAATCGGCTTCGTTGTCTTGGGATCGCCGAACCAGCCCGTGTCAATCCCGACAATGAGCCAGAGGACGATGTCGATCAGGATGACCAGGATGAAAATGAACAGGTTCCCTTTTGCATAAGCCGGTGTCACCGCCGTGAGGAAGCCCGCGCCGGCCATCCACATCCAGCCCTCGACGTATGCGTCGGGTTTGGGGAACCAGGTAATCGGCGCTGCCGCCGCCACGACCGGCACTGCCGGCGCTGCTGCCGCCGCTGCCCCGGCTGCCGGAGCCGCTGCCGCCGCTGCTTTCGGAATGAATGCGCCTGCGCCGGCCAGCAAGAAGAACTTGGCCAAGGTGCTCAGCGCCGCCCCCAGCATGAAGAAGGCGGAGAAGAACAGGAACACGTTGCCGCCGGTGATGTTGTGGTCTTTCAACTCCATGACGGCTGTGGTGTACTGAACCAGACAACCTCCAAAGAGCCAGGCTGCCAGGATGGGAAGGCCGCCCGGTTTCACCAAGCCAAGAAACGCCGCCCCGAAACCAAAACAGGCAACGGCCAACGCGCCCAGTCCCGCGGGACCCGGTGATGCAAAACTGTGTTCATGCGCCATAAAAAATTCCTCCTTTTTTACGGAATTAATGAAGAGCTTAGTTTAAATAAATGATTAATCGCTTAACCACTACTTTATCCGCTCTTGACTCACTCCCATTGCATCCCCCCTTTCTCTATGAAATGTCATGCCTGCATGGGCAACGCTGGCACTTCAAAAAACCCAAGGAATATATTTACGGGACCCGGAGGATTTCCGGAATGCTGAAGAAGGCCCCGTCCGCAATGGCGCCAAACGCGATGGAACTCGCGATGAAAAAGAGCACAAAATGCCTTGTCTCATTATTGAGACTGACTAACAAAATTACAACAAATTTGTCAAGCGGAAAATCCGACATGCCGCCCGGACGGACAAGAACGGGTCAGAAGTTTCCCCACTTGATAAAAATCACGATGACGCCGATGATCCAGAAGAGAAACAGAAGGATCGTTACCGTTCGCCGGTTGGATCCCTCGGTTTCCGGCACCATGCCGGTCGGCGTTTTCTTTCTCTGATCCGTTTTGTTTTTCACTTTAAAGCCTCCGGATGCCGGCAGCGGATGAATATTCCATCGGCTGCACAAAACAAAAGCCGGTCCATCGCTTCGTCCGGCATCGCTTACGCTTTTTCAAAAAGCCGGGGGCGAAGCCGGCCATGCAGACAAACCATATCGAAGCATCACTTTCCGGACTGGTAGGGATCCCAGTCGAAACCCCAGATCTCGCTCCCCATGGGAATCTTGTAGTTCCTTCTTTCGTCACAGGAGGGATATCTCCGCGGGCCCGCCGGTCCCATGGACACGGGGAACCGCGGCGCGAGAAGGCCGTTTGCACGGGCTTCCTGTTCCAGCCATTCCCGGTCGTCCGGGTGGGCGATGGAGATCAGCGCCGATGCCCGCTCGTAGCCGGACAGCCCTCTCAGGTTCACGATGCCGTACTCGGTGCAGACATGGCTGGCGAACTGGGCCGGCACGTCCACGGAGGACCCTTCGGGCAGGAAAGGGACGATCCTTGACGTGCCGTGTTTGCTGCGCGACGTCATGGAGGCCACACCGCGGCCGCCCCGGGACTGGGCGCAGAACGTCACGAACTGGAAGTAGCCGCCGGTGCTGGAGATCGGGCGTTTTTCGTAGAAGCCCGAGCACTGCTGGCCGAGCAGGTCCACGGCAACGCAGTTGTCGATGGCGATCATGTTGTCGATTCTTCTCAGCACGTCGAAGTTGTTCGTGTAGTTGATGTCATAGGCAGCCAGCGCCTGGTTGCGGTGGATCGTGTCGTAGTACCATTCCACATCCACGGGGAAGGCGAAGCTCCAGACGCTTTTGCCGTTGTCGAGGCTCTTGTACCGGTTGGTCACCTGGCCGGATTCGATCAGCCGGATCAAGCCGAAATTCAGCATTTCCGTGTGGATGCCGAGGTCCTTGAAACCGGCATTTGCCATGGCGGCGACGCAGGCCGAGGGCAGCGAACCGATGCCGAGCTGAACGGTGTCCCGGTCCCTCATGATCGTCATGATGTGCTTCGCGATGGCTTCCTCTTCCGGTCTGCTGATAATGGCCCGCTCATTGATCTGGGGCCATCTGTATCTGGCGCAGTCCACTTCCACCCAGTAGTCGATATCATCGATGTGGATCGTATTGAAGCGGCCGCCTTCGGCCCAGGGGTAATCGGACCGGACCTCGAAAACGGTCTTCTTCGCCGTCTGCCTGAAAATCTGGCCGTTGTTCGTCCCGTAGGACATGTTGAAGTAGCCATGAGCATCGGGTGTCGTTACGGCATTGAACCACCAGTCCAGGCCCCGTTTTTCCTTGACGGTATTGACGAAACGATAGTGGTGGGCGTTCGTTCCGTAGGCCCATCCCCACTGCGCCCAGTCGGTCACATTGTTGATGTCGCGCGCCTTGCGGTTCCAGGGAAAGAAAAAGAATTCATGAATACAGTGGTATTCCTGCCTGGGATCGATCTGCTGCAGTTCGGGATGGGGATAGAACATGGCGTACATCCAGAACTCGATGTCTTTCAACTGTCCGGGCCCCGGACCCAGCCTCCTGGCAACGGCCTCCGTGCACACCGTAGAGTCGCCGCCGACACTGCCGTGGTTGATCCAGTCGCCCGATTTCACCATGTCGGCGATCTGCTCGGGAGTTCTCTTCTTATCGCGAATCTTCTGTTGAACGGGTGTCGTCATTCCAATCTCTCCTCGACAAGGATACACGGATGATGCGCTTGAAGCAAGAATTTTGCTGTCTGAACGGTTCGTCCGCTATTTCCCCAGACAGTTCGACTTTCCCGAACCCCGTCCCTCCGTCTCCTCATTCTTCAGGACACCGTTCTCGAAAGTCAGGACGTAAATGAAATCGCCCTTCCCGCAATTATAATACCACTTTTCGATTCCCTGACTTCCCCGCTTGCTCTTCTTTGCACCATACTTGTCCGTATGGTTCGGCTTTCCGCACTTCATGAGCACGCTGGCCCTGCTATCGCCAGTGCTGATCATTTCATCGCCGCACTTGAAAGCATGTCCGTCCGCCCCGGGGAAACCCATTGCGATCGCAATCGGAATCATCCATAATACTTTCTTTATAAAAGGTTTCATCTTGACCTCCCTTAGGATCATTTCTTCCGGGACCGGTGCGAATTACGATTTCCGGTTCGATGTAACTTGCGGGCAGATTTCAGAGGATCCCGGCTGATAGTCGCGGCATACGCGGGGCCGGGTGTCGTAGATCGCACAGCGGCAGTGGTCGCCCTCCCAGGCAAGGAAGGGACAGCCGCGCAGGTAATGCCCGTCTTCCGCGGAGATCAGATGATCGCCCATCCAGACGGCATGCTCCCTTTCGATGACGCCCAGGATGTCCCGTCTCCCCGCCTGCCGCCAGCGGTCCATGTCCTCGGGGTGCACATAGGCGATAAAATCCGCCAGACAGCATTTTCCGCAGCGACGGCATTCCAGCATGCGAACGTCCTGTCTATCTCGATTTCATCAGGATGAGATACTCGTACTGACAGAGATCCTCGATAAAATGACGGATGATCTCGTGCTCATCTGTCATTGAAGCGCTTGCCCGTAAAACATACCTGACTTGGTCCGTAAAATCAAATTCTATATAGTCGGCCAGAGGACCGCGCCGCGTTTCGTATTGCAATGCACGGGCAATGCACTCCAGGTCGGAAAATCGAACGGTGTACTCGTCATGCCCCCGGAGCGCGATCCGCTCCGGGTTTCCTGTCGCCCGAACCTTGACCCAGCGCCGCCACGGTTCGGGCACGCTCGCTTCACAACTGTGCTCGGCCAGAAAGATGTAAGGGATGCCGGCAAGGCAAAGCTTCTCGACCACTTCCAGCGCGCCGATGTTCACATTGAAGGATTCCGCCGCGGGAAGCTTCAATAAATAGCGGTCGAAAATCCGCCGCACCCGGTGCAGGGGATCCTTCGGGTCTCGACCGGACGATCTCAGGATATCGATGTGAACACCGACCAGTGTCGGAAAATCGCCGAGGTTTTCATTGAGGACGGCAAGATCGAAGGACCGCAGGTCCTGCGGTTCGAGTTCCATCGCATCCGCCAGGCGGTAGGTGACATCGTGCGCGCCCAGGGTGCGGCGCTGCTGTCCCAGGAGGTAGGGGGAAATGTCCAGCACCGTGGCCTGAAGGGAGCGGTTCCGATCCAGAAAATCCCGCATCAGATATCCGTATCCACCCCCGATTTCGATGATCTTTTGCAGCGACGGCATGGGGATGAAGCGATCCAGGAAATCGTAGAGGAGATGGCCGTAGGATTTGTTCCGTTTTAGAACACGGCGACAGGGGCTGACGTCCGGATCCAGGGCATTGCAGACCGTCAACTCCCACCCCAGCGTGTCGAGTTGGTCCATGTGATAGGCCCTCGTATCGTTGATCTTGTAATCCATCGCTATTTTGCTTCTCAACGGGCACTGTCTGTTTCAGGACAAAAGGTTAATGAAAAAAAGGCAAGGTGCGAGCACCTTGCCTTTTTCGTTGCGATCCTGAAATACCGGATCAGTCTGTGACCTTGGCGATCTCCTTCGGCCTGAACTCGAGATCCATGTAGCCGTACTTATGCTCCTTCAGCTCCTGGGGCGACGGGAACCGCCGGTCCGGAGCGTTCTTGAACATCCAGTGGTTCAGCTTGATGCCGAGCTTCTCCACGGCTGCCTTCTCCAGTGCCGGGCGGTCGTCCGGGTGGGCGATGGAGATGATCTTTGCCGCCTTCTCGGCGTCGGTGCAGCCCATGATATTGACGATACCGTACTCCGTGCAGATCCAGGTGACGAGCTGGTCGGGGACGGTCACGGCGCTGCCGGAATCCAGCGCCTGGACAAAGCGGGACGTGCCCTTGGCGTCGCGGGACGTCGCCGCGAGAATGGCCCGGCCGCCCTTGGCCATCATGGCGCCGAGGGTGAACTGGAGCTGGCCGCCCGTGGAGGAGATGGGCCGCCCGCCGACGTTGCCCGCTGCGTTGACCCCTCTGAGGTCCATCTGGGCGAAGTTGTTGACGGTCACCATGTTGTCGAGCTGGGAGAGCGACACGATGTTGTTCGTGTAGCCGATGTCGTACCCGGCGAACTGCGGGTTGCGGTGCAGATACTCGTAGTAGCGGGGCGTGTCGACGGGCATGATGTAGGCCCAGCCGCTGCGGCCCTTGTCGATGTTCTTCCGGGAGTTGTCGACGGAGCCCGCCTCGAGGAGCGTGAAGGCGTACTCGCCGATCATCTCGCTGTGCACGCCGAGGTGCTTCAGGCCGTGATCCCGCATGCCGATGACGACGGCCGTGGGGAGGGCGCCGATGCCGACCTGGATGCAGTCGCCGTCGCGCATGATGGAGACGCAGTTTGCCGCGATGGCCTTCTGGACGTCATCCGGCTTGATGTCCTTCTCGGGGATGTACATCCACTGGTACTTCGGGTCGTCCACGTCCACCTCGACGAAGTAGTCCACCTCGTCAATGGGCAGGAACATGCCCCTGCCGCCTTCGCACCAGGCGTAGTCGGAGCGGATCTCGCAGACGAACTTCTTGCAGGACTTGGCGACAATCATGAAGTTGTTCACGCCGTAACTGGCGTTCACATATCCGCCCTGGGGCACTGCGCAGGCCTGGATGCCCCAGTCCATGGCGCGCTTCTCTCTATCCTTCCGGTAGAAGCGGGCGTACTCGGCGTCCATACCCAGCGCCCATCCCCAGTGTTTCCAGTCGACGCCCTTGTATCCCTTTTTCATAAGGGGGCGAAGGGTGGGGAGAATGAAGGCCTCGTGGAGGACATGGTATTTCGCCTCCATGTCGGCGGCGGCGCAGAAGCCGTTGCCGAGCATGATCGCCTGGTTCCAGATCTCGATGTTGTTCAGGTCGCCTGCGCCGGGGCCGAGGCGTGCAGCCAGGGCGTCCATCAACCCCGTCGTGTCCGATCCGGGACCGCCGCGGTTGATCCAGTCGCCGGACTTGACCATTTCCGCCCATTTCTTCGCGGTGATGGTCTTGTTCCTGAGTTTCTGCTGCACCGGGGTTGGCATCCATATTTTCTCTTTGTTTTCGATTTTTTGCTGCGGCATAGTGATATACTCCCTCCCTTAAAGTAAGATATTGATCTTTCAAAACTCCGATTTCCTGTGCCTTGAAAAAAACAAATTTCAAGGACAAGCTAAAAAAACTTAAAACCGAAAGCAGAATCCCCCCTTTCCTAAGTGAATTTAGCCCAACTTTGACAAATGGACATTTCAAAAAGCGCAATGGCCGAAATTTGATGATGAATAATATCGATTTTTTAAGCCCCTTCGCTCGCTTGACGGGGAACGGATGAATATCGGGGCCATATCGGGTGAACGGATGATCTCCGCTCTTTGGCTTAAAAATATTCGTCTTTCTAAACCGTATTGCCATTGATGTCAAGGAAAAAACGGGCGGTTCCCTCGTCTTGAATCGGGCTGTTCGGCATCCCGCTCTTGCCTTGACAGGGGAAACCGTTATCTCATAAAAATTCCCATGATTTTGCTCGGAAAGTCTGGTATTAAGTCCCAACGAATCCCATCCCGCGCAACCCTCCTTCGAGGCGGACCTGATGGCCAACGTATTCATTTTCCCGATAGCGGATCCGAAAGCAGGAACGCAAGCCGGCGTCCCCGCCGCGGAAGGCTTCGACATGGAAGCCGTCCAACCGTTTCTCCGTGAACAGAGCCAGACCGATTATCTGGCACAAATTTACCCGGATGGGAAATGCTACCCTTGGGGTGCGCGGGAAAGTGGAGAGAACGCTTCCTTCTGGAATGCCATGGAGAAGGACGACCTGATGCTGGGCTGCCGCAACGGTTCCATCGTGTCCGCCGCCTATGTCTGGATGAAGATCAGGAACCCGGAGCTGGGCGCCCGATTGTGGAGCGGCCCTGCGGGAGAGCCGTTCAGCCTGATCTGCTTTACGGACGAGCCGCAATGGGGCGACGTTCCGATTGTCCCGCAGATGGCGGGTTATCTGGACCGGGACTGCAGGGGTTTCACGAAACTGGCCTCGGAAAAGCGCGATAATATCCTGCGGGCCTACGGATCATTCGAAATGTTCGTCCGGCTCTGCCTGCGCTTCGACTTCCCCTTCTCCTTTCGCCATTCGGAGTGAGGAACGGTTCACACCGCGCGGAGCGCATCGACAATTTCCATGCGGGATGCCCGGACCGCCGGCAGGACTCCGCCCAGAAGCCCCATGAACAGGGAGAATCCCAGGGCTTTCCAAACGATGTCCGCCGTCAGGGTGAAGCTGAAGGCCAGTTCGGAAAAGGTCTGGAAATTCATCGTCGACACGGTGAAGATCTGCATAAAGGAGGCGAAAAAAAGCCCCAGGCAGCCGCCGATGAAACCGAGCAGCAGGGCCTCCATCAGGAATGCCGCAAGGATGCTTCCCCGCTGAAACCCCAGCGCCCGCAGGGTGCCGATCTCGCCGGTCCGGTTGGAAACGGCGGCGTACATCGTGATCATCGCGCCGATGACCGCCCCGAGCGAAAAGATGATAGTCAGCGTGATCCCGAGGATCCGCAGGAACGTCGCCATCATCTCCGACTGGTCGCGGTAGTAGCGGGTCTCCGGTTTGGCTTCGACGGTCAGCCGCGGATCCTCCTCCAGGCGGGTCTTGACGGCCCCGAAGGCCCGCGGGTCCCGCAGCCGGAAAATCACCGACGAGTAAACCGGCCTTCGGAAGGCCTGCATGAGCTGTTCCACATCCCCCCAGATTTCCGAATTGAAGCCGGTGTTGCCGGCATCGAATATCCCGACAATCTGCCAGTCCCGCATCCCGAAGCGGAGCGTCTCGCCGATCCCGCCCCCCTTGAAGCGTCCGGCGATGCTGCTCCCGGCCATGATCTCCGACGAGCCCGCCCGGGGCATCCTCCCCTCTTTCAGGCGGACCTGCGGCCGCAGCAGCGCCGAAACGGCGGTTATTCCGCGGATCACCACGTTGGCCGGCTTGTCCCGGTCCCGCTTGGGGAGGCTGATGAGGACGACCACCTCCTTGGCCACGAGCCGCTCGCCGGACGGTCCGATGGCAATTTCCGCATCCGTCTCGACCACGGACGCCTGCTGACGCTCGATGCCGCTTTGCACCTCCGTCACCGACCCCTTGCGGATGACCACGACATTGTCCGGCGACCCCGTTTCGACCAGCGTCTTCTCGAGGCCCGCGGCCAGCATGAGGATGACGGCAAAGACAAAAACCACCAGCGCCATGCCCCCGGCGGTCAGGATGGTCGTCAGGCGCCGGGTCCACAGGTTCCGCAGACTGTAGGAGAAGGGAATGGCCATTAGCCGATCCTCCGCAAGCCCTCGGCAATCCGGATCCCGACGGCCCGCCGGGTGGGGACGACGGCGGCGACGACCCCGACCAGGAGCGCCGCCGCACAGGCCAGCCAGACCGTTTTTCCATCCACGTGGAAGATCGGCAAAAAATTGCTGAGCTTGTGGCCGATGATCGCCGCGGCCGGATAGGTCAGGACAATGCCCAGCGCCCCGCCAATCAGGGTGATCACCAGCGACTCTCCCAGAACCAGGGCAAGAATGTGCCAGCCGCCGAAACCGAGTGTCTTCAGGATGGCATACTCCCCGATCCGCTCCCGGGTGGTCATGGCCATCGTATTGGCCACCACCGCCATGATGATGATGATGACGACAAAGGACACCAGTTGAATGGCCATCACGATCGCCTCGGTCATGGTGACAAAGCTCATCTGAAAGGCCTTTTCCGTTTCCGTCAGCGTTTCCGCCAGGGAATTCTTGAAGATCCTGTCGACGGCAAGCGACACATCCGCCGCCAGGTCGGGCCGGTTCAGGTCGATCATGTAAAATCCCACCTGATTTGCCCAGCCCGGCATCCGGGCTTTGACCCGCTCATTGAGATAGTCCCAGTGAAAGAGGAACTGGGTCTCGTCGACCGTCCTGTCCCGGCCGCGGTAGACCCCCCGCAGAACAAAGTCCCATTCACCGGGAAAAATGAGTCCCTTGAGGGTCACCGTGTCGCCCATTTTCCACTTGAACTTCGTGACCAGCTTCCGGCCGGCGATAAAACCCTTGCGGTCCTTGAGAAAGGCCAGCCGCTCCGGATCGGAGAGGATGAATTCGGGATAAATCTGCAGGAAGGTATGACCTTCGACGGCCAGATTGGGGAAGAAATTCTTCTCGTCGATGTAAACGCCGCCGAACCAGGTGCCGTAGGAAACGGTGCGGACACCCTCGACCTGGCGGATCTTGTCCTTGTAGGAGATGGGCAGGGGGAAAATCAGGGAGATGGCGTTCCGCGTCACCAGGCGCGAGGCGGACGACGCTTCCACGCCGGCGTACCACGCGGCCACGACGGTTCGCAGGAGCCCGAAGGCGAGGATCGCAATCGTGATCCCGAGAATCGTCAGCCCCGTGCGGAGCTTGTGGCGAAAGGCATTCCTAAAGAGAAGCTTCAGAATGAGCATGGTTCAGAAAGCCTTTTTCGAGGCGCCGGATGACCTGCGCCTTTTCCGCCGCGCGGGGATCATGGGTCACCATGATGATCGTCATTCGGGATTCCCGGTTCAGGCGGATCATCAGCGACAGGATCTCTTCGGCGGAAACCCGGTCCAGGTCGCCGGTGGGTTCATCGGCCACCAGAATCGTCGGATCGGTGACCACCGCGCGGGCGATGGCCACCCGCTGCTGCTCGCCGCCGGAAAGCTGGCCGGGATAGTGCTCCATGCGGTCGGCCAGGTTGACCAGGCGGAGCGCCATTTCCACGTGCTCGCGCCGCTCCCGGCCGGTGATCTGGGTCAGATGCAGGGGCAGCTCCACGTTCTCATAGGCCGTAAGCACCGGAATGAGATTGTAAAACTGGAAGATGAACCCTACATGGGTGGCCCGCCAGCGGGCCAGCTCGGTCTCGGAAAGGCCGGTGATCTCCGTGCCGCCCACCCGGATGGAGCCGCCATCGACCTTGTCGATGCCCGCAATCAGGTTCAGGAGTGTGCTCTTGCCCGAGCCCGACGGGCCCATGAGCGCCACGAACTCGCCCCGCTCGATATTGAAGGTGATGTTCTCGAGAACGGGGACAATGTGATCCCCGCGGCGATAGGATTTTCTCAGGTCCCTGATTTCAACGATCGGCGCTTCGCTGCCCATGATCATTTTTCCGCGATTTTGATGCGGGCGCCGTCCTTCAACCGGTTCGGCTTCAGCACCACCCGGTCCCCCGCTTTCACACCGCTCAGAATTTCCATCATGTCGCCGAAGGCCTCCCCGGTGCGGACGGCGGTTTCTTTCACCCGGTCGTCCTGAACCACGAAAAGGCTCTGATTCCGGCTGCGTTCGGCCAGGGCCAGGCGATGGACAGCCGTGCGCGCCCGCTCCTCCTCCTCTTTCACGGGCCGGGAGAGAAAGGCGACCTTGGCGCTCATCTCCGGCAGGATCCGGGGATCCGGGTGGAGAAAGCGGACCTTGACCATGACGCTGGCCTTGCTGCGGTCCGCCGTGGGCACGATCATGTGAATGACGCCGGGAAAACGGCTGTCGGGAATCGCGTCGAGCTGGATTTCGCAGGGCTGGCCGGCTTTGATGAGCCCCAGGTTGGATTCCGACACATCGGCCTCGACCTGCAGCGAGCCCATGTCGGCAATGGTCACCACCGCCGCCTTGGCATTGGTGGCCGCGCCGACGGGGGTCACGATGTCGCCGATATCGGCGCTCTTGGTCAGGACGACGGCATCGAAGGGAGCGCGGATCAGCGCGTAATCCAGCGCCACCGAGGCCCCCTGAACAGCCGCCCGGCCGGCCCGGATGGATGCTTCCGCCGCGGCCACCGCCGCCTGGGCCCGCCGGTAGCGGGCTTCCGCATTGTCGTATTCCGATTTCGAGACAATCTGGCGCTCCAGCAGGCGCCGGTTCCGCTCAAAGGTCAGCGTGGCGAGCGACAGCTCCGCCCTGGCCTCTTCGAGGTTGGCCTCGGCGACTTTCCTGTTGGACACCGCCTGGTCCCGCGTCGCCAGCAAATCGTCGCTTTCCAGACGGGCGATGACCTGCCCCTTCTGAACCCGGCTGCCCTCTTCCACCATCAGAGCAACCAGACGGCCGGTGATCTTGGAAGCCACAGCCGCCTTGCGTTGGGCCACAACATAGCCGCTGGCATTGAGCAGGGTGAATGCCTGGGACGGATAAATCCGGGAAACCGTCACGACCTGCACCGGGACGGCGGGACGGATCACGCCCCCCAGATAGAGGGCGGACAGGACCAGGATCAGGAGGACCGCTGCAACGGACCCGTAGACCCACCTTTTCCGGTGCGCCGCAGGCAGTGCCCTCGCGGAGCGGTCAATCTTCAGTTTGGAGAGATCTTCATCAGCCATCCGGCCCTTCGCTTTCCCCGTCGACTCACGGCAACGGCGGGGATTTTCATTGATTACAACCGATTTGTCAAAGAAATATTGTGAAAAAATGACTTGACAAATCCCGTTTCATCCATTATTTAGCGCCACTTTCTTGAGATACCTGTTTATGGTGAATCCCCCATTCGGTATGATTCATTCCAAATGAGGGATTTTTTATTTTTGAGGCAATAGGGAAAAGCGTCATGAAAAACGACATTCAGAAAGCCAGGAACATCGGGATCAGCGCCCACATCGACTCGGGCAAGACCACGCTGACCGAGCGGATTCTCTACTACACCAAGCGCATCCACGCCATTCACGAAGTCAAGGGCAAAGACGGCGTCGGCGCGACGATGGACTCCATGGAGCTGGAAAAGGAGCGCGGCATCACCATCGCCTCGGCGGCCACCTTCTGCGAATGGAAGGACCATGAAATCAGCATCATCGATACGCCCGGCCATGTGGATTTCACCATCGAGGTGGAACGGTCGCTGCGGGTGCTCGACGGCGCCATCCTCGTGCTTTGCGCGGTCGGCGGCGTTCAGTCCCAGTCCATCACCGTGGACCAGCAGATGAAGCGCTACAAGGTTCCCTGCATCGCCTTCATCAACAAATGCGACCGCAGCGGCGCCGACCCGGGCCGGGTCATCGGCCAGCTTCGCTCGAAACTGGGCCACAACGCCGTGGCGATGCAGATGCCCATCGGCCTGGAGACGGACCTTCAAGGGGTGATCGATCTGGTGACCATGAAGGCCGTCTATTTCGACGGCGACAACGGCGAGATCGTCCGGAGCGGGGATATCCCGGAAAGCCTCTTGGCCGAGGCCGAGGCAAAGCGGGACGAGCTGATCGACGCCGCCTCCATGTTCTCGGATGCGCTGACGGAGGCGATCCTCGAGGAGCGGGAAATCCCGGATCAGGTTATCCTCGACGCCGTCCGCAGGGGAACGCTGAAGCGTGAATTGACCCCCGTCTTCATGGGCTCCGCATACAAGAACAAGGGCGTTCAGCCCCTGCTGGACGCCGTGAACCGGATCCTGCCCTGCCCTGCCGACGTGCAGAACGAGGCGCTGGACATGGACAACAACGAGGCCCCGGTGCTGCTGGCCGCCGATCCCTCAAAGCCGATCGTGGCGCTGGCCTTCAAACTGGAGGACGGCCCCTACGGCCAGCTCACCTACATCCGGGTCTATCAGGGAAACCTGGCCCGCGGGACGACCATCCTGAACGCCCGGAACGGCAAGAAGGTCAAGGTCGGCCGGGTCGTGCGCATGCACGCCGACCAGATGGAGGATATCGACGCCATTCCCACCGGCTACATCGGGGCGCTGTTCGGCATCGAATGCTCTTCCGGTGACACCTTCATCTCGCCGGGCATCAACCTGACCATGACCTCCATGTTCGTCCCGGACCCGGTGATTTCGCTGGCCATCGTGCCCAAGGACAACAAGGCGCAGATCAACATGTCCAAAGCCCTGAACCGCTTCACCAAGGAGGACCCGACCTTCCGGACCCACATGGATCAGGAGACGGGGGAAACGATCATCGAGGGCATGGGCGAGCTGCACCTGGAAGTCTACGTGGAGCGGATGAAGCGGGAATACAGCGCCGAGGTGACCACGGGCAACCCCCGCGTTGCCTACCGCGAGACCATCACCCAGCGGGCGGACTTCAACTACACCCACAGGAAGCAGACCGGCGGCGCCGGCCAGTACGGCCGGGTGGCCGGATACATCGAACCGGTTGCGGAAGACGATTTCGTCTTCGAAAATGCCGTCACGGGCGGGAACATCCCCACCCAGTATATTCCGGCCGTGGAGAAGGGCTTCCGCCAGTGCCTGGCCAAGGGCCCCAAAATGGAATTTCCCGTCACGGGCGTCAGGATCGTCATCAACGACGGCGCCTCCCATGCCGTGGACTCCTCCGACATGGCCTTCCAGGCCGCCGCGCGCGGCGCTTTCAAGGAGGGCTACCTCCGGGCCAAACCGGTCATTCACGAACCGATCATGAAGGTGGTCGTGGAGACGCCCACGGAATTCCAGGGGGCGGTCATGGGCCTTCTGAACCAGCGCCGCGGCATGATCGTCGGCGCCCAGGACGAGGGTCCCATGTGCGTGGTGGAATCGCAGGTCCCGCTGGCGGAGATGTTCGGGTTTTCGACGGTCCTGCGGTCGGCGAGCCAGGGCAAGGCCCAGTTCACCATGGAATTCGCCCTCTACCGGCAGGTCCCGCAGTCTATTTCGGAAAAGATCGCCGAAGAAGCGGCACAGCGCAAGAAAAGCGCGGCCTGAAATGCAGCCCCGGCCATTGCGCCGGCCAACACAAGAATCACCGACGATTTAAGGACAGAAATATGACCCTGCTCAAGAAAGACATGATTCTTCGCAATCCCTTAAAGAATGTGGGCTCCGGGACGGACGACGTCATTCCGGAGGGCGGCTTCGGCGCCGTTCTGGCCTACGCCGGCGTCGGCAAGACGGCGCTCCTCGTGCAGCTTGCGCTCAACGCCATGCTGAGAAACAAAAAAATCCTCCACATCAGCCTCCATGATCCGGTCGGAAAAGTCGGCATCTGGTACCAGGAACTCTTCCACCACTTGGCCAGCGAAGCACAGGTGCAGCAGGTCAATCAGCTCTGGGAGACCATCCTGCCGCACCGTCTGATCATGACCTTCAAGGTGGACGGGTTCAGTGTGCCCCGGCTGGAGGAGCGCCTGACGGACCTGATGGCGCAGAACATCTTTCACCCCCAGATGATCATCATGGACGGCCTGCGTTTCGACGAGTCGGGAAGGCAGCCGCTCTGCGACCTGAAGGCGCTCGCCGCCCGGCAGGGATTGCGCATCTGGTTCACCGTTCACACCCACCGCCATGAACAGCCCGGCCCCGACGGACTGCCGGTTCAGCTCCTGCATGTGGCCGATCTCTTCGATGTCGCCCTGGAGCTTCGACCCAAAGGATCGGAAATCCACATCCGGCCGTTGAAAGGGGGAACCTCCGCCACGGACGAGGATCCCCTGCTCCTGGATCCTTCGACCATGCTGATCAAGGACAACGGCTGATGCCTGTCAATGAATGAATCTAAAGAGCGCAGAGCCCGAGGGCTCTGATTCACAATCGTACAAAAAAAGCGGCCACAACCGGAAGCCTCCGACAGCGGCCGCTTTTTTATATTGTGAAATTTATGTTGATTATTATGAGTATTTATATTATCAAGTAACTAATCATGGAAAAGTTGTTTGCACCGGCATTCCGGCGGTTTGTTAAAAAGCAGTCAGCGCCCCTGCAACTGGCTATTCGGGATGAAGTGGACGGTATCAGCGTCAATCCTGGAATCGGAAAAGAAAAGAAAGGCGATTTGACCGGTTTTCGGGTGCATAAATTCAGATTTCATCAACAAGAGTATCTGATCGCCTATGAAGCGACGAAGAACAATCTGATTTTTGCCATGATTGGCAGACATGAAAACTTTTATCGGGATTTGAAGAAATATCAAAAGGAGTTTCAGCGATGAACAGGGCAGAGAAAATTTACAAAGACATCGTTACCTTACCGATGGCAGAGCGGGAAAAGCTTTTCTCCCTGATCGCCCGCAAAGGGTTTGACAAGGATTATTACTCCTACGACGAGGTTTTTGACGATACCCCTTCGACCTTTACCATTAAAGAGACATCTGAATATCTGGAAGTCGCTGAAATAACAATACGGAGATGGGTAAAAGAGGGGAAACTGCCCTATGACAGGGTGGGCAAGAACTATGTTTTTAGCGTAGATAATTTAAGGGAACTGAAACGGAAGATGCCTCGCAAACCATAAGGATAATTCATGCCAGCCCATGACATCATCGACATGAACAGTTCTGTCGAACAGGCGCATCAATATAAGGAATCGCGCAGAATAACAATGTCCGTCACTTGAAAAGGGCCTTCAGCCGGACTTCGGCGCCGCCCTTCTCTCCCCCGGTCCCCTGGTCCGCAGCGGCATCCCGGAAGCGGAACCAGTCGCAGAAGTTGCCGCGGTCCTTGTCCAGGACGCGTTCCGCCTGGGGCTCCCGGCACTGATTGTAAGCGCCGGGGTCATGGAACGCGCAGTTCAGGCAGCAGTGCAGATCGGCGCCGCAGCCGGGGCAGACCTCCCGCCGGCCGATCTTTCCTTCCATTGTGATTTCCCTGCGGCAGCGATGGCAGATCTTCACGGGCAATCTCCCTCGATTCCCTCTCTTGAATGACGCAACATGGCCGCTTTTAAAGAAACCGTTTTCCGGCCGCACGGCACCCCGCTCGAGTGCGGGAAACAGCCCGCTTGTCATGAAGACGGCGCCTTGTGACGGCGATCCAGAAGATGGGCAACGGCGAGGACCGGATGGCGGCGGAGCATCCGCGGTCCGGCGTAGCGCATGACATCACGGATCCGCTCCCGCATGGCCGGCTTGTAGCAGTGGATGGTGCACCGGGAGCAGGCCGGCTTTTCTTCCCCGAAAGGGCACTTCTCCAGCCGCTTCAGGGCGTAGGCCCGAAGGTCCCGGCAGTCGGGGCAGAGGTCTTTCCGCGATCCGTGGCGGTCCCGGCAAAAGATGCGGATCATGGCCTCCAGGGTTTTGCTTTCCCGTTCCATCCGGCGTGGCTGATCAGGCATGGATGCGGCTCCCGGCCCTCATTCTCAGTCTTCCCTGCCGCCCGCCATGAGCGTCTTCCAGGTGTGGCGCTCCAGGAAGGACCCGGCCACGTTCGCTTCCATCTCCGCAAAGAGCGCAGGGGGCACGGCAAAGCTCAGAAGATGATCGCCCAACTGCTTCCGGATGTAGACACGGGCCGAGAGGTCCGTCATACCCACGACGGCCCTCGGCCTGTCCGACTGCCCTTCGCGGTAAGGGTAAATCCCGATGGTCTGGCATCCCGCCGCATAGGGGATGATGACGTTCTCGTTGTCGCCCCGGCCGTAATTGGCCAGGACCACCAGGGCGGAAAGCCGGTCCGGATCGACGAAGAAAACGATCACCTTCGGGGCATCGGCCGCCGGATCCACCTCCTGCAGGGGCTTGAACACCACATACCGGGTGGAAATCTCCGTCATGGGCAGGCAGGAAATGAAGCACCGAACCTGCTCCGGGCTCCTGAAATAGCGCTCACCGTGGACGAAGTTGTCGTAGGCCTCGGCCCGAAGAAAGGGTTTGGCCTGCTCCGCCGCCGCGCGGCCCTTCTCCCAGCCGGCATTGCCCGAGGAGAGGAAATGGCAGAAGCAGTCCTCCCCGCCGGGAAAGTTTTGGTACTGGTTTCCGAATCCCAGGCCCACGCCGCCGCCGACGCAGCCAAAGGTCTTCACATCGCAGACCGCGGCCCGTCCCCGGGCGGCGCTCGCCGCCAGCCACATGACGCAGCCCCACCGCCCCTCCTGAAACTGCATGGCCCCGGCCGGCTTCTCGTCGGACCAGAGCAGGGCGACGGGGGGATGGGTCAACCGCATCGCTTCCGCGATCTTACTCTCCATGACACCACCTCCGCTCGGGGATCATTTACATCCAACGCAATCGCCGGCCCCTTTTCCTTCGGCAAGAAGCAGGCCGTTGTCGGTCAAAAAGCATATTTGCACCAGAACAGGATTACATTCCCCCATTCCCGGTCTCCCGGCACATAAGCCGCCTGGAGGGCGAACCGCTAAGTTTCTTCCCAGTCTTTCAAATCCTGCGGCCCTTCCGGATCTTCCCGGCGATCCCAGTCCGGCCAACCCGTCTCCCTGCGACAGACCGCTGCCGCGGCCTTATCTACTGATTCATAATTGCAGAGCCACATTCCGCCAAGACAGAGTTCAACGGTACCGGGATTGGATTCATCGACCCGGATTGTGAAAGTGCCTGCCTTCGATCGATAAAC
Source organism: uncultured delta proteobacterium (assembly GCA_963709485.1). GTDB lineage: Bacteria > Desulfobacterota > Syntrophia > Syntrophales > Fen-1087 > JAXDBM01. The sequence continues at coordinate 217,448 of CAVPWE010000006.1, forward strand.
GTATGCCATCTTCTTTCTTGTCAGAAATCTTCATTGTGACGGATAATGCCGTCTCCGGTATCCGGCGATAGATGCCTTCCGATTAACACTTGTTTGCTGCCGGTTGATGATCAAAATTCAATCTCTCAAAGGGATTTTTCTTTTAATATCATATCCGATGAAATTGGAATTGAGAAGTGAAAAAGTGTTAGAAATGATCACATCTGCGGCGATTCCAACACATCTTTCCCTCAAATTTCGGGTTATCACCAAAATATTTTGCCGCCATATTTCCTTTGACATACAAGATTCGCTTGCCTTATACTTTGAACATTAAAAAAGAAATCCTTATGAATTTGCCGACAGGTTATTGTCGCTTCAGGCAGCATTCCGAATAACGATCTTGCAGTGCAACTTTCCGGTAAGCCCTATAAGGTAGTAACGATCGGCGACGCCAATAAAGTCGCAAAAGTTGTGGATGCCATTGGAGCAGGATATCTGGCGGGGATGCAAGCGTAAGACTCGGCCAAACTGACACTCATCATTGCAGGCTGAAAGCGGAAAATATTTTCAGAGCATCAGATGTCAAGGTCAGTTTGTTCGAAAACGACCTGAAAATTCAAATTGCATGAATGGTCAGTTGCTGTGCGATGAAAAATATAGGTTACCCGAAGAAACTGTTTGATGGGTAATATGCATGTTTGGCAGTCATCTTTTCCCAATTTGTAAATTGAGCTTCGCCTCATGACAATATACATTTATAGGCTAAAGTAATATTTATAATAATACTATATTATAAAGGCTTTGAACTCTCAAAAACAGGTCGTTTTTTTCATGCAAAGTTTATAACCATCCGGCAAGGGTGCATAAATTCAAGAAATCCCGCTACTTTGTTATATCTATTTGAAATCATTATATTTATAATTGATTAATTTTTGTGCGTTGCGCTAATAAGCTGCACCAATTGGCGACTTAGTACAGCGGTTCATAAATTCGGTTACGTATTTACGCTGCGAGTCGTGCTGATGACAACTGCGCCAGCTTGATTTTGTTGATCAAAATGTTCAAATCGTTTCGGGTGAATTTCCATTCAAACGGTTTGGCGATCTGCTCGTAGTAGTGTTGGAAACCAATGATTCGTTCATTGAGCGTCTCTAAGGATGTGAAGTCGTTTGGAACAAGGGCCTTGCGTTGAAGGATTGAGAAATAGATTTCGATCTGATTCAACCAACTTGCATGCACAGGTGCGTGAACGAGCAAGAGATTGGGATAACGAGATTGCAATCTTTCCACAGAACGAGATCCGCGATGGGAAGAACCATTGTCCACAATCCAAAAAACGCGCCTTGCTGCGACATAGGGCGGTTGGCGCATTACGTCGTCAACGAGTCGATCGAAAGAAGCAATGCCACTTCTACGTTCGCATCGACCGAACAATTTAGCGCGATGCACATCGAGAGCGGCAATATAAGCCCAAGCGCCACACCTGGCGTATTCATGTTCTACTTTCATCGGCCATCCCGGTTGAGCCGGATAGGTGGCATGACGACGACGGCGCGCCTGGATGCTGGTTTTCTCATCGGCAGACAAAACAAACTCATCCTCTTGGAGGGAGTGCCCTTCCCAAACCCTCTCATAGAGATCCAGGATTCGCCCGGCTTTCTCGGCAAATTGAGGATCACGGGGAAAAATCCAGGAGCGATACCGCCAAGGACGAATGGCATCCTCATGAAGCCATCGCCAGATAGTGCTGTCACTGATCGTGGCTGCGAATCCCGATCCTCGAATCTCTCTGCCCAGATCGGCAACATTCCATCGAGAAATCGGCACTTGATGAATCGCGGGCAGTTCACAGGCCAGTGCCTTAACCTGAACGATAATCTCCGGGGGGAAAAATCGGAGGACGTCCCGGACGTGGTCGTTCATCAAGCCCAAGGAGGCGTTCTTCAAAGAAACGTTTTCGCCACATGCTGACAACTTTGCGGGGTGCATCCAGTCGGTTGGCAATCTCATCATTGCTGAGCCCCTGGGCGGCAAGGAGGATCATCCTGGCTAGCGAAACGATAAAATACGGTAGCGTATATTTGTTTGCGCGCGTGGTTAGTTCTCTCTGCTCTTCTTCCGTAAGGACGATTCCGTATGGGCTTTTCCTTGGCATATGCAACCTCCTGGATTGCATTGATGCCATAAATCTGTCTCGAAAGCAAGCTCATTATACGTAACTGTATTTATGAATTAGAGTACTTAGTACAGCGGTTCATAAATTCGGTTACGTATTTACGCTGCGAGTCGTGCTGATGACAACTGCGCCAGCTTGATTTTGTTGATCAAAATGTTCAAATCGTTTCGGGTGAATTTCCATTCAAACGGTTTGGCGATCTGCTCGTAGTAGTGTTGGAAACCAATGATTCGTTCATTGAGCGTCTCTAAGGATGTGAAGTCGTTTGGAACAAGGGCCTTGCGTTGAAGGATTGAGAAATAGATTTCGATCTGATTCAACCAACTTGCATGCACAGGTGCGTGAACGAGCAAGAGATTGGGATAACGAGATTGCAATCTTTCCACAGAACGAGATCCGCGATGGGAAGAACCATTGTCCACAATCCAAAAAACGCGCCTTGCTGCGACATAGGGCGGTTGGCGCATTACGTCGTCAACGAGTCGATCGAAAGAAGCAATGCCACTTCTACGTTCGCATCGACCGAACAATTTAGCGCGATGCACATCGAGAGCGGCAATATAAGCCCAAGCGCCACACCTGGCGTATTCATGTTCTACTTTCATCGGCCATCCCGGTTGAGCCGGATAGGTGGCATGACGACGACGGCGCGCCTGGATGCTGGTTTTCTCATCGGCAGACAAAACAAACTCATCCTCTTGGAGGGAGTGCCCTTCCCAAACCCTCTCATAGAGATCCAGGATTCGCCCGGCTTTCTCGGCAAATTGAGGATCACGGGGAAAAATCCAGGAGCGATACCGCCAAGGACGAATGGCATCCTCATGAAGCCATCGCCAGATAGTGCTGTCACTGATCGTGGCTGCGAATCCCGATCCTCGAATCTCTCTGCCCAGATCGGCAACATTCCATCGAGAAATCGGCACTTGATGAATCGCGGGCAGTTCACAGGCCAGTGCCTTAACCTGAACGATAATCTCCGGGGGGAAAAATCGGAGGACGTCCCGGACGTGGTCGTTCATCAAGCCCAAGGAGGCGTTCTTCAAAGAAACGTTTTCGCCACATGCTGACAACTTTGCGGGGTGCATCCAGTCGGTTGGCAATCTCATCATTGCTGAGCCCCTGGGCGGCAAGGAGGATCATCCTGGCTCGCGAAACGATAAAATACGGTAGCGTATATTTGTTTGCGCGCGTGGTTAGTTCTCTCTGCTCTTCTTCCGTAAGGACGATTCCGTATGGGCTTTTCCTTGGCATATGCAACCTCCTGGATTGCATTGATGCCATAAATCTGTCTCGAAAGCAAGCTCATTATACGTAACTGTATTTATGAATTAGAGTACTTAGTACAGCGGTTCATAAATTCGGTTACGTATTTACGCTGCGAGTCGTGCTGATGACAACTGCGCCAGCTTGATTTTGTTGATCAAAATCTTCAAATCGTTTCGGGTGAATTTCCATTCAAACGGTTTGGCGATCTGCTCGTAGTAGTGTTGGAAACCAATGATTCGTTCATTGAGCGTCTCTAAGGATGTGAAGTCGTTTGGAACAAGGGCCTTGCGTTGAAGGATTGAGAAATAGATTTCGATCTGATTCAACCAACTTGCATGCACAGGTGCGTGAACGAGCAAGAGATTGGGATAACGAGATTGCAATCTTTCCACAGAACGAGATCCGCGATGGGAAGAACCATTGTCCACAATCCAAAAAACGCGCCTTGCTGCGACATAGGGCGGTTGGCGCATTACGTCGTCAACGAGTCGATCGAAAGAAGCAATGCCACTTCTACGTTCGCATCGACCGAACAATTTAGCGCGATGCACATCGAGAGCGGCAATATAAGCCCAAGCGCCACACCTGGCGTATTCATGTTCTACTTTCATCGGCCATCCCGGTTGAGCCGGATAGGTGGCATGACGACGACGGCGCGCCTGGATGCTGGTTTTCTCATCGGCAGACAAAACAAACTCATCCTCTTGGAGGGAGTGCCCTTCCCAAACCCTCTCATAGAGATCCAGGATTCGCCCGGCTTTCTCGGCAAATTGAGGATCACGGGGAAAAATCCAGGAGCGATACCGCCAAGGACGAATGGCATCCTCATGAAGCCATCGCCAGATAGTGCTGTCACTGATCGTGGCTGCGAATCCCGATCCTCGAATCTCTCTGCCCAGATCGGCAACATTCCATCGAGAAATCGGCACTTGATGAATCGCGGGCAGTTCACAGGCCAGTGCCTTAACCTGAACGATAATCTCCGGGGGGAAAAATCGGAGGACGTCCCGGACGTGGTCGTTCATCAAGCCCAAGGAGGCGTTCTTCAAAGAAACGTTTTCGCCACATGCTGACAACTTTGCGGGGTGCATCCAGTCGGTTGGCAATCTCATCATTGCTGAGCCCCTGGGCGGCAAGGAGGATCATCCTGGCTCGCGAAACGATAAAATACGGTAGCGTATATTTGTTTGCGCGCGTGGTTAGTTCTCTCTGCTCTTCTTCCGTAAGGACGATTCCGTATGGGCTTTTCCTTGGCATATGCAACCTCCTGGATTGCATTGATGCCATAAATCTGTCTCGAAAGCAAGCTCATTATACGTAACTGTATTTATGAATTAGAGTACTTAGGCGCTTTATGAACATGTCTATCAACAATATTGTCAACACAATTGTGGATTTCATCCCTAAGTTCCTGTTTCAATGGTCATATCCCGGATGATAAAACAATGTCTGTGATCGGGATCACCGGAGTCTTGGAAAATGCTTTTTAATTGCAGAAAACGCTTTATCGAATGACCCGTTCTATATATCCGGTTTTCGGTTGAGAACTTTTCAGGAATGTGCGAATCATGCCTTTAATGGACATCCAGAAGGGACAAAGGGGATACATTGCGTGAAGGAATTACCGGTCCTGCTGCTCCACAATCTCGACCCCGCCTGGCCTGCGAGTGACAGGGAAACGGCCCTTCGTGAAGCCGAACGCCTCGCGTCGGCGCTGGGCGAGCTGGGCCACCCGGTGGAGACGGTTGCCGTCCGCGATGCCGATCTGGCCGCCTGCCTCAGGGGCTTCGATCCCGGCGCATGGGTCGTTCTGAACTGGTGCGAGGAACTGCCGGGAATTCCGCACAGCGATGCGCTGGCGGCGGAGAGTCTGGAGGAAATGGGTTTTACCTACACGGGGTCTGCGGCGGATGTGCTCAGGCTGAGCTGGGAAAAGGCCTCCGTCAAGCGTCTGCTCGAGGCGAATCGCCTGCCTACGCCGGTCTGGCGCATTTTCGACCGGGCCGATCCCGGCGACTGGCCCTGCTATCCCGCAATCGTGAAACCCGCGCACGAACACTGCAGCCTCGGCGTGAACACGGAGGCCGTCGTCCTGAATCGAGAGGAACTGCGCAAGCGCATCGCCTATATCCTCGATGCGTTCAAACAGCCCGCCCTGGTGGAAGACTTCATCGATGGGCGCGAATTTCATGTTTCCCTGTGGGGCAACGATCCGGTGCAGATGCTGCCGCCCGCGGAAATGGATTTCAGCCGCTTCGACGACATCCGGGACCGCCTCTGCACCTATGACGCCAAGTTCCTTCCCGGATCCCTGCACTATGAGGAAATCCTGCTGCGCCTTCCCGCCCCGCTGAGCGAAGCGGAATCGGAACTGTTGTCCGCCACGCTGCAAACCGCTTTCCGCGCGCACCGCTGCCGCGATTTCGCCCGCATGGATGTCCGGCTGCGGGACGGCATCTTCTACATTCTCGACATCAACCCCAACGCGGACATCAGCTCCGATGCCAGCATGGCATGCGCCGCTGAGGCTGCGGGCTATTCCTTCGGCGCCATGGGCAGCCGTCTGGTCCATCTGGCCGCGGCCCGCCACCCCGTCTTCGGCCGCAGATAAGAAATCCCGTTTCAAGAAAGAGGATCATTCCAGTTTCACGAAAAGCGTTCACGAAAAGCCTTGACAACTTTTTTTGTTTTATTAAATTGATATCGGGAACCAACATCATGACAAGGAGGAACAACCATGCCCACTTACGATTATCAGTGCCAGGACTGCAACCGCAAATTCTCCGTGACGCAGAGCATCACCGAGCATGATAAAGTCAAAGTCGGTTGCCCGAAGTGCAAAAGCAAGAAGGTCAAGCAGCAGGTGTCCCTGTTCATCACCAAGACCAGCCGCAAGAGTTGACGGACATTCTTCCGAATGCCCCTGTGCTGCGGCGGGCCGTACCAACGCGGAGATCACTTTGCCGATTCGAGAAATCGGTCCAGCGTCCTGATCATCTCGGCATAGCGGGGATTGTAGGTCAGCCGGCGCAGGGTGTGTTTGCCCAGATTTTCATTCGTAACCTCACCCTGCCATATCGAGGGGTCGTACAGGCAGGCCATCCTCTTCGCCCTGTCGTCGCGGTAATGAAGGCAGTATCGGTAACCGCCGTCTTTACCGTAATGCGGATCGTCCGGCGGCATGAGGAGGGACACATGGGCGAAATCGAGGATCCGCCGTTCCGGGTCGTGGCTGTTGACGTCTAAGATTCGCCCGTCCCTTTCCGTCCGTTTTTTTCCGCCCTCCTTCCGGTAGAGAATCAGGACGCTGTCGGGGGATGTCGCATAGGATCTGAAGACATTGATCATCTTGCCGCTGTCCACCGCGATGTCATCGGCGCTCAGGACGGCAAACACCGGCATGTCCAGCCGCTTCCCCGATGCCAAAGCGGCATCGATCTCCCGGGTCAAACGGTAAAGCTGGGCGCCGCCGTTAACGGCGAATGATTCGTACCTCGCGTAGTCCCTGTCGTCCCCTTCGTGCCCCAGCCAGTCCCTGAACCTTTTCAAAAAACCCGCGGCGATTGCCCAGGGACTTTTGATGCCCACCGCCGGCGAAAACAGGACCAGGCCCCGAATGTCGGGATTGGCAAGCGCCTCATGAACGCAGAGGGCGCCACCCAAGGAAAATCCGCCCAGATAAATCTTTTCCACATGCGGCCGGAGCCGGCGGACACCGTATTCGACGGCCCGGATCCATTCCCGATGGCTGACCCTGAGGAGGTCTCCGGGAACCGTGCCGTGCCCGGGCAGCAGGACCGACCGGACCAGAAAACCCCGGGACTGCAGGTGTCGGGCTACGGGCTTGACGAGATAGGGCGAATCGGACAGTCCGTGAACCAGCAGGATGCCCCGCTCGAGGCGCCCTTCCGCATTCCGGGGAAAGCGACTTTCATCCGGCTTCATTTCAAAGGGCATGTTGGCATCCAGAATCAGGCCCCGGTTGAACTCGTTGATGTCCACACGGGCCTTTTCGATCATCCGGCCGGTTTTTCGAATGTAATCGTCAAAGGGTGTTTCGTCATCGAAGTTAAAGCGGCTGTTCAGGCCGGATTCCTGAAGCCGCGGGGGCAGTGTGGCGCATCCGGTCAGCACGACGCAGATTGCGGCCAGAATGAACATCCGTCCCGCAATGGAATGCCTCATGGCACGCTCCTGACTGTGTTTATTTTCTATACCGTACTTGAAAGCATGTGCAAAATCAATTCTCGAAACCGGACGCTCCCCTATCCGGGTGAACAATCGGTCGGTGGCTTTCGGCACGAGCCTGTGCTATTCTCACACGGTCAAATTCATTGACTGACCGACGGCAGTGAAGGTGATCGCCATGAAAGCCATGATTCTGAAGCGCACTTCCCCTTTTCAGGAGAACCGTTGCCCACTGGAGATGGCGGACGTCACGGACCCTGTTCCCGCGGACGGCGAAATCCTGATCCGGGTTGCCGTCTGCGGCGTCTGCCATACCGAGCTGGATGAGATCGAGGGCCGCATGCCGCCGCCGCGCTTCCCGGTCATTTTAGGGCATCAGGCGGTCGGGCGGGTCGCCGCCGCCGGGAAGCATGTCACGGCGCATAAAGCGGGCGACCGGGTCGGCGTCGGCTGGATTCACTCCGCCTGCGGCCGGTGCCCCTTCTGCGCCGCAGGGATGGAGAACCTCTGCCCGGACTTCATCGCAACCGGGCGCGACCGGAACGGCGGCTATGGCGAGTACATGACCGTTCCGGAAGGTTCCGCCTATCCGGTCCCGGATGTCTTTTCCGACGCGGAAGCGGCGCCTCTGCTGTGCGCCGGCGCCATCGGCTACCGTTCCCTCCGCCTGGCGGGCATTCGGGACGGACAGTCGCTGGGGCTGACCGGATTCGGCGCCTCGGCGCATCTGGTCCTGAAAATGGCCCGGCAGCTTTACCCCCGGACGGGCGTCTTCGTGTTTGCGCGAAGCGAGAAGGAGCAGCGCTTCGCACTGGAGCTGGGCGCCGTCTGGGCGGGTGGTACGGAAGCATCGCCCCCGGAAAAACTCCAGGCTGTCATCGACACCACCCCCGTCTGGAAACCGGTCGTAGCGGCGATGCGGAGCCTGAAAAGCGGCGGTCGACTGGTGATCAACGCCATCCGCAAGGAAGAAGGCGACCGGGAAGCACTGCTCGAACTGGATTATGCGGCACATCTCTGGCTCGAAAAAGAGATCAAGAGCGTCGCCAACGTGACGCGGTCGGATATTCGGGAGTGCCTGCAGCTTATGGCCGACATTCCGGTCCGACCACAGATTCAGACATTCTCCCTGAGTGAAGCGAACCGCGCCCTGGCCGAACTGAAATCCGGGCAGATCCGCGGCGCAAAGGTATTGATTTTGAGCGGATGATGACGGCTTCGACATCTTCACCGATCCGGAGGAAAACCCGACAGGCCGGTAAATCCGTCAACCCTTTTTTAATTGTAATTTTCATCAAAATCTGCAATGTTAGCAAGGATACTGCCTTTGCATTCTTCCTCCGGGTGATCGGATCAGCGGGACAGTGGATGGAGCGCCGTCCACACAACGGATGCGAAAAGGCCATCGGGACGGACCCGGCAGAGCGGATTTATGGTCGCAGGGAAAAAGACAAACAGGCAGAGGCAGACCGGAATCAATGTCGAAGAAAGGAAGGAACCGGGTTCCTTGCCGGACAGCGAACAAAAATATCGTCAGATAATTGAGAGCATTGACGACAGCTATTACGAAGTGGACCTGACGGGCAGGTTCACCTTTTTCAACGATATTCTCCCGAAGTTGACCGGATACGCGACAGAGGATCTGATGGGCGCCAGTTACCGGATCCTCATGGACGACGTCAATGCCGCACAGGTGTTTCAGGCATTCCGACAGGTTTACCGGACCGGCACCCCCGCAAGACTCTTTGAATGGAAGATCACGGCAAAGAACGGCACGCCGATCCACGTCCAGTCTTCCATCTTCCTGATCCGGGACCAGAAGGGAAATCCCGTCGGCTTCCGGGGACTCTCCCGCGACATTACAGAAAGGAAAATTGCGGAAGCGCGTCTGCTCGAAAGCGAGGAGAAATTCCGGACGCTGGTGGAGAACCTCAACGACGTGATTTATACGATGGACGCGCAGGGCCGTTTTACCTATGTCAGTCCTTCGGTCGAGCGCATCACCGGCTACGGCCCGAACGAGGTGATCGGGGAGTCCTTTTCCAAACTCATCCCCGCGGAGGATATTCCGGCCCTTTTTGACTGGTTCAAGAAAGCCCTCGACGACGTAACGAAAACAACCGAACTCCGGGTATCGACCAAGGACGGACGGACCCTGAATATGCGCACGTCCGTCCGCGCCCTCCGCCACAAAGGCGAGACGGCGGCGGGTATCAGCGGTCTGCTGACCGATATTACCGAATACAAGCTGCTGCAGGAGGAACTGCGGGCCCTCGCCGTGACCGATCCGATGACGGGCCTCTACAACCGGCGCGGGTTCACCACCCTGGCGGAGCAGCACATGCGGTCATCAAACCGGACCCGGATGAAGATGCTGCTTTTTTTCTGCGATCTGGACTATATGAAGATTATCAACGACGCCCTGGGCCACCTGGAGGGGGACCGGGCCATCACAGACACGTCCGTGATCTTAAAAAAAACCTTCCGGGAAGCGGATATCATCGCCCGGATCGGCGGCGACGAGTTTGCCGTCCTCTCCCTCAACACCAGCGACATCAGTCCTGACTATCTTCTGACGCGCCTGAAGCATCATTTCGATCTCCACAATGCCGACGCAAACCGTTCATACCAGCTTCACATGAGCATCGGCTATGCCGCCTTCGATCCCGAAGTCCCCTGCACGCTCGACGATCTGATGACGCGCGCCGACACAGCCATGTACGAACAGAAAAAGCTCAAGCGTCTCTGATCCGCCGCCAGGAAGGGTTTATGGCCAAATTAACCATGGACGAATGGTTGTCCCGGCTGGCAAACAACCGGCGCTTCATGGAAAATGTCACATCGCTGCGACGCATTCCGGCCACGGAAGGCCGATACGCCGCGTTTCCGGCCTGGATCCACCCCCGGCTTCGCCTTGTCCTCGAAAAGAGGGGCATCGGGCAGCTTTACAGCCACCAAGCCGAAGCGATCCAGCGGGCCCGGGACGGCCGGCACGTGCTGCTGGTGACGCCCACGGCCAGCGGCAAGACGCTGTGCTACAATGTGCCCGTGCTTCAGCGGATTCTCGAAGCGCCGGACAGCCGCGCCCTCTACATGTTCCCCACCAAGGCCCTCGCCCAGGACCAGATGCATGAAGTGCATGGCCTGATCGATGAACTGGGCAGCGACATCCGGACCTACACCTATGACGGCGACACGCCGGATGACGCCCGCCAGGCCATCCGCAAACAGGGCCATGTCGTGGTGACCAACCCCGATATGCTCCACGCGGGCATCCTCCCCCATCACACCAAATGGCAGAAGCTCTTCGCCAACCTGAATTACGTCGTGATCGACGAGCTGCATGTCTACCGGGGCGTTTTCGGGTCGCACCTGACGAACGTCATCCGCCGGCTCGAGCGGATCTGTCGCTTTTACGGTCAGGACCCGGTTTTCATCTGCTGCTCGGCGACCGTGGCCAACCCCGGCGAACACGCGGAGACCCTGCTGGAAAGGCCGGTCGACGTGATCGCGGAGAGCGGCGCCCCTGCGGCCGCAAAAGTGTTCGTCCTCTGCAACCCGCCCATCGTGAACCGCCAGCTGGGCATCCGGCAGTCCGCCCTGACAACAGCCAGACAACTGGCTGCGGATCTCATTGCCAACGCCATCCAGACCATCGTTTTCACCACCAGCCGCCTCAACGTGGAGGTATTGACCAAATACCTGAAGGACCGGTTCGGCCGGGGGAAGCCGCTGGACACGAAATTCGTGACCGGGTACCGGGGCGGCTATCTGCCCAACCTCCGGCGTCAGATCGAAGCGGGGCTGAGAAATCACGAGGTCATGGGCGTGGTGAGCACCAATGCCCTGGAGCTGGGCATCGACATCGGCGATCTGGAGGCCTGCATCATGGTGGGCTATCCCGGCTCAATCGCCAGCACCTGGCAGCAGGCCGGACGGGTCGGGCGGCGCACGGGACAGAGCTTCGCCGTCCTCATCGCCCGGAGCAGCCCCATGGACCAGTTCATCGTCGAGCATCCGGACTACTTTTTCTCCCGCTCGCCCGAGCACTGCCGCGTGAATCCCGACAACCTCCTCATCCTGCTTCACCATCTGAAAAGCGCGGCCTTCGAACTCCCTTTTGAAAAGGGCGAACGTTTCGGAAAGGAAAACCTGGAGGAGCTTCTCGATTATCTCGACGAAAAGGGAGTCCTGCACCGCGTGGCGGACCGGTGGCACTGGGCGGCGGAAAGCTATCCTGCAGACGAAATCAGCCTGCGGAGCGTCAATCCCGAAAACGTGGTGGTCGTCGACGCTACGGAAGCCGGGAACCATCAGGTCATTGCCGAGGTGGACTGGGACGGCGCCTTCACCACGGTTCACACGGACGCGATCTACATGGTCGAGTCCCAGCAGTATCACGTGACGCAGCTGGATCTCGACGGGAAGAAGGCCTACGTCCGCAGGGTGGACACGGACTATTACACGGACGCCATGACGTACACCCATGTCCGGGTGATCGACAGCTTCGGGACAAAACGCAACCGGGACGCCATCGTCGAGCACGGCGAGGTCCAGGTTGTCCGCAAAGTTACCGGCTATAAAAAAATCAAGTTCTACACCCTGGAAAACATCGGGTTCGGAGACGTCAACCTTCCTGAAAAGGACATGCATACCACCAGCTACTGGTTCACCATCCCGAAAGACCGGCTGATGCAGATCCCTTGCACGCAGTCCGAACTGATCGACGGCCTGGCAGGCCTGGCCTACAGCCTGCATCATCTCGCGGCCATTTTGCTCATGGCCGATCCGCACGACATCGACCGTGCCATCGGCGACAAAAGCGGCGAATGGTTTGTCCGCCCGGGTAAAAATGCGCGAACCATCACGAACGCGCCGGGAGCCGCGGGAACGGCGACGGACGGACCGTTTGCGACGATGGTCGACGCCTACGACCCCACGGTCTTTATCTTTGACGCCTATCCGGGCGGCATCGGCTTTGCGGAACTCCTGTACGAGGAACACCAGAGGCTGCTTTCGTCGGCGCGCGATCTGATCGGCAACTGTCCCTGCCTTCAGGGATGTCCGACCTGCGTCGGTCCGACCCTGGAAGTGGGACATTCGGCAAAAGCCGTCGCATCGGCCATCATCGACCTGATCCTGTAGCCGCCGCGGGCCGGCATCGAAGAACCGGGTTCGCCCTTCGCCGGAAGAAAACGCCGGCCGGCGGGAATATCCGGTCCCGGCGCCGCAGCGGCACTGAAGATACGACCATGAGCCTGATCAAAAGAATCCACCGGTTGACCGGAGAAACAGGAGAAGCGGGCCGGCCGGACCGCCGGAGCGAGATTGACGCCCTCCGCATGCGGATCGAACGGATCATGGCGCGCCGGCCGCAACAGCGGACTACCCTTCCCGTCATGCCGCCTCAGCGGGAAACACACGCGCTGAACGATGTGATCCCCGGACGGGAAGCCGCCACGCCCCACGGTATCTGCTTCGTGACGGAGGGGCTCGCGGACCACTCCTTTCGCCACGGCGACCGGCCCATCGAAGCCCTGTCCGGGCTCAGCATGGATGCCGCTTCCATTCTGGCCAATGACCGTTCCCTCAGGAATCATCCCCTCACGGACGGCCTGTTCCTCGACACGGAAACGACCGGACTGGCCGGCGGCAGCGGGACGGTGACGTTTCTGATCGGGCTGGGCTGGTTTGAAAAGGGCGGCTTCGCGACCCGGCAGATCTTCGTCCGGGATTTCACCGAAGAGCGGGCGGCCCTTTCGATCCTGGGAGAACTGGTCGAAAAGAAGAAGTTCCTCATCACTTTCAACGGCAAATCCTTCGATGTGGGACTGCTGACGACACGGTTCATCATGAACCGTCTTCAAAACCCCCTGACCGGAATGCCCCATCTGGATCTCCTCTTCCCGGCCCGGCGACTGCTTGGACACCGTCTCGAAAACTGCCGCCTCGTCACGCTTGAGGAGAGGCTCCTCGGCTTTTTCCGCCAGGGGGATGTTCCCGGCAGCGAAATCCCGCAGCGCTATTTCGACTGGCTGAGACGGCGCGACGCGCGCCTGGTTGCCGATGTGTTCGAACATAACCGTCTGGATGTCATTTCCCTGGCGGGCGTGATGGCCTGTCTGACGGAGCTGATCGATGATTCCGGCGGGCGCCACGTCGATCACCACGATGCGCTGGCCGCCGCCCGGCTTTTGCTCGAGCGAAAAGACATCCCGAAAGCCAGGCGTCTGTTTGAAGGCGTCGCAGGATCAGGACCGGAGCCCGCTGCGAGAGAAGCCAGACGGGTGCTTTCGCTCATTCACAAGCGGGCCGGCCGGTGGGAGGACGCGGTCTTTCTCTGGAAAGAGATGATCCGGGCGGACGACGGGGACATGTTTGCCCTCATCGAACTGGCCAAGTGGCATGAACACCGGCTTTGTGATTTTGAGTGTGCCCTCGATCTGGTTCGTCATGCCCTTAACCGCACTCCGGTCATGACGACGATCGAAAAGAATGCGCTGGTCCATCGCTTTCACCGGCTGGAAAAGCGGCGCCGTCCCGATTGAAAAAGAAGATTGCGCTTCGTTCAATTGACAAATCAAGAATCATTAGTATATTAGCGGAAAAACAGGAGTCGGGATCGGTGATCAACACCTACAAATGCAAGAAGAAGGGCCATCTGATTGCGGAAACGTGCCAGGATGCGACCTGCGAATGGCGGCTCAAGAATGAATCGTTCCTCAACTGCACCTGGGTAGCCTGCAATTTCGGACCGTTCACACTGGAGGAGGTCGGCGAGATGATGGGGGTGACCCGGGAAAGAATCAGGCAGATCGAGGCCAAGGCTTTAAAAAAACTTCAGCACAAAAAGAGGAGAGATCAGCTTCGTGACTTCGCATCGCCGGACAACGAATGGGAAGTCCTGTGACTCATTCCCCGCCCTTTTGCCTGCCCTTCTTCATCTGTTCGATGAAGAAGAAATCGCTCATGTGCTTTTTTCTCTCCGGACTTGAAAAGAGATAGGCCGAAGTGCCGAACTCCATATCAAGCGCGGAGCTTGTATCCACCTGAGGTGCAATCAGGGATATTTTTTTGACCGCTTCGATGGCTTTTGCCGACCGTCGGGAAAGTTCCTGCGCCATGGTCATGGCCTCCGCCATGAATTTCTCCGGAGATGCAACCTTGTTGACCAGGCCGATCCGGTAGGCCTCCTTCGCGCCGAGCGGTTCCCCCAGCATCGTGATTTCCTTCGCTTTGACCATGCCCACAATCTGCCGGAGCGGGTTGAAGAGGGGATTCAGTCCGAATTTCAATTCCGGATGCCCGAATATCGCTGACTCCGAAGCAATGATCAGATCACAGACGATGGCCAGGTTGAATCCGCCACCCAGCGCGATCCCGCCGACCGCGGCGATGACGGGTTTCGGGCAGGAGTATATGCGCTTCAGGTAGCGGACGATGGATTTGAAGTAATCATCGATTTCATGGTCGGGGAGGACGGCCATTTCCTTGATGTCCATGCCCGCCGAAAAGATGTAGTCGCCTCCGGTCAGGATAATCGCCTTGACGTCCGCATCGGTTTCCAGCCGGGCAAAGCAGTCCTCCAGCTCCGCGCGCATGGCCCCGGAAAGGGCGTTCATTTCATTGGGGCGGTTCAGGGTGACAACGGTATATCCCGGCTTTTTTTCAATGAGAATGGTCTTGTAGTTCATCATGACGAAGGCTCGTAAAGATAATGGACCCCATGTTGTAAACGGCTCCCCTCCCTGTTCAATTCCCCGACAAGCTTTGAAGCCACCTGTTCCAGCAGCAGTTCCCAGTAGCTTGCTTTCTTCTTGCTGGGATATACCAGTTCCGGCAGGCCCTTGACCCCGGCGAGCTTCCCGGCCAGACGCACGGCATAGCCCATATCACCGAGATCATCCACCAGTCCCAGTTTCTGGGCCTGTCTTCCCGTAAAAACACGCCCGTCGGCAAGTTGTTTCAAGGCATCCCGGGGGATTTTCCGGTCCCTGGAAATGACTTCCAGCAACTGATCGTAGGTGTCGTCCACCAGCTCCTGGATCAGGGCCTGTTCCTCCTGTGTCATGGGCCGCACCGGCGATCCGATGTCCTTGAACTTGCCGCTTTTGACCACGGAAGATTTCAACCCGATTTTTTCCATCAGCGACTCGGCGTTTGCAAAATGCATGATGGCGGAGATGCTGCCCGTGATGGTGCCCGGGTTGGCCACGATTTTATCGGCCGCGCAGGCGACCAGATAGCCTCCGGAAGCGGCGACGGAGCCCATGGAGACGACCACCTTTTTTTTCTTCTTCAATTCCGCGAGGGACGCATAGATTTCCTGCGAGGCGGCCACACCGCCGCCGGGCGAATCGATGCGAACAACGACGGCCTTGATTCCGTCATCGCGGCCGAATTCCTCCGCCTGCCGCGCGAACTCCTGCGAACTCCGCAGAACGCCCTCCACGGTCAGCACGCCGACGGAATCGGCCAGGGGCAGAGCGCGCTTGCCTGTAAAAATGCTCAAAAAATAGGCCAAAAGAAAAAAAATGAAAAACACCAGGAGAAGCAACAGCAGACCCAGAATGACAGGATGTTTTCTCATGATCCCTTGATATCCACGATCTTAACATCCGCCAGCGCCTTGCCCAGGTTGGACCCCAAATTCTCCCTGTTGTTCAGATAGGCATGGACGGAAGACCCTTCTTCTGATGACGGGGCCTCCAAATCCTTGACGCTGAGTCTGATTTTTCTGCTTTTCAGATCCAGATTTTTGATCATGGCCGAAATCGTGTCGCCCACGGCAAACAGATCGGACGACGACTTGACCCTTTTCTGGCTGATTTCGGAAATATGGACCAGCCCTTCGATCCCCTCCTCCAGCTCGACGAAAACGCCGAAATCGGTCAGGTTGGTCACTTTGCCCGTGACCACGGTACCGGGTTTATACTTCCGGTCCAGGTCTTCCCAGGGGTTTTTCTCGATCTGTTTGATGCCCAGAGAGAACTTTTCATGCTCAACATCGATATTCAGCACCATGGCCTCGATCTCCTGTCCCTTCTTGAAGTGCTCCGAGGGGTGCTTCACCCGCTGCCGCCAGGATATATCGGACATGTGAATCAGACCGTCAATCCCGTCCTCGACCCCAACAAAAATTCCGAAGTTTGTAATGTTCCGGATCACGCCCCGGACGACACTGCCTTCCGGATATTTCTCTTTGAGCGTTTCCCAGGGATTCTGCGTGGTCTGCTTCAAACCCAGGGATATCCGTTTTGCGCCGGGATTCACTTCGAGGACCATCACGTTAATCTGATCCCCCAGATTCAGCACCTTGGAGGGATGCTTGATCTCGCGCGTCCAGAACATTTCCGATATGTGAATCAAGCCCTCCACACCCTGTTCCAGCTCCACGAATACACCGTAATCCGTCACGTTGACGACCCGCCCCGGAACGATGGAACCTGCGGGATATCGCTCCGCGATGGTTTCCCAAGGATTGCTGATCAACTGTTTGAGACCCAGGGCCACGCGCTCCTTTTCCCGATCGAAGGAAATCACCTTGACCTGTATCCGGTCCCCTCGTGTAAAATTGTCCGCGGGACGGGTAATCCGGCCCCAGGAGATATCGGTGACATGCAGCAGTCCATCCACGCCACCCAGATCGATAAAGACGCCATAATCGGTTATATTCTTGATGACCCCCTCGACGATTTTTCCCACTTCCAGATGCTCAAGGGTTTCCCGCTTTTCCGCTTCCCGCTCAAGCTCCAGGATGGAGCGTCTCGACAAAACGACATTGTTTCTTTTCCGGTCATACTTGATGACATTGAACATCAGTGTCTGCCCGACAAAACGGTCCAGATCCCGGACCGGCCGGATATCGACCTGAGATCCGGGAAGAAACGCCGTGATTCCGATATCCACGGAAAGCCCGCCCTTCACCCTCTCCACAACGGTCCCCCGGATGGCCGCATTCTGCTCGCAAGCCTTTTTGACATCGTCCCAGACTTTTATTTTTGCCGCCTTGTCCCGTGACAAAACGAGGTTGCCGTCGCCATCCCGCCGGTCGACAAGGATTTCAATTTCATCGCCCACGGCGACGGTCAGATTCCCCTCGTCGCTTTTCAACTCCCGGATGGGAATGTATCCTTCTGTTTTCCAGCCGACATCGACCATGACGGTATCGGCATTGATCTGCACGACCTTGCCGGTGACGACCGCCCCCAGCTGCACGTTCTGCAGGCTCTGCTCGTAGAGTTCTTTGAACCCCAGAGCTTCCTCCCTGCCCGTTACCGGCTGAATGGCAGCGGCCTCCGGCCGGGTTGCGCTCTGCTCCTCCGGATTGGAATCCTGTTCCGAAATTAAGTTGTCATTGTTAACCATTGAACCGTTACCCCCCCCTGAAAAGTTGAATATCTTTGCATAACTATTAAAGATTATCACAATGAAGTTAAAATTTCAAGCAAATTGAGAAAATTGAGCAACTCATGCGCCGGATCTTCCATCTCTCAGGACGGACAATATCCGTTCGACGACCGCTTCCGCGGACAGATGTGTCGAATCGATCACGACGGCATCCTCAGGCACCTTAAGCGGAGAGACTTTTCGGTCACGGTCCTGACGGTCTCTCGCAGCAAGGTCTTTCTCGACGTTTTGATAGGGGACGGCATCTCCCCGCGCCGCGAGTTCACGGCGCCGCCTTTCGATCCGTTCACCCACACACGCATCCAGAAAAAACTTGAAGTCCGCATCGGGAAACACCACCGTGCCCATGTCCCTTCCTTCGGCAACCACCCCTCCCCCTTTTGCTGCGTCGCGCTGTACGAAAAGCAGCCGCGCCCGAACCGGGGGCATGGCCGACAGGGTTGAAGCCAGCATGCCGGCAGACTCGCTGCGAATCCGGTCGGTGACATCTTCTCCGTCCGCAAATATCCGCAGGGAGCCCGCTTCGCCTTTCAGTACGACACGGATCCGGGCGCACAGATCGGCAATCCCGCTTTCATCCTCCGCCGCATAGCCCTTCCCGAATGCACCGGTAGGCCAGCGCCCGGTAAAGGGCGCCGGTCTCCAGGCAGGCATAGGAAAGTTTTTCCGCGAGCATCCTGGCGACAGTGCTTTTACCGGCGCCCGCCGGACCGTCGATGGTAATCAGCAGGCCTCTTTTTGAAGCCGTTCCCTCTTCCCGGTTTTTCCGGAACCGCGCCGCCAGGGGTCCATCCTCCCGCCAGAGCCAACAGCTGTCGATGATCATGGATCCGTCCATTTCCGGCCGTTTGATTTGACTGCCCTGCCTCTTCCGGCTGTAATAGGTCCACACCCCCTGCACGGCGGCGGAACTCATCGCCAGGATCAGGTTGGTCAGGTGCAGGCATCCCGCCGTTTTTGACAGAAGCCTTCGGACTTCATTCGTGAATCCGGACCTGATTCGAAGGCCGACGAGCTTTCTCAGGGAGTCGGCAATCTCCCGGCAGCCGGCGACGGGCACGATTCGCATTTCCGCATCGGCAGCAAGGATCGTCAATTCCGGTAGGGAGAGGCGCATGCGGATGATCATTTGATGGATCACGCCGGGGTCGCGCGATTGGTTCGCCGAATACAGGAAAAAGGGGAACAGGCGTTCGTCGGCCAGCGATCCTTCAATCAGGATCTCCGCTTCGCCTGTCTCGTAACAGCGAACCGAGATATCCCTTGTGTGAATCAGTTCTTTCATATAAATAACAGACTGGTAATGCACTTAACACAATCCGTCCTGAAAAGCACAAACCTATTTTGCTGTCGACATGCTGAGCGCGTTGATGCGATTGCACCATTTCATAAACCCGTCCCGGGAAACGCGGTTTGGGACATCCGCTTCGAAAAGGATTCCGTCCTGTTTGGCGTTCTGGCTTCTTCTATTGTTGTTCGGCCTCTGCCGCCCTGTGCCCGCCTCCGGCGCTTTCACCATCGAGGACGAGAACAAGGTGGGAAGGGAATTCCATGACAAGCTGGCAAAGCACGGCTATCTGGACCAGAATCATAAAGCGGCGGAGTATCTCACACGCATCGGCAACCTGGTGCTCGCGAACAGCCGGAAAGCTCCCTTCGATTTCCGGTTTCACATTGTGAAAAGTTCCGCCGTCAATGCCTTCGCGACGCCCGGGGGGTACGTTTACATCAACACCGGGCTGATCCGCCTGGTGGAGAACGAAGCCGAGCTGGCCGGCGTCCTGGCCCATGAAATTGCGCACGCCAACGCACGGCACATCGCCGCCATCCTGGACAAATCGCAGAAAGTGTCCATCGCTTCCCTGGCTGCCATTCTGGCCGGCGCGCTTTTCGGCGGCGGCGGTCAGGGAACCGCCGCGGTTGCCGCCTTTTCCATGGCGGCCGCCACGCATCTGACTTTGCAGTACAGCCGGGAACATGAGGAGGAGGCGGACCGGCTGGGCATGGCCTGCCTGGTCCAGTCCGGATACGATGGCAAGGCCATGCTCGATTTTCTCCGGATCATGAGACGGTATGAATTTTATTCCAGCACCGTCCCGTCATACTTCCTGACCCATCCGGGAACGGACGAGCGGATTCGCTATCTGGACGGCCTGCTGCAGACCACTTACCGGCAGCGGGGGAAGGACTCCCTGGTGGGCGGCTTGAAGCGGATCCAGGCGATACTCGTCCTGGAAAACAAGGACCTGGACCACGTCCACCGGGAATATCAAGAGGCCTTGAAGAAGAACCCCGACGACGTGGATGTGATCTTCGGCCTTGCGCTGATCCAGGAAAAGCTCGGTCTCGTCTCCCAGTCACGCGAAACCTTTCAGCGGGCGCTGAAGCGCGCCCCCGACGACGAAGACATTCTGCTCCACACCGGCATCAGTTGCTTCAAGGCGGGCCGACCCGCCGAGGCGATCGTGCTGCTGCAGAAGGCCCTGGCCCTGAAGGAAGGAAATGAAAACGCCCTGATTTACCTGGCCAAATCCTATGAGGCGCTGGGAGATTTCGAATCCACGCTCAAAATCTACAGCCGGCTGAATCCGGAAAAAATCGTCGATGAGGACATCCATTACAACATGGCCGTGGCATACGGCAGGACCGGCGATCCCGGAAATTCACATTACCACTTCGGCGTTTACTTCAAGAAAAAAAAGAAAAAGGAAAGCGCCCTTTTCCATTTCCGGGCCGCCCTCTCCCATTTTCCGAAGGACAGCGAGCGGGGGCGGAGCATCGAAAAAGAAATCAGTGCCCTGACGAAAGCAGAGGCTAAAAGTCCGACTGATCCGCCTGCCGCGGATCCAGCTCCTTCATCGCGTAGTCGAGATAAATCCGTTCCCTGACAAACAGGTCGAACAGATTCGCATCGAGATGCCGGTCTTGCACCATGCCCCTCATGATGGTCATCGCTTCGGAAAGCTTTTTCCCTTTCTTGTAGGGGCGGTCTCTGGCCGTGATCGCCTCAAAGACATCCGCCAGGGTCAGGATACGCACCTGAAGCGGAATTTCTGCGTCCCTGAGGCCCAGGGGGTAGCCCGTGCCGTCCAGCTTCTCGTGATGACCCGCTGCATAATCCGCTACGTGCCTCATTTTACGCGGAAAGGGCAACTGGGACAGCATCTTGTAGGTGACGGTCGCGTGATTGTCGATGATCTTCTTCTCCTCATCCGTGATCGTCCCCCGGCGAATGCTCAGGTTTTTCAGCTCCTCATCGCTTAAAATGGGCCGCCATTCATCCCCCATCAGCCACTTTCGTCCCGCAATGCTCCGCAGACGGGCCATCTGGCCCTCGCTGAGGTACTCGTAGCCCAAGTTGATACCGACGAGGAAGTCGTAGTCCTCCTCCAGCGACTCGATGGTAAACTCCTGCCCGGGAAAGGGAAAATCGGTTTCATCTTCCTTTTCCGGGACAGGGTTCCTGCGCAGCATTGCGATTTTTTTGTCCCGTCTGAGTATCTCGAAACGCGTTTTAAGAAGCGCCAGACGGTCGAATATCGTTTCCAGCTTGGTTGCCTTGTCGATCACGTATTCCGGCGTCGTGATCTTCCCCACATCGTGCAGCCAGGCGGCAAGGCGAAGCTCCTTCAACTGATGCTCGTCGAAGCAAACATCCGCAAAAGGCCCCTCCCGGGCTTCGTTGATCTTGCGGGCGATGGCCATGGTCAGCTCGGCGACCCGCCGGATGTGACCGCCCGTGTAGGGGGATTTCTCGTCGATGGCGGTGGCCACCGCCCTGATGAACGACTCCAGCAGCGTTTCGAGATTATTGATCAGCCGGTTGTTCGTCAGGGCCACAGCCGCCTGTGATGCCAGAGACTCCGTTATATTCTGGCTCTCGCCGGAAAAGGGAATGACCCGGCCCGTCGCCGTGTCCCGCGCGTTGAGCAGCTGCAGGACCCCGATGATGTCATTCTCGTGATTGCGCATGGGCACCACGAGCATGGACCGGGACCGGTAACCGGTGGACCGGTCAAACTGCCTGGTTCCCTCGAAGTTGAAGCCCTCCGCATGATAGACATCGGGAATATTGACGACTTCGCCGGAGATGGCGGCATAGGCGGAAACATTGGCGTGGTTGGGCTGACCGTTTCCGTCCCGGAGGGGAACCGGCGGCCAGACAATCCGCTCGCCGGCGCCGCCCATCCGGATTTTCAGGGTCTCGCTCTGCACGATGGCAAATTGAAGGGCGGTCTCGTCGTCGGAAAGGATGTAGAGGGTCCCGCCGTCGGCATTTGTGAATAGGCGGGCCTCATCGACAATCATTTCGAGAAGCGAATCCAGGTTCTTCTCGGAGGAAAGGGCGACCCCGATCTGCGTGATCCGTTTGATCTTATCGAATTGATCCTGCTTGCGGGCCATGGTGTCCGATCACTGACGGCATGCGTTCCATGTATTGAATTGCATCATCGCAGCCCATCTCAGGCGCCGAACTTCTCCAGACGCTTTGCGTGGGCGAGGGCCAGACCCATCAGGTAGACCATGGGCATCCGCCCAGGCCTCCCCGAATGCAGTCCCGCTCCCCGAACCGCTCCACCGGATCGGGACGGCAGGTCTCGGCGTAGAGCAGCACCGGAACCGGGTGCCAGCTGTGCGAGGCCAGGAGGGCGGGGGTCGAGTGATCCCCGGTGACGACCAGCACATCGGGCCTCAGACCCATCACCAGCGGAACCAGGGCGTCCACCTCCTCGATGACCCTCACCTTTGCGTCGAAGCTCCCGTCTTCGCCCCGGGAGTCCGTCGGCTTGACATGAACGAAAAAGAAGTCGTGCTTTGCATAATTCGCCCGCAGGGCATCGATCTGTGCCTTGATCGTATCCGTGGGCGCTGCGACCTCCATCCCCAGCAGCCGGGCGATTCCCCGATACATGGGATAGCCGGCAATCGCCAGGGCATTCAATCCGAAGCGTTCCCGAAGGGACGGGTACTTGCGGTAACGGGCATAGCCCCGGAGCAGCATCATGTTCGCCTTTCCTTCGTCGGCCAGCACCGTGCGGGCCTTTTCGAGCACTTCGGAAAAAAAGGCGGCCGTTTTTTCCGCCTCCGGAATCAGGGCGCGGGGCGGAAGGGGCGGCACACCCGTCTGCTGCGGGTCCGTTTCGGCAATTTCCTCCCGCAGACCTTCTCCGCGGAGCACAAGCAGGGCGCGGTGTTCCCGGACAGGCCTGAAAAGGACCTCGACCCCCCCGTCAAGCCGGATCCGCTCCTGCAGCTTCCCGCAGATCCTGTGATTGGTCTCGTTGTCGATGCGGCCGGCGCGCCGGTCGCTGATCCGGCCTTCCCGGTCCAGGGTGGCAAAGTTGATTCTGACCAGAAGATCCTTTTCCGTCATGGGAAAATCGATGCCGGCGCCCTCCAGGAGCCCCCGGCCGATGTTGTTTTTCACGGGGTCATAGCCGAAAAGCGCGAAATGAGCCGGGCCGCTGCCCGGCGTGATGCCGTAGCCCACGGGATCCAAGAGACCGCAGACCGACTGCCGGACCAGCAGATCCAGATTGGGGGTGCGGGCCGCCTCCAGCTCGGTTTCATTTCTGCCCGGCGCGGGCAGGCCGCCCAGGCCGTCCATGATCAGAAAAACGATCTTGGTGTTGTTTTTGACGATCAGCCTGTCAATGAGTTCGGGATGCATGGCGTGAACCTTCTACGGATTTTTCAGTCTCTTCGGAATGTTTCTTATCTTTTCCGCCGCGGGTGATGCAAGCATTCTTTTCACCGCCTTGCGATCATGCGGTGCAAAAACTACAGAGGCGGGTGAAAACCCGCCCCTGCAATCCACATTTTTTGTGGTTGTCTTCCATCCAGGCAGCCCGCAGGAGCGGGAGTTCCGCCGCGTCGCGCTGGGTGGCCATGTCGGCCAGCTCGAACTGGATGGCCTTGAAAACTGCACTCTTTCTTTCGCATAATTGGATAGAGCGGAATTTCATTCCGCTCTATCCGTTCACACTTTGGGTCTTCCTGCCCTTAAGCAGGGTTCACTTGAACTACATGAAACTTGCTTCCGGGATGTCGATAGAGCTGCGGTCGCCGCTCTTCATGGACTTCTCATACCCGAAGATATCGGTAACATGATTCATGATATAGAACCTGGCGCTGGCGATTTTGCCCTTGTAGAAATTGGCATCGAAGTGGCCGTCACCCAGTTCTTTGAGCTTCGCGGCCGCCAGGATGGCCTGGTCGAGCAACAGCATGCCGCAGTAGACTCTCGCGCCTGCATGCATGGTCCGGGTGGCGAAGAGCTGTTTCATCTGCCTGTCGCCGGTTGTCCAGGTTAGCATTCATGTTCACGATGTCTTTGAACGCAACCATGGCATCCGCCATCATCGCGAATTCCGCCGCGAATTCGTCGGTCTTCTTACTGGCAACGAATTCGTCGATTTCCGCCACCCACTTCCGGAACGGCGCGCCGTCCTTCATGGTGAACTTGCGGCCCGTATAGTCCTGGGCCTGGATGAAGTTGGTGCCTTCCCAGATCCCGTAGATCACGACGTCCCGGTACAGCTCCGCCCCGGCATACTCTTCCATGAAGCCGTAGCCGCCATGGCATTGGATCGCCTCCTCGGTTGTACGCCTGGCCATGTCGGACGCATAGGCCTTGCACAGAGGGTTGTTGATTGAAAACATATCGTCGTAATAGGCCCTCTCTTCCGGCGTGGCGGCATCCATGGACAGGTCGCGGTAGAGATAGGACTGGTAAATCAACGCCCGGCAGGCCTCCATAATGGACTTCTGGAACAGCAGCATGCGGCGGACGTCTTCGTGCTCGATGATCCTGACGCTGGGTCCCTTGGGATTGGTGGAGTGTTTGCTCTGCACCCGCACCTTCGTATAATCCAGAGCCGCATAATAGGCTGCGCCAATGCATCCCAGGGAGAATAATCCGGTGTTCAGACGTTCTTCGTTCATATACGCGAACATCTGCTTCATACCGACGGCTTTGCCGTCTACCACTTCTTTTTCGCCTACCATCCAGCCGTAACAGTTATTGTTTTCACCCATGGCCAGGGTACAGGTAGAAGAACCGTGAATGCCCAGTTTGTGCTCAATATTCATGGTGGTTACGTCATTCCAGGCGCCCACAGAGCCGTCATCGTTGACCCAGAACTTGGGCACCAGGAAGAGGGAAATGCCGGCGGTCCCTTCCTTGGCGCCCGGGGTCTTGGCCAGCATCAGGTGGATAATGTTTTCCGCCAGGTCATGGTCTCCGGAGGTGATGAAGCATTTCGTACCCGTAAGCTTATACTTGCCGGGGGTGTCGGTGGGGAATGCCTTGCTTTGAACTGCGCCGACCTCGGAGCCTGCGCCCGGTTCGGTCAGGCCCATGGTACCGCACCATTCACCGGATATCATCTTGGGCAGAAACAGGTCCTGTTGTTTTTTGGTGCCATATTCCTGGAGCACGGTGATGGCACCCTGGGTCAGACACCAGAACATGACGATCGACGGTGATGCGGCTGTCTGCATTTCCAGAATCGGAGCGTACCAAGTCAGCGGTATTTTGCCTTCGCCGCGGAAACCAAACTGTTGTGCTACCGACGCCTCCTGGACGGTTTTATAAACATTCTTGAACGACTCGGGGGTGACAACCGCATGTTCATTACCGCCCACATACTTCGCGCCTGGTTCATCGGCATCTTTGTTGGCCGGACACATCACGTCGCGGCAGATTTTGTTGTTAACATCGAGGAAATTATCGATGTCGTCAATACCAT
This sequence comes from uncultured delta proteobacterium, assembly GCA_963709485.1. Taxonomy (GTDB): domain Bacteria; phylum Desulfobacterota; class Syntrophia; order Syntrophales; family Fen-1087; genus JAXDBM01. The sequence goes on from CAVPWE010000006.1 coordinate 243,221, forward strand.
AGAATTCTTTGTAAGCGTCAAGGGTCAAGAGCTTATCCATGTCGAGCCATTCTTTAATCTGGAACGTAATGTCGCGCGTTTGATACAACCAAGTAGAATGTGCCATTTCCAATCCCTCCTAATATTTGTTTAACTGGCGACTCCGATGCCATCCAGCAGGGGTTGCCTCAATGAACTCAAGAATTTCCACTTAACAACCCTTGAAAGCCGGTTTCCTCTTCTCCAGGAATGCCTTCATGCCTTCCTTCTGATCGTCGGTGCTGAAGCACTGCGAGCAGCATTCCGTTTCCAGCCTCAAGGCATTGTCCAGAGAGAGGTCGTAACCGAAGTTGATGGCGTCTTTGGCCATCTTGAGGGCAAAGCCGGGAAGACCGGCAAGCTTGGCCGCGAATTTCTTCGCCTCCGGCAGCAGCTGGTCCAGTGGGAACACCTTGTTGACCAGGCCGATCTCGTAGGCCCGCTGGGCGTTGACCTGGTCTCCACCCATGATGAGTTCCTTGGCCCGGCCCATACCGATCAGGCGGGCAAGCCGCTGCGTCCCCCCCATCCGGGGATCAGGCCGATGAGGATCTCCGGCTGGCCGAACCGGGCGTTTTCCGATGCAAACCGGAAGTCGCAGGACATGGCGAGTTCGGTCCCGCCGCCCAGCGCAAATCCGTTGACGGCGGCAATGACCGGTTTTGGCAGCGTTTCGATCATGCGGAACGTCTCGATGCCGAATTCCATGAAGGCCATGGCCTGCTGGGGCCGCAGCGTCGCCATCTGGGAGATGTCGGCGCCGGCGACGAAGGACTTCTCCCCCGCCCCCGTAATAATGACAGACTTTACGGCATCGTCCTTCTTACACTGGGTGATGGCGGCATTGATTTCGCCCATCACAGCGGAATTGAGCGCATTGAGCGCCTTGGGGCGGTTGATCGTAATCGTCGCCACACCGCCTTCCACTCCAAACAAGAGGTCTGCAAATTCCATGTTGTCCGTTCCCTCCTTCTCGATTGAATCGTTTCAAGCCTTTAAACCCCCCGGAACGGGGCGGGGACCCGTTACGGCTCCCCGCCCCTGAAAACCCGGAGAATCTTCCACTGACTGGTTTACTTTTTGTAATCGTAGAATCCCCTGCCGACTTTCCGGCCCACGTAGCCCGCATCGACATACTTTTTCAGAAGCGGACACGGCCGGTACTTGGAGTCGCCGAACCCCTGGTGCAGGACGTTCATGATGGCCCAGCAGGTGTCCAGCCCGATCAGATCGGCCAGGGCCAGGGGTCCCATGGGATGGTTCATGCCCAGCACCATGATGTCGTCGATCGCCTTGGGCGTTCCCACACCCTCGAAGAGGGCATAAACGGCCTCGTTGATCATGGGCATGAGGACCCGGTTGGAGATGAAGCCCGGGAAGTCGTTGCATTCCACCGGGACTTTGCCGAACTGCTTGGAAAGGCTTTCCGTCAGATCGTAGGTGGCCTGGGATGTCGCCAGACCGCGGATGATTTCCACCAGCCGCATGACGGGTACGGGATTCATGAAGTGCATGCCGATCACCTTGTCCGGGCGTTTCGTGGCGCCGGCGATCCGGGTGATGGGGATCGACGACGTGTTGGTCGCGAGGATCACGTCGGGTTTGCAGACCTCGTCGAGCTTCTTGAAGATGTTCAGCTTGAGGTCTTCCCGCTCCACGGCCGCCTCGACGACGAAATCGGCGTCTTTCATGTCTTCCAGGTTGGTGCTTTTTTTAATGCGACCCAGGATTTCCTTTTTCTGATCGGCGGTGAGCTTGTCCTTGGCCACCAGCCGGTCCAGGTTCTTTGAAATCGTATCGATATCCCCTGTCCACAAACTGATCGGCAATGTCGTTCATGATGACATTGAGCCCGCCGGGAGAGGCTGCGACCTGTGCGATGCCGTTTCCCATCTGGCCGGCGCCGATCACACCAAACGTTTTTACTGCCATGTTCCACCCTCCTTCGTTTTGATTGGGGCGGCCTGAAGACCGCCCCGGTACATTTCAAATTACACCGCCTCCAGCACGATGGACATTCCCTGACCGCCGCCGATGCACAGCGAGGCCAGACCCAGGTTCACGCCCTTCTTCTTCATCTGCATGGCCAGGGTGTAGGTGATGCGGGCGCCGGTGTAGCCGATGGGGTGACCGATGGAGATTCCGCTGCCGTTGAGGTTGCACTTGTCGAGATCAACGCCCAGTTCCTTGATGCAGCCGAGGGCCTGAACGGCAAAGGCTTCGTTGAGCTCGATCAGGCCGATGTCCTTCATCGTGATGCCGAGCTTCTTGAAGACCTTTCGCGTTGCCGGGATCGGGCCCGAGGCCCATGAACGCCGGATCCACGCCGCCCGAGGCAAATCCCTTGATCTTCGCCAGGGGTTTCAGGCCCAGTTCCTTGGCCTTTTCAGCGCTCATGACGACCACGGCCGTCGCGCCGTCATTGATCCCGGAGGCGTTTCCGGCGGTGACGGTGCCCGTCTTCTTGAAGACCGGCGCCAGCTTCATCATTTTCTCGAGGGTCGTATCCATGGGCCGCTCGTCCGCGGCAAAGACCTTGGGGTCCCCCTTCTTCTGGGGAATCACGACGGGAACGATCTCGTCCGCCACGGCGCCGCTGGCGATGGCCGCACGGGCGCGGCGGTGGCTCTCAAAGGCCAGCTTGTCCTGCTCTTCCCTCGAAATGCCGTATTTCTCGGCAATGTTTTCCGCCGTGAAGCCCATGTGGTATCCGTTGAAGATCTCCCAGAGGCCGTCATGGACCATCAGGTCGGTAGCCTGGCCGAAAGGCATGTTCATCCGGTATCCCCAGCGGGCGTTGGGCAGCGCATAGGGCACATTGCTCATGTTCTCCATGCCGCCGGCCACGATGATGTCCGCATCGCCCGCCTTGATGACCTGAGCCGCAAGGGCGATGGCCTTCATCCCCGATGCGCAGACTTTCTGAACCGTGAAAACGTTCGTCTCTTCAGGAAGTCCCGCGTAAATCGCCGACTGTCTGGCCGGATTCTGTCCCACGCCGGCATTGAGGACGTTGCCCATGATCACCTCGTCAAAATAAACCGGCTTCAGGGCCTTGTCGTAGGCGTAGTATTTCTTCTGCACTTCCGTCATGTCGAAATCGCCGAAGATGCTCGGGCGGGCCGCTTTGATTTCATCACTGATGGCCGGGCGCAGCCCTGCCCGGACAATGGCTTCCTTGATGACGAGCCTGCCCAGCTCGACCACGGAGATCCCCTTCAAAGATCCACCGAATTCACCGACGGCCGTTCTGGCCCCGCTTACAATAACCGCTTCTCTCATTTGAACCTCTCCTTTCAAATTCTCAGGCTTCCGCCCAATTGTTGTTATACCTTGATCAGCATCGCATCTCCCTGTGCATGGCCGGAGCAGATGCCGCAGACACCGATACCGCCGCCCCGCCGGCGCAGTTCATAAGCCAGGGTCATGAGGATCCGGGCTCCCGTGGCGCCGATGGGGTGGCCATAGGCGATGGCGCTGCCGTTGGGATTCACCTTCTTGAACATCTCCTCCTTGGACATCCCCAGGATCGTGCGGGCGCTGACGATGGCCACGGCCGCGAAGGCCTCGTTGATTTCGATGATCTGCAGGTCGTTGACGGTCATGTCGTTCTGCTCCAGGACCTTCTTGATGGAAAGCCCCGGTACCGTGGCGATGTCCTTGGTGGGCTGGGAGACCTCGGCGTAGTCGATGACGGTGAACAGCGGCTTCATGCCGAGCGCCTTCGCCTTCTCGGCGCTCATCATGAGGCACACGTCCCCGCCGTCGTTGACGCCCGGGGCGTTCCCCGCCGTGACGCTGCCCGTCTGGCCCGTCACGGTGCTCTTGTGATTGAAGACCGGGGGCAGCTTGGCCAGTCCTTCCATGGTCGTGGCGGGCCGGGGACCCTCGTCCTTGTCGAAGATGACGACGTCCTTCCCTTTCCTGATTTCCACCGGGAAGATCTCGTCATCGAGCTTGCCCGCTTTCATGGCCTCGACGGCCCTCGTCTGCGACTGGAATGCCCACTCGTCCTGGTCCTGGCGGGTGAAGCCGAACTCGTCGGCCGTTTCGGAGCCGTGGATCGCCATATGCCGGTTGTAGAAGGCATCCCAGAGGCCATCATAGACCATCAGGTCCACCATGCGGCCGTTGGGGAGGCCCATCCGGTTCCCCCAGCGCATGTCGGGAAGCGAGTAGGGGCAGTTGCTCATGCTTTCCTGGCCGCCCGCGATGACGATTTCGGCGCGGCCCGTCTGGATCATCTGCACGGCCAGGTCGATGGTCTTGATCCCCGACGAGCAGACCTTGTTGACCGTAATGGAAGGGACGCTCTCCGGCAGCCCGGCCAGCAGAGTGGCCTGACGGCTGGGAACCTGCCCGCAGCCCGCCGGGACAACCTGTCCCATGAGGACATAATCGACATCCTCTCCTTTCACCTTGCCCCCCGTCCTTCGGAGGCATTCCTTGATCGCCAGCGCGCCGAGCTGCGGCGCGTCGAAGCCCTTCAGGGCGCCGCCGAAAACGCCGTAGGGCGTCCGGCATGCCTCGACGCAGACCACTTCCCTGAGCGCCTTGGAGGCATTCTTGATCTTGCGCCCCATGCCCTTGAAGTCCGGTTTTCTCTCACCGAACTTCGCGATGGGTGCGCCGGCATAATAATCCTTCCTCGTCTTGTCCAGTTTCTGCGGTACTTTATCCATACTCCCCTCCTTGCATGATTCGGGAACTTTCGGGGGATCGGCGCGAGGCTGATCCTGCCAGTCATTCCCGCGTGTATTGGCGTGTCTTGAAAAACGAATGTGCTACCGAATCAAAGGGACCCCTGGGCCGGGAAAGGGATATAAAAAGCGGTCTTTTCCGTAAGGTCTCGCATGATTGAATTTTATATCGATTTTTGGAACAATCTGGAAACAACCCCCGAAGCAGCGGGGATGGGAATTCTTGAAGGATGATCTCGTGCCCGGACTGTCAGTCATATCGCAATGCCTGTTCAAGGAAAGATCAGTTTCTGCTGGGGCCTGGATTGTCTTGTATGAAGCGGATGTCAACCCGATAACGAATTTCCCTTACCACAACCATTTTCATGATTCAATAAAATTATCGTGTAAACGACCGGAAAAATAAAGGGTGGTCCGCTTCCGGCGAATCCGGGGTCGCCCTTCCCCCCTTAAAAGGGCAACCCCTTGATAATATTAAACGAATACTTACTTGTACAGCGCTTCGATCTGGTCCATGTACTGGGTCAGCACTACCCGCCGCTTCAGCTTCATGGTCTGGGTCAGCATGCCGTTTTCCAGGGTGAAGTTTTCCGTGAGGAAGAGAAATTTCTTTGGAATTTCATAACCGCCGTACTTGCCCTTGAGGGAAGCGGTGATCTCATGGGTGATCATGTCCTGGACATCCTGCCGCTGGATCAAAGTTTTCATATCCGCGGGCAGGCCGTTCTTTTCGGCGTACCGCTCCAGAAAAAAGAAATCAGGCACAATCAGGCAGACGGTGAAGGGGCGGTTGTCTCCATAGATCAGTGCATTCTGGACCGAGGGAATGAGGCAGATGTCCTCCTCCAGGGCGGCGGGAAAGACAAACTTTCCGTTCTCCAGCTTGAACTGCTCCTTGATGCGGCCGGTGATGAACAGAAAGCCGTCCTTGTCGAGGCGGCCGCGGTCGCCGGTGCGGATGCCCCCGTCCTCCGTCATGACCTCTTTCGTCTGCCCGGGCTTGTTGTGATAGCCCTGCATGACATTCGGACCGTAGCAGACAATCTCGCCGTCCCTGGCCCCCTCCTCCACCACGGATGAATCGATTGCGACCCGGACATCATAGATGGGTTTGCCCACACTGCCGATCCGCCAGGCCGTGGGGCCGTTCAACGTAATTCCCGGGGAGGTTTCCGTCATACCGTAACAATCATAAACGGGAATCCCAAGATCGAGGAAGAAAAGGAGAATCTCCATGTTCATCATGGCGCTTGCCGTCATGGCGGCTCTCAGGCGACCCCCGAAACGATCCCGGATCTTCGCGAAGACGATCCGGTCGGCGATCCTGAATTTCAGATCGGTCAGGAAATCGGTCTGACCCTTCTCCGCCAGGGCGCGCCGTTTCTTGCCCGCCTCCACACCCATGACGAAGAGCTTCCTGGCCAGGCCTCCGGTCTCGTTCATCTTTGTCCAGAGCCCCTCGTGGATCTTGTTGAAGACCCGCGGCACGGCAATCAGAAAGGTCGGACGGGCGTTCATCATATCGCCGGCCAGCGTGGCCGTGCTGCCCATAAGGGCGATGGAAGCGCCGAACTGCAGGAAAGTGTGCATTTCCCCCTGGCCGTAGGTGTGCGCCCAGGGAAGGATCGAGAGGACCCGGTCGTTATGGTCATAGCCGGGGTAGAGTTTGGCACGGCCATGAGAATTATGCGTCCAGTTTCCGTGCGACAGAAGCACCCCTTTCGGGTCTCCCGTCGTTCCGGACGTGTAGATCAGGGTGGCAATGTCGTTTGCGGCGGGATGCACGGAGGGCGCCGGTCGCTTCTCCCCTTCCCCCTCCAGCGCCGTCATCGTGTCCGGACCTTCTCCATCGATAAGGATGATCTTTTTCAAGGTCTCTATTTTGCCGGGAAAATCCTTGACCTGGGCGAGAATGGCGGGCTTCGAGACGAACAGCACCTGGATGCCGCTGTCCCGGATGATGTACTCCCAGACATGGAGGAGTTCCTGTTCGTACATCGGCACAAAACGGGCTTTCAGGCCGTGGGTCGCGAAGGAAGCCATCGCCCACTCTACCCGATTATTGGCAATAATCCCCACAACATCCCCCCGGCCGATTCCGATCGCGGCCAGGCCTCCGCGCAGGTTGTCCACCCGGCGTCCGAAATCGCGGTAGGTGATCCATTCGTAACGGCCGTCATCCTGCCTTGTGCCGAACATCGGCCTGTCGGGAAAGCGCGCGACGCTGTTTTCCAATAACGCTGCCAGGTTATCCGGTTTTTCAAATTCATATTGCTGCATGGAACCTCCTCAAGAAAATGGATTGGGCGGCCGGGTCTCATTCCGATGCTTTACAGGGTGAAACAGGATTTCAAGCCTTGAAGAAACTCAGAAAAACGAGAATCTCGGCCCGCTTTTCAGCGCCCGCGGAAGCCTAAACCATTTTCGCGAAAAAGCAAGCTTTTTATGGGAGAGGATCGCCGGGAACCAGCCGAAAGATAGAGAACTTTGCCCGCATGACGAAAAGTGAATCACAGGCGGGAAAGTCATTTTCAAAGCGAGCAAGACGGGGTGCCAAACCAAAGGCGCTGCTATGAACTCCGGGACAGGATTTTTGCCCTCTCCTGAAGCCGGGTCTCCTCCGGACCGACGGCGTCAATGACGATGCCGTGCGGCAGGGGTCGGCCATCCGGACCGACATGGACGAAGGTGAGAAAGCCGTCCAGAACCCGCTCGTCGCTGTGGCCGAAAACGATATCGACATGGGTCACCAGGCGGCTCCTTCCCGCGAAAACGACCCGGCTTTCAAAGCGGAGGATGTGCCCCGCCCGGACCGCCTTCGAGAAAACCATGCCGTGGATGTTCACGCAGACGACATTTGCCGGCGACGTCAGGCTGGCCGCCGCGATGAGGCCGGCCTCCACGAACCATTCCGCGCCGCGGCCGGCGAAAAGGGTCCCGTGATGGTTCAGGTCCTGCCCTTTCACGTGCCGGTGGATCATGTAGGTCCGGATCTTCATTCCGAGGTCCTCTCTTTCGGCAGCCGGCAGCCGTTCCCATCGTCTTCCCTCCGGATGATCCGGTCGATCATTTTTTCATACCAGCAGTCGTAAGGGAAGAACTCCAGGAAGCCGCAGTGGCCGCCATAGCGCTGGATCAGCAGATGCAGGCAGGGATTCTTTTCCAGCTTTAAAAAGTCATCGACCGGGATGAACGGATCATCCTCGGAGGCAATGATCGTCACGGGGATGGAAAGATCCCGGAACGCGCCATCGAGCAGGGTATACCGCTTGAAATAGCTCCGGCAGTCCGTGAACTGGGGGTACCAGGGTATCATGGCCTCCGTCAGCCCCAGGCAGGTCCAGTGATTCAGCACGCCGTTGAAGTCGTACTTCTCGGGAAAGATCGCCTGCTTTTTCCGCAGAGACCGTTTCCACTTCTTCAGGAAGTACAAGCGGTAAAAGGGCAGACTCTCGTCGATGCAGAGGGTTGACTTGTAGGGATCGAGCGCCGGGCTGATGGAAAACACATGGTTCAGGTTTTCAATTCTGGAAGCGGACTGTCCGAGGGCAATCCGCAGGGCGAAGTTGCCGCCCAGGGAAAACCCGATGAGGTAAGCCGGCAGGTCGGGGGAAGTCCGGCAGATGTTCCCGACGGCCTGAAGCGTCTCGTCGATAAGGGCGCCGTGAAACAGTTCTTCGTTGAGGTGGTGGCTCTCCCCATGATCTCTGAGGTTGAGCCGGAAGACATCGTATCCCTCTTCGAAAAAATACTTTCCCGTGGACCGGATGTAGGCCGAATGGGAACTTCCTTCCCACCCGTGGATCAGGATCACAAGGCCCCTGGACTTATTGTGCGGCTGGCGGGAATGATAGCCCAGCAGGCGGACGCCGCCGCCGCCGTCCACGATGCTTTCCCGCGCGGCATCCTCCATGGGGTTGCGGCCCACGTTCCGCACGGGAGAGGTCGCCGCCATGGACTGAAGGTGCGGATTCCTGGCCAGAAAACCGGGTTGAAATTTCTTTTTCATGCAATCGCCTGTGAATCGATCAAAAGCCGGCCGCAGCCCCATTGCTGCAAAAAGACCGCTATACCGGCCGGTTGAGAAAAAACGCCAAGTCCCTTCATCGGTCCGGCCGCGTCCCGGGCGAACCGATCGATGCTGCAGGGGCTGCCTTGCTTGTCGGACCGGCCATGTCCCCGGACATTCAGCGCCACGATCTTATACTTTTCGAAAAAAAATGCCACCTGTTTTTCCCCGTCTGTTTTTCCCCGTCCCGCGAACCGGACCCCAGACCGTGGATGATACCATGGATGAAAAGAAGCGGCGGCCCCGCTCCGGTCATCTGGTAATGCACTTGAATTTCGCCAACGGGAATCTTCGGCATGGACGCTCTCTCCGATAGAAAAGAAAGTCGATCAAATGGCCCCGTAGACCATGAATGCCCCCAGGAATGCGAGAAGAACGAACATGATCCTTTTGTAGGTCATTTCCCCGATCCGTCCGTAAAAGAAGGAACCCACGTAAGTGCCGGCAACCAGCGCCGGCAGCGAGACAAGAAAATACATAAGGACCCGGGACGTGGTCAACCCGTTCAGGGCATGGAGGCCGACCACGACGAGGCCCGAGGCGAAGAAGAATCCCTGCAGGGTCACTTTAATTGAGTCCTTGGTCCAGGGTTGAAGCGACGTGTAGACGATCACCGGAGGACCGGCAGCCCCCATCGCCCCGCCCATGCAGCCGGCCAGGAAACCGACAAGACCGGTTCCCATCCTTTTCATCTCCCAGATCACCGGCTTGAAAAAAAGACTGAACAGGGCATAGGAAAGAAGGATGAAGCCCATCGTCATCTGGAGCACATCGGTATTCATATGCTTGAGATAATAGACCCCGACAGGAACTCCGGGAACGGACCCGACAAAGAGAGGCAGGACCTTGCCCCACTCCAGATGCCTTCGGAGCTGGATCAGCAGCAGGATCGTCATCAGCAGACCGTGGAGGGCCACGAGCGGGATGACCGTCTTGATGTCGATGAACAGGGTCAGCAGGGGCAGGGCCAGCAGGATGGAGCCGAACCCGGAGAGCCCCTGTGTAAAGCCGGCCAGGAAGGTCACGACGAAGACCAGGATATACGGTGTCAACAGATGTGCCTCCCCTTGCAGCCTACGCCTCTGTGAAATGCATCCTCCATGACGACCGGAATTCTATGCGTTGTAGAAGAAAAAGCCACCTGTTTTTCACATTGCCGAGAACTGGACCCGGGGCCGTGAATGGAAAGAAGCGGCGGACGCGCCCCGGTCATCTCGTAATAAAGTTGAACGTCGCCAACGGAAATCTTCGGCACAAGGGCTCCTTCCGGACAAATTTTCTGACAAAATAAATTGCTTTTAAGCATATCCTCATGTAGTGTGGAAGAAATTTCAGGTTCATCTTCTTCTCCGCACGTCCGCGCATGAGGATATTTATGAAGATCGGGGCCAAGAAATCCGCGTCAGGTCATGAAGGCGGATTTTTTTATTTTCATCATCAATCTTAGGAGGAGGTATTGTCATGTTAAGAAAGCTTGCTTCGTTTTTTACCTATTTCATGCGTCATTACCTGCCTGACGCGTACCTGTTTGCCATCTTGCTGACGTTCATCTCAGCAATCCTGGCTTTGATCTTCACGCCGTCGGATGTCATGAAGGTGATTACGACCTGGGGAGACGGATTCTACGGGATCATCGCCTTCGCCATGCAGATGATCCTCGTGCTGGTCACAGGTTACATCCTGGCCCTGACGCCCCCCATGAAGAAGGTCCTGGACTGGGTGGCGGGCATGGCGAACACCCCTGTCAAGGGAGCGATGATCGTCGCCCTGGTGGGGGGAATCGGATCCTGGATCAACTGGGGATTCGGGTTGATCTTTGCGGGTTTGCTCGCCCTCGAAATCGCACGCCGGACCCGAAAGGCCGATTTTCCCGTCCTGATCGGCGCCGCATACAGCGGGTTCATCTGCTGGCACATGGGTTTCTCCAGTTCCATCGGCCTGCTGCTCGCAACACCCAAGGCTCCTCTGAATCTCATCGAAAAGATCACAGGTAAAGTCGTGCCCGTCTCCGACACGATCTTTGCAACATGGAATCTGATTCCTGCCGCGATCATCATTCTCGGACTCCCCATCCTCTTTTACCTGATCCATCCAAAAGAGGAAGATTGCGTCAGCATTTCTCCGGAGCGTCTCAAGGAAATGGAGGAACAGACCGTCAAAGTCGAGAGACCCGCAAATCCCACCCTAGCCGAGCGGATCGATCACAGCTACATCGTCAACATCATCTTTGCGGTTCATGGGCCTGATCTACCTTTTCCTTCACTTCTCCAAGAAAGGCCTTGACCTGAACCTGAACATCGTCATCTTCATCTTCTTCATCGCCGGCGTCATCCTCCATGCAAAGCCCATAAACTACGTCAAGGCCATGGATACGGCCATCCGGTCCGCCGGCGGCATCGCCCTGCAGTTCCCCCTCTACGGCGGCATCATGGGCATCCTGATCGGCACGGGTTTGGCCAAGGTCATCGCGGGCTGGTTCGTCGCCATTTCAACCCCGGAAACCTTCTACATGTTCCAGTTCTGGGGAGCCGGGGTGGTCAATCTGTTTGTCCCCTCAGGAGGAGGCCAGTGGGCCGTCCAGGGACCGATCACCATCGAGGCGGCCAAGATGATGGGCATCGACACGGTGAAGTCGGCCATGATGGTGGCCTGGGGCGACCAGTGGACCAACATGATCCAGCCCTTCTGGGCCCTGCCGCTGCTGGGCCTCGCCGGACTTTCGGCAAAGGACATCATGGGGTACACGACCATGACCCTTCTCTGGGCTGGTGCCGTGCTAAGCGGTTTTGCCCTGCTGATTGGCTATGGCGTAATGTAAGCCGCAATTATTAAATTGATACCGATGAAGGCCGTCTTCCGATCCGGAAGGCGGCCTTTATCTTTTGGTTCTGCTTCCCCGTTTCAAAGCAAGGCAGGGATCAAGACGGCAAAGCGTACGGGGATGCCGGTCCTCCCGCGATCAGCACACGGGCCGCAATTCCCTCCGAATTGCTGGATGGCTCACTTTCCGGCGTCGGATTTGGCAGCCTCGGCTGCAACCGTTGCGGCGCTGCCGCTGCCCGGTTCCCCTGCGAACTTCGCCTTCCGCCGCGTCAGCATCCACTTGCTGAATCCGCAAACGAAGAGGACGAAGACCGCCATCGACACATACTCCGCCCAGTGAGGCAGATTGAACAGCTCGACGACGAAGGGATCGGTTGCCATCATCTCGCCGCCGACCTTGCCGAGCAGGGCCGCGCCCAGCCAGAGGATGATCGGGTAGCGGTCCATCAGCCGGGCGAGAAGCGTGCTCATGAACACCACGAAGGGGATGGAGAGGATCAGGCCGAAGAGGAGCAGGAACAGGTTTCCATGGCACGCGGCGCCCACGGCCAGCATGTTGTCGATGCCCATGCTGAGGTCGGCCACGACAATGACCCACAGCGCCTGCCAGAGGCTGTTCACTTCCTTATCGAGGTGTTTCTCCTCGGCGCCTTCCGTGAGCAGTTTGACGGCAATCCAGATGATGACGGCGCCTCCGATCATCTTGACGTACCGCATGTTCAGGAGCTGCGCCACCATGAACGTGCAGGACACCCGCACGAGAACCGCGCCGCCGGCGCCGAGGATGATGCCCCATGTTCGCTTTTTGCCCTGGAGGTTTTTGACCGCCATGGCGATGACCACGGCATTGTCCCCGGCCAGCACCAGGTCAATGAGAATGATGCTCCCGACGGCAAGGAAGAATTTCCAGGAAAATTCGATGTAACCCAGCCAACCCAGATCAATCATGATTTGACTTCTTGCTCGTTATAACCAATCCCTCTCGGGACTTTGTTCCGCATAGCGTCGCGGCTCACGCCACTGTCTTTCCTGAACCGGCAATCCGGAACCGCGGCAAAAAGACAGGGACAGATTCACCAGATGTCCCTTCCTTTATGATATTCCCGCTTAACCGCCTGTTCCTTCGTACCCAAGTTTCGGTTGCACGCCTAACAGCAATCCGCAACATAGTCAAACATTAAGAACAGCCTCCCGAACGATTCCGATATTTGCTTTCGATGACGATTTGGGCTTACAAAATAATAGCGAATGATGTAAAATTTCATCCGGATGAAGCATAAGGAAAGGAAGATTTATGACGCTCGACAAGAACCGTACGGCCCTGCTGATTATCGACATGCAGACCTACCAGGCCGCGAAGGGAGGGAACCTGACCCGTTTCTTCGGGTTCGTCTCCGGTCCGGAGGCAGAGGCCGGCGCCATCCGGACGGGGAAAGGGCTCATCCCGGTCATCAAAAGGCTGCTCACCGCCTTCCGCAAGAGCGGGATGAAGGTCCTTTACACAGCCTTCGGGTCAGCGGCGGAAGACGGTGCTGATCTCGTCCCCTATGTGCGGCGCTGGAACGAGCGGTGCCTGGCCGGACTGGGCATCCCCGCCATCGTTTCCGTCCGGGACCCCGGGTACGGCATCATCCGGACACTGGCGCCCCTCCCGGACGAGCCGGTGATCAACAAGACGGCGCAGGGGGCATTCGGCAGCTCGGCCATCGACCATGTCCTGAAACAGATGGGCATCGACAACCTCGTGATTGCCGGCATGTACACCAATCACTGCGTCATGGCGACCTGCCTGGGCGCAGCGGATGCCGGCTATCGCGTGATCGTCCCCGAAGATGCCGTGGGCACCTGGCATCCGGACCTTCATGAAAAGGCCCTTCAGTCCATGCGCTCCTGGATCGTCCGCACCGACAGCGCCGCCATCCTGAAAGTCGTTCGCTCCCTCGCATCGAACCCGGATTCGGCGGAATAATCCCGCTGCGGCCGCCATGTTCAACGGCGGAGATCGGCTGCCGGAATAGAGCTCTGTCCGCCGCATTGATTTGTTCGCCTGCCAACTCATTATTGGTAATGCGTCCACATGCGGATGAGTTTCACCGTCTTGATGTCATCCAGTATCCGGTATCCGTGATCAGGCCCGCCGGGGCCTCTCCCCAAGACCTTTGAAGAATGTGTAGCAGAAGACGCCGTCTGACTCGGCCGTCCGGTAGAGAGCCCGGACCCCCGCGTCGAAGCGGTTCGGCTCGACCAACCCGGCGGCTGTCGCGGAGTCGCGGACACCCTCGATCATCGCGGTGAAAGTCTTCCGGGTAAAACCGTCGACGAGATCGGGCCTGCTTGAATCCGCATACACCATCCGTGGCGACACGCACACCCGGTCGAAACCCGCATTCACCAGCAGGGGGTAGAGCTGCCGTCCGATCATCGCGTTGCCGCCAGCCATCCGCTGCAGCTCAACCTGGCACCGGATCGCGCCGCGGGCAGCGGCGCTGTCGGGATGAAAGCAGGCCGACCCGTGATCGCCCTCGATGACGGTGATGGTGCCACCCGGCCTGAGCACGCACCGCAATGCGGTCAGGGCGTCGCGCGGACGCGACAGGTGCTCCAGGACGAAGCACACGAAGACGTGGTCGAAGGACTCCGGAGCGAAAGGCAAGGCGTAGATGTCCGCCTGCCGGAATTCCACGTTGGCGAGACCGACAGCACTGACTCTGGCACTGGCCTCATCGAGGGAATCCGCGGACACGTCAACCGAGGTAATTGATGCCCCCGGGCTGTTGCGGGCGAGCGTGACCGTCTGGGCGCCAGTCCCGCAGCCGGCCTCGAGGACTGTGCTGCCGGCCGGGTAAGCGGTGTCAGAATGAAGCAACTCCGCGAGTGTCCCCGCCTGGTCCAGCAGGCGGCCGCTCTCCCGCGAGTTGTATCCGTGCACGTAGCGGCGCTTCATGGTTGCTCTCCCTCTCTTCACCGAACAAGAGGCTCACTGGCGCGCTTTAGCGTGTCCAGTGGAGCGTGCGGTTCGACCTATAATTTTACTTGCTTTCGATTCATTGATTAATCTCAACTCCAGACGACAACCAAGCGCACGTGCGTATTTTCGCAACGTTGCCAGCGATGGAGCATGACAATCCTTCTTACTCCTATCACACTCAGTTGCGAGTTCCAAATATTCCATTGACACAGCCCCCCTACTTCCGATAATCCCACGACAAAAAAGGAAATTCCCATCAAGCCGGTCCACTTCATCATACCGTTTTTCGTCTATCTGTCCCTGCTGGCGGTCATGCCCCTGACGGAGCCCGACGAGGCCCGCTACAGCGCGATCCCGAGCGCCATGAACGCAACCGGGGACTACGTCACGCCCCGCCTGAAGGGGACCGTCTACCTGGAGAAGCCGCCGCTGTGTTATTGGGCGACGGCGCTGGCTTTCAAGGCCTTCGGCGAGAACGAGTTCTCCGCCCGGCTGTTCGTGGCACTCTGCGCCTGGGGGTGCGTCCTGCTCGTCTATTCGATGGGCGCGCATTTCCATGGGGCGAAAACCGGGCTCTACGCAGCCGCCGTGCTGGCGACATCCCTGTTTCACTTCATCCTGGGAAGGATGAACATCCTGGACGTGCCGCTCGCTTTTTTCGTCTCGGCCACCCTGTGGTGCGGGTACCGGTACTTTTCCGGCGGCAGCGCAGGAAAGACGCAGCTGTACCTCTTCTATCTCTTCTCCGCCTTCGCCTTCCTGACGAAGGGCCTGATCGGCGTTGTCTTTCCGTTCGCCATTCTTGTGCTCTGGCTTTCCATATCCCGCAGGTGGCGGGACCTGCCGAAAATCGTCTCGCCTGTCGGGATCGCCGCCTTTTTCGTTGTGGCCGGCCCGTGGCTGGTCCTGGTCCAGAGGGCGAACCCGGACTTCCTGTGGTTCTTCTTCGTCCAGGAGCACTTCCTCCGGTACGCGACCTCCGGACACGGAAAGCACGAGCCCTTCTACTTTTTCATCCCCGTCCTCATCGCCGGCGCGATGCCCTGGTGCTTTTTTCTCCCGAAGTCCCTGAAAGCGTGCAAAGCGAGGGTCGCCTCCCTGTTCGGCAGGGACGAGACCGTTTTCCTGCTGGCGTGGGCGGGCTTTGTTTTCCTCTTCTTCACCGTCTCCTCATCCAAGCTGGTTCCTTACATCGCCCCGGTTTTCCTGCCGCTCGCCGTCTTCATGGGGCACATCTTCCGGGTTCATGACGACGAGGCCGGACGGCCCGGTGCAAGTGCGGCGGCATGGGGTATCACCGACCTGTCCGTGATCCTGGCGTCGGTCCTGTTCACGGCCGTGCTTCTCGTGCCGCCCTTCCTCCCGGAGCGCGGCGTGCCGCTTCGGGAATGGTGGCCCTGGATCGTCTTCCCCGCCTGCATGCAGGCCCTGATCCTCTTTCTGCCCGGCATCGTCCGGAGGCGCCGGAGCGCCGGCTGGTTCCCGACCGCCTTCGCGCTCACCTTCCTGTTCCTGGCCTCGCTGGCCTTTCCCCTGTCCCACTTTCTGACGCCCTACAAGTCGGCGCAGCCGCTCGTCAAGGCCATTCGGGAGCACGTGCCCGCAGGCCGCGAGGTGTACCAGTACGGCATGTCGCTCTACGGCATCGACTTTTACGGCCGGTCCCGGACCCCGGTCGTCGAGGACATCGGCGAGCTGAGGTCGGGTGTGGAGAAGCTGTCCCCCGAAGAAAAAAACCATTATTTTCTCAGTTATGATACCTTTCGGGCGCGCCTTCACGGGAAGGGCGAGATCTACTGCGCCGCAAAATACAAGACCATCGACAGGCTGAAAAAAGAGTTTCCCGTTCAGCGCGTACTGTGGAATAATGGATATTATTATCTCCTGCACCTGAAAAGGGGAGCCGACACGACATGAAAATCCGGGAAGAATTCCTGCCTTTCTCCAGGCCGTCCATCGGCGGCGCCGAGATCGAGGAGGTCGTCCGGTGCCTGAAGTCCGGATGGATCACGACCGGGCCGCTGTGCCAGGCCTTCGAGGGCAGGTTCCGCGAACTGACAGGGGCCTCCCACGCGGTCTCGCTGAGCTCCGCCACGGCGGGCATGCACCTTGCCCTTCTTGCAATGGGCATCGGCGAGGGGGATGAGGTCATCACCCCCTCCATGACCTTCGCCTCGACGGTGAACATGATCATGATGCTGGGCGCCCGGCCGGTATTTGTCGACATCCGCTACGACACCCTGAACCTGGACGCGGGCCTGCTGGAGGAGAAGATCACCCCCCGGACCCGGGCCGTCATCCCCGTCCACTTCGCCGGAGCGCCGGCCGACATGGACCGCATCATCGAGGTCGCGGGGCGCCACGGCATCCCCGTCATCGAGGACGCCGCACACGCAGTCGGAACATATTACAAGAAAACGCATGCGGGAGGATTCGGTCACACCGCGATTTTCTCCTTTCACCCGATCAAGAACATCACCTGCGGCGAGGGCGGCATGATCACGCACAGCGACGAGAACCTGGAGAGGCGACTCCGCCTCCTGAGGTTCCACGGCATCGAGCGGGACGCCTGGAAGCGCTACGGGAAGGGGGGGAACCCGGAATACGACATCCGCCAGCCGGGCTTCAAGTACAACCTCACGGACATGCAGGCCGCCCTCGGCCTTGCGCAGCTTTCCCGGCTGGAGGAGATCAACCGCCGCAGGGCCGAGATCGCCGGGCTGTACACGGAGGGGCTGAAAGGCGTTTCGGGCATTGACCTGCCGGGCGTCCCGGAATACGGCCACGTTCACGCCTGGCACCTGTTCATCGTCAAGGTGACGGCCATGGAGCGCGGCGCTTTCATGGAAGCGCTCTCCCGTCACAACATCGGCTGCGGCCTTCACTTTCCCGCCTGCCACCTGTTGAGCCACGTGCGGGAACGGTTCGGCACGGGCACGGGAATGCTCCCGGAGACGGAGCGCGCCGCGGAGCGCGTCATTTCCCTGCCCCTCTTCCCGGACATGCGAAATGAAGACGTGCTGTACGTCTGCGAGGCGATTCAGGAGATCCTGAAGAATCCGCCTGCGGGAAGAGCGCTGACGCCGGCGCAGACAAAGGAATGAGGACCGATTCATGACGAAGCCATCCATGGTTTCCCTGGTCATCCCCGTCTACAACGAAGAGGAGAACCTTCGCAGGCTGATGGAGCGCACCCGCTTGGTCATGCAGGAGATGGGAAGGCCCTATGAGATTATCTTTGTCGACGACGGCAGCCGGGACGGCTCCCTCTCCCTGCTGCAGGGCTTCACGTCGCATCCCGAGGTGAGGGTTGTCGAACTGGTGCGGAACTACGGGCAGCACGCGGCCATCCTGGCCGGTCTGTCCGTGGTCCGGGGCGAGATCGTCGTCACGATGGACGCCGACCTGCAGAACCCCCCGGAGGAGATCCCCAGGCTGGTGCGGGAGATGGAGGACGGCGGCTACGATGTGGTCGGCACGGTCCGGAAAAACCGGCAGGACTCCCTGTTCCGGATTCTCCCGTCGAAGCTGATCAACATGGTGACGAGAAGGATCACGAAGGTCGCGATGAGCGACTGGGGATGCATGCTGCGGGCCTACCGGCGCCCCGTGGTCGAGCGGATGACCGCCTGCCACGAGCACGCCACGTTCATCCCGGCGCTGGCCACCTATTTCGGCAAGCGCGTGACCGAGATCGAGGTCGCCCACGAGGAACGGCACGGCGGGCGGACGAGCTACCCGCTCCGCAAGCTGATCAACCTCCAGTTCGACCTCGTCTCTTCCTTTTCCGACCTCCCCATGAAGCTCCTTCTGTACGGCGGCATCGGCATGGCGCTCCTCGGCGTGTTCTTCGGCATCTTCCTCGCCGTCGCCCGTCTTGTTTACGGAGTCCATTGGGCCGCGCAGGGCGTCTTCACGCTCTTCGCTATTCTGTTCGTGTTCGTAGGCTTGCAGTTTTTCGCCTTCGGCATCCTGGGAGAGTACATCAACCGGATCTACCGGGAGGTGCGGAAGCGGCCGGAGTATGTGATCGAGAAGGTTCACGCATCGGAGGCGCCGGGGGACGCATCGTGAGGGCCGTCGTCTTCGCATACTCCAACATGGGCATTGCCGGCCTGGAGGCCCTGAAAAAATGCGGCTTCGACATCGCGGCGGTCTTCTCCCATCAGGACGACCCATCGGAGAACTGCTGGTTCGATTCGGTGAGCGGGTGGGCAAAGGAAAAACGCATTGCCCTGTTCTGCCCGGAGCGCGTGAACGCGCCGGAATGGATCGAAAAGATTGCCGGGTACGGCCCCGACGCGATCTTCTCCTTCTATTACCGCAGCATGCTCTGCCGGGAGATCCTGGACGCGGCGACTTGCGGCGCATTCAACCTGCACGGCTCGCTGCTGCCGGCCTACCGGGGAAGGGCCCCGGTGAACTGGGCCCTCGTGAACGGCGAGACGCGGACGGGGGTCACCCTCCACTGCATGGTCGAGAAACCGGACGCCGGCGACATCGTCGGCCAGAGGGCCGTGGACATCCATTTCAACGACACGGCCCGGACCCTGTACGACAAGCTCTGCGCAGCGGCCGGAACGCTGCTCGCGGAAGTCCTGCCCCTGATTCGGGACGGCAGGGCGCCGCGGCTTCCCCAGGACCTTTCGAAGGGGAGCTATTTCAGCGGCCGCAGGCCGGAGGATGGCCGGATCGACTGGAGCTGGCCGGCCCTTCGTATCTATAACCTGATCCGGGCCGTGACGGAACCCTATCCGGGCGCGTTCGCCTTCATGCCCGGCGGCGAAAAAATCATGGTCTGGTGGGCCCTGCCGGAAGAAGAGGGCATTGTGGGTCTGTCACCCGGGCGGATCGGAATTGAAAACGGCCATGTCCATGTCGGGACGGGCACGGGGCGTATTCGGCTGGCCGACGTCGAGGTGGCCGGGTCCAGAATGAAAATCGATGAAATGCTTCATTTCTTCGAAATCAAGGAAGGGATCATCTTGACATGAAGGTATTGATTCTCGGGGTCAACGGATTCATCGGCCACCACCTGACCCACGCGATACTGGCCGAGAAGGACTGGGATGTCTTCGGCATGGACCTCGGCGACGACCGCCTGGGCGAAGACGCGAAGAACCCCCGCTTTCACTTCCTGGAGGGCGACATCTCGATCAACAAGGAATGGATCGAGTACCACATCAAGAAGTGCGATGTCGTCCTGCCGCTGGTGGCCATCGCCACACCCAAGCTCTACGTCGAAGACCCCATCGGCGTCTACCAGCTCGACTTCGAGATGAACCTCGACATCATCAAGCAGTGCGTGAAGTACCGCAAACGGGTGGTCTTCCCCTCCACGTCGGAGGTCTACGGGGACTGCCGGGACGAGGCGTTCCGGGAGGACGAAAGCTTCCTCGTGGTCGGGCCGATCCGGAAGGAGCGGTGGATCTACTCCTGCTGCAAGCAGCTTCTGGACCGCGTGATCTATGCCTACGGCACGCGGGGCCACATCGAATTCACCCTCTTCCGGCCCTTCAACTGGATCGGCCCCCGGCTGGATTCGCTCTACGCCGCCAAGGAGGGAAGCTCCCGGGTGGTCACCCAGTTCATCGCGGAGATGATGATGAAGCGCCCCATCACGCTGGTCGACGGCGGCCACCAGAAGCGGTGTTTCACCTACGTGGACGACGGCATTTCGGCATTGGTCAAAATCCTGGAAAACAGGGACGACGCCTGCAGAAACGAGATCATCAACATCGGAAACCCGCTTAACGAGTGCTCCGTGAAGGAGCTGGCCGATATCCTCAAGCGACTCTTCAGGGAGCATCCGGAGCATGGTCACGACGGGGAATACTCGGAGATCGTCGAGACGTCTGCTGACGCGTACTACGGGAAAGGCTACCAGGACATCTACTCGCGGAAGCCGGACATCACGAAGGCCCGGACGCTCCTCGGCTGGGAGCCGAAAGTCAACCTTGAGGACGCCCTGCGGATGACGCTGCACTCTTTTCTGAAGGAGAACAAGGGTGCCCTCTGATGCGGACAGAGTCCTGGGCCTGAAAATCGATGTGGACACCTACGCGGGGATGAAGCACGGCGTGCCCCGCCTTCTCGACATCCTGGAAGACAACGGCATTCGGGGCACCTTCTTCCTCAGCATCGGGCCCGACGCATCGGGCCTGGCCGTTCTCCAGCTCCTCAAAAATCCCCGTTTCCTGAAAAAGATGATCCGCACGAACGCCGCCGGCCTCTACGGCCTGCGTACGGCCTTTTACGGGACCCTCCTCCCCTCCCCCATGATCGCCCTGTCCTTTCCGGAAACCGTCCGGAGGATCGTGGACGGTGGGCACGAAGTCCAGTTTCACGCCTGGGACCACCGGCGCTGGCAGGACGGGTTGCCGGGGCGGTCCGTGGAATGGATTCGGGGGTGGTTCGAAAAAGGCGTCCGTGGGTTTGCGCAGTTGACGGGTCGCGCGCCTACGGCGTTCGGGGCGCCCGCCTGGATGATCGACGACCGGGCGCTGGAGATCCTGAAGGAATACCGGTTCGACTACCTGAGCTGCACCCGCGCCCGGCAGCCCTTCGTTCACGAAAAAGCGGGCCTCCTGGAAATTCCGTCGGACCTGCCCTGCTTCGAAGAGACGGGCGTCCCGGAGGGAGTTGAAGCCATCTGCTCAATTCTGAAGGACGGGCAGACCCATGTGCTGCCGGTGCACGCGGAGGTCGAAGGGGGCATCTGGAGCAGTCATTTCATCCGTCTGCTCGATCAAATCCGGAAGCTGAACTACCGTACAGCCGCCCTTGCGGAGATCCGTGACATCTTGCCCGCGGAAGCACTGGCCGTGCGGCAGCACGGAATGGCGCTGCTGCCCGGCCGCTCCGTCCCCTGCGCCGTCTGATTTTTTTCAGGCGAAGTCCGGTCAGTCCCCGCCTTGGCTGCCGCCCTGGGTAAAATGCCGGATGAGCTTGAAGAATTCCCCCGAGAAGACCATCATTGTCTGGTTGCGGTTCTCCAGGTTGATCGCCGCCTCCAGGGAAGAGGCGTCAATGTTCTGGTCCAGGACCCGCTTGGTCAGCTTCAGCGAACCGACGCCCTTGGCGATCATGGGCCGGGCATAGGAAAGGGCCGCCTCGATGAGCGATTCCTTCGGCGCAACCCGGTTGACGAGTCCCGCCCTTTCCGCCTCCTCCGCACCCATTTTGCGACCCGTATACAGGACGTCGGCGGCCCGGGACAGGCCGATAAGCCGGGGAAGAAGATAGGATGTTCCCAGTTCGCCCCCGGACAGGCCGATGTTCGCGAAGGAGGCCACAAAATAGGCCTCCGGGACCGCGACGCGGATGTCGCAGGCAAGAGCCATGGAAAAGCCTCCGCCCGCGGCCGGCCCGTTGATCGCGGCGATCAGGGGCTGCGGGATTCTTCGAAAGCCCAGAATCAACGCGGCATAGCGCTCCTGGACCAGCCGGAGGAAGCTCTCGGGATCGGAGAAGGCTGCCGAATTCTTATGGGTCATGGCATCGTTGAGATCGGCGCCCGCGCAGAAGCCCCGTCCCGCCCCCGTCAGGATCAGGACGCGGAACGCGTCGCCCTTCGCCAGACTGTCGAAGAGGACGTTGAATTCATCGAGCATCTCCACGTTGATGGCATTGAGATGACCGGGCCGGTTCAATGTGATCAGGCCGACCTCGCGGTTCGATTTCGCTCACCGTAAATGTGCGATAGGGATTATTCATGATCGTCCTTTCTCATCCGATTCGGACTTCCCGGCATTTTTCCCCGCATCCCGGTCCCGCAGCTCGCGGCGCAGAATCTTTCCCACGGCGCTCTTGGGAAGGGAATCAATGAACGCGACGGCCCTGGGCACCTTGTAGGCGGCCATCTGCTCCCGGCAATAGGAGATGACCTCGTCCGCGGGTCATCTGCATCCCCTCGCCGAAGGACAACGTAGGCCTTCACCGATTCCCCGCGATAGGCGTCGGGAACGCCGATTGCGCAGGCCTCGAGAATTTTTTCGTGCTGAAACAGGACCTCGTCGATTTCCTTGGGGTAGATGTTGTAGCCGCCCGACACGATGAGGTCCTTCTTCCGGTCCACGATGGATATGTGCCCCTCCTCATCCATAATGCCGATATCGCCGGTGTACAGCCATCCTTCCCGAATGGCCTGGGCCGTCTCGTCGGGTCGCTTGTAGTAGCCCGCCATCACCTGGGGCCCTTTGATGCAGATCTCCCCGGGCTCGCCGGGTTTCATTTCCGTCTCTCCCCGATCCGTGTCGACGATCTTCACGTCCGTACCGGGAAAGGGAACACCCACCGTGCCGATTTTTCTTTTTCCGCCCCAGGGCATCCCCGTTGCGAAAGCCACATTCTCCGTCATGCCGTAATTGTCAAACACATCCTTGCCGGTGAGCTCCTTGAGGTCCTTAACCGTATCGGCCGAAATGGGCGCCGCCCCCGTGAAGAAGCCCTTGATGAAGGACAGGTCCATCCGGCGGAATTCCGGGTCCGCGAGGAGTCCCACGAAGATGGAAGCCACACCGGGCAGGAAATCCGGCCGGTATTTTTTGACGGTTTCCCGGAGTATGCCCGGCTCGGGCCGCGGAATGATCGTGCTCGTCCACCCGCTCCAGATGATGAGATTCTGGCTGACCACGTATCCGGCGGAGTGAAAAATGGGATAGGTGCCGACGACGTGCACCTCCCCGTCTTTCAGATCGGGAAACCACGCCCGGAAAATCTGCACGACGGACGACAGGTTTGCATGGGTCAGCACGGCGCCCTTCGAGAGGCCCGTCGTTCCGCCCGTATAGATAACGGCGCCGGCATCGTCCCACCGGGAACGATCCGGGACCGGGTCGGCGGGATATTTCCCGACCAGATCCATGAACTCATAAACGCCGGCCTGCGGCGTTATTTTCCGGTACATGTTTTTCTTCACGACCGGATAGAGCTGCTTCTTCGGAAAGGGCAGGTAATCGTTGATGTGGCACGTGACAATGGTCTCGACGCTTGTCTGCCCCTTCAGGGACAGCGCCCGGGGGAGCAGCAGGTCCAGCGTGATGAGGAACCTTGCGTTGGAATCGGCAAGCTGGCGGGCCAGCTCCTTTTCCGCATAGAGGGGATTGTTCATGGCCGTCACCGCGCCGAGGCGGTAAGTCGCGTGGTTGGCGATGATGAGCTGCGGCAGATTGGGCAGGAGCATGGCGACCATGTCGCCTTCCTTCACGCCCAGCGCGGAAAGGGCATGCGCGAAACGGTTCACCAGGGCGTCGAGCTCCCGGTAGGTGATCCGCCTCCCCATGTAGACGAAACCCGTGCGGTCGGGGAACTTTCGGGCGGTCCGGACGAGGGCCTCGCCCACGGTGATTTTCTGAATGTCGACTTCCGCCGGAACTCCCGGGGCGTAGGATTTATGCCAAACTCTTTGAAACGCCATGGCGAGACCTCCTGCAACATCGTTGAAGCCGGGCACGGCGACCCTCTCGAAAAACGGTCCTGGCGAGAAACGACGCTTGCCGAAACATCCGATCGGCGCGGAAAGCGCGGCCTTCAGCGAAAAGATCCGTTTCCTGGACTTCCCGGGGGGAACGGCCCCTGTCCCGCAAAATCAACTTGAACCTGCGTCACCGGCTTCCCCACCTGGGGCCAACGCGGCTTGCAGACGGTGCCGTTGCGGGCGGGGCGTGGCCGGGCTTCAACATCCACTGTTTCGCGGCAGCCGCCAACTGAGCATTGCCGCAGCCGAGAAAATCCTGCGCCATTCCGGGCGTGCGCGTCCCGTACTTGTCCAGTGCCTTGACAAGAAGGGCCTCCGATCCGGGAACGCCTCTTTGAATATAGAACGCATAGGCGCCCGCGATGATCTCCAGGTTTTCATCCTTCAGGGCAGCCAGCAAGGGTGCAACGGCGGAGACGCCGATTCTTTCAAGGGCATCCGCGGCCCCGCCGCGGACAGACTGGTCTTTGTCCTTCAGGGCAACGATCAGGGGCTCGACGGCGGGCGCGCCGATACTGGCAAGGTTGTCCGAAGCCTCACGGCGAACGGATTCGTTTTCATTCCTCAGCATATCGATCGACCGCGACACCATTTTACCAAGGGCGCCTGCGGCCCCGCTGCGAACAGACGCGTCCCCGTCCCGCAGGGCGTCAACCAAAGGGGCAATGGCAGGTGCGCCGATACCGACGAAGGCGTCTGACGCATATCTTCGGACCGGGGCGTCTTTGTCCTTCAGGGCATCCATGAGGGGCACAACCGCACGGGCATCGCCGATAATCCCGAGGGCGCCCGCGGCATTTCTCCGTACTGAGGCATCCCTGTCCTTCAGGGCGTCGATCAGGGGTACCACGGCACGGGCATCCCGAATCCGCCCGAGGGCGCCGATGACTTCGGTTCGGACAGACGGGTCTCTGTCCTTGAGGGCCTCCAGGAGGGGCTCGACGCCACGGGCATCCCCTATTTTCCCCAGGGCCGCCGCAGCGCCGCCCCGGGCAAGGGAATCCCTGTCCTGCAGGACCGCAATCAGGGGCTCAACGGCAGGGGCGCCCGTGCCTGCAAGGGCATCGGCGGCATTTCTCCGGACGGAGGGGTCTTTGTCCTTCAGGCGGGCAATCAGGGGTCCCACGGCACGGGCATCCCGGATCTTGCCGAGAGCCTCCGCGGCTTCGGCCCTGACAATGGCGCTCTTGTCCTCCAGAGCGGCAATCAAAGGGATGATGGCCGGGGTGCTTATGCTGACCAGCGCATCAGCAGCGTTCCTGCGCACGGATGGGTCCCTGTCCTTCAAGGTGTCGATCAGGGGCCCCACGGCACGGTCATCCCGGATCTTGCCGAGGGCGACAGCAGCGCCGCTGCGAACAGACGGGTCCCTGTCTCTCAGCGCGGTGGTCATGGCTTCGACGGCAGGGGCGCCGATACTCACGAAGGCGTCCGAGGCACTTCGCCGTACGGAGGGGTCTTTGTCTTTCAAGGCCGTCATGAGCGGCGCGACGGCGCGGGCATCCTGAATCTTCCCGAGGGCCTCCGCGGCCCCGCTCCGAACCGTCTCCTCCCTGTCCTTCAGAAGCGCAATCAGGGGCTCGACGGCGCGGCCATCCCGAATTTTCCCGAGGGCCTCCGCGGCCCTGCGCCGGACCGCCGCTTCCCTGTCCTTCAGAAGCGCGATCAGGGGCGCGACGGCGCGGCTGTCCCGAATCTCGCCAAGGGCAACTGCTGATCCGCTCCGGACCGTTGCTTCCCTGTCTTTCAGAACAGCGATCAGGGGCTCGACGGCACGGGCATCCCGAATCCTGCCAAGGGCCTCCGTCGCCCCGTTCCGGACAGTCGGATTCCTGTCCTTAAGCGCGGCAACCAGGGGAGCCACGGCGAAACCGCCGATTTGTGCGAGGGCGCCGATTGCCCCGCTCCGGGCAAATTGATCCTTGTCCTGCAGGGAGGCGATCAAGGGAGCCACCGCGGGGATGCCTATGCCGGCAAGGGCCTCCGCTGCCCCGCTCCGGACAGACGGATCTTTGTCCTTCAGGGCGGCAACCAGGGGAGCCACGGCGGGAATCCCGATTCGCGCAAGGGCGCCTGCAGCATATCTTTGGACAGCCTGGTCCTTGTTCTTCATGGAAGCGATCAACGGGGCGATCATCTTCGCGAGCGCGACTTCGGCCTCGCTTCGGACAGATGGGTCCTGGTCCCGCCGGGCAGCAATCAGCGGGTCAGCGGCGCGGGTATCCCCGATCTGCCCGAGCGCAGACGCGCCATTTTTTCGGAGAGACGGGTCCTGATCCTTCAGAACGGCGATCAAGGGCTCAACGGCAGGACGCCCCGTTTTTTCAAGGGCATCCAAAGCATTCTTTCGGACACCATAGTTTTCGTCCCTCAGTGCGACAACCAGCGGTTCAACGGCACGGGCATCCCGGATCTGTCCGAGGGCATCCGCGGCCCCGCTCCGGATCGACGGGTCCTGGTCCTTCAGGACGGCGATCAGAGGCTCGACGGCAAGGGCATTCCCGATCTTTCCAAGGGCATCCATGGCGCCGCTCCGGACGATGTATTTTTTATCCTTCAGGGCGGCGATCAGAGGCTCGACAGCGCGGGCATCCCCGATCCTTCCAAGGATATCCATAGCCTCGGTGCGAACGGTTGTGTCTTTGTCCTTCAGGGCGCCGATCAGGGGCTCGACGGCAGGGGAGCCCATCTTCACAAGGGCATCCGCCGCGCTCCTGCGGACGCCATGGTCCTCATCCCTCAGGGCGGCGATCAGGGGTTCGACAGCGCGGGCATCCCCGATCTTTCCAAGGGCATCCGCGCCGCTCCCCCGCAAGGACGGATCTTCGTCCTTCAGGGCGGCGATCAGGGGCTCGACGGCAGGGGGGCCCATTCTCGCAAGGGCGTCTGCAGCTGCGTTTCGGACGGATGCGTCTTTCTCCCGCAGGGCGGCGATCAGGGTGCCTATGGCAGGGATGCCTATTCTTACGAGGGCATCGGCGGCATCCTTTCGGACACTGAAGTTTTCGTCCTTCAGGACGGCAAAAAGGGGTTCGACGGCACGGGCGTCACCGCTTTTTCCGAGGGCGCCCGCGGCCGCGCTGCGGACCGTGAAGTTCTCATCCCGAAGCGCGGCAATCAGGGAATCAACGGCTCGGGCATCCTTTGTCGCCCCGAGAGCCGTGGCGGCATTCCAACGGACGGCCGGATCCTTGTCCGACAGTTCATGAACGAACCTGTCCGTCCGGTCAACATTCTTCCCTCTGGAAAAACAGGAACAAAGAGAAAGCAGGACCAGCATGGCCAGTGTCGCCCATTTGAAAAAATCACAAAACCGTCTGCATTTGCCGGATCCCATCACGCTCTCCGAATATTTTACCGGGTGATCCGTCACCCCACCATTCTCTCAAACCAGCGCTGCGGCCATAACCGTCGCAAACCGACAACAAGCCGCCACTATTATTCCACTCATTTTAGATGAATGTTGCATAGATGGTGGACGGTTGTCAACGTCCCGTATCGGGACATGCAGTTTGCTGTTGTGAGGCGGGAATCACTCGTGGTAATCTGTTTACAGAGGATTCGAAACATGAACCCCATCGATCCCGCGAAATATAAGCACATCGTCTTTTTCGCCGGCGCGGGGATGTCCGCAAAGAGCGGCGTTGCCACCTACCGGGGCCGCGGCGATCCGGAGCTGCGACCTCTTCGTGAGCGTCGGGACATCCGGGGTCGTTTATCCGGCAGCGGGTTTTCCCCGGTTCGCAAAAGAGAACAACGCCCGGTGCATCGAGATCAATCCCGAGGCGAACGACATGTCGTGCCTTTACGACGAGGCGATCCGCGATGCGGCGGGCAAGGCGCTGCCGGTACTGCTGGGGGAAGGGATTTACGCGGCGCCTTCGGAGCAGGCGTCCGGAGGGCGGCCGTGACCGGACCGGGCAACCTGGGAAATCAGAGAAATCAAAATTAAAGAGGAAAGGAGGCATTTATGGAGCGGGAAGCAAGAAAAGGATGGAACCCCTACATTGCGGGCGCACTGACCGGACTGCTGCTCGTCTTCTCGGTCTGGTTTACCGGGAAATATATCGGGGCTTCAACAACCTTCGTCCGGTCGGCGGGCTACATCGAGAGGATCTTTGACGCCGAGCGGGTCGCAAAGATGGAATACTTCAAGAAGGAGATGCCGAAGATCGACTGGCAGTTTCTCTTCGTGGTGGGCATCTTCATCGGCGCCCTGGTTTCTTCGACGACGTCTCAGTCCTTCCGTTGGCAGGCCGTTCCTTCGCGGTGGAAGGCGCGCTTCGGGCCGTCTGTTCCGAAGCGGGCCGTCGCCGCCGTGGTCGGAGGGGCTGTTGCCATGTTCGGGGCCCGTCTCGCCGACGGGTGACCGAGCGGTCACGGACTGAGCGGGTCGCTTCAGTTGGCAGCCAGCGGCTATGTTTCTCTGATCTGTTTCTTTGTGGGCGGCATCCTCATTGCCCGTCTTCTCTACCAGGGAGGGAACAAATCATGAACGAACTGATGTACGGTCTCATTACAGGCATGATCTTCGGGTTTCTCCTGCAGAAAGGGCGGGTGATCCGCTATGACAAGCAGCTCGGCGCCCTTTTGCTCAAGGACATGACGATCGTCAAATTCATGCTGAGCACAATCCTCGTGGCCATGGTCGGCGTCTACCTCCTTGTGGATCTGGGACTGGCGAAGCTCTCCCTCAAGGCAACCATCCTCGGGGGAAATATCGTCGGCGGCCTGATTTTTGGAATCGGCTGGGGGATCCTCGGGTACTGCCCCGGCACACAGATGGGCGCTCTCGGCGAGGGAAGATGGGACGCCCTGTGGGGCATCATCGGCATGCTCGCCGGAGCGGCGCTCTTTGCCGAAGCCTACCCCACCCTGAAGGCAACCGTCCTGACCTGGGGAGATTTCGGCAAGATCACGATCCCGCAGATTCTCGGCATCAATCACTGGCCGGTCATCGCGGTCATGGTCGTGCTGGGCATACTGCTGTTCCGCTGGTTCGAGAAAAAAGGACTGTGACGGGCTTTCTCGGGCAGGTTCCCGCGGCATCTTCAAGCGATCAAATCATGAAAGGGTATTTCTCATCCGCATGCTCCGGGATGCACAAGGCATGATCGGTTATTTGAAACTTTCAGCCGCGTGCATCATCTGGGGCATGGGATGGACGGCGGCCAGATACGGGGTGGTGCAGATCGGGCCTTACCTTACAGGCGAGTACCGGTTTATCCTCGCCACCCTGTTCTTTCTGCCGTTTCTGTTTTACCCGAAACCGACAAAGCCCACGCTCAGGACCTTTGTTTATATGATCCCCCTCGCATTGACAGGTTTTTACCTGAACAATCTGGCCGGATACGTCGCCCTGAACTACACCACCGGGACGACGGCCTCGATCATCGTCATGAGCAACCCGCTGAACATCGCCATCCTCTCGTATTTTATCCTCAAGGACAAGCTGAACGCCGCGGGTTTCCTGTCCATCGCCCTATCCATCGCTGGAGCGCTCGTCGTGATCGTCAAGGGAAATTTCATGTCCATCATCGCGATGGACGTGAACATCGGGAACCTCCTCATCGTCTGGTGCGCCCTGAGCTGGTCCGTTTATTCGATCCTGGTCAAGATATTCGAGGACAAGATCACGTCGATCGAGAATGTCACCTACGGTTCCCTGTTCGCGGCCATCGGGTTTCTGCCCTTCAGCCTCGAACCCGTGCCCGCGGCGAGCGTGAACTTGGCACTGATCGCGGCCCTGATCTTTCTTTCCCTCTTCAACACCAACCTTGCGTTCTATTTCTGGAGCGAGGGGATCAAGGACGCCAACCCCAACGCGGCGGCCGTTTTTTTCGGCCTCATCCCCCTGACCGCCGCCATCACCGAAAATATCGTATTCGGGGAACGCATGGCCCTTTATCATGTAATCGGGGCGTCCCTGATCTTTCTCGGCATCCTTTTATACGTCGTCACCAAGAGAAACGGCATCAAAGCCGAAGTTGTGAAAGGAAGATGTTAAGCGGCCGGTGCGGCCGGTTCGAGATCCGGCGCGATGGGCAACATTAAAAATCCTTTATAACCGAATGTCACATTGACAGCCCGGCATGGACAGGTCTCATTGCGAGCGATCTCCCCCGGTAAGGACCTGAGCTCAATACGCTTTGGCAATGCGTTCACCCGCGGCAACATCGACGCGACTGAGGAGGCAGCCCCCGACGATGAAGAGAACAAGGATGGAGACCATGCCGAAGCGGACATTGCCCGTCAGCACCGTCACCGAACCCACCATCACCGGGCCGATCACCGCGGCAAACTTGCCAAGCATATTGTAAAAGCCATAAAATTCAGCCGCCCGGGACGCCGGAATGATGCGCGCGTATATGCTCCTGCTCAAGGCCTGAATGCTCCCCTGAAAGACGGCGACCGCCGCGGCCAGGGCATAAAAATGCCACTCCTTCGCCATGAAATAGGCGAATACGGTGATGAGACTGTACCCGCCGATGGCGATCATGACGGCCATCTTGGCGCCGAGTCGCGAGGAGATCCTGAGGTAGAGGAGGGTGCAGGGAAAGGCAATGAACTGCACCATGAGCAGGGCTGTGATGAGCGTGCCGGAGGGGAAGCCCAGCGACATGCCGAAGTCAACCGCCATCCGGATGATCGTATCGACGCCGTCAATATAGCACCAGTATGCGAGGAGGAAGATTCCGACAATCCTGAGACGCCGTATTTCGCGGAAGGTATTCTTCAGTTGCTGCCGGCCCATGGCGAAGGCGCTCAGGAGAGGTACGGACTTCACGCTCCCGGGCTCCCTGACGAAGATAAAGACGGGTACGGAAAACAGGGCCCACCAGATCGCCACGGAAAGGAAGGAGAGTCTGATGGCCGTTGGGCTGTCGGGGATCCCGAACGCAGACGGCTTCAGGTACATGAGGACGTTGACGAGGAAGAGCAATCCACCGCCCACGTAACCCAGGGCATATCCCAGGGAAGAGGCGTAATCGAGCCTCTTTTCCGAAGCCACGCCCGGCAGGAGGGCATCGGAGAAGAGGTTTCCGCCGGAGAATCCCACGGAGGCCGTGACGTAAAAAACAACGGCCGGCAGCCAGCTGCCCTGTGCTACCTGCCAGAGGGCGCCTGTCATGACGCATCCAAGAAATGTGAACAGGAGAAGGAATTTCTTTTTTGCCGACCCCTGATCGGCAACGGCCCCGAGGAAGGGAGCTAAAATCGCAACGCATACCGACGCCAGGGAGTTTGCCAGACCCAGGTAAAAGGTGCTTTCGGTGGGGTTGTCGGGATTCGCCCAATAGACCTTGAAGAAAAGAGGGAAAAAGCCCGCCATCACCGTCGTCGCGAAGGCCGAATTCGCCCAGTCGTAAAGTGCCCATGACCAGATGGCTCTTTTTTGATCCATCATGATGCCTCCTCAGATCATCGCTTCTTCGGGGGACGCCGCACACGGGTCGTTTGCCGATTTCAAGAAGCGGATCTTTCCTCGGTTCGGACTTCCTGCAACAGGGGCGAATTTTCGTTCGCCAGATCCGGTTCGCCACAGTGGCGCAGGATATGATCACGGGCCAGGCTCCGCAGCTTCAGGGCCGTTGCCCATATCTCCGGCTGTGCTTTATCTCTGACCGCAGCGGGCTCGATCGGTTCTCCGACGACGACGCTGACCATCCCCCGTCGGGGAAACATGGTGTCCTCCAGGAGAATGGAGCGGGTGCCGCGGATGGCGATGGGGACCACCGGCAGACCCGCTTCGGCCGCCGCCAGGAAGGCACCCATATGGAAAGGAAGCAGTCCCGGGACCCGGGTGAAGGTGCCTTCGGCAAAAAAGAACAGCGAGCGGCCGGCGAGGGCGGCATGAGAGATGCGCTGGGCGTCTTCAACCCCCTTCCGCCTGTCGAAACGCTCCACGAATTCCGTTTGGATGCGTTCCAGCAGAATGCGTTTCAGCGGGTTTCTGGTCAGCTCCACTTTGGCGACAAAGCTGAAGGCCAGGGGCAGTGCGGCGACCATGACGAAGGCGTCAATGTAACTGGCATGGTTGGCCACCAGGATGCAAGGGCGATTCCGGGGCAAGTTCTGCGTCCCCTGAACCAGGAGCGGTGTAAAAGTTGCACGCGCCAGGAAACGAGCCGTATTCCGCATCAGGGCCCATCGCCAGGAGGATTTCGGGAGCAGGATAATGGATAGCCCGGCGACGGGGGTCAGCGACCGGTAGAGCCCCAGGCAGTAGGCGGCATACAGTCTTTCGGCGGCGGCGCGCCGCAGACGCCGCAGTTCCGGAAAGACCCCGGCGGCGGCGATGCGCACAATCTGCCACCATATCGTAAGAGGACCCTTGCCGATGGCGCCATGTTCATAAAGACTGCGATTGGCGGCACGGCGGATTTTCCCGCTCGATGTCTTGAGAACGGTTCCCGGCGGCGTCAGGACGATGTCGTCCGTCGTCGTTCCCACCAGATCCATGGTCAGGGCATCGATCTCCCGGCGCAGGGCGTCGCGTTCAGCCGGTGCTTCCTGACGGGTCTCCGCCCATACGATCAGCTTTTCGGCGCCGGCAGCCAGGTCAACGGAGCCGAAAACGACGACATTTCCTTTGCGGATGCCGGGCAGAGCCCCCACCGCCTCCTCCAGTTCCTGGGGATAGATGTTGCGCCCGGCGCGGATGATGATGTCCTTCCTGCGGCCGGTTATGAAAACATCGTTGCCTGCCATATAAGCCATATCTCCCGAATCCAGCCAGTCACCCTGGATGAGGTTGCGCGTTTCTTCGGCATTGCGGAAATACCCGCTGGTTGCCGATGGTCCCCGAAATTGGAGGCGTCCCTCGAATCGTTCGGGAAGCTCGCGACCGGCGGCGTCGAGGATTCGGATCTCATGGCCCGCCAGCGGTCGACCGCAGGCCACGAAACGCAGGGCTTTTTCGTCGGCTTCCGCGGCGGGCACGGCGCGGCCGCCGATCATGAAGGGCGCCCGCTCGATCCGGTCAAGCAGAGGGCCGCGCGCGAGGGGCGGAAAGGTCAGGCCTACGGAACATTCCGCCAGACCGTACACGGGCATGAAGGCCTCCCTCCGGAAACCATACCCGCCGAACTTTTCGCAGAAACGCTCCACGGTGTCGGGGCTTACCGGCTCGGCGCCGTTGCAGGCCACCCGCCATGAGCCGAGATCCAGACCCCGGAGGTCTTCATCGGCGATCCTTTTCAGGCAGAGCTCATAGGCGAAATTCGGGGCTGCCGAGATCGTGCCCCGGTAACGGTGAATCGCCCCGAGCCAGCTTTGCGGCTGGATGATAAAACTCAAGGGAGACATGAGAACCAGAAAGGCGGCGTAATAAAGACTGCTCATCCAGGCGCCGATCAGGCCCATGTCATGATAGAGGGGCAACCAGCTGACCACGACGTCCGTGGCTTTCACCTCGACCGCCTCGCCCATGGCGCGGATATTGGCGAGGAGGTTGGCGTGGGACAGGACGACGCCCTTCGGGTTGCCGGTGCTCCCCGAGGTGTACTGGAGAAAGGCCGTGTCGCTGCTCTTTAGTTTCGGTTCATGAAAGGCACCGGGCCCGGACATCAATTCTTCCACCGTGGCCAGACTGCGGAGATTTTCGACCTGAGATTTGAGAACCTGGGCAAACCGCTTGGCCTCCGGGAAGATGATCATGATGGCGGTCCCGCAGTTCCTCAGGATCGCACTGTGACGGTAAAGATGGTCTGCGATCTGACTCCGGCGCACCGGCGGATAAACCGGCACCGGCACGCCGCCTGCCATAAGAATGCCCAGAAAGGCAAAAAAGTATTCAATCCCCGTGGGCAGCATAAGGGATACCGGTTCCCCCGGGCGCAATCCATTCTCCTGAAGCCCCGCCGCCAAGGCTGCCGCCCCTTCCCTGAGCCGGTGGTAGGTCAGCAGTTCTCCCTCGCCCGCATCGCGAAGGAAGCGAATATGGGGCCGGTCCGGGTGCTTCTCAACATGCCAATTCACGACGTCGATCAGCGTTCGGGCGCTGTGGGGTGCGGGAAGGACCTCCCCCAGCGCCACCGACGCTGTTTCCGGAGAAGCTGCTGCCGCCCGCAAGGGACTTGCATTGACGATCACCCGCAGAAGATCCCGGGGTGTTTCGATATGCCCGAGCACCCCCTCCGCAAGAACCACGTTGAAATTTCTGCCTATGCGGGCGAGGAGTTCAACCCGCGCCAGGCTGTCCAGCCCCAGGTCACGGGAAAGGGAACTGTCCAAAGTCACGACCCTCGCGGCGGAACGGCGGGGGTGAAGTTCCGTGACCAGATCCTTGATCATCCGCAACAGCGCCTCGGCTGTCGCTGCTCCTTCCGGCCTGCCTTCCTGATCTCTCATCGCTTTAACCCCGGCTGTTCACGAGGATGCTCACGGGCGGATAAACTTCCGTCATGCGGATTGCGGTAGAATATCCGCTCCCCACCGTTATTGTCCGCTATCGTGTCATCTTCGGCAACGATTTTTTTACAATGAAACAACAAATATTTGATTTATGCGATGCAATCATTTATCGTGAAAGTGCTTCTATCGTTGCTTCATCATCCGTACGCCATCTATTGATGCTGTCTTGCTTGACGGTGGAAAGTCGCGTCCCCGATCCGACAGGCACAATCATCAGGGAACACAAAATCGACAGGAGGTCGCTTATGCAAATTGTCGTCATCGGTTTGGGACGAATGGGCCGCAATATCGCCATCCGGCTTGCCCGCGGAGGTCATCATGTCATTGTATACAACCGGACCCCGGAGAAGGCTTTCGACCTTTGCAGGGAAGAGCCCGGGATTGTCGCTGTGCGCACCCTTGAAGAGATTGCCGCCACGCTCACGCCGCCGCGAGTGGTCTGGATCATGGTGCCGGCTGGAGAATCGACGGACCAAATGATCGATGCCCTTCTGTCTGTCCTGTCACCGGACGATGTGCTCATCGATGGGGGAAATTCGAACTTTAACGACACGATCCGCCGGATTCCGAAAATCGAAGCAGGCGGGATCCACTTTATCGATGTCGGGACCAGCGGTGGCATCTGGGGTCTCACCGAGGGCTACAGCCTCATGATCGGCGGCAGACGGGAGATTGCAGACCGCCTGGTGAGCATTTTTGAAACGCTGGCCCCTGCTCCGGACCGGGGCTGGGGATACATGGGTGCGAACGGAGCCGGTCACTTCGTCAAGATGATCCATAACGGCATCGAATACGGACTCATGCAGGCCTATGCGGAAGGCTTCGAAATTCTAAAGGCCAAAAAGGAATTTAATCTGGATCTCCGCAAGGTCGCCGAGGTATGGCGTTCCGGCAGCGTTGTCAGGTCATGGCTGCTGGATCTCATCTCCGAAGCGCTGGAGAACGAGAGGGAAATCGAATCCATCCGCGGTTGGGTTGCCGATTCGGGGGAAGGACGATGGACGGTTTTCGAGGCAGTCAATCAGGATGTGCCTGCGCCGGTGATCACCCTTTCGCTCATGATGCGTTTTGTGAGCCGCCAGGATGAAAGTTTTGCGGCAAAGCTATTGGCTGCGATGCGTTACCGTTTCGGCGGACACGAGATGAAAAGCAAAGATCCGTCAGCATAGCAGGAGGAGTGGCGATGAACGATGCCAGTATACAGGCGGAGCCGGTCACGATCGTCATTTTCGGCGCCTCAGGAGATCTGACCCGGAGAAAACTGATCCCCGCATTGCATAGTCTCTCCTCCATGGAAATTGTCCACCCGCTCACCCGGATCATCGGCGTGGCGCGCTCGGACATGCCGGAAGATGTCTTTCAGCAGCAACTCTCCGCCGGTGTCCGGGAATATTCGCGTCACAAACCGGACGGGGAGGGACTTTCCTCGACTTGGTCGCGTTTTGCCGGGAGGATCCGTTACATCAGGGGGGATTATGACGATGCGGAGACCTATCGCAATCTTGCAAAATGCATGGTGAATCCGGAAACGCATCATAACAGCGGCAACCGCCTGTTCTATCTGGCCACCCCGCCCGCTCTTTTCCCCGTGATCACGCTGCAGATCGGCCGTGCCGGCATCCATCGAACCGAAGGGGGGTGGAGCCGCATCATCATCGAAAAGCCCTTCGGAGAGAATCGCAAGAGCGCGCAACTGTTGAATGACCACCTGTACTCCGTTTTTGTCGAGAGCCAGATCTTCCGGATCGACCACTACCTGGGAAAGGAAACGGTGCAGAACATTCTCACCTTTCGTTTCGCCAATGCCATATTTGAGCCATTGTGGAACCGCAATTATGTCGATCATGTTCAGATCACCGTCGCCGAATCCGGCGGCGTGGAGAACCGGGGAGGATATTACGATCATGCCGGCGTCGCCCGGGATATGCTCCAGAATCACATGCTGCAGCTTTTGACGCTCGTCGCAATGGAGCCGCCCGGGGCATACAATGCGCGGGCGCTTCGTGACGAGAAAGTCAAAGTCCTCCAGGCCGTTCGCCCCATCCGGATCGAGGACTGCATCTTCGGGCAGTACCGGGGCTATCGCGAAGAGTCCGGCGTGGCCCGGGATTCAACGACACCGACTTACGTCGCCCTGAAGATGTACATCGACAACTGGCGATGGCAGGGAGTGCCCTTTTATCTGCGGACGGGCAAAAAGATGTCTCAGCGGGCGTCGGAGATCAGCCTTCAGTTTAAATCGGTCCCGCATCTGCTCTTTTCCAAGGATGCCAAGCTGACCCCCAATCACATCTCGGTCTGCATTCAGCCCGACGAAGGCGTCCATCTTGGCTTCGAGACCAAATTGCCCCGTTCCATGATGAAGTCGGCGCCGGTTGACATGGTTTTTCAATATGGCAGCCACTTCGGCAGCGATCTGCTCCCCGACGCCTACGAGATCCTGCTCATGGACGCAATTCAGGGAGACGCCTCCCTTTTCTCGCGCCGGGATGAAATCGAGTGGGCATGGACCATTGTGGATCCCCTGATCCGCTCAATGGAAGGCGGACCCGCTGCGAATCCCGCCCCTTATGAACCGGAAAGCTGGGGGCCGCGGGCGGCCGAGGATTTTCTGTCAATGGAGGGGCTCTCCTGGCATCACAGCTGCAGTCGGGAGTACGGGAACCGTTGAGGAACGTCATCATTTTTGACACGCCCGAATTGCTTGCCCGGTCTGCGGCGGAGATTCTCATTCGGCACGCGGATGAGGCCGGGAAATTGCGGGGGTCCTTTTCCCTTGCTCTCTGCGGGGGGCAAACGCCCGCGGGGCTTTATCATCGGCTTGCCGAGGGAAATTATTCGCGCCGGCTGGACTGGAAGACCATTCATCTCTTCTGGGGAGACGAGCGCTGCGTGCCGCCGAATCACCCGGAGAGCAACTACCGGTCCGCCAGAGAAAGCCTATTGGATCATGTACCGTTGCCGGCCGGGAATATCCATCGGATCCGCGGGGAACTGGAACCCGGTGTCGCAGCAAAATGCTACGAAGCGGATCTCCGGGACTTCTTTCAGACCGGCAATAGCGGACGGCGTAAACTTCCCTGTTTCGATGTGGTACTCTTGGGGATGGGCGGGGACGGGCATACGGCTTCTCTTTTCCCGGGGAGAGATTCCCTTCAGGAACGGAACCTCTGGGTCATTGCTCACTATGTTGATCCATTCAAGGGATGGCGAATTACCCTGACCCCGGTTGTGATCAACAATGCCGTTGCCGTCATCTTCATCGTGTCCGGAAAGGATAAGGCGGAAGCCCTGAAAGAGGTTCTCACAGGGGCATATCGTCCGGACATTCTCCCGGCTCAGGCCATTCGTCCGGAGTCCGGAAACCTGCAATGGATGGTTGACCGCGAAGCCGCTTCACTCCTTGGCTAAATTACTTGTTCAATGCGGTCTTCACGGCGCTTTTGCCGGCGATCAGCCCGAAAGTGATCGTTTCCGAAATAGAATTGCCGCCAAGACGATTTGCCCCGTGAACGCCCCCCGTGACCTCCCCCGCCGCAAAAAGCCCCGGGATTGGTTTGCCATCTTTGCCAATCACCTGGGTGTCACTGCCGATTTTAAGTCCGCCCATTGTGTAATGAACGCCGGGCTGCACCCCGATTGCGTAAAATTTCGGGCTTCGAATGGGCCGGGGCATATCCGGCCGCTTGAACTCGGCATCGCTCTTCGCGTCAAAAGCCGCGTTGTACCTGGCGACCGCATTCTCGAGAGCGTCCGCGGGAACGCCGATCGCCGCTGCAAGCTCCCTCAGCGATGCCCCTTCCTTCACCAGGTCAAGATGGAAGTATCCTTCAATCTGCTTCAGACTTTTCCGGATGCCTTCATCAATGATCAAATAAGCCATCTTGCCCTGCTGCTGAAGTATGGCCGCAGACACGGCATCGCGGGTCGTCAACTCATTGATAAAGCGATTCCCTTCCCTGTTCACGAGGATTGCCCCGTTGCCGCGCACCCCCTCGGTGATGAGAATCTTGCTCCCCGCCGCTATGGTCGGGTGGATCTGGATTTCCTTCATGTCGATAAGCTGCGCGCCGGCCGCCTCACCGAATTTCATGCCCTCGCCGGTAGCGCCGGGCTGGTTCGACGTCGTCATGCCTTTGTATTCCGGCCGGTAGGACTCGACCATGACCGCATTGGCGCCAAAACCGCCGGAAGCGATGACGATCGCTTTTGCCTCGATGATGTAAAGCCCGCGGTGCTTCCCTTCCACCTGAACCCCTGTTGCACGCCCGTTTTTATCCCTGAGAACCTGCAGGACGGTGCTGTTGACCCGGACATCGATCTTGCGGTCGTTAGCATTTTTGCGAAGAACCTGGTTCAGATGGGCGCCCACCGCCGCCCCGCCGGCAGGGCGATGCGCCCGGCTGGCGCTTGCTCCGGCAAGCCGGCCCACATCGCTCACATCGGCCCCGATCGAAGTCAGCCAGTCGATGGATGCGGATGATTTTTCAGCCAGCATCTTTACCAGTTCCGGATTGGCAATGTTCTTGCCCCCGGTCATCGTGTCCTTGAACATGACGTCCGGGCTGTCCTTCACACCCTTTGCCGTCTGCATCCGGGTGCCTGCCGCGTTCATCCCTCCTGCCGAAACCATGCTGTTGCCTCCCGTGATGGGCTGCTTTTCAAGCAGGATAACTTTCGCGCCTGCGTCGTGAGCGGTGATTGCCGCCGTGAAACCGGCCGCCCCCGCGCCGATGATTACGATATCAGCAGCATCCTTTTTTTGATCAATCCTGGGTGGGGCTTTTTTCTCTGGCGCCGGAACGCCGCTCCCCGGGATCGGCATGCTGAGAGCATGGCAGCCCAGGCAGTAGGATCGAGATGCGGTGTGCCCGTGATGGCAGACAGTGCAGCCGATCTCTCCAAGATGGGACTTGTGGGCATTGATGTGGCCCTTGCCCTTCCCGGCCAGATCAGAGAGGGAACCATGGCACCCTTTGCACTTCGCATTGACGGCTGTTTCGTTGTCGTCCACTTCCATGGTCTTGCCATGGCAGGCGGCGCAGTCAACCGCTTTGCCCTGATGAATCCCGGCAAGGCCGGCCTTGTCCAGTGCTATGGCCGCCTTCTCAGGCTGAAGAACCGCCTTCCCGGCGGGCGGCGCCTATGTCAAAAAAAATCCACAGAGCAGAAAAGGCGCGTGTGAAATTATCTTTGAGTATGATACTGCTTGCTCAAGGGGATGAATGACCCCTATGGGCGCGGTCAAATGCCTGTTTGCGCAGGATGCAGTGAAATGGCGGGAGCAAGAATCGGCCGAAAAAAAGTGAGAACATACGGTACGTTTACGGTATGGATCTGCGCCCTGTTCCTTCTTTCAATCCTTCCTGAGTCCGCCCAGGCACTCAAGCCTGACCAGGTTTTCAGCAAGGTCCGGGATTCCGTGGTGGTTCTGAAGATTCTGGATGCACAGGGAAAGAAAATAAGATCCGGGAGTGGCGTGCTGATTTCCGAAGGCAAGGTTGCGACGAACTGCCACGTCGTGGAGAAGAATATTGGCCTCTGGGTCTGCCGGGGGAAAGACTGTGTCACCGCCACCCCGTCCGAGGAGGACGGAGGCACGGATATCTGCATACTCGATGCAAAGGGAATCGAAGGGACACCGGCCGAGATCGTAAAGTCGACAAGCATCAAAGCGGGGGATCCCGTTTATGCCGTGGGTGCGCCGGGCGGTCGGGAACTGTCGCTTTCGTCAGGAATCGTCACCTCTCTCCGGGGTGGCTACCCGCCATTTTTCATACAGACAACAGCGGCCGTCTCTCCCGGTTCAAGCGGCGGGGGACTGTTTGACGGGGAAGGACGCCTTCTGGGCCTGACCACGATCAAGCTGGGGGGCGGGGAGAGCATGAGCTTTGCCATGACTGCGTGGGCAGAGGGCGAACCGAAGACAGGCAGGAAAACGGATACCAGGGGATCTGCTTATATCGGATGGCTGAAACGGTACATGGAGCTGGAAAAGATCAATAATCCAAAGAAACTGATCGACTGGTGCAAAAAGTGGACAACAGGCGATCCGGAATCCGCTTTTGCATGGTACATACTCGGAAATGCATACAGCAAACTCAACCGACAGGAAGAAGCGATCGAGGCTTACAATCGAGCCCTGAGCGTTGACCCGGCCTATGTTGAGGCATCGATCGGTCTCGGAAACACATACAGCATGCTGAACCGCTTCGATGAAGCAACCGGGGCCTATCGCCAGGCCCTGGGCACAAATCCGGAATACGCGGAAGCCTGGTTCAACCTCGGGAACACCTATGTCAAACTCAAACGATACGATGAGGCGATCGAGGCCTACCGACAGTCCCTGCGCATCAACCCGAAAAATGCCATGGCCTGGAACAATCTCGGCTTCAGTTACGGATACCTCAAACGACACGACGAAGCCGTCGAAGCCTTTCAGCAATACCTGCTTATCAAACCGGATGCCGATGCCTGGGAGAATCTTGTCATTGCCTACACCTTGTCCGGTAACCGGGAGGCTGCATCAGATGCATTCCAGAGACTGCAAAGACTCTATCCGGACAGGGCAGAAAAACTCTTAAAAAGGATGTCGCCACGATGATGTCAATGAAGATTGTAAAATGAAAGTGGGGAGAGGATGGGAAGAGACCAATCAGGCAAAGGAAAAGGGGCTAACCTCATTTAGGCTAACCCCTTGATTTTACTGGTGGGCCAGGGCAGAATTGAACTGCCGACACTCGGATTTTCAGTCCAAATTAGTTAATTATTTCAAATACTTATAACTCCTTGATCTCGGTGCTGATTTCCCGTAAGTACTGAAAACACCATAGAGATCAACAATTCTATCGATTCCTATCCATTCCATCTGTTTCCATCTTTTTCCAAATTTTTATCACATGTCAACATGTGAATTTCATGAAACAGAATTGAAATACATCAAACTGAAACAAAGGTTTTCTGCCACCCGCTATTATGGAAAAGGGAAACCCATAATAGTATGCGGATACGCAAATTCAATTCAGAAGAGAAGATCCGGATC
The DNA here is from genome assembly GCA_963709485.1 of uncultured delta proteobacterium. GTDB lineage: Bacteria > Desulfobacterota > Syntrophia > Syntrophales > Fen-1087 > JAXDBM01. The sequence goes on from CAVPWE010000006.1 coordinate 284,735, forward strand.
ATATTGGAGGGTTTGCGAGGGGAAGCCAGCATTGCGGACATTTGTCGGAAAGAAGGGATCGCCCCGAGCATATACTACAAGTGGAGCAAGGCCTTTCTGGAGGCGGGCAAGCGGCAGCTCAGCGGGGATACCCTTCGGGAAGCCAGCAGTAATGAAGTATCAGATCTACGGAATGAGAATGAGCAGTTAAAACAATTGGTGGCGGAGTTGAGCCTGAAGAACCGGGTTCTAAAAAAAAGTTTGAGTGGTCTGGAGTGAGTGCGGAGCGGTATATGCGGTACCGTCAGGCCGAGAAGATGGAAGTTATCCGGCTCGTGGAAGGATCGCCGCTGAGCGTGAAGCAGACGCTTGGGGAACTCGCCATCAACCGCAGCACGTTTTACGCCTGGTATCACCGGTATCAGGCGCATGGCTATGATGGTCTGGCCAATCAGTGCCATCCGCCCAGGCAGTTCTGGAATGCGGTCCCGCCGTGGGAGAAACGACGGGTTGTGGAAGCAGCCCTGGATCACCCCGAGTTCTCACCCCGAGAGCTTGCATGGCACATCACGGATAAACGGGGCTATTATATCTCGGAATCAACGGTATATCGGATTTTGAAGGCCCACGATCTGGTGACGAGCCCGCTCTATACGGTGATCAGTGCCCATGAGCAGTTTCCTCACCCGACCCGGGCCGTCAATGAACTGTGGCAGACGGATTTCACCTTTTTCAAGGTGGTGTATTGGGGATGGTATTATCTGTCCACGGTTCTGGATGATTACAGCCGGTTTATCCTGGCTTGGCGGTTGTGTCAGGGGATGTCGGCCGATGATGTAAAGCGGACCCTCAACGATGCGATTTTGTTTACGGGCATCCGGCATGTAAGGGTGGTCAACCGGCCCAGGCTCTTATCGGATAACGGTCCTTGCTATGTCTCAAAAGCCCTGAGTGCTTATCTTGAGGAAGAAGGGATTGGCCATACCCGAGGCAAGCCGTATCATCCGATGACGCAAGGGAAGATCGAACGATACCACCGTTCCATGAAAAATCTCATTCTTCTGGATCATTATTACAGTCCCTCGGAGCTTGAGGATCAGCTCCGCATATTTGTGGATTATTACAACAACTGTCGGTATCACGAGGCATTGAAGAATGTTACGCCAGCGGATGTGTATTATGGACGTGACCTTGAAGTCTTGGAACGGCGCGGGCAGATTAAACAAAAGACGATGCTATTACGAAGGAAGCAGAATCACCCTTTGAGACTTGCTGAAAAGGCAGGAAAGGTTTATATGAGCCCTGAAACCCTCTCTTAGCTTTTGATCCCATCTGTCCAAAACCATTTGAAGACGTACATCCACCTACTACTCGTTAACGTTGTGATCGGAGGCTTGTATTGATTACCAAATGAAGCAGTGACACTTGCAGAAAAAGCCAGAAGGTACTCATTACATCAGCACGAATTATCGACCGGCTGCCGTTGTATCCTGAGCCGCTGCGGTTTTTCAGGGGCAAGCGTCGGACCGGATGTCTGCCATGTGTCTGGATTGTAGGCAGAGGCAACCTCTCCAGTTCGGACTTCTCGAGGACCGGACGGAACCTCGGCAGCGGTGACGATGTGGTTGCAATGGCATAGAAGAAGTCTATAACAAACCGATCTTCTCCTCCTCTTCCAGATAGCGATGCCGGCACCGATAACGATGAGATCGTAGCCCCAAACCTTGCCCATGGCGTGCCTACCTCAGGGCGTCTCGTCAATACCTCCGGACTTGACCTCGTTGAGAAAGTCGGAGGCGGCTTTCAAGTACTCTGCGAGGAGTTTTTTGCTTACGACAAAGATGTGGCCGATGTTTTTTTCAATGGTCCAGTTCATGCCACCCAGGTTCATCTGAATATCCCCATCGGTCCGCATCCCCCACAACTGGCTGGCCACGCAGGATCCCGGGGGGGCGATGGGGTCCCTCGAGCCCCGGTAGTCGAAGATCCGGACGCCGCACCTGTGAAGGGCTTCCATATCGACGGGCTGACCGTCGAGTTCCGGGACCGTCGAGGGGAGCCTGTATGTACCCTCCACGAGTTCGTTGCCCAGGAAAAATTTCTCGATCCATTCGCGGTGGGCCCTGGCCGGGAATTTTGTCCCGTGGGTGAGCCAGTAGAGGAATGGTGCCGAGTCTTCGATGGCGCCGGAATCGATGGCGCGCTCGTAGAAACCGCTCAGGACCTTGTAGTGGACGCCGGGCTGGATGTCGTTCATCCCGAAATCAATAGTTTGGGGAGGGATGTTCACGGTTCCGAACAGTTCATTCATGAGGTCGGGGTCATAGTTTTGGCGGATGAAGGACCGCATCTGGCCGTGGCCGCTTTCGTCGTCGTCGAACCGGACAGACGATGCCACCAGAGCAATTTTACAAATGTCCATCTTCTCGCCCCGGGATAGGCGCTCTTCCGCCCGCCGGGCCAGGTACGGCAGTATCAACGTTCCACCCATGCAATAGCCCATGACATCGATCTCGGCGCCGGGGTGTTCTTTCCCGATGATCTCGATGTACCGGTCATGGACGGTCTTGCTGAAGAAATCGAGGCCGAGGTTCGTGTCGTCTGGACCGCACTCACCGTTGTCGACAAGGTAAACGGCGTAGCCTTCCCGCAACATCCCTTGGACAACAGACTTTCCTTCGGCAAGATCGAACAGCTCCGGTTTGTTGATGAGGGGCGTCGACATGTAAAGCACCCTGCCGTTGGGCTTGACGCCTTTCGGCAGAGGATAATAGCGTAGGCGGGCGCTTTGCATGTTCGATCCATTGACGATCCGGTAGTCGGAACAACCGATCCGGCCGTGGGTCGTCCGTTCCGAAAATTCCTTCGGATCGAAGGCGTTTGCTTTGTGAAGGCATTCCAGGCGGAAACGGTTTTCTGCCAGGTATTCCTTGAAGGTCATCCCGTCCGTCCCGTCGGCGTTCTTTCTCATGTAGGGAAGGTCCTCCCCATCGAGGGGCGTTTCCGTGATGACGACGAGGAGGCACTTGAACATCTCCTTCATAGCGTGAAGCCGCGTCATGCCCAGGGAATTGTAGCTGTTTTCCATCTGGGCTAATTCCTGCACATACTCCTTCAGCATCCGCTGACCGTCCGGAGTTGTCGCGACGCGGCGGGCTTTCTGCCGGTCGAATCTGCCGTTCTTCATGAAATAGCCGCACAGGTCATAAAGGGTACGGCTGTAATTCTTGTAAATCCAGCCGTTCATGTCCCGGAAGATGTCCGGTTCCTTGCCCGCCCGCACCGTGATGCGGGCATGAGTCCTAATCGGTTCCGTGAAGGCGGACTTGAAAAACGCGCTCTGCATGCCGGCGGCGATGGAAAAGGGCCCGAACAACAGGGTATTGCGGCTGACGTCGTCCAGAAAGTTCTGATATTGAAATAGCGCCCGGGTTTTGCGCCTCCCCACAGGCTTTTCCAGGGAACCGCCGTCTTCAGGCCCATCCGGTTATCGGCGGGCGTGGAGGTCAGGAGACTCGATGGACGGATTCTCTGTTCCTCGTTCATGACGGGTTCTCCTTCTACATCTCATTGCACACCGGCTCTCATTGTTTGCTTCTTTCGGTGCATGATGCGCTCCGAGACTCCGGCAGGATCTGATAGTATTCGTTATGTATAAAGGGGATAATCATGATCACACGCCCGCTATCCGTATCGTTGTCTATGTGGCCTTGCCCTTGTCAAAGCCGGCAAAAAACTCCTCCACCTTCTTGTAGTTGTCCTCCACCGTGGCCTTGTAATCCTCTCGGCCCCGCTTGCAGGCCTTGATCCAGTCATAAACGGCTTTCTTGCCCTCCGCCGGCATCCAGGTGCCCTGCTCCATGAAACCGTTCACCATCTTCTCCGTCTGCTCCTGAAGCACCGTCATGGCATTGAAGGTGTTGTCAAATGCTGTCTTGTTGAATTGAATCATTTGTTTCGCAAACTGTTTCGGTTCCATCTTTCATTCTCCTTTAATTAGTTCATCCTGAAAAATGCGGGCTGAAACCCGCGTAAACATTGATTCTGCTCTTTGAAAACTGAAGAAATTTGTGGATTTAGGGTTGTTTTTGTCCGGAAAATGTGCTATAAGTCTATGATATGAAAGTACAAATTCCAGAAAGGCAACTTCTTATGTTCGAAACCCTGTTTTCGGATGTCCTCAATCAGGATCATGAACTGCTCCGTGCTGCCAAGCTGATTGATTGGGATGGCCTTCACGATGCGCTGTGTGTCTACTACAGTCCCCTGGGTCGCCAAGGGAAATCCATCCGGCTGATGGTTGGAATCCATATTCTGAAGCACCGTTATGATTGTTCAGACGAACGGGCTGTCGAGATGCTTCATGAAAATGCCTACTGGCAGTGCTTCTGTGGATTTAACACCTTCCAGGGTGGTCAGATTTTGGAAGCCACATCTCTGGTGAAGTTCCGGAACCGGATCGGCACGGAGGGGATGAAACAGATAGAGGCGGTGTTGCTCAAGGCCTGGTCGAGCATGGGATTGGTGAAAACCAAGCGGGTGGCGGTGGATACCACTGCCCAACCCAAGAACATCGCCTATCCGACGGATGCCGATCTCCTTCACCGGATTCGAGAGAAGATCGTCAAACAGATCAAGAGGGTTCGCGAGGAGGTAGCCCTTCGGAAACCCTTTCGCACCTATGAACCGAACCGGGAAGAAGCTCCTCCTCGGAATCAAGAAGTTCTACCGGAAAAACCCGGAAGGCAGGAAAGAAGCGATCCAAGAACTCAAAGAGATGACCCACCACGTAGTCAAGCAGGCTGCCGGAGTGGCAAACAGCCTTTACAGCCGAGGATTCAAGGAAGCGGGACGGACAATCAATCGTTTGGTCTCTCTCGGGGAGAAAATTGTCGATCAAACAAAACAGGTTCTGTCCGGCAAATCCCCCAAGAACCGGATCTGTTCTCTGCATGAGCCCGATGTCGCCGTCATCAAGAAGGGCAAGAGTCATCCCAAGTGTGAGTTTGGCGCCGTCGTTGCCCTCTCCAAAAACGATGACGGCTTGATCCTTTCCCATTTGGAATATCAACACAACATTGCCGATGTAAACACCCTCGGTCGTGTGATTTCCGGAATCAAGAGAAACTTGGAAAACCTCCCCATGAAATCACCGGTGATCGAGGGTTCGATCAGTCTCCCAAAAAACAGGAGAACTGCCGCAGGCGATGGGGCGTCAAACGGATCGCTATTCCCAAGAAGGGAAAGACGCCTCATCCGAAAAGCGAGGAATCCTGGTTCCGAAAAGCCTTGAAGCAGCGGATCAAGATCGAACCGATCATCGGCCATCTCAAATGTGATCATCGGATGAATCGGTGCCGATACAAAGGGGCGGCAGGAGATACTGTCAATGTGGTATGGGCCACCCTGGCTTGGAACACTAAAAAGATCGTCCATCTCAGCAGGCGAAGGGAAGAAAAGCAAACCTTAAGGGAGATGAAGCGGGCCGCGTAGGGGAAATCACCCCGGAAACCCTTTCTCATCCATAATTATCTTCAGTTGTCAAAGAACGGCACGACGAAATACTTTTAAATATCCTATTTTTCAGGATGAACTAATTAAAGACTGTCCTCTGTCCAAGGCCTTGCCCTGGGTAGAGGTTCGTGAATTGATCTTACTTGCCCGCCTTCGTCCGTTTGTCGAAATCAAGTTGAAGAGGGATACGACGTCTCGTCCGCTTGCTCCAGAATTTCGCCGGACAGCTCTCGATTAACCTCTCGTTGTGCAGTCTGTCTCTCCTTTCATTATTCAGCCGCATAAAACTCCAGACTGCTGTCTGGAGATGAAGCGGCTGCCCGGAGGGCTCAAACAGATTTACGCTTGAAGCCCAAAGATGCCCCGGCTCCTGCCGGGGGAGTATCACTTCCTGACGTCTTTTACGGCGTCCTTCACTTTCTCGCTCGTCCTGTCGATCTGATCTCCGGCTTTTTCTACAGCCTTGTCGACTTTCTTGCCGGCTTTCTCGACCGGGCCCTCTTTCGTGCAACCCGACAGCCCCAACATCAGGACGATCATCATCAAAGCTGTGATGATGCCTTGAACAAATTTCTTCATTTGCATCCTCCCCTCGGTCTGAGGCCTCACCTCAGCCATGTGTGCCGGCTTTTCTCAGCTTCGCCCGTCATCTCCCTTGCCTGGGTTACGACAGACCGCACTTTTTGCGGATTCATCCCCGCTATTCTCTCCAACCCTTTTTTTTCTGCAGCAGCCACCTTGGCAATTGTGTCATAGCTGGATTCGACCAGGCGCCGTGACAGGACTTCCCCTATCCCTTTGAGTTTTTGCAGCTCTTTCATCTGTTCCTTCATGGCAGGCTCCCGTGATTTTTCATTGGTGCGCAAACTCACGCAAACATTGGAATGCAGAGATGCAATGGCCTCTTCTAGGGAACTGACCGGATTGCCGTCAACCACCGCATCCCTATCTTCGCAAAACGCACCGAACTCTTTGAATACTTCAAACTGAGTCGAGTGGACCGTTTTCTCCCGATGTACGGGTTGATGCTTTTTTTCGTTGCGCGGCGGCAATAATCCGGGTCATGCTGAGGCCGGGACTACCTCAGTCCGAAAAAGCCTGCTATGAAAATCACAACAACAACAACGCCAATGATGTAAAATATACTGTTCATGTCCGTTTCTCCTCTCTTTCGCGTGATCGGATCATCTTCAACCTCCAAGTTGATCTTGGGTGAGATGACCATGATTATGACAATTGTAATTGCAAGTGGCCTGCCAAGAGCTGAATAAAAAGGAGAATTTTGAAATCACTCTTTAATAACAGGGAATTAGATTAACAGGAGAGAGCGGCGGACTAACCTGAAATGCCCCGTTTGGCCTCAATATTTGGTGGAGCCTCAAGATGGTGAGGGATACTTTAAAGAGAGGATGATTTCAGGCGGTCCCAATAGAAGATTTAATCCACCATGCATACTTCTTGTTTTACCAGAAAAACAGAACAGGGCATTGCTCTGATGATTTCATCATTACTTCCCCCCACAAGCATGCGTTCCAGACGGCTTTCTGCGTGGCTACATCTGGGTTCGCTCACGCTGCGACCCGCAGGTTTGCTCGACTCCCTTAAGAAGCCTTTGTCAGAGAACTTAATGCTTCAGGTTACCCCTTGCACCTCCCTCAAGCTACGTGGGCGAACTACCGAACTCCCACGGTCGGACTTGAACCGACAAGTCATATGTTTTACACGGCATACCGTACAAGTCAACGGTTTTACTCTTAGATCGGATTCAATGAATTCCCATGCAAACCTGCTGTGGTAAGATCCATAATTCTTCATGCATCTGCTCTACCTGAGATATAATGACCGGCAACCCCAAACAGTGTCATTTATGACCCTGCCCTCCCCTTGTATGGCAATAAACACGGCATTAAAATTCAATATCGGATTTAGTCTTTGAACTTCCACCTCCTGTAGCGGTGGCAAGGATCTGTTTGTGCATCATTCAGCAATTCAAGGCGAAGGTTTTAAATCGCTGGCTGAGGGTGATCGTGTCAGTTTCGATGTTGTCCAAGGCGCCAAGGATCCTGCTGCCGAGGCTGTTCGCAAGCTGTAGATCCTTGTTTGAGTCGCGCTGATCTTCGGCATGCCCATTGACATTGATGATGAGCGTCGCTATATCAATGATGACGAAATGCTGCGATGTGCGTATTGAGTCTATCTGCTGGATGTTAACGAAAAAGAGAACCATGGGTCTTCGTGGTGATTGTCACCCTTAAAGACCGGATCTTAAATGATGGACTCCAGTAAAAGACAAGACGGCATAGGTGGATTTCGTCTTTTCTTAATGTGAAAACGGCAAAATTAGGATCTCTTCAGTTGGAGAGTGTTGTTCTATAGTTCTTCCTCCTGCCGTCAGACAGAAACAGAAAATAAAGCTGATACAAAGTGGCAGTCCTTGTATATCTATAAATATTTTACCATGCGATAGGCATGTATTCATTACGCATTACTGCCGACCAGAGGATTCCATTATAGGGAGAGTGAATGAATTACTGAAATATAATGAAAGATGCCTTGACTTTATGAGAAAAGTAAAATAAAAGGGATTCATATCCTGTACCTTGCTATGGTCATAAGTCAGTCCGGTACAGTTAAAGTTGGGTTATAACAATTTGAAGTGCAAAGGTGGCCACCATGCTCTTTAGAGTCTTGGCGGCTTTTTTATTTCTGTCATATTGGTAATTCGACTTTTGGTAAATTCTAAGAAAGGAGGATGCTCATTATGTCAGAAGGTAAAGTAAAATGGTTTAACGAGAGTAAAGGTTTTGGATTTATCGAGAAGAATGACGGTGGGGATGTGTTCGTCCACTACAGTGCCATTCAAACCGCTGGTTTCAAGACTTTAACTGAGGGCCAGTCTGTCAGCTTCGATGTTGTCCAGGGTCAAAAAGGCCCTGCAGCAGAAAACGTGAAACTCAATTAAAAAACCGCGTGTAAGGAAAGAGGCGTTCCATTGCGATATTCTGTCTTGGAGCGCCTCTCCATTTTCAACATATTCTGCGACGTTTGAAAGAAGGACAAGAACAGGAGCTCAAAAATCGGAAAGTCCATGTACAACTTTGGCAAACGGGATAAAGAAAGAGCAAGACAGCAGAAGCAAATAGACCAGGCTTCAAAGCGCATCATGGCTAAACAGCAGAAAGCGAGTATAAAAACGCAAACCATGAACGCGGGTTCTGACAAAACTGAACAGGAAGTTGTGGAGGAGATCGTTAAATGCATGCCTCAAAGTGAGGAAACTGAGAATCAGTAGGAAAGGAGACAAGACATGGGAGACAAAGGGGGAAAGAAGGATAAGGAAAAGAGTCAGAAACAGAATGCTAAAAAACAGCAAGAAACGTCAAAAAAGAAGTTGGATAAGCAACCGACAAGAGCCCCTAACAGATAGCATAATTTAAGTGGCCTTTTTAGAAGACAAGCAGGAATTCTCTGCAAAGAACCACCGACAAACAGACGAGCGCTATGGTTAAGCCATTACAACAGGGAGAAATGGATGGACTTTGTGGAATATACGCACTGGTCAATGCCATCCGTCGTCTTGCAGGACAAAGACTGTCTGAGGAGGATGGTACTGATTTGTTCAAGGAACTGATTAGATCTGTTTACAAACGGAATAATCGAAAGCGCAAGAAAAAACCCCAAACGCCTATTGAATTTATCTGGGATGGAACAAGCACTCAAGAAATCTCATATATGCTAAAAAAATCGAAGGATTTTCTGAAAGATAGAAATCTCAATCTCGATTGGAAGAAACCATTGCAGGGCAGAAACAGACCCAATAACATCGATCAATACTGGAGACGGTTACAGGAAGCATTCCAAGAGCATGGCGGACAAGATAAGTGTGCAGCAATTGTTGATTACAACTGGCAGATTGCTAATCATGAAGAAGATGGACACTGGACATGTGTAATAAACATAACCGAAAATATCTTATTTCTTCATGACTCATTTAAAAGACGCGACATCAAGTTCAAGAAAATGTATAAATCACGATGCACTCTTGGGACTCCTACGTCAAGCAGACCGCACCGGTTGTTTGCCCACAACGTATCTCTGTTGCGGTTCAATGGTACTGAATTAACTTCCTGAAAGAGAGTATTCAGCATCTTTGACGGCAATCAACTCTTGCAATTGGAAATCAATAAATAACTTTCATTTGAGACCAACGTTGTGAAAAAGAGTAATTGACATAGAAGAACAGCTTGTATATAGTCCCCCACCTTCAACAGATAGTCCTTATCAAAACTCTATTTCTCCTTCTAATATTTCCGGGATAGATTGGGATTCTGCAATAAGGACGAGTTATCGTATTCCGCTCTTTGTAAGAGTGTTAACATAGAGGAGCTACGGGTAGGCTAAGGTAGCCATAACCCAATCTGTGCAAAAAAGAGAGCTTTTGCTCTTTTCAGCACAAGGAGGTAATTATGACAAGAATAAACCTATTAGTAGCAAGAGTCGTGCTTTTAGGAATGTGTATCCTGTTTGTTTCGTCCGGCAGTTTATGGGCGGAAGAAATCAAAACATCCGTGACAGCGTACACATTGAAGGAGTGTTACCACAATAAGGGGAAGACGGCTTCTGGAGAGACCGTGAGAAAGGGGATTGTAGCTGTTTCGCCGGACTTGGAACGTAAAGGGCTCAAATTGGGAACCAAAATCAAAATCAGCGATCTGGGGACCTTTATCGTCAAAGATCGGACAAGTCGCAGAAACCGTGGTAACATAGACATTTATATGCCTTCATACGGGAAGGCATTGCGATTTGGAAGACAGACATACACTTTAGTGCAAAACCAAGAAGAATTATATCTTCTAAATGGTAAAAAAAAGTATGTTTGTATCCTAGATCAGAGCATGTAGATTGTTGTAATTACCATCCAGGGGTATATGCTCCTCATCCCTGGATGGTAAAAATACTTAAACAACTGACTGTTTCCCATCCCGTTGTTTTCACTCCCCGCTTTTAAGTACCACACATAATAAATGCCTTTTGGATGATTCATTCCCCTATGATAATAAATTGAAACCACATGAGTCCGGTATCTATAATAGTTGAATAGACAAACTTCAAAAGCAAAGGATGAAGACGTGGAAGCGATCTGATTCCACAATTTATTGTTGATTGAAAGGAAGCCTTAGCATGGCACGACATTCGGATAATACGCGAGAAAGCATCATTGATGCGGCGGAGCAGGTGGTTATTGAAGCGGGGGCCAGCAATCTGACATTTGAGGCGGTGGCATCAAAAGCAGGGATCAGTCGTGGAGGCTTACTCCACCACTTCCCCGACAAGGCATCACTGCTCAAGGCGATGTTGGACAGGTTTAAGAAACACATTGATGAAAGCAGAACGAAAATGAAGATGAGGAACGAGACCTCAACCGGTCCGGAGCGCGAGGCTGTCGTTTATGTAAAAACCTGTCTCGCTGAAGACATCGGTAAATATAAATATGTTACGGCAGCCATTCTTGCCTCAGGAGCCCATTCCCCGGAACTGCTGGACACAGCTCGGTCGCGTTACCGTCAGACCCTCGTCGATCTCACAAGGGATGGGCTCAGTTTTGAGCGGGCTGCGGTTATTACGCTGGCAACTCAAGGGCTCAGACTGATGGAAGTACTGTCCGTATCTCCCTTCAATGATGGAGAACGCCGCAAAATCGTCAAGGAGTTGCTGACTCTCGCTGAGCTAATCCAGTAATCTATTGTTATCTCGATTGCAGCTACCTATAAAACGGCTTTATCCACACTAAAAAATGTCGGTTTACGAATGGTAATATTCAATACTTGTCTCGTGTCCATTCTGAAGTCTTGTAGGTGGAGCCAATAAGCTACGCGGTTCAGATTTTTCTTGGCCTCATCTGAACAGTTCGGAGTGAAAGCTGCGACACATTCACATTTTTCCAAAAACTTGATTTCAAGGAATTATGAAGGGTCTGCATGGCATGTACAAGTCTGCGATGCCGACCATCGACGGCACTGTTTTGTTTCGGGATGTACAGCGCATCCTCACTGGTGCCGATTTTTCGGGAGGGGCTCCGTGAACACATAGGTGGTCTGGGTTCTTAGGACAGGAGACAGGGGTTTATAAGTGGGAAAGCGCTCCTGGTTGATGCTCATGCCGCAGCCTGTCTCTGCGGCTGGGTGCTGAAGTAAACCATAGCCGGGGTCTTCCTGTCAAAGTTTTGATGCCACCGTTTTTCGTTGTAGAATGTGAAGTAGGCGGCCAGTCCTTTCCTCACCTCCGCCATGGAGCCATAGCCTTTCAGGTAAATGTCTTCGTACTTGACGCTTTTCCACAGCCGTTCGATAAAGACGTTGTCCATCCAGCGGCCCTTGCCGTCCATGCTGATCGCAATGCTTTTTGAGCGGAGCGTGCCGGTAAACGCCTCCGCGGTGAACTGGCTGCCCTGGTCCGTATTGAAGATCTCGGGACAACCGTACCTGCGGATCGCCTCCTCCAGGGCGTCCACGCAAAAGGAGCTGTCCAGGGTGTTGGACAAACGCCAGGCGAGAACCATCCGACTCACCCAGTCCATGACCGCCATAAGATAACAGAACCCCTTCGCCATGGGAATGTAGGTGATGTCGGCAACCCACACATGGTTTGCCCGTGTGATCTCAAGGCCGCGGAGAAGGTAGGGATACTTCACATGCGCAGGATGCGCCAACGAGAGCCTCGGCTTGACATACAGCGCCTCCATGCCCATCCGGCGCATCAGACGCCGCACCCGGTCACGTCCCACGTCATACCCTTTGGCCCACAGCTCGTCGCGAATCTTGCGGCTTCCATAGAACGGGTACGCCAAATGGATCTCGTCGATCCGGCGCATCAGCTCCATCTCCTGCTCGCTCGGCGGAACCGGCTTATAGTAGATGCCGGATCGGCTCAACCCCAGTAGATTGCACTGCCGTGTCACGGGAAGTTGGTCCCCTTTGTCGATCATCGCTTGGCGCTCGCATCGCCGATACGACCGAGCGCGCCGGATAAAAAATCGTTCTCCATCGACAACTGCCCGATCTTTGCGTGAAGATCCTTCACGCTCGGAACCGGCTCGGGCTTCCTTTCTCTGCTGAAAATGTCCGGGGCATGTTCCAGAAGCTGCTTCTTCCACTCCGCAATCTGGTTCGGATGCACCTGGTAACGCTGCGCAAGCTCAACGAGCGTCTGCTCTCCTTTCAAAGCGTCCAACGCCACCTTCGCCTTGAACGCCGGCGCGTGATTCCTTCTCGGTCTCTTACTCATATGCTGCTCCTCCTTGGCATTCATTATAGAGCAGCTTCACCACTTATGCACCTGTCCAGTTTTGCCAGACCAGCTCTCACCTTCCTGCAGGGTTGTTTTTCTGATTCAGACAACCTATACCAACTTCACTCAGGTAATCGCCAAAACAATGGCAGAACTCTGACGCTAAATGTGGTAGGATTTCAAGAGTAGGTCAACCCTGATCAGAATGGAGAACAACTGATGAACCTTGTCACACTTGCCGATGAAAACCTGAGAAACTTCGGCGAATATCCGTTTATCATATTTGAGGGTGCTGCTTTCACAAACAAACAAATGATCAATCAAGCTAATGGACTGGCTGATGGTCTTAAGAGACTTGGTATTAAAAAGGGTGATAACGTGGTGGTTATGCTTCCCAACTGCCCGGAGGTCCTTATAAGCTACCAGGGAATTCTCAGGCGCGGTGCCATTATCGTTCCGCTCATTCCCCTATTGAGCGGTAAGGAATTAAACCACATTCTCGGTAACTGTGAAGCCACTGCGATGATCACCACATGTGAAATTTTTCAAAATAACGAATCCATGTTGCGGACGATCAAACCCTTGAAAAACGTAATTCTCGTAGACGAAAATACCCCTGCGGGAACTTTTCCTTTTCGGACTCTGATCAGGAATCATTTTGAAGCACAGGATCTTCCAGCCATCGATGAAGGAGATCTGGCGGTGATCCTTTATACGGCTGGCACCACCTCAACCCCCAAAGGCGTGATGCTGACTCACAAGAATCTTTATTCCAATGCAATCAACGCGGCGATCGCCCATGGCACAAAGAAAACGGATGTTACGCTGGTCGCTTTACCCCTTTCCCATTCTTTTGGAATCACGACCATGAACAAGGCATACAAGTATGGAAACCTGCATGTTCTCATGCGGAAATTTCAGGTTGAAGAGGCTTTTAAATGGATAGAGCAATACAAGGTTACGGATATGCCTGGTGTCCCAGCCATGTTTATGATGATGCTGAACAGCCCAGAAGCAGCAAGATACGATCTGTCTTCATTAAAAAACTGTCTCAGTGCCGGAGCACCTTTTCCGCTGGCACATATGACAGAATTCCAACAGAAATTTAACTGCAAAGTTTTTGAGGCCTATGGTCTTTCAGAAGCCTCACCGGCAGTCAGCACGAATTATCATGAACGTCCCACAAAGCCAGGCTCCATTGGTCAACCGATGCCAGAAGTTGAGATCCGAATTGTAGATGCTCACAGCGAAGATGTCCCTACAGGGACTGTTGGTGAGTTGCTTGTTAAAGGTCCCAATGTGTCATCAGGTTACTATAAGTTACCCGAAGAAACGGCGAGGACTTTCATAAATGGCTGGCTGCACACTGGCGACATGGCCAGATTGGACGAAGACGGTTACATGTATCTTGTGGAGAGGAAAAAAGATCTGATCCTTCGAGGTGGTTTTAGTATCTACCCTCGGGATATTGAGGAAATTCTCCATAAACATCCGGCCATTCAAGACGCTGTGGCCATTGGCGTTCCAGATCCCATATTGGGTGAGGAAATCAAAGTATATGTTGTCGTAAAAGAGGGAATGACGGCCATCGCTGCAGAGATTCTCCAATACTGTCAGAGCAATCTGGCAAAATACAAGTGTCCTAAATTTGTTGAATTTACGAAAAGCGTACCGAGAAACCCAATGGGTAAGATATTACGAAAGGAATTACGAAAACTCAACAACAGGGACTGCTAATATAACCCTTTTCGTGCAAGATTCCTCGCAATGACTTTATGCTTGTAGGGATTTGATTAACTCCCTGAACTCAACAGACTTGCCCTTTCTGCATGGTTACAAGACTTCGATGCATAATGATCACCTTTACGGCGATCCCGAATGTTTCTTCCACATCAAATAAACAAAACCTCCACACACGTGAAAAGAAGGAATCGATAGAATGGAATCAATGAAACTGTCTCTTTCCAGAGGAACCTTCAATGTTCGCGATAGGGGAAACACCGATGGAATTCCTCTCGTCATGCTTCATGGTTGGCCTGAGAGCTCTTATTGCTGGGAAGTGGTTGCCCCCTTTCTGAGGGAGGAACTCAGGGTCATCGCCCCGGACCTTCGGGGACTTGGAGAAAGCGAAAGGACCTTGGACCCGCGGTGTTACCAGAAACGGGAACTGGCACAGGATGTCATTGCAATAATAGATCAGTTGGGTGTGAAAGGCTTTTTTCTCGTTGGCCATGACTGGGGTGGCGCCGTGGCCCAGGAAGTGGCTCTGGCGATTCCTGAGCGGACCAGGCGCCTCGTCCTGATGAACATCTACATCATAAACAACCGGAAGGGTAACGCGGAAGGAACAGGGGTCATGCAGGCTGACGGGTCCTTTCGCTTGTGGTATCAATATTTCCAGCGGCGGCGGCGGCCTGGCCGAAGCCCTGATTCCAGGCAACGAAGATGTGTGGGTTCGCTATTTCTTTGGAAGGGCCGGAAGGGAAGGAAAAGTTTCCGAACAGGCCCTGGCCGAGTATATCCGGTGCTATGCCATCAAGGACACCCCGGCCACAGGGGCTCTCTACTACCGCGCCATGAGAGAGGATCGGAAGCGCTGGGACGAACTTGCGGGAACGAAATTTTCCATGCCCTCGCTCTATATATACGGGAACAAGGATGTGGTTATTATTCGCGAATACCTGAACCATATTGATGAGTGTTTCAATGACATCAGGGTTGTCGAAGCGGAGACCGACCATTTCCTGCATGAGGAACAGCCCGGAACGGTAGCGGAAATATTGAATGACTTTCTTGTTCCATGATATATAAGAATCGACTGCCGGGATGAGAAAACCCTGTGTAATAGCGCTTCCTTCCTGAAATAGAGCATGCCGTCCTTCCAATAAAACCGCACGCTTCCAAACAGTACCCATTATACCATCCTACCGAAAGTCTTGTTTCACTATGCATGCTTCTATGTTATTCTGTAACCAAGAAAGATCTCTAATGATCCTCTAAAAAGTTAGGAACTCATATTTATACTGATTTCATATCGAGAAAAAGGAGAGAAAGATGGCAAACGATGCTCTTTTGAAACCCGTCAGGATTGGACGATATGAACTTCCGAATCGGATATTCATGGCCCCAATGACAAGAAGTCGGGCGAATAATCCCGAGAACGCGGCCACCGCGCTAATAGCCGAATACTATTCCCAGCGGGCCTCTGCCGGCCTGATCATAACCGAGGGATCGCAAGTCTCAAAACAGGCTGTCGGATACATCAACACCCCGGGCATTCACAGCCAAGCGCAGATTGAGGGCTGGAAACAGGTTACGCGGGCCGTGCATGACAACAACGGCCACATTTTCTGTCAGCTTTGGCACTGCGGCCGAATGTCCCATCCTGATTTTCATGACGGCGAACTTCCCGTCGCGCCATCCGCCATCAATCCCAAAGACAACACTTTTACACCAGAAGGCTTCAAGGACACCGTCACGCCACGCGCGCTGACCATTCAGGAAATACATGACATTACGATCGATTTCAAAAAGGCGGCCGAAAATGCGATCCTGGCCGGTTTTGATGGTGTGGAAATTCATTCGGCCAATGGGTATCTTTTCCACCAGTTCTTCACAAATTGTTCCAATATCCGCACTGATGAGTATGGAGGCAGCCACGAAAACAAAGCCCGATTTTTCTTTGAAACGCTGGATTCCGTGGGTGGCGACATCGGATTTGAGAAAGTGGGAATCCGATTGAATCCCTCGGCACATGGTTTCTTCGGCATTACGATTGACCGGGATACAATCCCGACATTTGATTATATCGTGGATCGATTGAATCATTACCCGAATCTCGCCTATGCACATCTTGTCGAACCCATGGTCCCTGTGGATACTGTGCCCTTCGCCGTCAAGCAAATTGCGGAACATTTTCGTCCGCGCTACAGAGGTACGCTGGTGATCAACTGTCGTTTCAATCTCGACCGTGGCAACCGTGTATTGGATCAAGGGCTTGCGGACGCGGTCGCATTTGGGAAGCCCTTCATATCGAATCCTGATCTCGTCGAGCGCATCCGGCGCGGCGCGGATTGGGCAAAATGGGACGAAAATACTTTTTACACGACGGGAGCAAAGGGCTATACGGACTATCCGCCCCTTGATAGGTGAACCCTGGTCGGATGGAATGTCTTTGGTTCAAGGTTCCCGTCTGTATCGTGCTCCCTGTAGCAATATGTGGCAAAAACCCATGTGAAAAATCATGTCCCGGGGGGTGATTGTGTGGAATGGTTATGAACCTACAGATTAGACACGGAATCATTTCCCCGATCTCCAGGCGAGGCCTGCTGGTTATCCTCGCCGCTTTTTTCCTCGTCGCACTCATATTGATCCTCGTGCAGCATCAGAAATGGCGCTGCTTTTTTCTTTGATTACCAGTCGAAATCTTGCATATCTTCACGGAAGAGAGAGCTGGTCTGGCAAAACTGGACAGGTGCATAAGTGGTGAAGCTGCTCTATAATGAATGCCAAGGAGGAGCAGCATATGAGTAAGAGACCGAGAAGGAATCACGCGCCGGCGTTCAAGGCGAAGGTGGCGTTGGACGCTTTGAAAGGAGAGCAGACGCTCGTTGAGCTTGCGCAGCGTTACCAGGTGCATCCGAACCAGATTACGGAGTGGAAGAAGCAGCTTCTGGAACATGCCCCGGACATTTTCAGCAGAGAAAGGAAGCCCGAGCCGGTTCCGAGCGTGAAGGATCTTCACGCAAAGATCGGGCAGTTGTCGATGGAGAACGATTTTTTATCCGGCGCGCTCGGTCGTATCGGCGATGCGAGCGCCAAGCGATGATCGACAAAGGGGACCAACTTCCCGTGACACGGCAGTGCAATCTACTGGGGTTGAGCCGATCCGGCATCTACTATAAGCCGGTTCCGCCGAGCGAGCAGGAGATGGAGCTGATGCGCCGGATCGACGAGATCCATTTGGCGTACCCGTTCTATGGAAGCCGCAAGATTCGCGACGAGCTGTGGGCCAAAGGGTATGACGTGGGACGTGACCGGGTGCGGCGTCTGATGCGCCGGATGGGCATGGAGGCGCTGTATGTCAAGCCGAGGCTCTCGTTGGCGCATCCTGCGCATGTGAAGTATCCCTACCTTCTCCGCGGCCTTGAGATCACACGGGCAAACCATGTGTGGGTTGCCGACATCACCTACATTCCCATGGCGAAGGGGTTCTGTTATCTTATGGCGGTCATGGACTGGGTGAGTCGGATGGTTCTCGCCTGGCGTTTGTCCAACACCCTGGACAGCTCCTTTTGCGTGGACGCCCTGGAGGAGGCGATCCGCAGGTACGGTTGTCCCGAGATCTTCAATACGGACCAGGGCAGCCAGTTCACCGCGGAGGCGTTTACCGGCACGCTCCGCTCAAAAAGCATTGCGATCAGCATGGACGGCAAGGGCCGCTGGATGGACAACGTCTTTATCGAACGGCTGTGGAAAAGCGTCAAGTACGAAGACATTTACCGGAAAGGCTATGGCTCCATGGCGGAGGTGAGGAAAGGACTTGCCGCCTACTTCATGTTCTACAACGAAAAACGGTGGCATCAAAACTTTGACAGGAAGACCCCGGCTATGGTTTACTTCAGCAACCAGCCGCAGGGACAGGCTGCGGCATGACCATCAACCAGGAGCGCTTTCCCACTTATAAAACCCCTGTCTCCTGTCCTAAGAACCCAGACCACCTATGAGATCTTTGGCGAGTACAAGGAACTATCCGCAGCAGCCTTCGTTTCAGGTCGTGGTAAATTGAGCCAAGAATGGCCGTTTAAAAGAGAGCCGCTTTGAGGGTGCGGATCCCCACAGGCGTGATCGTCAAGGTCGGGGATCTGCGAGACGACATCCGGGATGGATGGGGCAGGCGTCATGCCTGTGCCATACATGCAGACGGTCAAGACTAAGGAAGGGGCTTACCTGCGGAAAGCCCCTTCAGCGTGACTGTTTGTGTCGATTAATTTTGGCTGCTTTCGTTTTGAAAGCGGAGTTGCTCCTGGCGCATTAAACTCCGGCAAACAGCTCTTTCAGCTTTTTTGTATCTCTCATCGAAATCTTCGCGATCTTCCCGGGATGGCATTTCCCACTGCCACGGCTGGGTGGTAAATTTCTTTCCCTCATCGGGAAACAGGGAAGACTGTTCTGTTAACATGTCGATTGCCTCCGTTTGACAAGACCCGTTTAACTTGTTTTATCCCAATAACCTTTTCAGCCTTCCCGGCCGAATCAGTTCTTGCTTGCAGATCGGAAGAATGCTTCTGATTTCTTGTACTGCTCATCTACCGCTGCCTTAAGATCGTCACACCCCTTCTTGTAAGCCTTCATCCAAGCGTTGACAAACTTCTTGCCCTCTTCGGGAAACCACGGTGATTGTTCCAGAGAAAGACTGACCATCTTCTCCGTGCCATCCTGAATCATAGTCATCGCATTGATGCTGTTGTCAATTGTGCTTCTGTAAAAACCGGTCATCTGCTGAGCCGTCTTTGTGTAGTCCTTTGAGTAATCCATTTTTATTGTATTCCTTTCATTTTACTTATAATAATATAACAATGATGCTGTGATTTGTCAACAGAGATTAATGCATTGCAACATCACCTCGACTTTTTTTCATGGATAATCTGAAAAATAATATATACTAATGACAATTATTTATATAAATTTTAATCCCTCCTAACCCCTTGATAGAATCCATATCGACAAATCTTTTATGCAATGCATCAATATATTCAGGACTGTTTTTGAAAAACACTAAAAACCGAACCGGAAGTTGTCGAGGGTATGCCGTGTAAAACGTGCGACTTGTCGTTTCAAGTCAGACCGTGGGTGTTCTGTAGTTCGACGACGCAGTTTGAGGGAGGTGCAAGAGGTAAATGGAGTTTTCGACCCTCTCCTGATAAGGGGAAGACCGGTGCATCTATCCTGACAGAAGCATTCAGAGCCGGTTCGTCACATGGCAGAGCGAGGGGAGACGATATGGATGAACCCAAGTCTGCCTTTCGTGAAGTTATCCGGACCTGCCGCAAGGGAGAAATCGTCTTCTCACGTACAAAGATACGACCATATGTATTTGCAATAACTGAGAATTACGGAAGGAAAGGTTTGATGACTTGAGAGCTTTTTGGCTGTTCTGAAGAAACGCAAATCCTTCCTGAAAGAGAGTGTCCCGTATTTCTTCGAGCCATACAATATTTCTACCGGTACTCATGAATGGATGACGAGACAAATTTCCCACAATAAACCAACTTGGTTTTTGGTCTTTATTAACATAAACTGCCAAGTAGCACTTTTCAATACACTCTGATTTTAAACACATTATTGCTTTTCATGATTTTTCAAATAAAATAGAACAATACCGCTAAACCGGAAAAGCCACCCAGGTATATTAATTGTTAGCTGAGTAACAAGACTACCTGAATACAAAACCGAAAGGAGATAGGAATGAAGATTCGATTGATGGCATCACTGCTCGTTTGCGCACTAGCTCCAGGCATGGTTCTGGCGGGAACTCCACCGACGACGAAAATGACTACCGATATCCCGCCTGGCATCGCGGCGCCGGACAAGGTGGAAACACGTCTCGGCACACTGAAGTTTTTCGATGGGTTCCCGGACAATGCTACCGTCGAGAAGATCTACGACAACCTCGACTTCCAACGCGCGGTACAGGCTTACTTGCTGGCATTGCCACCGGTGAACATGGCTGGGCTGCGCGAGGGATTGCTGAGCGTCGGCCCCGCCAATGTCACGATCCCGACATTTGAAGCCAACATGAATGCCCGTTCGATCTTTCTCACGGCGAACGCCACTACGCCCTACACATGGATCTGGATCAATCTGCATGACGGTCCGCTGGTGGTTGAAGTGCCCCCCATGACGCTGGGCATGATTGATGACTTCTGGTTCAGGTATGTAACCGACATCGGCATCGTCGGTCCGGACCAAGGCAAGGGCGGCAAGTACCTGCTGCTGCCTCCGGGGTACGATGGTGAAGTGCCCGGAGGGCACCTGGTCGTGCGTGTTCCTACGTTCGAGTCCATCCTCGTCTGGCGCAACATGCCGGTGAAAGGGGACATCAAGCCCGCGATTGAGCGTCTGCATAAGAACACGCGCATTTATCCCTTGTCGCAGTCGGCCAATCCGCCGTCCAACACCTTCGTCAACGTGTCCAACCGGGATTTCTCCACGGTGGCACCAGCGGACTACCTGTTCTGGAGACTTCTCAACTACGTCGTTCAGAATGAACCCGTCGAGTCGCTTGATCCGGTCACTCTCGGTTTCTTTGCCTCGATCGGCATCGAGAAGGGCAAACCATTCGCGCCTGACGATCGCATGAAGAAGATACTGACCGAGGCTGCTGCGGTGGGCGACGCTACCGCGCGCACTATCACCTACAAGAGCCGCATACCTGAGGCTTTCTACTATCCGAACAGCACCTGGCGCCAGTGGCTGGGTGGCTACCAATTCCAGAAGCAACCGAGCGTGGCCTATCTGGATGCGGCCGCCTTCTTCTATTTCTATGCCACAGGCGTGACGCCGGCCATGGAAGCCAAGATGGTGGGTCAAGGCTCCCAGTATGCCGTCGGACTTCTGGATTCCCAGGGCAATCCGCTGGACGGTGGCAAGACCTATCGGCTGCATGTATTGCCTAACGCGCCAGTAAAGGATTTCTGGTCAGCGATCGTGTATGACAACCAGACCCGTTCCATGCTTCAGACCGATCAAGACTTTCCCCAAGTGAGCAGTTTGGACAAGGGCTTGGTAATCAACCAGGATGGTTCAGTGGACGTTTACTTTGGGCCCAAGGCCCCTTCCGGCATGGAGCACAACTGGATTCAGACCATCCCCGGCAAGGGCTGGAACATGCTGTTCCGGCTGTACGGCCCGCTTGAGCCTTGGTTCGATAAGACCTGGAAACTGAGCGAGATCGAACTGGTGAAGTAGCATCTTTGCCTGCTAATCGGGGAGCCGGGGGTCGCTAACCCCCAGCTCCCCACAACACCCGGCATGCGAGGTCGCACTGCATGGTCCACAGAGATTACCGCGCTGTAGCTGGGTAGTGTACAATCATGGCATTTATCAGTAGGCACCCATGCTTTCTTTCCATCCGTATGGCTCGGTCCTGACGACTTTACACAAGTCAACCTTTGTAGGTGTTTCCAAGTTCCGGCACACGACATTTTCCCGCAATTCTGCTCTGCATAGTCCGGTGGCGCGGGGGAATTTCACCCCCACGCTCCCACGGATCCGGACGTGACAGTCTCCCGTCATCCGGCTCTTATCATCCAGCCGCGAGGTTACCCCAGCGGGTTTATCTCATTTCCTGGTTCCTCCCATCTCTGGTTGACCAAACAATAAGATCAGATGATCCAACCCCTTCGCTCCATTCCCATTACAGGAACTTCCACACTACTACGAGTTGGTCCGCCCCCGTGCCCCGCATCGGTACTCTCATTCTCGTGGGTCCTCCACTTGAATTTCTCCCTTACCATCGGGACGACAGGTTCCCACGTTCCACACAAGAGCCTGGATCAGGTTCGCGCTACCTTTATGCCGGATGCCGCCCAAGCAGTAAACAGGCCCCCCTTGGACTTATCCCGGAATCCCGAACGACCCCCGGTTCTGATATCATCCAATTCATTTCGACATCTCAGAAGTAGTTCGCTTGCGCTCGCCTCCCTGAACCTTACCTGACATGGTCTTTTGCCATGCCTTTTCCTTAACGCTCACCACAATAGCTCTTTACCATTGCAGCTTAAGGTGGTTTGAAGCCTGCTCCTGCAAGCCGGCTCCGAGGGACCTACCCTCATCTCTTGTGCAGCCTCGTGGCGCACGTTCGGGTTGAAACCTGCTTTGCTTTTGCACCAGCCATAAATCTCACTTACAAGGAATATAGCGCTACCGTCATTTCAAAAGCTAAAAAAGAAAACTGATCCACGACACCAATTGACCACGGTCCCCGTTGTAGGATGACAGGCAGGCTGGAATGGCCCCTTTTTCTTCATCTGAATGGCCGGCGGATCAGCCGATGTCTATTATTTTATGAAATCCGATTGATTTCGCCATCACAAATTCAAAGAATCAATTGACGTATCGGGTCAGCTTATATTATTTTTAGTACAATATGGGTTGAATTTTCAATCAGCCAAATTGCAACCACAACAAACCAGACTTCAGAAGGAGGGAAAAGCCATGAAAAAGATCCTGCCATTGTGTTTCTGTGTCTTGGTTGTCGGGTTGTTCGCTCTGAGTTGCGGCGGTGGCGGTAATGATGGTTCCGCTGCACCGTCCGGGCCGACCGTGACACCACCGTCACAAAACATCAAGGGCACATACGCGTTCAGAGCCATAAGGGGGAAATATTCAGATGGCACCACCTTTACTGAAATAAATTATTCTTCAATAAATGGTGAATTGGCAATTGGAGAGGGCTGGATGGAGCAGTACATGGTTGTCAATGGCCAGGTGCATGACGACCTCGCACAGTTCACAATTTCTTACGTTAACGGAACTGTGGAAGGTTTCTTCCATGTGACTACCAGAACAAGAACCTATGATCTGTCGTTTGCCATCGCAAGCAACTACCTGACAACCTACACCGGAGCAATTTCCGCGGGGGATGGGCGGACTGTTGAGCAATGGGTTACATGGGAAAAAACTACTGACGAAATTAAATTTAGATCACAGCCATGAATCTAGCCGATAAAAAGGAATTATCCGCAGCAGCCGTCTTTACACATGCTGTAAACTGAACTTCGTCCAACAGCATGTTAATGTGTCTGCAAGAAAGACCCTGGGTTGAACTACCGGCAATGCAAAAGCCCCTTTGGGGGGGGGGGGGGGGGGGGGGGGGGGGGGGGGGGGGGGGGGGGGGGGGGGGGGGGGGGGGGGGGGGGGGGGGGGGGGGGGGGGGGGGGGGGGGGGGGGGGGGGGGGGGGGGGGGGGGGGGGGGGGGGTGGGGGGTGGGGGGGGGGGGGGGGGGGGGGGGGGGGGGGGGGGGGGGGGGGGGGGGGGGGGGGGGGGGGGGGGGGGGGGGGGGGGGGGGGGGGGGGGGGGGGGGGGGGGGGGGGGGGGGGGGGGGGGGGGGGGGGGGGGGCCGCGACAACATCGCAGAAAGGGGCTTTTGGTCAGACCATGAAAAAGATCTTATGTCCGTGTGCCCGTGATCCTCGGGCTTTAAACCTCTTTTATCTTGAGCCAGGCCTCCTGGTAGAGCCGACCGATCGAGGTCACGATCGCCAGGAAGAACAGCCCGAACATGAAATTCGGCGCCGTCCCCAGCCACTCGTCCAGAAGATGCCCGAGGTAGAGGAACAGAAGCGAGGCAAAGACAATCACAAACCCCCAGGCGCTCACGGTCATCACATGGCCGTACTTCTGAAGATAGGTCTGTTGCGTCGTCTGGGTCGTCATGGCTCCGTTCCTCCTTTCCTAAAATGTTCCTGTCTGCCTTATTAACCGACCAGGTTCTTCACCGCGTCGATTACGGGGTTGGTGAACAGGGCGATCAGGACCGTGTACAGGGCGAAGGCGCCCACGGTCTCGCCGGTGTACATCTTCTCGTACTTGTGCTTCAGGGAGATGATGATCAGACCGCCCACCATCAGGCAACCAAGCTGGAAGTAGGGGAAGTTACCCACACCCGCCACCGCGTATTCCGCGAAGCTGAACCCTGCTGTCAGAAGAACCACCATTGCCGCCACTGCCATCGTTCCGATTGTCTTTTTCATGATCTGTCTCCTTTGGAGTTTATTTGTTTTGTTTGACTTATTCTAATGCAGGATGCGTGCCAACTTGTGCGGCACTATGGATAATAAGATTCATGTCTTTGTGTTTAATGGAGATAATTTAATTCGGAGGAGAGAGGGCAAGAAAAATTCAGGCCGAATGACGGATGGATTTTAATGATCCTTTAAAAATGCTTGAACGAAACGATCGGAATCCAGCCTTGGATGGTGTGGGATTTCAGGTTGGGCCGTCGTTTTTCATTCAGTCGGCTGGTGAATCGAGTTTTCTCAGGATCGGGTCGGTTGCCAGGAATATGTTGGTAGTTTCGGATTCGTCATCAAAAAGGAGAACGGCCAGACCGGTTTCAAGCTTGTGTTTCACACGGTGGAACATTGTATCCCAGGAAACCTCCATTTCACCGTAATCCGTCCCCGTCCTTGAAATGAATTCTTCAATCACGCCCTGGAGGGCCTCGGGACTGAGTCTGTCAATCGGGATTTTATGGGTGGACATGACGAGCGTTTACCATTTATGTATATGGGATAATGAATGGTTTTCTATTAGACCTGACATATCGCTATCGTACCGTTAGATCGGAGGCTTATCCTCATCGCCTAAATTGCCCATCCAGCAATTCTCTGAGAACGGGCTTTAGATAGATATCACTGAGATCGAATCTTCTTAACGCCTCTGCTATGATCTCTATCTTGTCTTTCACCGTCGCCTTTGAGTGAATAATCAGTATGTATTGCCCTTCTATCCTGCACAATCCACCCAGCCCCGTTAATTCGTCTTGGATAATCTCATACCGGATCGGTATCCCGAGCTTTTCTGCCAATCCCTCAAGCTGATTCAACGCTGTATCATCGTCCATAGGGAGTTACGGCACATTGGTTTACATCGGCTTATACTGGTCCTCCGACAATAGGCCGATCAGGACTACAGATGATTGTCCAGCCATGTATGCAGATCGGACAGCACCTTGTCACGGTCAGCGATGAGTTCATTATAAACTTCATGCCGCAGACCTTCATACAACTTGAAGGTCTTGTCCGGGGCAGTGATGCTGTCAATGAGCTCCTGCTGCCCCGAAAACGATGTGTCTGCAGATCCGTGCTGGATCAATACCGGCAACGAGATTTGCTTGGCCTTGGACGCACCGATAAGCAGGTATCTCTGCATCTGTTCGGCAAGGCGCGGCGTGATCACATTGAAGACCAGGGGATCCTTGACGTACGCACGGACCACCTCCGGGTCCCTCGATATGAATTCGGGGGGCAGAGGAGATTTGACATGGATGTCTGGCAGAATCCTGGAGAGGATCTTCGTGATGATCACGATGGCCCTGGAGATGCCTTTACCGGGTGATGACCCTGTACCGGACAGAACAAGCCCCTTCAGGTCATCCGGGTATTGCTCCGCGTAGTTGATGGCGATGATGCTTCCCATGGAATGGCCGAGCATAAAACAGGGAACATTGGGAAAGGTTGGACGGATCACATTAAGTGAAAATAGTCGCTCATCCTCAATAAATTCCTGGAAACGGTTCACATGGCCCCGTTTGCCTCCGCTTTTGCCATGCCCCCGGTGATCGTTCCCAAAGATGGCGTAGCCGGCGGGGACCAGCTCGTTAACGACATTCTGGTATCTTCCGACATGTTCTGCATAACCGTGAATTACATGAACAATGGCCCGGGGTGTATTGTCCGGGAGCCAGGCCTTCCAATAAAGGGCAAGTCCGTCCTTTGCCGTCAATCTCCCCTCACGAGTGTTCATGGTGTGCCCTACGCTGCCAATATGCAACTGCCTGGTCAATCAACCCGAAGAAATACTCGTAATCCGACTTGGCGGCTTCATATTGCTGTGCAGAAATAAAATCCCTATTATCCTGGTAAAACTGATCGACTAAATCACGATAGGCGTTTCCAGCAGAAACGGACATCTGGATGCACCCACTCATGATGCCATTGAATATATGGTTTGCAGCATCCTTGACTTTGAGTGCCTTTTCAAGCTGGTTCACTTTGGACTAGACCGCCGTGTAAACGATCTTCCTGACCTTGCCCTTCTTCTCCGTACGGTGGACGATGGCCCATATCTGCCTGTCGGTCAGCCCCGTCTTTTTCTCCAGGTCTGCCGTAGCGATCCCCTGCGGGCTCTTCTGGATCAGCGCAAGAACCTGGCCGGTCTTGCTGGACTGCTTCGCAGGCTTTTTACCCTTGCCCAAAGCCTGGGGCGACTTTTTGGCTGTTTTTCCCCGGCCGGGGACCTTCTCCGCCACCTCGCTGTTGACGAGCATAGACTGGAGCTTCTTGAAGTATGTCTTCACAAACCGCTCCGATCCCTCGACCTCGATCTCCTTCGTATTTGGATTGAACTTGATGCGGGTTATGGATTTCATTTCAAACTCCTTGATGAATCGTTGCCCTTTCGGGACTGAAAGGGGCCTTCAGCCATGCGTCCGGCTGAAAGCCCCTGCAGGGGTTACTTTGCCACCATGTCCTTCAGCTTCTTGCCTGCCACAAATTTCGGCACCTTCTTCGCCTTGATCTTGATCTTCGTGCCGGTCTGGGGATTCCGTCCGGTCCGGGCCGCTCTCTTGCTTACCGAGAAAGTGCCGAAACCAATCAGGGTCACCTTGTCCCCCTTTTTCAGGGCTTTCGCGATCGTGTCCATCACACAGTCAACCGCTGCTTCCGCCAGGTTCTTTTTTTCGACCACCTTCACCACTGCCTCTACCAGGTCCGCTTTGTTCATTCTGTTGTTCTCCTTTCGTCGGTGTTATTTTTAAGCCGTGCCCGGTGGCATATCAGATATTGTGCAAACGGGCCATCAGATCATTTCACTATAGTTATGAAGCTGGTATGGGAAACCCATTTCCAGCCCTCGTCCGTCTGTAGGAAGACGCTCAGCCGGCATGATGGTTCCGACAAAGTCGGTTTCCCGTCAATCAGCTCTTCGGCAACGACAACGTAGGACACCACCAGGATGCGATCGCTCATGGTAATCTGGAATTTGCTGAGCGAGTAATTGCCGAGATTGAGACCTTTCAACAACTGGATGAACTGACCCCTGTTCCTGGCTACGTCGTGATGGACGGATTGAAAGGCAGGATGAATCATATTGTCGAGTTTGTCCCAGTTCCTCTCCTTGATCGCGGCAAACAGATCCTTGACCAGTTTTTGACCAATGCTCGCCATGGAAGCCTCCTTTCATAAGACATTTGAAATAGTGGAGTCCTTCGCCTTTGACTCATCCTCCATCTCGAAAGTCCGGTAATCCCCGGTGTCATGATCAAAGACCTCGATGATCACCGTCCCATCCCTGACAACGGATATGACATTCACATCGTGATACGCCCCGTCGCTGAAATCATAGACCTGAATGTCCTTTCCTGGAGCTACCAATTCAGGATTTTCAATCTCGATGTAATCTCCTGAATCGTAATCATAGTCGTCCCAGGCATGGATGCTCAGAGGGCAGAAGAGAATCAAAACTATCAGAATGATGATCGTCAAGCTTCTTTTCATGGTCTAGTTCCGCGGTTTTGCCACGGAGGCGTGGACTCGTTTGATTTCCTCAAGCAGCTCTTCCTTGCTGAGGATACCCTTGCGTTCCAGCAGATTGACCAGGGCCTCATGCTGAATGATTTCTGACAGGATGGCATCTCTGAGGGTTACAACTCCCTTCGGGTCGAGTTTTGTGGCCATTACACTTCTCCTAAGTGTGGGAAAATGGTTTCCAATAAATCAAAGGTTGCCTGGTATGGGAATGGGTCGATGATAACCCCATCAAACGGGTTCAAAAGGAAAGAGTGAACAATCTGATCGAACGCTGGTTGACTTTGGACGAAGAAAAAAATTTGCTCCAAGCATCACCAAAATGGCTTCGTGAAATCATTGTTTTTGCCATCCACACCGGCCTGCGCAGGAGCGAAATTCTGGATTTGAAATAGTCCCAGGTTGATATGGTCCGGCGAACGGTTACCATTCTTGAACAGAAGAATGGAGGGGTTGATACCCTGCCCCTGAACGCGACAGCGATTCGTGTACTGAGCGAGAGACATAATTCGGGCATGGTGCCCGGTGACAATGTCTTTTCCAGTAAGAATGGGACTCGAATTATCGACCGGAACTTATTCCGAGCCTTTGAATCGGCAACTGAACGAGCCAAGGTCAGAAATTTCCGATTTCATGATCTTCGACACACATTTGCGACAAGATTGGTACAGGCTGGTGTTGGGATCTATGAGGTGCAGAGGCTGGGACGATGGAGAAACGTTTCTAATGGTCATGAGATATGCCCACCATCATACGGAAAGTCTTCGATCGTCGATAGAGGTCATGGACCGTTTTCAGAAGGATTTTATCACAATTTTATCACAATCACAAAAAAAGAGGGGTCACAGGCCGCTTTTACGACTCGTAACCCCTTGATTTTACTGGTGGGCCAGGGCAGAATTGAACTGCCGACACTCGGATTTTCAGTCCGATGCTCTACCGACTGAGCTACCGGCCCATCGCATATTCATTTGTTTGAAAGTGTTTGAAAACGGGTTTTTCTCTATAAAATATCCCCCGGGTTGTCAAGGCATTTTTTGGTCGGGCATGTCGCCGGCCGCATCCTCCACCGCGTCATCGCGTTGATCGGTCCGAACCACGACGGTGCCAGCGATCTTGTCATGCCAGGACTGTTTTCTGCGGTCAAAAACGACCCAGATAAAACCGACAAAGACCACCGCCGAGGAAATGATGTAGCCGACCCATCGAAGGAAGGCCGTTCCAAAGCTTATCGGATCGCCGGTCGGCTGAACGACGCGAAGCTTCAGCAGCATCTTGCCCGGCGTCTGGCCCGCCGCGCCATGAAACCAGGTGAAGTAAACCATGTCTACAAAGACCGTCACGGCATAATAGAACGCCAGGAAAGGGCCGTCCAGCATGCTTCCGAAAAGGCCCCCGCCGCGCCCCCGGTGATAGGCGGGCAGACTGAGACCCGTGGCCAGCATTCCGGCCAGAAGCAGGATGAGACAGACGACCTGCAGGATGGTCTTGTCGATGCCATACGCCACAGCGCGCCGCCAGAATCCGCCAAAATGGTGCTTGCGCATCACAGTCCGCCATCCTCCGGATCTCTCAGGCTTCCCTTCTCGTACTGAATGATGGAAAGGATCGCCACCACCGCCGTCTCAACCCTCAGAATGTGCCTGCCCAGACTGACCGATTGAAATCCGGCATCCATAGCCAGGCCGATCTCCTCTTTTGAAAAACCGCCTTCCGGGCCGACCACGACAGACATGTTCTTCGCAGCATCCGCCGGACTTGTCCGCAGGGCTTTCCGGATCCCCAACCGCGTCTCTTCCTCCCAGAAAATGATCTTCAGCGATTCCGGACGCGTGGACTGAAGCATCGCCCGGAAGTCGACGCAGGCGCTGATCTCGGGCACATCCACCCTCCCGCTTTGCCCGGCCGCCGCGGCCGCGATTTTCCGCCACCGGGAAACCTTCTCCGTCCGTTTATCCGCGGATAGCCTCGGGACGCACCGAATGCAGTGAAAGGGAACAATCCTTTCCACGCCGAGTTCGGTGGCCTTCTGGACGATGAAATCCATCTTGCCTGATTTCGGCAGGGCCTGACAGAGGGTTATGCGGAAGGTTTCACGCTGAACGGTGTCTTTTTTAAGGATTTCGACGGCCAGCCGGTCGACACCGGCTTCACGGATCAGGGCCTGGTATTCGAAGCCGCTGCCGTCGAAGAGCACCAGGTGATCGTTTTTCCGAAGGCGCAGGACGGATTTCACGTACCGCCGGTCTTCACCCGCAAGGTCGCAGACCACGCCGACTTCCAGCGGTTCCCGAAGATAGATTCTGGGAATGGTCAAGGTTCACGCCCCGTCTTTTTTCAGAACATAGCAGACCCATTCCTTCTCGGTGATGGTCCGATAGTCGATCAGGGGGGGCGTCATGAAATGGGCTTCGATGTCCTCCCGGTTCTGTTCCACGATGCCCGAGATGACCAGGTATCCACTGTGGCCGAGGAGCGATGTCAGGTGGGGTCTGAGCTTGATGAGTATTTTCGCCGTCAGGTTTGCGACGATCAGATCGAACGTATCATAAACGGTCAGGACATCCCGGCTGATCACGGTGACCCGGTCCTCCACATCGTTGATCGCCACATTCTCCCGGGCGATTTCAGCCGCCTGCTTGTCGCTGTCCACGCAGACGACGCGCTGCGCGCCGAGTTTCGCGCAGGAAATGCCGAGGATGCCCGTGCCGGTCCCGACATCCAGCACCCGCCAAGGGTGGATGCCCCGTTCCGACAGGAGCAGGTCCTCAATCGCCTGCAGGCACATCCGGGTCGATGCATGCTGCCCGGTCCCGAATGCCATGCCCGGATCGATATCCACCACGATGTCACGGCCGACCGGGGTGTAACGCTCCCACGTCGGCTTGATCACGATGTTCCTGCTGACGCGCAGCGGCTTGAAATATTTTTTCCAGGTCTCCCCCCAGTCCGGGTTGTCGACGGTTTCCGTGATGAAAGACGGCTTCCGCAGATCCGGGAAGAGCTGGGCAAGGCTTTGAATGTAGGCTTTCAGGGCCTCGATGCGCTGATCCAGGCGGATGTCCCAGGACAGATACGCAGTCAGCGTCTCTGCGGTTGCGGGTTCCTCAACGCCTCCGAGGGATTGGGGTTCCAGGAACTCCTGAAACACCCCCTGCGCACCCTGCTCCGTCATGAAGTTGGATAGGGCGTCGATCAGTTCCGAAGGCGCCGTCAATTCGACTTTCAGCCACTTGTCCGTCCTGTCCTTCCTTTCCTTCCTGTCCGCCGGATCCGCTCTCTTCCCGCTGCTTTTCGGCATGATCCGCCTCCTCAAGCGTTTCACCTTCGGTTTCCGTTCACGCAATCTTTGCGAATTCATATAACCTCTTTTCGACGATAATTCAAGCGGCTTGAATTTTAAAAGGCTTCATGATAGCGTCCCCGGCCAGAGGAAGAGCCAATCGCCCGCCGTCGGAATAATACGTAAAATCGGCAAACTGGACCTGAGCAGGCCATGAAATACTACCCGGTAAACCTGGACTTGACCCGCAAGCGCTGCGTCGTGATCGGCGGCGGCGAGGTGGCCGAGAGGAAGGTGGAGCGCCTGCTCGAATGCGGCGCCCGGGTCACGGTCGTCAGCAGAACCCTCACGCCGGGCCTTGCAAAAGGAAAGGCCGCGGGACAACTGGAGCATGTGGATCGGGATTACGAGGCCACCGCACTGGACGGCGCATTCATGGTTATCGGGGCGACGGACCGCGGCGATGTGAATGAGCGGATTTCGGGTGACGCGACGGCCCGGGGGCTGCTGGTGAACATCGTGGATGATCCGGACCGCTGCAATTTCATTCTTCCCTCGCTGGTCCGGCAGGGCGATCTTTCCATCGCCGTTTCCACGGGCGGAAAAAGCCCTGCGCTGGCCAAGAAGTTGCGAAAGGAACTGGAAAGGCAGTACGGCCCGGAATATCAAACCCTCATCGACATCATGGGAACCCTCCGGCAAAAAATCCTCGCTCGCGGACAGCGCACAGCGGACAACAAACCGATCTTCGAGGATCTCGTCCACTCGGACCTTCTCCAGGCCATCCGCGAGAAGGACAGCGGCCGCGTCAAAGCCATCATACTTGAACGGACCGGGATCAGCCTGGATGTGAGGCTTTGATGGCGCTTCTGTTTTTCAAATCGGCGCTGACCGCATATCTGATCAGTACGCTGGGATACATCGTTTCGCTCCTGGTGAGACGGGTCCAGTTCGCCAAGGTGTCCGCGGGGGTCCTGCTGGTCGCCTTCGTCCTGCACACCATTTCCCTGATCTCGAAGTTTCTGGACTCCGGCTATCTGTCCGTCACGGGAATTCACGACGCCCTTTCGCTGTTCGCATGGATTTTGTGCGGCATTTACCTGGCCCTGCAGTTGCGGACGAAAACGCGTGTCCTGGGCGCCTTCATTTCTCCCGTCGCTTTTTTGCTGATGATTGTGGCCTCCGTCGGTCTGGGCGGCACGGTACCGCTGCCGGATGTCCTGAGGGGAGGGCTGGTGACGGCGCACATTCTCCTTTCCGTCGCCGGCGAGGCCCTTTTTGCGCTGGCATCCTGCGCCGGGGCCATGTACCTCATCCAGGACAGGCTGATCAAACACAAAAGCATCGGCAGTTTCAGCAGGCTCCTCCCCTCCCTGAGGGAGCTGGACCGGATCAACCACATCTGCCTCCTCTGGGGCTTTCCCCTGCTGACCCTGGGCGTTGTCGTCGGCTCCATCTGGGCCAGAACGATCTGGGGGAGTCACTGGCAGTGGGACCCCAAGCAGGTATGGACACTGGCCGCCTGGCTCCTGTACGCCCTTCTCCTCCATCAGCGCCTTGCCATCGGCTGGAAGGGGCACCGGGTCGCGCTTTTTTCTCTTCTGGCCTTTATCCTTCTCCTGATCGGCTTCGTGGTGGAAAAAGCCTTCTTCACGACCATCCACAGTTTCATGTAGGCTCATGAATCTGATCCTCATCGGCATGAACCATAAAACGGCTCCCCTGGACATCCGGGAAAGGCTTTCCCTGTCCTGCGAGGAGGGCGTCAACCCCAACCGGGAGCTGATCGACATCCCCGAGATCGACGGCGTCGTTTACCTGTCCACGTGCAACCGGGTCGAGGTGCTGGCGCAGATCACGGACGATTCGGCTGCCGCCGAGAAACTGAAGCGCTTTATCTTTCGGCACGGGAACCTCTCTCCGGAGGAGATGGACCGCTGCCTCTATGTGCACCGCGACGACGAGGCGGTCCGCCACCTCTTCCGCGTCACTTCCAGCCTCGATTCCCTGGTCATGGGCGAACCGCAGATCCTGGGCCAGGTCAAAGACGCCTACCGCCAGGCAGCGGAAAGCCGGACGACGGGCATCATCCTGAACAAGGTCCTGCATCACGCCTTCCGCGTCGCCAAGCGGGTGCGGACGGAGACGGGGATTGCCGCCAACGCCGTTTCCGTCAGCTTCGCCGCGGTCGAGCTGGCCAAAAAAATCTTCGGCGGGCTGAAGAGAAAGACAGTCCTGCTCATCGGGGCCGGCGAGATGTCGGAGCTGGCCGCGCGCCACCTGCTCACCCACGGGGCGGCGCAGATCCTGATCGCGAACCGGACCCACATGCGGGCCATGCACATGGCCGAAACGTTCCACGGCCGGGCCGTCCCCTTTGACCGCCTGGAAGAATCGCTCCGGGAGGCGGACATCGTCATCAGCTCGACCGGCGCACCCGGATACGTGATTACCGCCCCGATGGTCGCGGCGGCGCTGCACCGGCGGAAAAACCGCCTCCTCTTCCTCATCGACATCGCCGTCCCGCGGGACATCGATCCCGCGGCGGGGGGCATCGACAACGTTTTCCTCTACAACATCGACAACCTTCAGGACATCGTGGATGAAAATGTCAAGGGCCGCCGGCAGGAAGCGGAAAAGGCGGAGGCCATCGTTAATGATGAAGTGATGAACTACCAGCGCTGGCAGAACACGCTGGGGGTGATTCCCACCATCGTGTCGCTCAGGGAAAAGGCGGAAGGCATCGTGCGGGCCGAACTTGAGAAATCCGGTTCGTGGATGCAGAACCTGACGGCGGCGGAGCGCGAGAATATTGAAATCCTGGCCGGCGCCATCATCAACAAGATACTTCACGATCCCATCGTCAGCCTCAAGGAGGAAAGCCAGGACTCCGGGGTGGCTGCTTACGTGGCCGCCCTGAGGAGGCTGTTCAAGCTGGAGGAGTAAGGGGAGGTTTCCGATCAAAGCAAGCATAACAATCGGCACGCGGGGCAGTGCGCTCGCCATGACGCAGACCCGCTGGGTGGCGGACCTTCTGAAAGGGCGCCATCCGGAAGCGGATGTGGCGGTCCGGGTCATCAAGACCAGGGGCGACATCATGCAGGACATTTCCCTCGTCAAGATCGGCGGAAAGGGCGTTTTTGTCAGGGAGATCGAAGAGGCGCTGCTGCGCCGGGAGATCGACATGGCCGTGCACAGCATGAAAGACGTGCCGGCCGATCTGCCGGAAGGCCTGACCATCGGGGTGATCCCCGAACGGGAAGACCCCCGGGACGTGCTCATCGGCAGAAACCGGATCAAGATGGAAGCCATGCCGCGGGGGGCGCGCATCGGCACCGGCTCCCTGCGGCGCGGAATCCAGGTCCGGAGCCTGCTGCCCGACGTGCAGGTCATACCGCTTCGGGGAAATCTGGACACCCGGATCCGGAAGATCGAATCGGAAGGGCTGGACGGCGTCATCGTCGCCGCGGCGGGCATCCGTCGCATGGGCTGGGTGCAGCGGGTCTCCCAGTTCATCCCGGTGGAGCTGATGCTGCCCGCTGTCGGCCAGGGCGCGCTGGGCATCGAAATGCGCCGGGAGGACGAGGACATGACGGAGGCCCTTTCCTTTCTGAACCATCCGGTGACATGGATCGAAGTGGGGTCTGAACGGGCTTTTCTGAAACACCTCGGCGGCGGCTGTCAGTTGCCCATTGCCGCCTATGGAAAAATCCGGGGCGCCGAGCTGGTCCTTCGCGGCCTCGTGGGAAGCCTGGACGGCCGGCGCGTCATTACGGACGAAATCAAGGGGGCTCCCGCCGATTACCAGGCGCTGGGCGCCATGCTTGCGGAACGTATCCTGGAGCGGGGCGGACGGGAGATCCTGGCGGAAGCCTATGAAGGAGGAGATCATGCCTGCTGAGCAAATGAAAAAAACGGGCAGGGTTTACATCATCGGGGCCGGTCCGGGCGACCCCGGGCTGTTCACGATCAAGGGCATGAAGTGCCTGCAGGAAGCGGATGTGCTGATCTACGATCACCTCGTCGGCGAAGAGATACTCGCCCATGCCGGCAAATCCGCCCGCCTGATCTATGCCGGGAAACAGGGAGGCGACCACACCCTGTCCCAGGATGAGATCAACCGAAGACTCGTGGAGGAGGCATCCCGGGGCAATGTCGTGGCGAGACTCAAGGGCGGCGATCCCTTCATCTTCGGCCGCGGCGGCGAGGAGGCGGAAGTCCTGGCCAAAGCGGGGATCCCCTTCGAGGTGGTCCCGGGCGTCACCTCGGCCATCGCCGTCCCGGCCTATGCCGGGATCCCGCTGACCCACCGGGGCTTCACATCCGCGGTGGCCTTCATCACCGGCCATGAGGATCCGACGAAGGACAAGAGCGATATCGACTGGGGGGCGCTGGCCGGCATCGGCACGCTTGTATTTCTCATGGGCGTGAAAAACCTTCCGAAAATCGTATCCAGCCTGATCCGTCACGGCAAGGACCCCGACACACCGGCGGCGCTGATCCGCTGGGGCACGACGGCCGACCAGGAAACCTTAAGCGGAACTTTAAGCAATATCGATAAGCTTTCAAAAGAAAAGGGATTCTCTCCTCCATCCATTTTTGTCGTCGGCAATGTGGTCGGGCTGCGCGGGACCCTGGACTGGTTCGAGAGGAAGCCCCTCTTCGGGAAGGGGATCGTCGTCACGCGCCCGGAGGCACAGGCCGCCGGCATGGCCGATCTCCTCCGGCGTCAGGGGGCGCGGGTCATCGCATTTCCGACCATTCAAATCGTCCCCCCGGAAAGCCGGCAGGCGCTGGACCGGGCAATGGAACGGCTTGAAGACTATCAATGGATCATTTTCACGAGCGCAAACGGCGTCCGGTTCTTCTTCGAGCGGTTGAGGGAAACGGGGAGAGACATCCGCGAGCTGAAGGGCATCCGGATCTGCACCATCGGTCCGGCGACGGCCGCCACGATCGGCGCCATGGGCATTCGCGTGGACCTGGTGCCGGACTCGTTCATCTCCGAGGGAATCGTCGGGGCCTTCAAAAACATGGACATCCGCGGCAGGAAAATCCTGCTGCCCCGCGCCGAAACAGCCAGGGACGTCATTCCCGAGGGCCTCGCCGCAATGGGCGCCATTGTGGACGTCGTCATCGTTTACCGCACCATCGGTTCGGGGCGGCGGAAAGAGGAACTGGAGCCCCTGATCCGCGAAGGCAAGGTGGACATCGTCACCTTTACCAGCCCCTCCACGGTATTCCACTTCATCGACATCATGGGCCGGGACTTCCGCCTGCCGCCGCGGGTGAAGATCGCCGCCATCGGCCCGGTGACCGCCGCGGCCGTAAAGAAGGCCGGCCTGAAGGTGGACATCCTTCAGGAAACGTTCAC
This sequence comes from uncultured delta proteobacterium, assembly GCA_963709485.1. Lineage (GTDB taxonomy): Bacteria > Desulfobacterota > Syntrophia > Syntrophales > Fen-1087 > JAXDBM01. The sequence goes on from CAVPWE010000006.1 coordinate 321,486, forward strand.
CATCGAAGGCCTGGTCGCCGGTTTGCAGGATTATTTCAGGTAAAAATCTTACCCGGGTTGAGGATGTTGGCGGGGTCGAAGATCATTTTGATGGCCCGCTGGATTTCCATGCTCTGCGGGGAAAGCTCCAGGGGCAGGAACATTTTCTTGAGATAGCCGATGCCGTGCTCGCCGGACATGGTTCCCCCCAGGGCGAGAACCCGCTTCAGGATTTCTTCAATGCCGGCCTCGACGCGTTCACGGGCATCCGGCCTGTCCGCGGTGATGTTGAGGTGGATGTTGCCGTCGCCGGCGTGGCCGAAGGAATAGATCTTCATGCCATGGCGCCGCTCGAACTCCGGCAGCCCGGCCACGAAATCGGCGATTCGCCCGAGAGGAACGACGACATCCTCATGGAGATCGACGGGATATTTCTCCTCGATCCTCAGCGAGACGGCCCGCCGGACTTCCCACATCTGCTCGCGCCGCCGGGCATCCGGGGCCATCAGGACCTGCCCTGCCCCGCCGTCCGAACAGATCATTCCGATGGCTTCGATTTCACGGCTGATGACCTCCGGGTCGCCGTCGGCCTCGATCAGGAGCAGGGCCCCGGCCTCGCGGGCGCCCGGAAAAGGCAGCATGTCCCCGACCAGTTCGAGGCAGCGCCGGTCCAGAAACTCCGCCGCGCAGGGGATGTGCCCCTTCATCAGGAGAGTCCGGACGGCCTCCATCGCCTGCCGAAGACCGCTGAAAAGGGCCACCAGCGTCGTCACCGCCGGGGGATGGGGGATGAGCCTCAGCGTCAGGCCGGTGATCACGCCCAGCGTGCCTTCCGAGCCCACCAGCAGGCGGGTCAGGTCGTAGCCGACCACGCCCTTCCGGGTCCGGACGCCCGTCCGGAGTAACTCGCCGGACGGCAGGACCGCCTCCAGCCCCAGGATGTAATCCCGGGTAACCCCGTATTTCACGCAGGACGGCCCGCCGGCATTCGTCGCCACGTTGCCGCCCAGCGAGCAGGTGTCGTAGCTCGCCGGATCGGGGGGATAGTAAAGCCCGCAGGCGCGGACCGCCTCCTTGAAATCCTTGTTCAGGACACCGGGCTCCACGACGGCCACCATGTTCTCCGGCTCGATGGCGACAATGCGGTTCATTCCCGCCAGCGAAAGCACGACGCCGCCCCGGACGGGCACCGCGCCTCCGGCCAGCCCCGTTCCCAGGCCGCGGGGGATCACGGGAAAATGGTGCCGGCTCGCCAGGCGCAGGAGGGCCTGCACCTGCTCGGCATTTCCCGCCTCCACGACCAGCTCCGGCATGGCAAAGGCCGCGACCGTCCCGTCCTTGCCGCATGCGGCGAGCTTTTCCGGGTCCGTGACGACGGCCGCTTCGCCAATCTGATCCCGAATGAGGCCTATGATGTTTTCGTCCAATCTCGTATACATCTGCTCACAATCCTAGCGGTGCGCTCACGCGCCCCGGTGTTCGAAGCCGGGGATTCGCAGGCGGTTCTCAGCCACATGCAAGGCAGCGGTCGCCACCGACGTCATCAGGAGGTAGCAGGCGCCGATGATGAGGAAGATCTCCGTATATTTGAAGGAGTCGGAGGCGAGGATCTTCCCCTCCCCCGTCAGCTCGATGCAGGTGATCATGTAGGCCAGCGACGAATACTTGATCAGGTAGATCAGCTCGTTTCCGCAGCCCGGCAGGGCCCGGCGCAGGGCCTGGGGCAGGATGACGTGAACAAGGGTCTGAAGGAACGTGAGGCCCAGGGACTGGGCCGCCAGCACCTGCCCCCGCTTGATGGACAGGAGGGCCCCGCGGATGTATTCGGAGTGGTAGGCCCCGCTGCAGAGGGAAAACCCGAGGACCGAGGCCGCGTAGGGGCTGAGATAGACATTCCAGTAGGGCAGGCCGAAATACCAGACAAAGAGCTGGACCACGAGGGGAATGCCGCGAAAGACGGTCACGTAGCCGTTCGCGAGAGAGCGGACGGCCGGATGCCCGAAGACCCGGGCCGTCCCTGCCAGGATGCCGATGGCCAGGCCGCACAGGGCCGCCGGCACGATCAGTTGCAGGCTGACCGCGAATCCCCGCATCAGCGCCGGGGCCACATCATTCTGAATGTAGAGCCATTCCTCCATTTGTGTCCGGCGCCTACCTGCCCTCCCCGTAAAGATCCGTTATCCTGGAGCAGAACTCCCGCGTCCGGGGACAGTCGGCGTTGCCGAGGATCTTGGCCGGCGGCCCCGCCTCGACGATCACCCCCTCCTCCATGAAGAGGATCTCCTTTGCCAGCGAGGTGGCAAAAGCGATCTGGTGGGTTGCCATGATCATCGTCATGCCGTTTTCCCCCAGGCTCCTGATGACCGCCTGGACCTCGCCGACCAGCTCCGGATCGAGGGCGGATGTCGGTTCGTCCAGGAGCATGACGAGGGGGTCCATCGCCAGGGCCCGGGCAATGGACACCCGCTGCTTCTGGCCGCCCGAAAGCTGGGCGGGATATTTCGAGACGTGATCCGCCAGCCCGACGCGCTCCAGTTCCCCCATCGCCCGCCCCCGGGCCTCCGGGCGGCTCATCCCGCGCACCCGGACGAGTCCGATCTCCACGTTTTCCAGGGCCGTCAGGTGGTCGAAGAGGTTGAAGTCCTGGAAGATCATCCCGATCTTCTGGCGGTAGCGGTGGAGCTCACCGCGGTCGGAGGCGCGAATTTCCCGGTCTTCCAGCCAGACTTTGCCCGCGTCGGGCCGGACCAGAAAGTTGATGCACTGCAGCAGCGTGCTCTTGCCCGCCCCGGACGGGCCGATGAGGACCTTGAGGTCTCCCCGGTGTACCGTCAGGGACACGCCCCGCAGGATCTCCCGCTGCCCGAAGCGCTTCCGGATGTCTTCGATTCTGAGGATGGGCGCTTCCATCGTCTCACCACTCCTGGTGGGCATAGCCGGGAATCCTGACCTTCTCCTCGAGCCGCCGCAGGCCCCTCACGCCCAGCCATGTCAGCATGAGGAAGATCATTCCCGCCGTGATGTAGAGGGGCATGTGCTCGTAGGTCCGGGTCGCGACGAAGTGCGCCCGGGCCATGACCTCGGCCACTCCCAGGGCGTAGGTTACGGCGGAGTCCTTCAGGATGATGGAGTACTCGTTCGACCAGCCGGGGATGGACAGGCGAAGGGCTTGGGGAAGAATGATGTGGACGACCGCCTGCATGTCGCTCATGCCGATGGCCCGTGCGGCCTTGAGCTGGCCGACGGGCAGGGACAGGATGGCCCCCCGGAAAATCTGCGACTGGTAGGCGGCGCTGACCAGACCCAGCACAATGATGGCCACGGTGAAGGCGGAAAGGTTGATGTCCAGCAGGGTGCAGAGACCGAAATAAAAGAGGAAAAGAAAGACCAGCAGGGGGATTCCCCGGAAGAACCAAACATAGACGGCGATGAAGGCCCGGACCCGGGGGCGCCCGTATACCTGGCCGACCGCCAGGGGAATCCCCAGGGTCAGCCCCAGCGCCATGGCCCCGGCGACGATCACGACGGTGATGAGGGCCCCCTGAAGGAGGTAGGGCAGCGCGTCCAGCACGGCGGCGATACTCTCCGGCATCAGCGGCAAACCTTCCCCGCCCCGGCCCTCCTCCGCCGGACGGCGGGGACGGCCAAGATTCTGTGCAGATCAGTCATCATCCGGGGTTCAGCGTCACCGACGGCGAGCCATCACTTTTTCTTCTCGATGTAAGTCGCCACCAGCTCCTTCCAGTAGGGGGACTTCTTCAGCCGCTTCAGTCCTTCGTTGAGCTTTTTCAGGAGATCGGCGTCATCCTTGCGGACCGCATAGCCGAACGTTTCATCGGGCATGCCGAAGGTCCCGATGATCTTGACGGCCTTCTTCTTCGCGACGGCGTCCTTGGCCGGGGCGTCATCCATGGCAGCGGCGGCGATACGGCCGTTGAGGACGTCCTCGACCGCGAGCGGCGCCGAGTCATACTGGACGAGGGTGAATTTCTTTCCCTTCTTGACGAGGTTCTCGTCCATCCACTTGGCTTCCGTCGTGCCGCGCTGGACGCCGATCTTGTTGTTGCCGTCCAGGGCCTTCGGGGGGGTCAGCCCGGAGTCTTTCTTCGCGACCAGAACCTGTTCGATCTTCCAGTAGGGATCGGTAAAGTTGACCTCTTTCTTTCTCTGGTCCGTGATGCTCATCCCGGAGGCCACGATGTCGATCTTCTTCGCCTTGAGGCTGGGGACGATGCTGTCCCAGTCCTGGGGCTGGTGCTTCACCTTGAACTTCATCTCCCTGGCGATCCAGTCCAGCGCCTTCACGTCGAAGCCGTCGGGGACGCCGTTCTTGTCCACGAAGGCGAAGGGGGGGAAGTTGGCATCGATGCCGTTGACAAAGACCTTTTCCTCCGCCGTCGCCCCGGAGGCCATGGCAACGACGCACACGGCCGCGACCAGCCACAAGCAAGCTTTCCTGAACATGTCCACTACTCCTTTCTCCTGTCATTTTGATTGATTGACGCACTTCCAAAAGGTGATCGAAGATAGACAAATTGCCCGGTCCTGTCAAGGCGAATCCTGTTGCGAAACGTGCCGAAACCACGCTGATGCGCGACGCTTTCCGCTGTGATGGCCTTGCTGCACCCCCCGATGGAAGGGACGCCCGCGGGAAGATTTGACAGAATGCGCCGGCAGTGTTAATGGTTCCCCCATGATCGGCATCTCGAAACTATACTGCGGGGCCGTGGAGCCGGGCGATGTCCTCCGTTACAATCGGGAATCCGGCCGCCTGCCATCCCACCTGCTCCAGTTTTCGAAGGACAAGAAGCCCGTCGTGGTCTGGAACATGACCCGGCGCTGCAACCTCAAGTGCATTCACTGCTATTCCAGCTCCCGGAACATCCGCTACCGCAACGAACTGACGACGGAGGAGGCCCGGGCGATGATCCGGGACCTGGTGGCCTTCGGCTCGCCGGTCCTCCTCTTCTCCGGCGGGGAGCCGCTGATGCGCCGGGACCTGCCGGAGCTTGCCCGCTTTGCGACCGATCAGGGGATGCGGGCCGTCATCTCCACCAACGGGACGCTCATCACCCGGAAAAAGGCGGCCCTGTTCCGGGAAATCGGCCTGTCCTACGTCGGCGTCAGCCTGGACGGCATGAAAGCTACCCATGACCGGTTCCGCGGCGTGGAGGGCGCCTTCGACGCCTCGATGAAGGGCATCCGAATCTGCCGTGACATGGGCATCAAGGTCGGCGTGCGCTTCACCATCAACCGGCACAACGTGGCGGATGTCCCGGCGATCTTCGACCTGCTGGAAAAGGAGAACATCCCCCGGTGCTGCTTCTACCATCTCGTCTACTCGGGCCGGGGATCGCAGCTGATCGACGAAGACCTGTCCCACGCGGAAACGCGGGCGCTGCTGGACCTGATCATGGACCGGACCCGGGACCTCTTCGACCGGGGCATGGAAAAGGAGATCCTGACCGTGGACAACCACGCCGACGGCCCCTACATCTACCTCCGCCTCCTGCGGGAGGACCCGAAGCGGGCCGCGGAGGTGCTGGAGCTCCTCAAAATGAACGAGGGCAACAGCTCCGGCAACGGGATCGCCTGTGTAAGCTGGGACGGTGAGGTCCACGCGGACCAGTTCTGGCGGGGCGTCTCCTTCGGCAATGTCCGCGGGCGGCCGTTCAGCGAAATCTGGACGGACACGGGCAACGGGCTGATGGCCATGCTGAAGGACAAGAAGCCCCACGTCACCGGCCGCTGCGCGGCCTGCCGGTGGCTGGACGTCTGCGCCGGAAATTTCCGCGCCCGCTCCGAGGCCGCCACGGGCGACATCTGGGCGCCCGACCCGGCCTGCTACCTGACGGACCAGGAAATCAGATGAATGGATCGCGGGGGGATCGGGATTCCAGGGGAATCATTTACGACACGGCCGTTCTGATCGAAGCCGAACGCAACGGGGCCGATCCGGGCAGTTTATTGAACGGGAGAAGGAACGGCCCGTGCGGCATCAGCGTGGTCAGCATCGCCGAGCTTCTGCACGGCGCTCATCGGGCGGATACGGAGGAGCGCCGGGCCCGCAGGCTGGCCTTCGTCGAAAACCTGTGCAGCATTTTTTCCGTCTTCGACTACGATCTGGCGGCAGCGAAAATATTCGCGGAAATCTGGAGCAGTGCGGCAAGAAAAGGGATCTCCATCGGGATCAACGATATGATCATCGCCGCCACGGCGATCTCGCGCGGGCATTCCGTCCTGACCATCAACCGGAAGGATTTTGAAAGCATCGAGGGCCTCCGCCTGGAGGTCCTGGAATCCGAAAAATAAGCAGCGGAAGGAGCCTCAACATATGACGCAGCCGACGACCTTGCCCCCGACCGATTTCATCCGCGACATCATCGAAGAAGACCTCCGGACAAACAAGCACGGAGGGCGCGTCGCCACCCGTTTTCCGCCGGAGCCCAACGGCTATATCCACATCGGACATGCCAAGTCGGTCTGCCTCAATTTCGGCATTGCCGGGCAGTATCAGGGAACCTGCAATCTCAGGATGGATGACACGGACCCCGCCGGCGAATCCATGGAATATGTGGAATCGATCATCCGGGATGTCCGCTGGCTGGGATTCGACTGGGCGGACCGTCTGTTCTATGCCTCCGACTACTTCGAGCGGCTCTATCAATTCGCCGTCGCGCTCATCGAGGCCGGACAAGCCTACGTCTGCAGCCTGAGCGCCGACGAGATCCGGGAAGCCCGGGGGACATTCACCGAGCCGGGCCGGGAGAGCCCCTACCGCAACCGCCCCGTGGAAGAGAATCTGGGTCTGTTCCGGCAGATGCGCGCCGGCGAATTCGAGGACGGCGCCCATGTCGTCCGCGCCCGGATCGACATGGCCTCCCCGAACATTGTCATGCGGGACCCGGTCATCTACCGGATCAAGCGGGAACCCCACTACCGGACCGGGACGGACTGGGTCATCTACCCCATGTACGATTTCGCCCACTGCCTCTCCGACGCCCTGGAGGGGATCACGCATTCCATCTGCACCCTCGAGTTCGAAAACAACCGCCCCCTGTACGACTGGATCGTGGAGCGACTGATCCGGGGCAGCCGCCCCCAGCAGATCGAGTTCGCCCGGCTCAGCGTGAGCTACACGGTGCTCAGCAAGCGTCGGCTCATCGAGCTGGTGGAAAAAAAGTATGTGAACGGATGGGACGATCCGCGCATGCCCACCGTGGCGGGCATGCGGCGCCGCGGCTACACGCCCGAGGCCATCCGAAAATTCTGCGCAGAGATCGGCGTGGCCAAAAACGACAACCTGATCGACGTGTCCCTGCTTGAGCACTGCGTCCGCAATGATCTGAACGAACGGGCGCCGCGGGCGATGGGCGTCCTGCATCCGCTGAAGGTCGTGATCGACAACTACCCGGAAGGCCGGACGGAGATCTTCGCCTGCGCCAACCATCCGCAGAACCCCGGCATGGGGACGCGGGAAGTCCCGTTCTCCAGAGTGCTCTACATCGAGCGTGACGACTTTCAGGAGAGCCCGCCGAAAAAATACAACCGGCTCGGCCCGGGGCGGGAAGTCCGGCTCCGGAACGCCTACATCATCAAATGCGAAAGTTTCGTGAAGGACGCGCGCACGGGCGAGGTGGCCGAACTCCACTGCACCTGCGATCCGGATACCCGCAGCGGACCGCCGGCGGACGGCCGCAAAGTGCAGGGCGTCATTCACTGGCTCTCTGCGGAACACTGCGTGCCCGCGGAGGTGCGGCTGTACGACCGCCTGTTCCGCATTCAGGACCCGGGCGGCTTAGGGGATGATTTTGCGGAATACCTGAATCCCGGTTCCCTGGAGACCCTGACAACATGCTATGTCGAGCCAAGCCTGAAAGATGCGAAGCCGGGAAGCAGCTACCAGTTCGAGAGGCTGGGGTATTTCTGCATCGACACAAGGGATTCCGCGACCGGCAGGCCCGTCTTCAACCGCGTCGTGCCGCTTCGGGATTCCTGGGCGAAGATTGCCGCCGGCGGGAAGAGTTAGAAATGGCCGGGGAACCGGCAACATCTGCATCGGGGTAGCGGCATGAACGAACCTGGAAACAAGACAAAGATAAAGGGACCCAAGGGTCAGCTTTTTTTCGACTCCATCCTGGACAACCCTTTCGAGGGCATTCTGGCAATTGACGATGCAGGCGTCGTTACCTACGTCAACGGTTTCTTCCTGAACATTCTCCAGCTTTCTGCGAAGGATCTTCTCGGCAGAAAGGTGTGGGAAGCCCTGCCCGGCTGCCGCCTCTACGATACCGTTCTCCAGGGTCACTCGCAGTGGGGCGAAAATCTCAAGATTTGCGGGCGCGATTTCCTGATCATGCGCTTCCCTGTAAAACAGGATGGACGGATCGTCGGTGCCGTGGTCAAGACCATCTTCCCCGACATGGCAACAGCCAAGGGGATCGCAAACCGGGTCATTCATCCCTCCAAGTCTGTTGAGCAGCGGCGGTCTCTCTTTACCTGCATGGACATCATCGGCGAGACACCCCCCATGCTCGCGGCAAAGAAACTGGCGCGCAAGGCAGCACGGACGGACTCCACCTTGCTCATTACGGGCGAAAGCGGCACCGGGAAGGAGGTCTTCGCACAGGCCGTGCACAACCGCTCCATGCGGCGCGAGGGACCCTTCGTCAAGGTCAACTGCGCCGCCATCCCGGAGAACCTGCTCGAGTCGGAGCTTTTCGGATTCATGGAAGGGTCCTTCACGGGCGCAATGCGGGGAGGGAAGCCCGGCAAGTTCGAGCTGGCCGAGGGGGGCACCATCTTCCTCGATGAGATCGGGGACATGTCGCTCGCCATGCAGGCCAAACTCCTCACGGTCCTCCAGGAAAAGGAGGTGGAGCGAATCGGCGGCACAAAACCCATCGCACTCAATGTGCGGATCATCGCAGCGACGAACAAAGACCTGCGCAAGATGGTCCGTGAGGGCCGGTTCCGGGAGGATCTCTACTATCGCCTGAAGGTGCTCGAAATCCACCTGCCGTCGCTGAGGGAGCGCACCGAAGATATCCCTCTCATCCTGGATTACCTGATCATGCGGATCAACCAGAAGATCGGCTCCGACATCCAGGGCGTGACCCCCTTATCCCTGAAATGCATGATGGATCATCCATGGCCGGGCAATGTCCGCGAGCTCGAGAACATGATCGAACAGGCCATCAATCTGAGCGAGGACGCCCTGATCGATCTCACGGGACTGCTGAAAACGCCCCGCGAAGGGTGGTGCGCCGCAGATGCTGACGAGGGGGAAGGAATCAGGATGTTCCATGCGTCCGTATCGAACACGGAGAAAGAGCTCATCCTCAATGCCCTTGCCCGGGCAAACGGAAACAAGGCAAAGGCGGCACGGCTTCTCAACATGCAGCGCTCCGTCCTTTACAAGAAGATGTCCCGCCTCAATATCTAATTGCCTACTCTTGCGTCCACTTCGGAGACACATGTCCTCAAGGTGGACGCATTGTTGACAGCCTTTCGGGAGCTATACCTCTCCGTCCCCAGCGCGCTATCTCGTAACTTTCCGAGATACTAAGGTAATTTATATAACAACCTCTCCAGCAGTGCCATGGCATGTCCCTTGCGAAGAGAAACCTTCTGATCATCCATTTCCGCTCTTCACCCTGTCGCTTCATGACACTGCATTCTCGTCTTGCAGTTGATTGCGGGATGGGACCCATTCGATTGATTGGACCGATAACATGGTAAAAATAACGAAAAGGAGGGAGTGAACACATGGCACACGACAAGCGGATTTTAAAGAATGAGGAGAAGATCGAGGAACTCAGGAAAACCATACCGGAGTGGGTTAAAAATCTGAAACGGCCCCCGACGCCCATTCTCGCCCCCAAGTTCGGGCCCTTAGAGGGAATTCGGGTGACGAGCACGGGCATCATCCTTGCGCAGCCGTTCATGGCCACCAAATTCGCCGATTTCGGCGCCGAGGTCATTCACATCGAGAGGCCCGGCGGCGACCCCTACCGGGTGATTCCGCCGCTGCTCACGAAAGGCCCGAGGGAGCACAGCTGCGATGCGGCGGAGGTAACACGCAACAAGCTCTCCCTGGGACTGGACATCAAGTACAAGAAGGGCATCGAGATCCTCATGGCCCTCTGGAAGATCTCAGACATCTGGATGGAGTCTTCAGCGCCAGGCACGATCGAGCGGGCGGGAATCAGCAACGAATTGGCGCTGGCAGTGAACCCCAAGCTCGTGATCGTGCGGGTCAGCACTTACGGCCAGTTCGGCAAGGAGGACTACCTGGGACGCCCCGGCTACGACGGCCTCGCCCAGGCCTTCGGCGGAATGATGTCCATTACGGGCGACCCGGCCGGCCCGCCCCAGAGGGCAAAGACCTACACGGGCGACATCCTGACCTCCCTGACGGGCTGGGCCGCCACACTGATGGCCCTTATGGTGGTCCAGAAGACGGGACAGGGACAGGTCATCGACTGCGCCCAGTTCGAGGCTGTCGCCCAATCGCAGGGCAACGTCTTGCCACTCTACACAGGGCAGGGCGCGACCTATGGTCATACGGGAAATCGCGCCGCCGGGTTCCAGCCCTACGACACGTTCAAGTGCAAGGACGGCTACGTTTTCATCGGTGCCTTCGGCGGGGCGATCTACCCCAGGGTGCCCAAGTTCCTGGGCCTCGACCCGGAAGTATACACGTACAATGAATGCTCCAAGGACGCCGCCGCGGTAAACTCGGAGAAGGGCAAGGAACTGGACCGACGCCTGCGGGAATACTGCGCCAGCAACACCAGCATAGATGTCGAGAATGCCCTGAACAAGGCGCAGATCGGCTGCTCCCGGGTCTTCGGAGCCAAGGACCAGTATGCCGACGAGCACTATAACCAGAGGGAAATGATCGTCCCCGTTCTCGATCATCAGTCCGGCATCCCGATCCGGGTTTACGGGATCGTGCCCAAGATGTCGCTCACTCCCGGTAAGATCTGGCGGGGTTCGCCTTCCATAGGCGAGGATACAACGGACGTCCTCTCGAAAATCATCGGCCTGCCCGATGAGGACATCAAGAAGCTCTATGAGGAGAAGGTCGTCCACCGGACGGAGCCCTTCATGAAGCCCCAGGTTGAGGCAGCCAATCCCTGAGCAGGGGTTTGAGACCTTTTCATCTGGCCGACAGTCGCGGTGTGGTTCATGACGCTCGTCATGGGCCACACCGTGATAACCTTTTTTTGTCCATCGCATGAGGGGGCAGCTAAATGAAGAATCGCATCACCGAGATGCTCAATATCCGTCACCCGATTGCCCTGGGAGGCATGGCCGGTGTGACCGACGCCCCGCTCGTGGCGGCCGTGAGCGAGGCCGGCGGGCTCGGGACGCTGGGGGCCTTCAAGGAGACAGCGGAATCGCTCCAACAGCAGATCACGCAATTGAATGCCCTGACAAAAAAGCCCTTTGCCGTCAACATCCCGCTTTTCGTGCCCCGGGCCTCGGAACTCGTTTCCGTTGTCCTGAAAAACAGGGTGCCGGTCGTCGTCACCGCAGCAGGAAACCCCGCAACGTACACGAAGAAGCTCCGAGAGGCCGGCATTCAAGTCATCCATGTCGTTCCCTGTGTCGCCCAGGCCCGCCTGGCCGAAGAGACGGGAGTCGACGCACTCATCGCCGAGGGTTTCGAATCCGGCGGTTTCGGATCGCCCTACGAGATCGGCACGATCGCCCTGGTGCCCCAGGTGGTCGACGCAGTCAAGGTCCCTGTTCTTGCGGCAGGGGGCATTGCCGATGCCCGGGGGTTTGCGGCCTGCCTTATGCTTGGTGCCGAAGGGGCGAGCATAGGAACTGCCTTCCTGCTCACGAAGGAAGCCGCGCGAGTCGGGAATGCCTGGAGACGGGAGATGCTCAAAGCGGGGGATGCATCCACGAAAATTGTGGCCCGCGGCATCGCCCCATTCAGGATGCTCATTAACAGCTGTTCGAAACCATTCGAGGAGAAAATCGCCGCGGGCGCCTCAAGGGAGGACATTGTCAGAGAAATGATCGACGCGGACTGGTCGGGGGATGGGGACAGGGTTTTCACCTGCGGCCAGGCAGTCGGCCTCATTCGTGAGATACGGATAGCGAAAGAAGTTATCGAGGAATTTGTCAACGGGGCGAATAAGCTCTTCAGGGGAATGTGCCCGCAATGCGCCGGCTGAAGCCGGCATGTGCGATCTATCAGATGGGGGATTTCGGCATGGCCGGAATCCCTTTTTTGTGGGCTTTCCGGGACAAAGCGTTTTTTCAGGCCCCCTAAATCACATTGACATGCAGCAAAAACTTCCCTATATTCACTACATAAGAGGAATTCTGATCAGAACCATTTTGATGTTGACGGCAAACGATTGTGGGAAAAAGAGAGATAATCAAAATCATCAGAAACAGTAAGCCTGAGATGGAATCCCTTTACGGAGTCCAACGGCTCGGTTTGTTTGGCTCCTATGTTAGGGAGAAGCAGAGCAAGCGGAGTGATATCGATATACTTGTTAGCTTCAACCGTGATATCGACCTCTTCGAATTTTTGGACCTACGTGAATACCTCGAAAGTCAGCTCCGTATCAAGGTTGATCTGGTCATGGAGTCCGCTCTCAAACCCGCCATTGGTAAACGGATCTTGTCCGAGGTCGAATATGTCTAAAGGACGGGAGATCTCCGATTACCTCGATGATATTGTTACTTCTATTGCCGATGTAGAGGAGTTCACAAAGGCAAAAAAAGAGGGGTTAAGCTGTAGAGGCTTAACCCCATTATTTTACTTGGCTGGGGAACCAGGATTTGAACCTAGATTCACGGAGTCAGAGTCCGTTGTCCTACCATTGAACGATTCCCCAGCACGGGATTTCAGGCGATATACCCGTTCGGTTCCCGGCAGCGGAAACCTGTCCACGAGCGGGCCGAATATATTGTAATCCGTGTCCGATGTCAACAAAATTTCCCGTCACGCATTTTCCCCCTCGACGAGAGGAGGCCCGATGAAGAGAATCCCGATCATCCTGCCGGCGTGCCTGCTTGCGGCAGGTCCGGTTTGCGCGAAGGAGGCCGCACCATGAAAATAAACGAGATCGAGTTGTACCATGTCCATATCCCGCTGAAGCACACCTTCTGGCCGACCTGGATCCCGGGCTACCCCCAGACGCACAACCGCTTCACGCTGATCCGGCTGGGCACCGACGAGGGGATCGAAGGCTGGTCGGCCGGCATCGCCATGGGCGAAGAAAGGCAGGGCCTGGGCGACCTGCTGGGCGGCTACATCATCGGCGCCGACCCGATGGACGTCGACCGCATGCAGAGCCTGCTCAAGCAGGCCGGCTTCCTGGGCTGGCTGAACTACTGGATCGAACCGGCCTGCTGGGACATCATCGGCAAGGCCCGGGGCAAGCCGGTCTACGAGCTGCTGGGGGGTGAAGCCCGGCCCATCGAGGCTTACTGCTCCTTCGGGGAGTTGCATGAACCGGCGCAGCGCGTGGAGGAAATCCTGGCCATGAAGGAGCGCGGCTTCCGGACCTTCAAACTGCGGGTCAAGGCCAGGGAGTTCCGGGACGATGTCCGGCTGATCGAAGAGGTCCGGAAGGGCGTGGGCGACAGCCCCGTGCTCGGCGTGGACGCCAACCAGGGATGGCTGGTCTCCATCGTGGACCGCATCCCCGCCTGGGACCTTCAGCGGGCGAAGGATTTCGCGAAAGCCTGCGCTGACAACGGGATCGAATGGCTGGAGGAGCCGCTGGACTGGCACGATTACGACGGGCTCGCGGCGCTGAAGAAGGCGTCTCCCGTCAAGATCGCGGGCGGCGAGCTGAACCACGGCTGGGACGAGCTCAAGGTCATGCTTGAAAAGGACTGCTTCCATGTCTACCAGCCGGACGCCTGCTTTGCCGGGGGGATCGCGCAGGTCAGGCAAGTCATCGACGCCTGCCACCGGCAGGGCCGCGAGTTCTCGCCCCACACCTGGACCAACGGCATCGGCTTCTACATCAACTGGAACATGGTTCTGGCCGACAGGGGCAATACCCACCCGCTGGAATACCCGCTCGAGGAGCCGTCCTGGGTGCCGGAGTTCCGCGAGGGGATCATCGCGCCGATCATCCCGGACAAAAACGCCATGCTGGCGCCCTTCACGCGTCCCGGCCTGGGCTTCGAGATCGACAGGAAGATGTTGAAGAAATACGCCAGGCGCTTTTACCGCCAGACCAAAACCGGCCTCGCCATCAAGGTGATCCGCGAGAAGGGGCTGAAGGCCGCGCTGGCAATCAAAAAACGGAAGGAAGGATCGTAAAGAGCGTATCATGCGCTGCCGGCGTCATCTTTTCCACACCGGCCGGCATGCAAAATCGGACGGCACCCAAACCCGATCAAGGAGGAAGCCATGTATTACCCCGACTACCGGCCCCGGCGGCTGAGAAAAAACGAGAATTTCCGGAGAATGATCCGGGAGACGAAACTGTCCGTTGACGATCTGGTTTACCCGCTCTTCGCCGTCCCGGGAAAGGACGTCAAGAAGCCGATCGGCGCCATGCCCGGCAATTTCCAGATGTCCGTCGACCATCTCGTCCGGGAAGTCAAAAAAACGAAGGAGCTGGGCATCCCGGCCGTCCTGCTCTTCGGCATCCCCGACCGGAAGGACGAACTCGCTTCGGGCGCCTTTGCCCGGGACGGCATCATCCAGCAGGCCGTCCGCCGCATCAAGGACCGGGTCCCGGACATTCTGGTCATCACCGACGTGTGCCTCTGCGAGTACACGAGCCACGGCCACTGCGGGATGATCGAGAAGGACGACGTGGACAACGACACGACGCTGGAGGTCCTGGCGGAGACGGCCCTCTCCCATGCCAGGGCCGGGGCGGACATGGTCGCCCCTTCGGCGATGATGGACGGCCAGATCCGGGCCATCCGCGAAGGGCTGGACGAGGCCGGCTTCGAAAAGACGCCGATCCTCGCATATGCCGCCAAATACGCCTCCTGCTTTTACGGGCCCTTCCGGGAGGCCGCGGAAAGCGCCCCGCAGTTCGGCGACCGGAAGGCCTACCAGATGGACCCGGCCAATGCCGACGAGGCGATCCGGGAGATTACCCTCGATGTGGAGGAAGGCGCCGACATCATCATGGTCAAGCCCGCCCTTCCCTACCTCGACATCATCCGCCGCGCCCGCGAGGAATTCGACCTTCCCGTCGCGGCCTACAACGTCAGCGGCGAGTTCGCCATGATCAAGGCGGCGGCCAAGCTCGGCTGGCTGGACGGGGAGCGGGCCATGATGGAGGCCCTGACGTCGATCAAGCGGGCCGGGGCGGACATCATCCTCACCTACTTCGCCCAGGACGCCGCGAAGGCCATCCATGCCGCCCGCTGATCCGCGAGCGGACCGGCCCGGCGATCGGGATGCGCCGTGTGCAGGAGAGGGCCCGTCGGGCCGTGACCGCAGCCATCAATCCCGGCTGAAATGAACGGACAGGCTCCGGCCGTCGTACATGTGGCGCTGCAGGCGGCAGAAGGCGAGAAACCTCGGCAGGAAAATGTTGTGCCGCTTGTTCCGGATGTTGATGACCAGCTCGTCCCCGAACTGGTCGATCTTCATGTCCCCACGATCGAGAAAGGGCAGATCGAGCGTCATCCGGTACCCCCCGTCTTCCTTCTCGATCTTGTAGGGATTGCCCCGGAAGAGCACGTCCGCCGGATTCCCCCGGTCATAGATCATGGCTGCGATCCGTTGAAGCGCCTCCGGACCGAACACCTCCTCGCCCAGATGCCCCAGCTTCAGGACGGGCATGGGGGCAAAGCTTTCCAGGATGTCGTCGAGGTACCGCTTCTGCGCGTCCAGGTAACGCTGGAAGAAGGGCCCGGCGAGATCGTCCGGAAAGAGGCGGTTGACGATGACCGCATCGACGGGATAGCCGTACAGGCACAGATAGGTCAGGACGCGCTTGGCCTCCTGAATCACCATCTTTTCCGGATTCATGACGATCCGGATGGAGCAGACATCGGGGTTGCTGAAGATCTTCTGAATCCGCTCCAGCTTGGTGAACAGGTTGTCCAGCTCCTCGTAACCCTCGTCCAGGGGCAGGCCCATGGTGGCGTGCACCAGGGACCCGAAGGACTTCATGGCGAATTTCGGCAGGGGAAAGAGGCGGGAGACCCACCATTTCGTCGCCTGCGGCAGGGTCAGCAGGGTCAGCGTCTCGCCCGTCGGGGCGCTGTCGATCACAAGAAGGTCGTATTCGTTCTCCTCGTAATACTTCTCGATCCAGAGAAACGCGGACGCCTCTTCCATGCCCGGGAGGGCGGAGAGCTCCTCCGCGAGGATGGGGTTCATGCCCTGCCACCGGAAGGCCTGGGACAGGATCTTGCTCAGGTTGCCCCAGTATTTCCGCATGGAGTAGTAGACATCGAGCTCCTGGGCGAAAAGGTTCTCCGCAACGCCGACGGGTTCGGCGCCGAGCTGCCGGTCCAGGGCGTCGGACAGGCTGTGCGCGGGGTCCGTGGAGATGACGAGCGTTTTCAGGCCGCGGGCCGCCGCCTGGTAAGCCGTTGCCGCGGCGCAGGTCGTTTTGCCCGTTCCGCCCTTGCCGGTAAAAAGAATGATTCTCATGTCCCCTCCCCTTTGCCGATTCCGGCGGCCGGGTTTGTATCAGAAAGGGATAGATTGAAAAAGCAATATTTTGCCGCGGTCGCGGCTCGGGCGGACAAGCCGGCCGCGCGATTCCCGGAAACCGGCGCGGTTCGTGAACCTGAAAGTTTATTGAACAAACCCGGCCAGGTGTGGTAGTCAGATTGCTCGCATGGCGCTGCGTTACCCTTCCCTGCCTGAACCGACGAGGAACGGAAGGGGAATCAACTCCGCAGAGCGGAGACAAACGGAAGCATGAGACCGGATGCCGACAGAAAATCCCTGCTGCCCGACACCCTGCGCATGGTCGCCTGGGAGGTGACGCGAAGCTGCAACCTGGCCTGCGTTCACTGCCGCGCCTCTTCCCTGCGCGGGCCCTACGCGGGGGAGCTGACAACGGAACAGGGGAAAAGGCTCCTCGATGAAATCGCCGGCTTCAGCAACCCGGTGATCATCCTGACCGGCGGCGAGCCCCTCCTGCGGCCGGACATCTGCGATCTGGCCGCCTACGGGGACGCCAGAGGTTTGCGCATGGTGCTGGCCACCAATGCGACGCTCGTCACCGAGCCGGTCGCGGCGAAAATGCTCGGTGCCGGGATCAAGCGGGTCAGCGTCAGCATCGACGGCTTGAACGCCGAAAGCCACGACCGGTTCCGCGCCGTGCCGGGCGCCTTCGACGGGTCCATGTCCGGCATCGCGGCCATGAAAAAGGTTGGGATGGAGTTTCAGATCAACACCACGATCACGCGGGCCAACCTCGGCCAGATCGAGGGCATCCTCGACCTGGCGCTCCGGCTCGGCGCGGCGGCCCACCACATCTTCCTGCTGGTCCCGACGGGTCGCGGGAAGGATCTTGCCGACCAGGAGATCACAGCCGGGGACTACGAAAAAACGCTCAACTGGTTTTACGAAAAAAGCCTCACCTGCCCCATCCAGCTCAAGGCCACCTGCGCCCCCCATTATTACCGGATCTTTCATCAGCGGAAAAAGGGGGCGCCCATGCCCGCATCCCCGCCGGCCGGAGGGCCGGGTCACCCCTTCCACACGATGACGCGGGGCTGCATGGGGGGAAGCTCCTTCTGCTTCATCTCCCACACGGGCCAGGTCCAGCCCTGCGGCTACCTGGAGCTCGACTGCGGGCAGGTCAGGGAGAGCAGCTTCGCCGACATCTGGAAAAATTCGACCATTTTCAAGAACCTGAGGGACCTGAACCGGATCCGGGGAAAGTGCGGCAGATGCGAATTCATCCGGGTCTGCGGCGGCTGCCGGGCGCGCGCCCACGAAATCGCCGGCGATTACCTTGCGGAAGAGCCTTTTTGCGTTTATGAGCCCCGGCATGGATGACATCGACCACAGAATCCTGAACATCATCCAGGGCGCCTTTCCCCTCGACCCGGAGCCGTTCAAAGTCCTGGCCGCGCAAGTGGGCATCCGCGAGGAGGAGGCTTACCGGCGCGTGCAGGAGCTTCGAAAATCCGGCATCATCCGCCGGATCGGCGCGGTGTTCGACCCGAAAAAAATGGGGTTCACCAGCACCCTCTGCGCAGCCCGGGTGCCGGAAGAAAAACTCAGGGCCTTCGTCGACGCGGTCAACGCCAACCCCGGCGTGACGCACAACTACCGGCGCAGCCATGACTACAACGTCTGGTTCACATTCATCGCCCCCACGGAAGAACATTTAAACCAGTTTTTGAAGGACATTAAACAAGCAACTGGAATAACGGACATTCTCAGCCTTCGTGCGGTCCGGACGTTCAAGATCAACGCCCGGTTCGATTTCTGACGCCCGCGCAAGGGTTCCTCTTTCAATGTGAAAAAGGACATCATGGTGGCCAGCGAAACCGAAAAGCCGACCCTGTACCTCATCGACGGGAGCAATTACATTTTTCGGGCGTTCTACGCCATCCGCGACCTTTCGAACTCCAGGGGCTTTCCGACCAACGCCATCTACGGCTTCACGACGATGCTCATGAAGCTCCTTCGCGAACGGAAACCCGATTTCATCGCCATCGCCTTCGATGTCAAGGGACCGACCTTCCGCCACGAAGCCTTCGATGAATACAAGGCGACCCGGAAGGCCACTCCGGAGACCCTCGTGCCCCAGATTTCCCGCATCAAGGAGGTCGTGCGGGGGTTCTCCATCCCGGTGCTGGAGTGCCAGGGCATCGAGGCCGACGACATCATCGGGACCCTGGCCAGGCGGTACGCGGAAAAAGGCATGAGGGTCGTGATCGTATCCGGCGACAAAGACATGATGCAGCTCGTTTCGGAAGATGTCGTCATGATCGATACGATGAAAGACAAGGTCTACGATCGCGAGGCCGTCCGGGAGCGCTTCGGCGTCGAACCGGACAAGGTCGTGGAGATCCTCGGCCTGACGGGAGACGCGTCGGACAACATCCCCGGCGTGCCGGGAATCGGGCCGAAGAACGCCCAGCGGCTGATCGAGGAATACGGCACCGTCGAGGCCGTCATTCGGAATGTCGAAAAAATCAAGAACGCCAGGGCCAAACAGAGCATCCGTGAATTCGCCGACCAGGCCCGCATGAGCCGTGAACTGGCCGTGATCCGGACCGGCGCCGATTTCCCTTTCGACCTGGAGGCATGCCGCTACCGGGCGCCCGAGCCCGACGTCCTGATGCGGCTTTTTCAGGAATTCGAGTTTTCGTCACTGATCCAGGAATTGAAGGTCAGGGAAGAGGCCGTGGAGGGCCGCCATTCTCTGATCCGCGGGACGGACGAGTGGGCCCAATGGTTCGGGAAGATCAACGCCGCCGGTGAATGCGCCCTGGAAATCGTCACGGGGTCCGACGATGACCTGCATTCCGGCCTGGTGGGGCTGGCCGTCGCAACCGGGCGGGGCGAGGCGGCGTACGTTCCGCTGGGCCATCGGGATGAGGGCGCGCTTCGGCAAATCCCCGAAGCGGATTTTTTCAAAAGCCTGCCCCCCCTTCTGTCGGATGAAAAAATCACGAAGCATGCCCACGACCTGAAGAAGGTACTCCTCGCCCTGTCCGGCAGAAAGGCAGCCCTGGGAAAACCCGGCTGCGACACGATGGTGGCGGCCTATCTCCTCAACCCCTCGCGCCATGGTTTCGAGCTGGCGGAGGTGGCCCGGGAGCATCTTCAGCGCCAGGTCCCGTCCGCAAAAGAGCTGACGGGCGGCGGGGCGAGGGCCGTGCCCTTCAGCATGATCAGCGTCGAGAAAATGACGGATTATGCCTGCCGCAGGGCCTGTGCCGTGTTCGGGCTGAGCTCAATCCTCACCGAAAAGCTCCGCCGGGAAGGCTTCGAAGACCTGTTCCATCAGGTCGAGATGCCGCTCGTGGAGGTCCTTGCCGACATGGAAAAAAAGGGGGTTCTGCTGGACCTCAAACTCCTGAAGGACATGTCCGGCGAAATCCAACTGCTCATGGCCATCTCGGAAACGAAAATCCACCAGCTCGCCGGCGAGAAATTCAACATCAATTCGCCGAAACAGCTTCAGGTCATCCTGTTTGAGAAGATGGGCCTTCCGAAAGGCAGAAAGACGAAGGACGGATACTCGACCGACGTCGAGGTCCTTTCCTGGCTGGCCGAAAACCACGAGCTGCCTGCCGAAATCCTGTCCTACCGGAGCATGGCCAAACTCAAGTCCACTTACATCGACGCGCTGCCCCTCCTGGTCCGCAGGGAAACGGGGCGGGTCCATACGTCCTACAACCAGACGGTAACGGCCACCGGAAGGCTGTCCAGCAGCAATCCGAACCTGCAGAACATCCCGATCCGCACCCTGGAGGGAAAACGCATTCGGCAGGCCTTCATCGCACCCGGGGGCTGGGACATCGTCGCGGCGGACTACTCGCAGATCGAACTGCGGGTGCTGGCCCACCTCTCCGGGGACCGGTCCCTCATCGACGCCTTCCAGTCCGGCGAGGACATCCACAGCCGGACGGCCTCGGACATCTTCGGCGTCTTTCCCGCCATGGTCAATGCGGAGATGCGCCGGCAGGCCAAGGTGATCAACTTCGGGGTCCTCTACGGAATGAGCGCCTTCGGCCTGGCCAGGGAACTGAACGTCAACCAGAAACTGGCCCAGGCCTACATCGACGGGTACTTCGAGAAATACCGGGGCGTGCGGCGCTACCTCGATGGCATCCTGGAAAATGCGCGTCGGGACGGCTACGTGACAACGCTTCTCCGCCGCCGTC
Organism: uncultured delta proteobacterium; assembly: GCA_963709485.1. Taxonomy (GTDB): domain Bacteria; phylum Desulfobacterota; class Syntrophia; order Syntrophales; family Fen-1087; genus JAXDBM01. The sequence continues at coordinate 342,288 of CAVPWE010000006.1, forward strand.
GCTACCTGCCGGAGATCAACCACAGCATGCCCGCGGTCCGGCAGTTCGCCGAACGGACGGCCATCAACGCCCCGATTCAGGGAACGGCCGCCGATCTGATCAAGGTGGCCATGATCAATATCTCACGGCATCTTGCGAAGCGCCGCCTCCAGACCTGCATGCTCATGCAGGTCCACGACGAGCTGGTCTTCGAGGCGCCCGCAGCGGAAAGGGAGGAGGTCGTGGCCCTTGTCAGAAGGGAAATGGAGGAGGTCATCAAAATGGAGGTCCCGCTCAAGGTGGACATCGGCACGGGAAAAAACTGGGACGAGGCACACGGATGAAAAACAGAGCGCATTACGCCCGCCGGGGCGCCCCGGTAAAAACACCGGAAGATCATAAGGCAAAAAGCGGGAGCATCGCTGAATTCGCCAGGAAGCTTCCCTTCCTGTCCTGCCTGGATGACGAAGAAGTCATTATTTTGCGACACGTGATCACCGAAAGACAATTCGTCAAGGATCAGGTCATTCTGCGGGAGGAAGACACCCCCAACTACCTGTATTTCATTTACTCGGGAAAGGTTAAGATCATCCAGTCAGGCGCCGGCGGGAAAGAGAAAGTGATCGCCATCCACCAGCAGGGGGATTACTTCGGCGAAATGGCCATCCTGGACGGACGGACCGAACCGGCCTCCGTCGTGGCCCTTGAAAATGCGCGGATCGGTCTTCTTTCCGGGGATGTGTTCAACAAACATTTCATGGGCAACAACAAAATCCTGCGGGAGATCATCAACCTGCTCTGCAGCCGGCTGAGGGACGCCTGGTCGATGGTCAAGGTCATGAGCTTTGCCGACGCGGAGCATCGCGTGCGTGCCGTGCTGAAATACATGGGGGAGCGGTTCGGCGTTCCGGATCCCCGGGGCACGGTCATCCGGTTCAGGCTCACCCACGGCGATATTGCCGGCTTCGCCTCTCTTTCCCGGGAAACGGTCACGCGCATTCTCAGCCGCCTCGAGAAGGCGGATGAAATCGAAGCGCGCCCCCGCAGGGACATCCTTCTAAAACCCGCCTTCATAAAGAAATAAGCGCGCTGAAAAAAAAAAGCGCCTTTTCCGGCCCGCATGGGACCGGGAAAGGCGCCTGCTGATGAAATCAATCGGACGCTGAGAACCTAAGGGTTTATTTCACCACAAACTCGGCCCGGCGGTTCTTGGCGTGGGCTGCTTCCGAATGGCCCGGATCAGCCGGTCTCTCTTCGCCGAAGCTGATCGTGCTGATGCGCGCTGCTGCGATGCCGCTGTTAACGAGGTATTTCTTGGCTTCCGCCGCCCTTCTTTCCCCGAGGGCAAGGTTGTATTCGGTCGTTCCGACTTCGTCGCAATGACCCTCGACGAGTACAGAGGTGTCCTTGTGCGCCTTGAGCCATTCGACATGCTTGTTAAGAATCGCCCGGTCCTGGGCCCTCAGGACGGATTTGTCAAAGTCGAAATGGACCGGATCCAGCATCTCCCTTCCCTTCGCGGCCTTCGCTGCCGCTGCTGCGGCCGCCGCATCTTCCGCTTCCTTCTTCGCCCTTGCTGCAGCCTCTTCCGCGGCCTTCTTCGCTTTCAGGGCCGCCGCATCCTCGAGCAGGACTTTCTGCACGAAAGCGGCCATGGCTGCCGGGTTCGCCAGTTCATCGGCGGTTGCGTAATCGCCACAGGCCGCTGCTCCGACGATCTGCTGTGCGAACGCCTTCCCGCCGGGAACATTTCCCACCTGAACGGTATACAGGCAAAGCTTGTCGCCAAAATCCGCCTTCAGTTTGCTGGCGGCTTCCACAGTCGCCTTGGTGTTGACGTCTTTCTCATCAAAATCGCTGAAAATCACGATGGCCGACTGGCCCGCCGCGCCCTTCAGGTCATTGCCTGCCGCCAGGAGAGCCAGGTTTGTTGGCGTCTTGCCGTTGGGGAATCCGACACCGTCGATCACCTTGATGTACTCGTTTTTCTCAAAGGCCTTCATCCCGTAGATTTGAGCCGTCTGATCGGACCAGAACGTTTTGAGGCCCGCGTTCAGCTTCATTTCCGGGATCGTCGCGGCCATGTTTTTGGTCGCGTTCTTCGCATGCGTCAGATGGTTGGCCAGATCCACATTCGGCGGCTTGGCGTACCACTGATCCATGGAAGCGGATTTGTCGAGCAGAACGGCCAGATTGTCCGTCTTCTGAATCAAGTCTCCCGCTTTCATTTTCGGGTTTAGGTCAACCGGCTTAAACGTCGAAACCGTCGCGCAACCGGTAAACATGAAGCAAAACACCGCCAATGCAACAAGCCCATAACTGATCCGTCTCATCATCGAACCTCCTTTAATTGAAGAATCTCATTTCTTAAAGTGGGTTTTATTATTCCACATTGCCCCTTGGATTTATCAAACCGCCCGATTTCACGGCTGTTCCAACGCTGCAACTGTATTTACATTACATCAGGAACCGTGGCAAGTCAATGGGTAAAATGCTTTTTTTCACATCTTCCGATCTGTGTCATCAGTCTGTCCCCGCACGTCCGCACCCCGCTTCTGCACATCCTGTTTCGGGTTCTGCCTGTCCTGTGTCGTTTCCTTTTCCTTGAGGTCCCTGGTCTCCATTTCCTTCAATTTCCGTTTGCTTTCATTGGTCCAGGCTTCCCGATCCTGGTCGGTAATGTCCTTGTAGGATTCCAGCGCCTCACACCGGTAACCCCTCTCGGTGGGATTGTCGGTCAGTATCGTGGCGCCGTTTCGGTCCGTGCACCTGTAGATCGTCCCGCAGCGGGCGCTTCCCGGGAATGCCGCCAGAAGAATGGCCAGCGATCCCAGGAGAATCCGGCACCTCCCCGCCGTGGAGCCATGCTGGGCGCGGATTTTTCCGATCATCAGCCTGTCACCTCTCAAAAAAAGTATGCGATTCCGAGATCGAAACCGTACTGGTTGGTCGTACTCGACGGCTCCCTGACCAGCGACCTTTGCGATCCACGATAGGTCAGGACCTCCATGTCGCTTGCTCCGATCGGGCTGTATTCGTACCAGGGCGTGCCGGTCACGGACCAGTTACCCGTGAATGCGTAACGGACGGGAGCCGCGACATAAAAGCCGATTTTATCCCCCAGGTTGAAGGCGGGATCGTTGTAGCCCGAATCCAGCTCCGACAGCAATACCTTCATCCTGCCCATGAACATGATATTCGCCGCCGCCGTGATTCCGAAACGCCATCGCGGATCGAAGTCGCGCTCAACCCTGATCCCCAAAGGAAGATAATGCCATCCGTACTCCTCCTTGTAGTTCCCGATGGATGGGTTTGCCTCGCCCCGCTTCCAGGAGCGATAGCCGTAGCCGATATAGGGAATGAGGGAAGTCCTTTGGCCGGCCTGAAACAGGTAACCCACGTTCGCTTCGAGCCTGTAAAACCGCTGGGGGTCGTTTGCGAAATAGATCGGCGTCCCGTTCTGATCGCTGCCGTCATATGCCAGATCGCCGCTCGCATAGCTGCCGCTGATCCTCAGATAGAGCCCGCCGTCCCTCCTGTAGCCGAAGCCCAGATACATCCCGGGCAGCCAGCCGCTGTTCGCACTTTTCTGGGGCGGGTCGATGTCTTCCTCGTAGTCGGTGTAAAAGTATCTTGCCCCCATCTCGAGGAAAAACGGCGGCAACGAACCCGCAGCCGCTTCTCCCCCCGTTTTAGCAGAAGAAATTTTTCCCTGGGCAAATAAGGTTGCGGGGACAGAGAATATTACGGCCGCGATTGCCAGGATAACGGTGATTCTGACCGGATTCTTCAATTTCCCTCCCTGTGCGTGACGGATAAAAGCCGGGCCCGGTGCGGGTGAACCCAAAAGCGGGCACAGTCTGCCCCCATCGTTTTCAGATGTCAAATATTTTTGTCATTCATTTTTTCGTTCGACCGCGCAAAATAACCAGCCATCCGCGTTGCGGGGTTCCTGGAACTGTTTTCAGTTGAGTTATCACACCGCCCGGAGTATATTGCCCATCATTGATCATTTAAGGAGGAAACCCATGCGAGCAATTATGCATTTCATCGGGTTTCCAGTACCATTTGTTCTTATTCTTACCATGAGGGGGGCGTATGCAGGATTCGGAGCTCAATCAGGAAAAGTTTCAGACACTGAAGAGGATTGTTTCGGAGATCGCCGAAATGCGGCATCAGATGAACGAACAGGACAGGGTCAAAATCGAGCTGGAAAAGGAGATACATCAGTTAAAAAGCACGGAGGAAGAGTTGCGCGCGGCCAAGGCTGCCCTGGAGGCGCAACTGGCCGACGGCAGGACCGAAAGGGAGCTTCTGTCGCAGAAGCTGGAACATGAGGTCGGCGAACGGAAGCGTGTCGAAGAGGAGTTCCGCGCCGTCAAAATTTCGCTCGAGGAACAATTGGCCAGGCAGGCGTCCGAGCTGGAAGCGATGACGAACAATCTCAGGTCCGAGAAACAGACGTTGAAGCAGGCGCTGGACAACCTGCAGCAGCAGTTTGATGCATCATACAAATTATAGCACGCGGCCGGACCGGCAAGGGCGGAGAGATGCACCCGGACGGGAGAACATGGTTTGGAAAAGCGGGTTTCCGCCGGTCAGTGAGTGGTCGCCGCGGGGATAGGCCGTCCCATCTCCGGTCGTGATCCCGACGTGATGGCTGCCTTCCTCTCACTCCTTGCTCGATGCCTTCAACCGGAACAGGGAAGAAAAGGTAGCCGTTTTCACGCCCGCCCCATCAAAGACCTCCGCCTCGCCCTTGATGGGCGACCTGCGGACACAATGAATTTTGTTTCTTGACATTTCAGAGAATCAGGAACACAAGAAAACAAATACATTCACATCGGGCATCGTCAAAAGGTCAACAATCAATCCCGCCCCTTTTTCAAGGGTGATGCCATGAAGAGCTTGTTGAAACCCCGTATCTCAAAAGAGAGCGGGGTTTTGTGTTTTGAAATTTAAAAAGGAAATCATGTCAAAGAAGGTGCGTTTCCGGCATGCCCTGCATGCTTTATGACACCCCGGGTTGCATTGTAGAGGGCATCATCGTTCTTCAACACATGGGGTCGATTGAAGGGAGGTAAGCGATGGACGACAACGTTTCAGGGTGCGGGCAAGCGTTTCGTGAGGAGTGCACCGCGAAAGGGAATTATCAGAAGGTTCCGATGCAAAGATCACCCCCCCTTGGCTTTGCCGTTTGGCCTTCATTCAAGGGGATTGCCATGCTGAATGAAGTCCATCATCTGTTGGATCTTTTCCGGACTGGTGAGCCAGGGGGGTGACTCTTTGGGGAACCAATCCCGAAGGGCCGTAAGATCATCCGGCCAGCGCAGTGCAGATTCCACAATCGTTCCAGGTGAGGTGATCTCTTGAACGGCTTGGAGCATATGCCTCATGACAAGGCGATGGGTTTCATGATCGCCCGGCCGCCCCCAGATCATGCCGAAGGGGAACTCTACCGCCATGGCCCGAGGCACACCGATCTTCTCGGTGACATAGGGCATCTGCGTTAAACAGATGGTGGACAGACCCTTTTTTTCCATGATGCGCTGCGCCAGCCCCACGGACTGGTTGCACAGGGGTCACCCGGGAGACAACAGGACAAGGTCAGCCTCCATCTCGATCAGCCGCTCCGCCATGCGGGGAGCTGTTTCTCTCATGAAAACCAGCGGCTTTGGCTGGTAGCCCATAAAAGAAAGGTGGTGGTCCGTAATGCCGCCGATCTCGCCGGTCGCGTACAGCTCCTCAAGGACGGCGACAGGGAGCATGCAGTTATAGTCCTGTCGGGCATGAGCATTTTCATAGTGCAGGTGGGCTGTTCTAATTTCATCCTGCCTGATCCCCCTCGGAATTTCCCGTAAGGTGGGATCACCCCAGAGCGGTTCCCGTTTCTCCCGCTCCATGTCAAAGGGCGTATCATCCCGGTGATACAATCCTCCCGAGGAAACCAGGGCCACCCGACACTCCCGCACCCGCTTTCTTAAAGGCACCCAAGGGATCGGTTCAGCCTTTGTATCGACATAAGGCCAGACTTTCAGAGATTCAGCAAGGGTCTTTGACATGAACTTGAAGCTGTTAATCGCCATAATGGACCTCCGTCGCAGTTGAGCTGACCGCTTTCTCCGGATGCATGTTCAAAAGATTGTTTCCTCCCTATACCGACGGCTGCCCGGTGTGGACCCGGTATGCCCATTATCCACACCTTTCTTCAGCTCCCTTCCCACTTTGAAGCACACTCCTTTCTTCGGTTTCACATCGACGGTTTCACCGGTTTTCGGGTTTCTCCCCCTGTAAGCGCCATATTCCCGCACAGAGAAACTTCCGAATTCCCTGATTTCAATCCTGCCGCCCTTCATGAGGGCATCGGTGAAGCCGTCAAAAACCAGATCGATAATTTTTGTCGCGTCTTTTTCCGTCAGATTCTCTTTCACAGACAGTGCGGCGATAAGGTCGGATTTGTTCATATAGCCCCCTTACTTTATATGACCTTCAGGATATTCGGCGCGTGTCTTTCAGAGGCATCGGGAATGCTGGTCGGATAACCAACAATAACAGGTGCCACGATGCGGCAATCTGAGGGGACTCCGATGTCATCCAATGTTTTGCGGTCACGTATTTGAGCCCCCAATGCAATCCAGCATGTTCCGAGTCCCCTTGATGTTGCCGAGAACATGAAATAGGCAACCGTCAGGGCAACATCCACATCGAGGGAGCGAATGTTATTTGGACCTGCGATACAAACCAGGCAGGGTGCATTATAAAACACATTGAAGCTTTCATCTCTCAATGTGGTCTCATACTGCCTTAGCGGTGAGTCAGGATTCTTCATCAAATCGGCAAGCAGATTTCTCTTGCTTTCATCGGAGAGTCTTTGCATGCAATGACGGTCCTGGATGATGATAAACCGGCACGGCTGGCCGTTGCCGGCTGTCGGGGCAAGGCATGTGTCCTGAATGATCTCTTTCAGGACTGACAAGGGAACCTCCCTGTTCTGAAAGTCCCTGATGGAACGCCTGTTTTTCAAAATGGTCTGGAAATCCATATCGCGGCTCCTTTGCTGTTCCGGTCTTGACCGGTTTTTATATAAAATCCGGAGCGGTTTTGGTGCACCGGGCCTTACTGATGTGGGTGATTCTCACGCCAGAGCTTATATGCAAGGCCGCCGAAAAATACAGCGGCAACAGCGCTCGGCCAGAGGGGAATGGATATGCCGTTGGCCATGACCTCCACTCGGAAGATGACCTTCTTGACTTCTTCAGTGTCCATTATGTCCATATCCTTTTCCCCTTGCAGGCCCGTCAAAACAAAAACCCCCGCTCTCTATAAGAGAAACAGGGCTTTCATTCGGGAATCACCATCACTTCACCATGTGGGTTTATGTGACCGGGACTTTATACGACGGTCTGTATATGCCCCTGTCTGGTTCAAAAGTCAACCCTTATGCCCTTATGCCCCTGTCTACCCTGTCCGGCAACCGGAGTTTTTGTCTGATTGTCTTGACACCGTTCGACAGTTGGAGGGAGTTCGACATCCAAAAGCGGTAAAATATGGCTGTTGCGAATCCCGTCAAACAAAAAAGGCTGCAACGCCGAAAAGCTGCAACCTCTTGATATCATTTGGTGCCGGAGGTCGGAATTGAACCGACATGATCGCAAGGATCGGGGGATTTTGAGACGATAAAACAAGAAAGGGTGATTTCCCATCAAAATTAATCGCTTACGTTTCAAGATGCCAGCAAGGATTAGAATCCGACAAGTGTACGACAATGGGATTTACAAATGGCTGGATTCCATTCTCTGCGCCATTTAGGAGGCTTAATGGCATTAATGGAACTTTCGTTTATCTGTGCTGGGGCATAGGGAAAAAATGATGTTGAGACTGTAAGACGTGCCCTCTGAAGACACATTATACAATAAAAATATGATAAAAGGACGCAATTATTGATTGACAATATCATGCTTTATGTGCATTCTGTGCCCTCAGAGGACACATTTCAATGATGAAAACTAACGGCCCGCTGAAGACTCTCGGCCCCCAGGCTGCACAGCTTGTCACATCGCTCCATGAAGACAGCAAGCTGGTTTTTCGCCTGAAAGATGTCCAGCGGATCCTCAGCCTCGAAGCACCGACTACCCGCAGCCTGGTCAGAAAGCTCGTGAACAGAGGCGTGGCCGCGCGTCTGAAGCCCGGCCTTTTTACCCTTGTCCCCTTCGAACTGGGGAGAGAGCGGCAGTACCTGGGAAACCCCTTCATCGTGGCCCGCGAACTGGCCGGCGGGAAAGATTACTTTCTCTCCCACGGCACAGCCATGTCAATCCACGGCATGGTCACACAGCCTCAGTTGGTAGTCCACGTGACCACGACGGCGCCACGCCGCCCTATCCGGATCATGGGTGCCGAATTCCGGTTCATCGCATCTGCAAAGGACGGGTTCTTCGGCCTGACGGATCACTGGGTCACCAAGCAGGATAAGGTCAGGATCAGCGATCCCGAACGGACCATCCTGGACGGGCTCCGGATGCCGGAATACTGCGGTGGCCTGACCGAACTGGCCAAAGGGCTTTGGATCAAGAGACCGGATCTGAAAGCCGACAGGCTCGTCGATTATGCGTTGAGGATGGATGTTGGCGCAGTCATCCGCCGGCTCGGATATCTCCTGGAACTTTATCATATCTGCACCCCCGGGGACCGTGAGCGACTCCGGAAAACGTTGACGGAAACTTACGCAAACCTCGATCCCCTCATGCCGTCTGAGGGAAAGTACCTGCGCAAGTGGCGACTCCGCCTGAATGTGTCTTCCGATGAACTCCTTTCAACAGTGAGGACCTGATGATTCCGCAACGCGATCTGTCGCTGCTGTCAAACCGCCTCCCCAGGAAGGGCGGGCACCGCATTCCCGAGGCCGTCCTGGAAAAGGACTACTGCCTTTCCTGGTTCCTCGCGGGCATGTCCGCAACCCCTCTCAGAGACATCCTTGCCTTCAAAGGTGGTACGGCAATCAAGAAATGCTACATTGCTGATTACCGCTTTTTCAGAAGATCTCGATTTCACCCTGCGCGAAGAGATCTCCTTTGAAACAATTCAGGGTCATCTCAACGAGGCATTCAGGCGCACAGAAGAAGCATCGGGTGTCAAGATCCGCTTCAGCCGATACGACCGGCATTCCCACGAAAACAGCCATACATTCTACCTCGCCTACGAAGGGCCTCTTCCCGGCGCCGCCGGCAAGGAGCTCAAGGTAGACATCACGATCCGGGAGCGGATCGTCTTTCCCATAGCCACCCTGCCTGTACTCAAGGCTTATGCTGAATACCGGGACCTTCCGACAGACGCAGCCATCGGTGTCTATCCCCTCAACAAAATAGCAGCGGAAAAGATTGTTGCCCTGTTCGATCCGGCGCGGAACGAGCCCCGGGACCTTTACGACCTGTGGCACCTGTCCGGCAACAGGCTTGTCGAACCAGTCGAGTTGCTTGAGGCGGTCGGGGTAAAGGCGGCATTTCGCAGCAGAGCACTCACTGAGGCAAAGGATCTGTTTCAATGGAAGGAGGCCCGTCTCAGGAAGCTCTTGACCGTCAGACTGGCGGCGCAGATGGCTGACCTACCAGAATTTGATGAAGTGAGAGCTGGTCTGGCAAAACTGGACAGGTGCATAAGTGGTAAAGCTGCTCTATAATGAATGCCAAGGAGGAGCAGCATATGAGTAAGAGACCGAGAAGGAATCACGCGCCGGCGTTCAAGGCGAAGGTGGCGTTGGACGCTTTGAAAGGAGAGCAGACGCTCGTTGAGCTTGCGCAGCGTTACCAGGTGCATCCGAACCAGATTACGGAGTGGAAGAAGCAGCTTCTGGAACATGCCCCGGACATTTTCAGCAGAGAAAGGAAGCCCGAGCCGGTTCCGAGCGTGAAGGATCTTCACGCAAAGATCGGGCAGTTGTCGATGGAGAACGATTTTTTATCCGGCGCGCTCGGTCGTATCGGCGATGCGAGCGCCAAGCGATGATCGACAAAGGGGACCAACTTCCCGTGACACGGCAGTGCAATCTACTGGGGTTGAGCCGATCCGGCATCTACTATAAGCCGGTTCCGCCGAGCGAGCAGGAGATGGAGCTGATGCGCCGGATCGACGAGATCCATTTGGCGTACCCGTTCTATGGAAGCCGCAAGATTCGCGACGAGCTGTGGGCCAAAGGGTATGACGTGGGACGTGACCGGGTGCGGCGTCTGATGCGCCGGATGGGCATGGAGGCGCTGTATGTCAAGCCGAGGCTCTCGTTGGCGCATCCTGCGCATGTGAAGTATCCCTACCTTCTCCGCGGCCTTGAGATCACACGGGCAAACCATGTGTGGGTTGCCGACATCACCTACATTCCCATGGCGAAGGGGTTCTGTTATCTTATGGCGGTCATGGACTGGGTGAGTCGGATGGTTCTCGCCTGGCGTTTGTCCAACACCCTGGACAGCTCCTTTTGCGTGGACGCCCTGGAGGAGGCGATCCGCAGGTACGGTTGTCCCGAGATCTTCAATACGGACCAGGGCAGCCAGTTCACCGCGGAGGCGTTTACCGGCACGCTCCGCTCAAAAAGCATTGCGATCAGCATGGACGGCAAGGGCCGCTGGATGGACAACGTCTTTATCGAACGGCTGTGGAAAAGCGTCAAGTACGAAGACATTTACCGGAAAGGCTATGGCTCCATGGCGGAGGTGAGGAAAGGACTGGCCGCCTACTTCACATTCTACAACGAAAAACGGTGGCATCAAAACTTTGACAGGAAGACCCCGGCTATGGTTTACTTCAGCAACCAGCCGCAGAGACAGGCTGCGGCATGACCATCAACCAGGAGCGCTTTCCCACTTATAAACCCCTGTCTCCTGTCCTAAGAACCCAGACCACCTATGTGTACCGGGCGGTGACCAGAGAGTTGAGGAAGGGGTACTTTGGATAGGATGGAGTTGATGACCTTTAATCAAGGTGCTTGATTATGGCAAAGGCGATTTTCACAACAAAGATTACTCCAAGTTACAATGACCTTCCTGAATTGATGTACCATTTCCCAAAGACCTATTTGCGTCAAGCAAACCTGACAATAGGTGATTGGATCGTCTACTACGAACCAAGGAGAGAAGATCTCTCGCCAGCCGGTCATGCAGGACGTCAATGCTATTTCGCAACAGCTCGTGTGAGCCATATCGAAGAAGATATTGCCTTGAAAGATCATTATTATGCTTTCGTGGAGGACTATGTAGAATTTACGACACCAGTTCCTTTTAAGGTGGGCACGTACTATTACGAAAGTGGGCTTAAAAAGGCCGATGGCTCAACAAACAAAGGGGCATTTGGCAGAGCTGTCAGACTTATTCAGGATGAAGAATATCAGACCATTGTCGCTGCTGGCTTGGCACAGGTAGACGAGAAAAATCATCAAAAAGTTGCCGAGCCATTAGAGCTGGTCTGGCAAAACTGGACAGGTGCATAAGTGGTAGAGCTGCTCTATAATGAATGCCAAGGAGGAGCAGCATATGAGTAAGAGACCGAGAAGGAATCACGCGCCGGCGTTCAAGGCGAAGGTGGCGTTGGACGCTTTGAAAGGAGAGCAGACGCTCGTTGAGCTTGCGCAGCGTTACCAGGTGCATCCGAACCAGATTGCGGAGTGGAAGAAGCAGCTTCTGGAACATGCCCCGGACATTTTCAGCAGAGAAAGGAAGCCCGAGCCGGTTCCGAGCGTGAAGGATCTTCACGCGAAGATCGGGCAGTTGTCGATGGAGAACGATTTTTTATCCGGCGCGCTCGGTCGTATCGGCGATGCGAGCGCCAAGCGATGATCGACAAAGAGGATAAACTTCCCCTGACCCGGCAGTGCAATCTACTGGGGTTGAGCCGATCCGGCATCTACTATAAGCCGGTTCCGCCGAGCGAGCAGGAGATGGAGCTGATGCGCCGGATCGACGAGATCCATTTGGCATACCCGTTCTATGGAAGCCGCAAGATTCGCGACGAGCTGTGGGCCAAAGGGTATGACGTGGGTCGTGACCGGGTGCGGCGTCTGATGCGCCGGATGGGCATGGAGGCGCTGTATGTCAAGCCGAGGCTCTCGTTGGCGCATCCTGCGCATGTGAAGTATCCCTACCTTCTCCGCGGCCTTGAGATCACACGGGCAAACCATGTGTGGGTTGCCGACATCACCTACATTCCCATGGCGAAGGGGTTCTGTTATCTTATGGCGGTCATGGACTGGGTGAGTCGGATGGTTCTCGCCTGGCGTTTGTCCAACACCCTGGACAGCTCCTTTTGCGTGGACGCCCTGGAGGAGGCGATCCGCAGGTACGGTTGTCCCGAGATCTTCAATACGGACCAGGGCAGCCAGTTCACCGCGGAGGCGTTTACCGGCACGCTCCGCTCAAAAAGCATTGCGATCAGCATGGACGGCAAGGGCCGCTGGATGGACAACGTCTTTATCGAACGGCTGTGGAAAAGCGTCAAGTACGAAGACATTTACCTGAAAGGCTATGGCTCCATGGCGGAGGTGAGGAAAGGACTGGCCGCCTACTTCACATTCTACAACGAAAAACGGTGGCATCAAAACTTTGACAGGAAGACCCCGGCTATGGTTTACTTCAGCAACCAGCCGCAGAGACAGGCTGCGGCATGACCATCAACCAGGAGCGCTTTCCCACTTATAAACCCCTGTCTCCTGTCCTAAGAACCCAGACCACCTATATTGTTCACTTTTGATTCAAAACGACCGATTGTTCAACAAATCATCGAAAGACCTTTTCGCGAAGCGGCTTTCTCAAGGCTGGTAAAAGACGAATACGGTCTAACGTGTTCGATGACGGGGATTACCATAAAAAATGACCGAGGCATCACGGAGGTAGAAGCCGCTCACATCAAGCCTGTTAAATTCAATGGTCCCGATTCGGTGAGAAACGGGATTGCCCTTTGCCGCACATTCCATTGGATGTTTGACCATGGCCTCATCTCAGTCGCAGACTCTGGCGATATCATCGTAAAGAATATCGTTCCCCCCAAAGTTTATCAACTTCTCAACAGCAATGGGAAAATTAGACTCCCCTCAAATAGCATGTCCGCTCCTCATCCCAGATTTCTGAAGTTTCACCGTGAAGTTATTTATAACTCTGCGACGAAACGATGATAGCCTTGGGCCGCGTTTAAAGGCCACAGAATCAACGATCTGCGCTGCTGCCACAGAATGACTATTGATGTGAGGAAGTCATTCATTTCTTATCAACGATAGCCAGTGTGCAACGTGATGTGCAAATCAGATTGCCTTTCTCATCAACGATTCGGATGTCCCAGACGCTGACGGCATGGCCGATGTAGACGGGTGTTGCCGTTGCCGTGAGAACTCCTTCTCTCTTGGGTCGGATATGGTTAGCGTTGATTTCAAGTCCGACGGCGAACTGTTTTTCGGAATCGATATTCATGCAGGCCCCCATTGTGGCCGCTGTTTCGGCAAGGACAACAGACACCCCTCCGTGCAGAGATCCCCACGGGTGGTGGGTTTTAGGGGTCACGGGCATGGTCAAAACAATTTTTTCCTTTGTTACTTCCCGGTGTTCTATGCTGAGAAGTTCCATAACGGTTCCCTTAAAGTTCCTGAGATCAGTCATATCGCTTTCCCCTATGCACACTTTTCTTCAACTCCTTGCCCGTTTTGAAGAACACGCCTTTCTTGGGTTTCACCTCAACGATTTCCCCCGTTTTCGGATTTCTTCCGTTGTAGGCATCATATTCCCTCAAAGAGAAACTCCCAAATCCTCTGATTTCAATCCTGTCACCCTTCTTCAGAGCATTGTTGAAACCATCAAAAATAAGGTTGATTATTCTTGATGCGTCCGCTTCTGTCAGATCCTCTTTTTCAGATAGTGCGGCGATCAGATCAGATTTGTTCATGGACCCCCCTCACTCCTAACATCTCGTGAAGAACCATATGTTCTCATACGGTCTAACAGAATCTCTCTCAGTAAAGTCAGAAAGAAAGATTTCTATTACATTCTCAGGACGATATTCCTCATAGGAATCATACATAGATCTGGCCTGGTCAATGGATAAATTAGCCCGCTCTTTTATTTTGGCATCATTATTTGATTTGTTATTCCGCAAGAGATCGTTCCAGTAGTTCGCCAATTATTTTTGCCGTTTTTCCAGTTAGTGCCTGGCATGACCTGAATTTTTCGCCTTCATGAAACTTTTTGACCTGATCTTGGTTTCTCCAATCAACTCCGGCAATGTCACGACAGAGGGTTTTACCATCAGTGACTTCTTCTTTGAATCGCTTCATAAAGATGCTTGAGTACTTCCACATCTTCATATCTGACCGGTGTCCAGGTTCCGGGCGTCCATATTTCAAGCCGATGACAGCCAGTCCGCCAATAATTGCGCCACATACTTCACCGCGAGCGCCCAAACCGCCGCCAAATGAATCCATGGCCTTGATCAGGTTCTCATCTTTTAGTCCCAGTTTTTCTTGCCCGACCGCAAGAACCGCCTGGCTTCACTGTAAACCCTGGCCGAAAATCTGTATCGCTTTTTCCTGCATTTCTACGGGTGTCATATGATGCCTCCTTGTTTTCTGGATTCTCAGGTTCCTTTAAAGGGCATTGGGTAAACGAGGGTATTATTCAACCACCTCTCACCTTCAACCGCCTCTTAAAATTACTCGGTCTTTCATAATCAGACAAGCCCCATATTCCGATCTTCTTCAATTGTGCTTCATGCTGCGCTGACATGAACTGTGGTTTATATGGTTCTTTCAGATATTCGATGTAAGCTTCTGCATGTCCTTCTCTGACCATCTCCAGATTGATATTGCGTTCATCGATCCAGACCATGCTCACCATTCGTCGGTAACGGTCAAGCTCGATTATATCCAGCCTGACCTGCTTTCCCATAATTTTGCGTTCTAATGCCTTCCAAGATTCCTTCCCATAGGGGGTTCCCAGGTTTGTTGACATGACCAGTGCGGTGATTGATTTTAGGCGTTTCCGGAGCATCTATGCCATACAGTCTAACTTTGAGCTTTGTTTGCTCCGGTGTGGTGACATGAATCGTATCGCCGTCTGATACCTTGGTAACGGTTCCGCTGACGGCGCGAATTGGACCACGGGCAAAAAATGAGGATGTGAGAATGAAGGCTGATAGAAATGCGATCAGTAAGGACACATGAAAGTGTTTGGGTAATTTTCTTAAACCCATCAAATATCCTTTTTTGCTTTATTAAAGATGCTTGAATGAGATGCGGTTGACGATCTGCGATGAAGGGCAACCGCTGGAACGCATGAACATGTCTATGAATTGCTCCGGCGTCATGTCCGGGAAGCCCTCACGGACGCAGTCCTCCGGCGTGATCTCGTTAAGGTGCTCTTTTCTGAAGGAAAGTATTTCGATCAGACCAATTTTCTTAACTCCTTCTCCCTTTTTCAGCCCTCTGTTTCGTTCAACGGCACAGACAATATCGCCGGGCTTCAGATAACCCCACCCCACACGGCGGGTGACGGTTTTCGTGCCTTCGTACATTTGGTGGATTGTCATGCTGAAAGCCATGTTTCTTGGCATGATCTTGCCCTATCTGGTAGTATGTAATTACCATCCATCCAGATTTACATAGTCAACCGCCCTCCAAAGGTACAATGTCGCCAGCGGTCTTATGGGCGTCCATTTATTCAGCAGCATAAAACTCCAGACTCCTTTCTGGAAATGCAGCGGCTGTCCGGAGGGCTCAAGCAGATTTAAGTTTGAAGCCCCAAAATAATTGAATTTTATTTCAATCTTCTATTCCTTTGCCACGATTGCATTCTCTGCAAAGAGTTCTCAAGTTGTCTTATTGGATTCTATCAACCGCCTTCTTAGCAAGGGTCTTCATTGCTTCCTTTGACGGATTAGCTCCGGCAGAAAAAAGAAGCCAGACATTCCCCTTCAACACATTTAAAAACGCATCATCAAAGTAAGCGCTGTCACCAATGCCCTTCACTTCTATAATTCTTCTGCGCTGTTTTTTTCCAGATTCCTTGTTGTAGTTGAATCCCGACCCATCGTCAGTGCTGACTTGAATGCCAAATCCCGGAAAGGATGACGATGATTTAACCGGCTTGTAAGTACATTCATTAGTTCATCCTGAAAAATAGGATATTTAAAAGTATTTCGTCGTGCCGTTCTTTGACAACTGAAGATAATTATGGATGAGAAAGGGTTTCCGGGGTGATTTCCCCTACGCGGCCCGCTTCATCTCCCTTAAGGTTTGCTTTTCTTCCCTTCGCCTGCTGAGATGGACGATCTTTTTAGTGTTCCAAGCCAGGGTGGCCCATACCACGTTGACAGTATCTCCTGCCGCCCCTTTGTATCGGCACCGATTCATCCGATGATCACATTTGAGATGGCCGATGATCGGTTCGATCTTGATCCGCTGCTTCAAGGCTTTTCGGAACCAGGATTCCTCGCTTTTCGGATGAGGCGTCTTTCCTTTCTTGGGAATAGCGATTCTTTGGACACCCCAGCGCCTGCGACAGTTCTCCTGTTTTTTGGGAGACTGATCGAACCCTCGATCACCCGTGATTTCATGGGGCGGTTTTCCAAGATTCATCTTGATTCCGGAAATCACACGACCGAGGGTGTTTACATCGGCAATGTTGTGTTGATATTCCAAATGGGAAAGGATCAAGCCGTCATCGTTTTTGGAGAGGGCAACAACGGCGCCAAACTCACACTTGGGATGACTCTTGCCCTTCTTGATGACGGCGACGTCGGGCTCATGCAGAGAACAGATCCGGTTCTTGGGGGATTTGCCGGACAGAACCTGTTTTGTTTGATCGACAATTTTTTCCCCGAGAGAGACCAAACGATTGATTGTCCGTCCCGCTTCCTTGAATCCTCGGCTGTAAAGGCTGTTTGCCACTCCGGCAGCCTGCTTGACTACGTGGTGGGTCATCTCTTTGAGTTCTTGGATCGCTTCTTTCCTGCCTTCCGGGTTTTTCCGGTAGAACTTCTTGATTCCGAGGAGGAGCTTCTTCCCGGTTCGTTCATAGGTGCGAAAGGGTTTCCGAAGGGCTACCTCCTCGCGAACCCTCTTGATCTGTTTGACGATCTTCTCTCGAATCCGGTGAAGGAGATCGGCATCCGTCGGATAGGCGATGTTCTTGGGTTGGGCAGTGGTATCCACCGCCACCCGCTTGGTTTTCACCAATCCCATGCTCGACCAGGCCTTGAGCAACACCGCCTCTATCTGTTTCATCCCCTCCGTGCCGATCCGGTTCCGGAACTTCACCAGAGATGTGGCTTCCAAAATCTGACCACCCTGGAAGGTGTTAAATCCACAGAAGCACTGCCAGTAGGCATTTTCATGAAGCATCTCGACAGCCCGTTCATCTGAACAATCATAACGGTGCTTCAGAATATGGATTCCAACCATCAGCCGGATGGATTTCCCTTGGCGACCCAGGGGACTGTAGTAGACACACAGCGCATCGTGAAGGCCATCCCAATCAATCAGCTTGGCAGCACGGAGCAGCTCGTGATCCTGATTGAGGACATCCGAAAACAGGGTTTCGAACATAAGAAGTTGCCTTTCTGGAATTTGTACTTTCATATCATAGACTTATAGCACATTTTCCGGACAAAAACAACCCTAAATCCACAAATTTCTTCAGTTTTCAAAGAGCAGAATCAATGTTTACGCGGGTTTCAGCCCGCATTTTTCAGGATGAACTCATTAACAAAAAATTCAGGCTCTGCCATTTTTATTTTCAGTAGAGCCCCGACTTCTTCCTTTGTAAGCAGGGTGCAGAGTTTTTTGCTCCTGTAGGTTTCTGCTTTAAAACCAAAGACGGTTTGCTGAACCGAACCGCCCGGGACTGTCTGACAACTCACCAAACACAGAAAAACACTCGGAATCAGCATGCTGAAGAAAACTTTTACCATCCCTGAATATTTCATTTTTCCTTCCCTCCCCTATTCTCACACCTAACCAGACTGATTAAAAACGGCGATTATATTTTTCCCCATAAAAAACATAAAACCCCGCTCTCTTTTGAGACACGGGGCTTTCATCCAGAAATCGCCATCACATCACCATATGATTATGGGGTTTGTGTAAACGGGACTTCCTTGATGATTTTATTGTACTCCTATCCCCCCCAAAGTCAACCCTCATGGCCTGTTTCTACGGTAACCGGAGTTTCCTGCTGAATAGCGCAAGATACCCTTCCCCAGATTTTTCTGAAATTTTTCAGCGGCGACTTTTCGTACAGAGAATTCAATTTGGGGCATGGGGGCTTCCTGGAAAAGAATCCTTTTTTCAAGTCAAGTAATACAGTTATGGTTGAGGCATAGGGGACCCCTGCCCCCCTATGCGATGCAACCTGGGTCGTAGGCGGGAGGCTTGGAAAGCATTCTTTTCTTCTGGAGAGTAGAGATAAGCAGGGACGCCAGAAAACCCGTTCTTTGCTCTGTTAGTGGGCCTGCACAGGCCGCCATCAATCAAAACATCTCGGGTAAGGGTAAGGACAATGGCCAAGGGCAGATCGTTGATTCTATCCCTAAAAACTCCCCTCCACGGGCACGTTCATGACCTTTTGAACAGGCCGTTGTCAGAATTCAGATTTTGTGACGTGGGACTATGAGCTTCTTGATATACGCCTGCCCAACATCGGGCAGGCGTTAATAGCATCAAGGTAGCCGTGATACGAAAGCTCACAAAAGTGGGGAGAGAGCGGGGAGAGAACGGCAACGGGACATTCCAGAAACAAAAAAGGCTGCAACGCCGAAACGCTGCAACCTCTTGATTTCA
>CAVPWE010000007.1:0-370000 GCA_963709485.1 uncultured delta proteobacterium
TGATCGATTATTTCCGTTTTCATGTCCGGAAATCCCCTGAGAAGGTCTGCCTGGTCGATCCCCTCAACCGGGAGGCGATCCTGGGCCAGAAGCCGGAACGCCTGACCTACGCCGAGCTGAGCCGGGCCGTGGACGCGACGGCGGAGGCGCTGCTGGCGAAAGGCCTGGGGAAGGACGACATCATCATGGTCCAGCTTCCCAACTGCTGGGAGCTGGCAATGCTCTACCTCGCCATTCCCCGCATGGGCGGGCTGATCTCCCCCATGCCCATGCAGTGGCGGTCCTCCGAGCTCGAATACATCGCCAAACTGACCGAGGCCGCTGCGATCATCACCGTCGGGACCTTCGGAAATTTCAACCATCGCGAGATGGCCGGGAACGTTCAGGCCAAACAGGCCGGCCTTCGGGAGATCATCCTCCTGGACGAGATCCGGGAGATGGCCAGGGGCCCCGTCACGGGGAAGCTCGAAGGCATCGACATCGACCCCAACAACATCTTCACGCTCTGCTGGTCCTCGGGGACCGAGGCGGAGCCGAAGGGCTGCCCGCTCTCCCACAACAACTGGATCTTCCAGAGCACGCTCTGCTTCGAGATGGCGCCGATCCACTGGGGGGACAACCTGATCACGGCCGGGCCCCTGGTGAACATGGCCTCCATCGGGACGGTCTTCATCCCCTGGATCATCGGCGGGGGAAAGATGGTCCTCCACCACCCCTTCGACGGGGGCGCCTTCGTCATGCAGCTCATGTCCGAGGAGATCCACTACACCCTGCTCGTCCCGGCCATCGTGAACGCCCTGCTGAAGCACCCCATGGTGGACAAGTTCGACTTCAGCAAGATGCGGGCGATCACGATCGGCGCCGCCCCGCCGTCCCTGTGGTCTGTCCAGGAGCTGAAGCGGCGCTGGGGCATCGAGTTCGCAAACATCTGGGGGCAGAACGAGGGGACGGCCAACGTGTCCGGGCAATTATGACATCCCCGACATGGAGATGCGCCTGGACCACTTCCTCTATCTGGGAGCGGGAAGCAAGTGGGCCGGGAAGGCCACCCTGATGTCGCGGAATGTTTCCATGAAGCTGGTCAACCCCGCCGCCCCGGGCGGGCCGAAGGCGGAGGGTGACGTGGGCGAGCTCTGGTACCGCGGCCCCAACGTGATCCCCTGCTACTTCCGCAGGCCGGACCTGACGGCCAAGGCCTTCGACGGCGAGGGCTATTTCAACACGGGCGACCTGTTCCAGCTCAAGGACAACGACTGCATCGGCTTCTTCGAGCGGGCCAAGGACATCATCATTCGGGGCGGGTACAACATCAGCGCCCAGGAGGTGGAGAACATGATCCTGGGGCATCCGAAGGTGATGGATGCGGCGGCGGTGGCCATGCCCGACGAAAACCTCGGGGAGCGGACCTGCATCTACGTGGTCCCGAAACCTGGCGAGGCGCTGACCCTTGAGGAGATCAAGGCGTTCATGACGGAAAAGGGGATTGCCGTCTACAAGATTCCGGAGCGGCTCGAGATCATCGCGGCCATTCCCCGGAACCCCGTGGGGAAGATTCTCAAGAAGGCATTGCGGGAGGATATCAAGAAGAAGCTCGGCGTCGTCTGATGCCGAAACCGCCGCGCTTTCGGGAAGACAGACCCCGGAGCGCGGGGGAAACCGATTTTATGAAAGCAGCGAGGTGAACATGTCTTTGCTGGAAAAGCACTACACACAGGAGCATCAGATTTTCCGGGAATCGATCCGCCGGTACTTCGAGCGGGAGGTGACCCCCCGCGTGGAGGAATGGGAGAAGGCCGGGATCGTTCCCAAGACGGTCTGGAGGGACTTCGGCTCCCAGGGGTTTCTCTGCCCCTGGCTGCCCGAGGCATACGGCGGCGTCGGGGCGGACCTGCTCTATTCCCTGATCAGCATGGAGGAGAGGCGCAAAGACCCACAGCTCGGGCTTCCTCTTCCTCCTGCACTCCGACATCATCGTGCCCTACCTGGAGGCCTTCGGGTCTGAAAGGCAGAAACAGCGGTGGCTGCCGGGCTGCGCCTCGGGCGACATCATCACGGCCATCGCCATGACGGAGCCGGGGACGGGCTCGGACCTGGCCGCGATCCGCACCACCGCGGTCAAGGACGGCGATCACTACGTCATCAACGGCCAGAAGACCTTCATCTCCAACGGCATCAACTGCGGCCTGGTGATCGTCGTGGCCAAAACCGACCCGGCGGCGAACCCGCCCTATGCCGGCGTTATCGCTCATCGTCGTCGAGGAGGGGACGCCCGGGCTTCGAGAAGGGGCGCAACCTGGAAAAGATCGGCTTCCACAGCCAGGACACGGCGGAGATGGCCTTTACGGACTGCCGGGTGCCCGCGGCCAACCTCCTGGGGCAGGAGGGCAGGGGATTCTACTACCTGATGCAGAAGCTTCAGCAGGAGCGGCTGGTGGCGGCGATCGGGGCCCAGGTCATGGCCGAGGAGGCCCTGAGCCTGACCATCGATTTCGCAAAGACCCGCGAGGCCTTCGGCCGGCCCATCGGCCGCTTCCAGTACCTATCCTTCGAGCTGGCCAAGATGGCCACGGAGGTCGAGCTGGGGCGAACCTTCATGGAGAGCCTCATCCTGGACCACATGGAGGACCGGGAGATCGTCAAGAAGGTCTCCATGGCCAAGTACTGGATCGCCGAGATGCTCAACCGCGTCGTCGAGCGCGGCGTCCAGTTCCACGGGGGCTACGGCTACATGGAGGAATACCCCATCGCGCGGATCTTCCGGGACGCGCGGGTCTAGACCATCTATGCCGGGACGTCGGAGATCATGCTGCTCATCATCAGCCGCGGCCTGGGGCTGTGACCCGCATCGGCCTGCTGTCGGACAATCACGGCCGACTGCGGGCCCTGAAGCAGGCCATCGGCGCCCTGCGGCGGCGGGGCGCCGAACAGCTCATCCACTTGGGCGATTTCTGCGATTCCCTGTACCCGCGGGACCCGAAGGCGGTGCTCCGGGTCCTGATGGAAAACGGCGTCCTGGCCGTGAAGGGCAACAACGACTACATCGTCGAGAAGCGGCTAACTTTGAAAAACGGCCGGGACGGAGGCGATCCGGCCGGCGTCCGGACTTGGCTCCGGCAGATTCCCGTCCGGATCGTGGACGGGGATCTCTGCTTTGCCCATTCCCTGCCATTCGAATCCATCCGATCCTTCTACGAGCCCATCGACGACGGTTCGACGCGGAAGGCGGCGGATGTCTTTCACAAGACGCCGCACCGCATCCTCTTCTGCGGCCACTCGCATCTGTCCGTTCTGTTCCGCCTCAGCGGGGACCGGGTGTCCCGGGAACCCCTGCCGGAGGACCGGCCGCTGGAACTCCATCCGTCCGAACGCTACATCATTGTCGTCGGCGCCCTCGAACTCGGGTGCTGCGCCCTCTATGACCGCGAGAAAGGGGTCTACGAGCCGGTCCGGATCTTCTGAAACCTCTTTGACTTATCTATTGATTCGAAGCTATTCAAAGTCATCGCACCGGTCCAAAGTGGATTTGGAGGTAGAAAAACTTGCAAATAATTAAGATAAAAAGGAGATGAATTTAACGAAATTTGATAATGGCTCAATGTGTCATATAAGGGGATGCTGACAGAGCCATGGTGGAAATGGCCATATCAGCACGACACTCATCTTCATCAAGTCGGCGATTCATCGCAGACGAAGTACAAATGAAATATGAGAGAGGATTTTGGAGGGAGGGATTATGAGACGGTCAAGGCTGAACACCTTCTGGATGATTTTCCTCATCGGTGTTTTTCTCCTTTTCGCTTGTTTGGCCCATGCGGAGGCTCCCGCCATTACGGGATCCCAGCAGATGCAGGTCAATGCAAGCCAGATATTGACGGCATCGGGGGGTTGCTGGGGATTACGCCTGGACGCTGGTCAGCGGTGACGGCAGCCTTTCCGGATCCGGGGATTCCGCCACTTACACGGCCCCACCCACCAATCCCTACTGTGCCGGCGATCCAACCATCCGGCTCACCGATGGCTGCGGTCAGTACGGCGAGATACGGATTGCGGTGAACGCGGTACAGGCAGAGGCGGGATATTGGGCAGGTGAAACATTTCCCGTGATTCCACCGCAGATCGACAATAATCCGGCCTCATTCTGTGCGTCAATAAATCTGAGCACGTGCTTTTTCCAGATATACAAAGCGCCCACTGCTTTGCAATGGACTGATTGATTATATTGGCGCGCTCTGTTCTCCGGGGCACAGCATTTTCCCGTGCGATGGGTCTATGTATTGGAAAAATGGCGATGGGGAATGCGGGGCGGAAAGAGCCGCCTGCAACCTGTCGAGATGTTCAGGCGGATGTGGTGTGGGTTTTCATGAAACGAGGACGGATGCCCAGAAGGAGGCCGGTTGCTGTCCGGCAGCCTTGTTGGAAGGCAGTGGCACAGATTCGGAGTCGAACGCCACCGGCAGCACCTGTCCCGAAAACGGTGTCAAGGCCGAGTCCTCCGCCAATTTCCGGAGCGGGAATCTCTTTCATTCCCAGCAGGCGGGTCTGTTGACGCTTTCCTACAACAGCGTCGACACGAACAACGGGCCCCTGGGGAGGAAGTGGACGCACAACTACAACCAAAAACTCACCGCCTTGGGCGACAGCCGAACGCTCGTATTGCGGACGAGAGGACGGCAATGTCTTCTACTTCCGGCTGTCTGGGGGCGTTTATTATCCCGAGGCCGTCACGGGCGACACCTCCCGGATCGTAAGAACGCCAACAACACTTATACCCGGACGCAGAAGAACGGCATTGTTCAGGATTTTGATGCCACGGGCAAACTTGCCTCTATCAGGGACCGGAATGGAAGGACCACGACCCTCGCCTACAGCGGAACGGACCTTTCCTCCATCACCGACTTCAACGGAAGAACTACGACGATCACCAGCATGTCGGGGAAGATTACCGGGATCGCCGATTCGATGGGGAGGACCTGGACGATCGGCTACGCGAACAGCCAAATCGCGACGATCACCGATCCGATGGGCAATGCCCGGCGTTTTTCCTATGACGCCGACGGCCAGATGCTCGTCAAGGAAGACCCGGCGGGGCGTCGGATCACCTACGCCTACGACCTTTCGGGAAAGCTCCTGAGCTCCACCGACCCGGAAGGGGAAGACCCGGGCCATGAACTATGCCGGGACGGGACTGACTGCGCTCACGGAGAAGGACGGAGGCATCTGGACATACCGCTACGACCCTACATACACAGTGAAGACCGAGGTGACGGATCCCCGTGGCTACACCACCCGCTACAACTACGACGACAGAAGGAACCTGATCAGAAAGACAGAGCCCGACGGGAGCTTCACCTCCTATACCTACGACGGCAACGGCAACCGGCTGACGGCGACCGATCCCGCGGGGAAGACCACCAACTATACCTACAATAGCAATGAACCTGGTGACGAGCGTCACTGACCCGAAAGGCAACACCACCCAATACGGCTATGATGCCAACGGGAACCTGACTTCGATCACCGCTCCGGGCGGTGCCGTCAACCGGCACAAGTACGACGCAAGGGGAAACATCATGGGCATCACCGATCCCCTGAACAAGACCACGACTCTGGCCTATGACACCTGGAACAACCGGACCTCCATCACTGACTCCCTCGGCAAGACCACCGTCATGACCTATGACAATGCCGGCAACATGCTGACCCGGACGGATCCGTCGGGCCACACCGCCACCTTCCAGTACAACGGCCTGAACCAACTGATCAAAGTTACGGATCCCAAAGGCTATGTCACGCAATTTACCTATGACTTCAACGGCAACCGGCTGACGGCCACCGATGCCAACGGCAGGGTGACCCGCTATCTGTACAACTACCGAGATCAGCTCGCGCAGATCACCGACGCCCTGAACAGCATCACTCAACTGACTTACGGGCCCGCGAATTGCGGAAGCGGGTGCGGCGGCGTGGACAAACTGACCGCCGTGACCGACGCGAAGCTTCACACCACGGCCTTCGAGTATGACCCGGCGGGGAACCTGGTGAGAGAGACATCGCCCCTGGGCCGCGTGACCGCCTATATGTACGACGGCAAGGGCAACCTCACCACGAAGACCAAACCCGACGGCCGGACGATCGCCTACAGCTACGACCTCAACAACCGTCTGATCGGGAAACTTTACCCGGACGGCTCTGTCGCGGCTTTCCAGTACGACGACAACGGCAACATGACCTATGCGGGGAACCAGAACATCGCCTACAACTTTGTCTATGACGCAGACAACCGTGTCACCGGGATCACCGACTCCAACGGCAGGACGATCCTGTATCAATATGATGCCGCGGGCAACCGGATTTCCATGACCGCGCCGGACAATGCAATGACCCATTACACCTACGACGCCCGAAACCGGATTGTCGCGATCGCCAATTCTTCCGGCAGCCATGTCTTTACGTATGACGCGGAGGGGCGAAGGGCGACCTTGACTTATCCCAACACGGTCAAGGCCACGTACACCTACGACAACAACGACAATCTGACCCGGGTGGCCCATGCCAAGGGCAATACGGCGATTGCCACCGTGAGCTATACCTATGACAAGGTCAACAACCGTTTAAAAAGAACCGATAAAACAGCCGTCACCTACACCTATGATGATATTTACCGCCTGAAAACCAGTTCTCGGGGAGAAACCTACAATTACGATCCGGTGGGCAACCGAGCAACGGGTCCAACCGCTGGGACCACTTACAGCTATGATGACGACAATGAAATGATTGCCAAGACGGGGGCCGGCTATACTTACGATTACAACGGCAATCTCACCGGCAGGACGGAAGGAGCGACGACCGCCTATTATACGTATGACGATGAGAACCGATTGATCCAGGCGACGAGCGGCGCCGGCGTGATTGCTTATGCCTACGATCCCTTCGGCAGAAGGATCGGAAAGAACGTCAACGGAACCCTCACCACGTATGTTTATGACCATCAGAACATTCTTGCCGAATATGACGGCGGCAACAACCTCAAGGCCAGATACACGCACGGGGTCCATATCGACGAGCCTCTGGCAATCAAGCAGGGTGCAAGCCAATATTATTACCATGCCGACGGATTGGGGAGCATTGTCAACCTGACCAATACCCAGGGCAAATCGGCACAGACCTACACCTACGATTCTTACGGGAACGTCACCCCGACGGGAAGTGTCAGTCAGCCCTTTGCCTTCACCGGCAGGGAATACGACCAAGAGACCGGGCTGTACTATTACCGGGCAAGATACTTTGATCCCAAGGCAGGAAGGTTTATAACCAAAGACCCGATCGGGTTTAGGGGTGGGGATGTCAACTTTTATGCGTACGTCCAGAATAACCCCGTGAACAAGATCGATCCATCAGGTCTCTACGAGACACTTTTTGGTCGACATTATTTTGAAGGTGCTGATGGATGGCCTTGGTATGGTGGATGGCCCTTTACTGGCAGCCTGTTGCCTGGGTATAGTAATCAAGATAACATATGTTCTTATCCCGTTGAAATACTAAACAAAAATTCTTGTACAAAGAAATGTTGCAAATCGCATGATGATTGTTACACGCGATTTGGATGCAATGTCTCATCGATTCTATGCAATGTACTTAATCTCTCTGGAGCATGTCAAATGTGCAATCAGCAGGCGGCATATTGCATTATGCGTAACATGGGCGAAAATAATGATTGTGGCTCTTCTGACTTTTTGTACGGTAAAGCAGTTATAAGCAGCTGTTATGATATCACAAATGATCTTTGAAAATTGACACGTTTTCTGATCTCGGATAGAGGGGTCGAATGAAAACAAACCCTACGTTCCGAGACTTGTATCGCTTTCCGGGATTTCGCGCCCGTGCCACGCTGAAACCCCACCCGGAAGATCCGGAAGGATACATTGTCACCCTTGAGCGGCGTCAAAAAAAACGGTCTGTTCCGGTTGC
Source organism: uncultured delta proteobacterium (assembly GCA_963709485.1). Classification (GTDB taxonomy): domain Bacteria; phylum Desulfobacterota; class Syntrophia; order Syntrophales; family Fen-1087; genus JAXDBM01. Next base: position 7,969 of record CAVPWE010000007.1, read on the forward strand.
GGGACAACGGCATGCGGTTATCGGGATCGCCGCACGCATCGGGTGCGGGATCTGGATGCCGGAGCCAGTCGCATCTATCTTGCGTTCGAGTATCGCCGGGTGGCCTGCCCGCGATGTAATGCCGTGAAGCGCGAGACCCTCTCCATGCTGGCCCGGTCGGCCCGGTTCACACAGCGGTTCGAGGACCGCATTGGGCAGCTCTGCCGCGAGATGACGATCAAGCGGGTTGCGGAGCTGAATCACCTGAGCTGGGACCAGGTATGGCGCATGGAGAAAGGCTACATGCGCAAACTGCTGGAACAGCATCCTCCTTCCGAACAGCTTCGGGCCATCGGCGTTGATGAGGTCTCCATTCGGAAGGGCCACACCTACGCCGTCGTGGTTGCCGACCTGGATCAGCGAAGGCCCATCTGGCTGGACGGACAGGGACACACGGAACAGGATCTGAAACGGTTCTTCGACGCAATGGGCCCCGAGCGCTGCAGGACCATCGAGATAGCCGTCATGGACATGTGGAAGCCCTTTGGCAAGGCAACGCGCACACAGGCTCCCAACGCCCGGATCGTCTATGACAAGTTCCACATCATGCGTCATCTGTCAGACGCCCTGGATCAGGTCCGGCGCAGCGAGTACAAGCGTGTCAATGAGAAAGAACGAAAATTTATCAAGGGGCAGCGCTATACGCTCTTGTCCCATAAAGCCAATCTGGACACGAAGGGCCTACGAGGCCTGCGCATGCTGCTGAAAGCCAACAAACGGCTTCACAAAGCCTATCTGTTGAAAGAATCCTTGGGTCAGCTCTGGGATTACAACCATCCCGCCTGGGCCCGAAAGTTCTTTGAGAACTGGAAAAGCCAGTTGCGCTGGCAGCGGCTCAAGCCCTTCGAGAAGTTCTCTGAAATGATTGAGCGCCACTGGGACGGAATCGTCAGTTACTGCCATCCGGACCATAAGGTTTCCCTCGGGTTCATGGAGGGCTTGAACAATAAGATCCGCGTCATCCAGCGCAGGGCATACGGCATCAAGGATCAGTATTCCCTCATGCTCAAGGTAATCACCTGATTTATCAAAGAATCAGATGCTCAGTGCTAGATCGAGTGCACATGAAACCCAGTTAAGACACATGATTGTAAATGCAACTGATCTTCTATGCAGTGATGCAAAACAGATTTACATAGTAGGGAGTGGTAATTGATGCAAGAAATTTCCAATAACTCTGCATTTAAGGGGTATAAGGAAGGTATGAAGGTTGCTCTGGCACTGGGTCTTGGTGCCGTAGTGTGGTCAGTATTTAAAGTTATTGCACACACTTAAGACCCAACGGAACTGTTGTCCTACTGGCAAATTGGATATCCTGTTTCAATATTGCTTTCGGGAATAATGGGCCTGATTTTTCCTGATCGCCCGTGGCGATGGGGAACATACATCATTTGGGTACAATTCGTCATGGGGCTGATTATAACCAAGGGTGATTTGAATCAATTGTCTCTTGGAATAGTATTCTATATGTTACTTACTGTACCCTGCATTGGTCTTGGATATGCTGGCGCATGGGTTTCAGGAAAATGGAGAAAAAGAAATATCGGGAACAGTTCTAATTAATAACTATTGAGTACCAAGACATCGTTAACGTAAAAACGTGCCAACACATCGTAAACAGAATTTCTTTGACAATCGAATAGTCACCACGTGTCATTCTGTGAACACCAAATCAGATTCGGAGGTGTTCATGGGAGACAAAATCAAACAGCATCGGATCTTGGCCGTGCAGCGGTTAAAGAATGGAGAAAGCCCTGAATCACCGGATGAAGAAACCGGAGACCGGAAAATATCATTTGGTGCGCCTCATTCGCAACGATTTGAAACTCAACATCTTCGGTGAGATATTCCCCGTTTCACCGGAACTCAAGCTCGAATATGTAGTGGCTACGATCAATGTCAAAGAACAAAAACTGAAACTTTTCCTGGACAAAATACAGGTGGATGAATTCAGCTACAAGTTACGCTGAATAACCGAGTGTTAACGATGTCCTGGCACGAAAATCTGTTAACGATGTCTTGGCACTCAACAAATAACATTGGGTAACCCCTGCCATGTGGGCAATGGGGTCAAATCTTTACTCTTGACATTTCGAAGCTGACTTACGCCGGTAACGGGAACATCACCTACAACTTTGTCTATGACGCAGACAACCGGGTCACCGGGATCACCGACTCCAACGGCCGGACGATCCTCTTTGACTTTTCCGTTGTTTCAGGCTATTCGAAAATGTATCGATTGCCGGAGGTGATCCCATGAGCGCAAAGGAAATGGACTATTTTCACGCCCTGTATGATGTGGCCCGGGTGGTCAATGCTTCGCTCGATCCGGCCCGCGTCCTGGAGGAGATTGTCCGCTGCGTGATGAAGGCCATGCGCGTCAAGGCATGCAGCCTTCGGCTCCTCGATTCCCGGGAAAAGAAGCTGGTCATGGGGGCGGCCTGCGGCCTTTCCGAGGCATATCTCCACAAGGGCCCGATTCTGGTAAAGGAAAGCGGTCTGGACCGCCGGGCCCTCAAGGGCAAGGCCGTTTACCTGCGGGACGCCGGGTCGGACCGGGGCTTCCAGTACGGCGCCAAGGCGGCGGCGGAGGGCATCAAGTCCGTTCTGGTCGTTCCGCTGATGCTGGAAAGGAAGGCCATCGGCGTCCTTCGGGTGTACGCCGACGCCATCCGGGATTTCAGCGAGCCGGAAATCCGGTTTCTCGAGGCGGTGGCCAACCTCAGCGCCATCGCGCTGGACAATGCCCGGCTTCACAAGACGCTGCAGACCCGCTGCGACCTGATGACGGCGCACAAGTACCGCATCGACGACAACTGAGAAGGAGGGCAGCATGGTTCGCCTCGGCATCAACGGTTTCGGACGGATCGGAAGGCAAGTGCTGAAAGCCGTCCTGGAGAGGCATCCCCGCTCCCTTCAGGTCGCCGCGGTGAACGACCTGTTCGACGTGGAGACGAACGCCCACCTGTTCCGGTACGACACGAGCTACGGGCGCTATCCCCGCGAGGTCCGGATCCGGAAGGACGGATTCGTCATCGGCGGCCGGACCGTGAAGAACCTCGCGTTCCGCGACCCGGCGCAGATCCCCTGGGACGATGAGGGCGTGGAGATCGTCATCGAGAGCACCGGCCTTTTCGTGACCGGCCCCAAGGCTTCGGCTCACCTGGAGGCGGGCGCGAAAAAGGTGATCATCACGGCCCCCGCCCAGGAGGAGGACCTGACGGTGGTCATGGGCGTCAACCACGGATCCTACGATCCCGGAAAGCATCACATCGTTTCCAACGCCTCCTGCACGACCAATTGCCTGGCGCCGCCGGTCATGGTGATACACAAGGCCTTCGGCATCGAGAAGGGGATGATGACCACCGTCCATTCCTACACCAACGATCAGCGCATCCTGGACCTGGCCCACCGGGACCTGAGGCGGGCCCGGGCGGCGTTCCAGAACATCATCCCCACGACCACGGGGGCGGCCAGAGCCCTGGCGCTGGTCATCCCGGAACTGGCCGGCCGGTTCGACGGCTACTCGCTCAGGGTGCCCACGCCGACGGTTTCCGTCGTCGATTTCACGGCCGAGCTGAAAAGGAAGACCGACACGGAGGCCCTTCGGCAGGTCCTCAGAAGCGCCGCCGGCAGGGAGCTGAAGGGGATCATGGCCTGCGAAGAAGGGCGGCTCGTCTCCACGGATTTCCGGGGGAATGCCCATTCCTCCGTCGTGGACATCGAGTTCACCCAGGTACTGCGGGACAACCTGGCCAAGGTGGTTTCCTGGTACGACAACGAATGGGGCTACGCCTGCCGCGTGGCCGACCTGGCGCACTACATGGCCGGCCGGGGCTTCAGGGGGTAGATCGGGATGCCTGCGCGGATACTGGTCATCGATGACGACGCCGTCGCCTGCGAGTTTCTCCAGGAGGCCCTCTCGCGCGCCGGCTACGAGGTGGAAGCCTTTACCTCGGCGAAGGAGGCCCTGCACGGGGACCTGGCAGTCTTCGATCTGCTCATGTCGGACATCCGCATGCCCGGCATCGACGGGCTGCAGTTTCTCAGGCAGGTCCACGCAAAGTGGCCGGAGCTCCCGGTCATTCTCATGACCGCCTACGGATCCCTGGAAACCACCATGGAGGCGCTGCGCCTGGGGGCGTGGGACTACATCAGCAAACCCTTTTCCCCCGACCAGATCCGCGCCATGGTGAAGAAGGTCCTGGAGGTCCGGGAACTCCAGCAGCGCCGTATGCGCGGCCAGCCCAGTGCCCTCCAGGCGCCGGAATTCATCGGCTCTTCGGCGACCATGGTGGAGCTCTACAAGCAGCTTGCGCGCGTCGCCGACTCTTCGGCAAGCGTCCTGATCGAAGGCGAGAGCGGCACCGGGAAGGAGCTTACGGCGCGTTCCCTCCATCAGTTGAGCCTGCGCCGCGAAAGACCCTTCGTCGTGGTTCACTGCGGCGCCATTCCGGAGACCCTGCTGGAGTCGGAGCTCTTCGGCTACGAGCGGGGCGCTTTCACCGGGGCCGACCGGTCCCATCAGGGGCTGATCGAGTCCGCCCGTGAAGGGACGATTTTCCTGGACGAGATCACCGAGATGTCCCCGGGCCTTCAGGCAAAACTCCTCCGCTTCATGCAGGACGGCGAGATCCGCCGGCTCGGCGGACACGAGATCCGCCATGCGGCGGTGCGCGTCGTTGCGGCCGCCAACCGCAACGTCGACGAGGAAATCAAAAAGGAGAAGTTCCGGTCGGACCTGCTTTACCGCTTTGTGGTCCGCCTTCACATCCCGCCGCTCCGGGAGCACAAGGAGGACCTTCCCCTGCTGGTGGACTCCCTGCTGAAAAAACTGGGATACGCAAGCGTCCGTGTGTCCGACGAGGCGATGGAGCTTCTCATGGCTTACGACTGGCCCGGCAATGTCCGGGAACTGCAGAACGTCCTGCAGCAGACCATGCTGCTGTCCCCCTTTCTGCTGATCCTTCCGGAAAACCTGCCGGAACAGTTCCGGGTGAGGCGGGAGGCCCCCCTCCCGACCCTGATGCCTCTGGAGGGGGCGGAGCGGCAGCAGATCCTGCAGACGCTGAAGACGACTTCCTGGAACCAGAGCCGGGCGGCGCAGATTCTCGGGATCGACCGGAAAACGCTGCGGAGCAAGATTCAGCGCTACGGCCTGAGCAGAGAGGATTCATAGCGGCCTGAGGGCCGGTCCGGTCCCGGCAACGCCGGATTGTTTTGAGATGGTCATTGTCGCCATGGACAACAGAGGTCTTTCGCCATGCCCCGGTACAGGCTGACGGTCGAGTACGACGGAACGAGCTACAGCGGCTGGCAGACCCAGAAGAACGCCAGAAGCGTCCAGGGGACGCTGATCCGGGCGGCGGAGCAGCTTTTCGGCGGGGCGGTGGACATCCAGGGCGCCGGCCGGACCGATGCGGGCGTTCATGCCCTGGCCCAGGCAGCTCACCTGGAAGCGGCCGGGGCGCTGGCGCCGCGGAAAATCCTGGAAGGCCTGAACGATCGGCTGCCCTCGAACATCAACGTGTTGCGCGTAGAGAAGGCTCCGGCCCGATTTCACGCCCGGCACCACGCCCTGGCCAGGACCTATCTCTACGTGGTTTCCACCTGCCGGACGGCCTTCGGGAAGCGCTATGTCTGGTGGGTCCGGGACCCGCTGAATGTGGAAAGGATGCGGGCGGCGTGCCGCCTCCTCGAGGGGTTTCACGACTTTGCCTCCTTTGCCGACCGGAGGCTTGACCGGGAGGCGTCCACCCGTGTCCAGATCGGCCGGATGGAAGTTATCTCCGCCGGCAGCCTGATTCTCCTTCGCGCCACCGGCTCCCATTTTCTCTGGAAGATGGTGCGCCGGATCGCCGGCGTCCTGGTGGAGGTCGGGAGGGGCGGGCTGGCGCCCGCGGACGTGGGAAAGATGCTGAGGCAGTTCTCCGATGTGCCGGCGAAATTGACGGCCCCGCCGTCCGGCCTCTTTCTGGCGCAGGTTCTCTACGAAGGCGACCGGGAGGAACCTTTCCGGGTCCCGTTCCCGATAACTCCCGAAATGGCTGAATAGACGATCCGGCGTGTTTGCACACCTTTCATGCCGGGACGGATCGCAGGGATTCCATCCGATGCGACAGCCCCATCCCCGCCGGAGAACCGGCCCTTCCGGAACGGCGCCGGGATTCGTGAAAAGACTTACGGCCAAATATTTTGACAAACAGGCGGCCTTGGCTTATAGTTCTCTCGTTTACAAAGCGGCCTTGGGAAATTATCAAAGTCTTGAAATCTCTCCATAATGGCGAGAATGAATTGCAATGAATCTTCACCCTGGAAAGGAGGTGAGCAAAGGTGGCCGATGATAAGGTTTCGGGAGGGGGGAGTCAGTTCGATGCGACACAGTACCACGAAGTCAAAAAAGGGGATACGCTCTGGAAGATCGCCGAGCAGTACTACGGAGACGGAAGCCTCTACAAGGACATATTCGAGGCGAACAAGGACATTCTCAAGGACCCCAATGTCATCAAAGTCGGACAGAAGCTGAAAATTCCATGAACAGGGGGACGTCCCCGCCAGACGCGTTTGGCGCTGGAATCCGCTTCATCGAAGAAATAATAAAAGAAGAAAGGAAAGCTCATGAAGAAAACATTTGTCAGTATGGTAATTGTCGCGTTTATTGGCTCCCTGATGCTGATGGCCTGCGCCGGCGACAAGGGTCCGGCGGAGCTGGCCGTCAAGGCGGCTGAAGAGGCGGTCAATGCAACGAAGACCGAGGCAGCGAAGATTATTCCGGATCAGGTGAAATCGCTCGAAGGCGCAATGGCTGCCGTTAAAGAAAAGTTTGCCAAGGGTGAATACAAGGCGGTGGTCGCGGAGGCCAATGCGCTTGCCGGCAAGGCCAAGGAAGTGCTCGCGGCCGCAAAGGCCAAAAAAGAGGAGTTGACCAAGAAATGGACGGACCTTGGCCAGGAACTGCCCAAGATGGTGGCAGCGCTCCAGAGCCGCGTGGACATCCTCTCAAAGGCCAAGAAGCTTCCGGCCAATCTGACCGCGGAAAAATTGGCGGATGTGAAGTCCTTCCTTGCCTCTTCCAAGGATGAATGGGCAAAGGCCCAGGAAAGCTTCAAGGCCGGAAATTTTGCAGATTCAGTAAGCGTGGCGGCTGTGCTGAAAGAAAAAGCCGCGAAGGCGATGGAAACCCTGGGTATGGCGGTTCCCGCTGCCGCTCCCGCTCCGGCGAAATCGTAACGATTCGAAAAAATAACGGAATGAAAAAGGGACACAGACCCTTGCTGAAAATGGGGTGTGTCCCTTTTTTTTGTGACTTCGGATCAGCGGTGCGACATTCGCCCGTCCGCATCGTCTGCATATCGAAGGCGCCCTTCCGGCCGATGCAGACCCGCGGAGGCAAAGCGCCTCATCAACTGCTTATTTTTTCGTTACCCTCAGGTCAATTCTCCGGTTCTTTTGCCGCCCTTCCTCCGTCATGTTATCGGCAACCGGGTATTTGTCTCCATACCCTTCGGCTTCAAGCCTTTTTGCGTCGACGCCCAGTTTGACAAGCTCCTGCAGGGTGCCTTCCGCTCTCTTCTGGGAAAGCGTGAGGTTGGCGGCAGGATTCCCCACGTTATCCGTGTACCCCCCGATCTTCAATTCGACTTTCGGGTAGGCTTTCAGGATCTGTGCAATATTCTTCAACTGCTCCATCGAAGCGGGTTTGAGCGCTGCGCTTCCCGTTTCAAACTCCAGCCGGTCAAAGGTAAACCACGTTTTTTTGTCAACCGGCTTGCCCGCGTCTTCGATGAAAGCGATCAGTTTTTTCTCGACGCCCAGTTCGGGAACGTTGAGCTCGATTCCGCCCGGCAGCTTGACCGCCAGGAATTTACCGAGTTTGTCCATTGCCTTGCTTGCCTCGGCGGTCACCTTTACCGCCGCCTTTTCGACGGCGGGCGTCACAGGAGGGGCGCTGCAGGCTCTGTACAAGAAGGGCTGAAGGGCGAGGAGAAGGATAAGGGGAATAAACGATTTCCAGGCGGAAGAGGCCGCCTGAACAGGCGGCGGGGCCGCTTTGGCAGCGCCGGGCAGGCTCGCCAAACCCAGAACGCCTCGCCAATCCCGCTGGGGCCACATTCTTCAGAAATTCCGACTGGCCCGACAGCAGGTTCGTCAGACCGGCAGCATTCAGATTCGCGCCCTTCACTTCCTTTCCCAGAAACCCCAATACGGCGGGAACAACCAGGCCCAGCAGGGAAGAAGCAGCGTTCTTGCCGACCCCACTGGCGCCGCAAATCCAGTCGGTCACCTTTGCAACCCGGTCCCCGAAGATCCAGCCGAGCAGGTTCGTGCCGATATTCAGTAGATTGGTCGTGGTGTAACCGCCCGCAAATGCATTTTCCGGCGCCTTCAGGGCGTCCTCTCCAAAGCCGCCCCTGTTAATCCTGTCCAGGATCTCTGAAGCGCCCTGGGAAGTGGATCCTTTGTTGATGAGTGCGCCGACGACGGCCGGAAATATCGAACCCAGCGCGGACTTCGTTTTCGCCGCGTCTTCGCCGACAAATTTCCCCAACTGTCCGACGATCTGGTCGCCGAACTCGCTCTTCAATAATTCAAGGATGTTTGTGGACATGGCTTTTCTCCTTCATTCACCGGTAGCGCCTCGTTCCGGGAAAAGCAGCCAGCGCCTATTTTACGATCAGATCGTTCCTTACGCTCTTGACCCCTTGGACACCCCTGGTGATCTGGTATGCCTTGTCGATGGCCTCTGGGGAACCGACAAAGCCGCTCAGTTGAACGGTGCCCCGGTACGTTTCGACGCCGATCTGGAATGACTTGAGCAGGTTGTCCGCTGCAAGCAGCCCCTTGACCTTGGTCGTAATGACCGAGTCATCAATGAACTCACCCGTGCTGGCCTGCTCCGGCGTCGATGCGCAGGCGGCAAAGGCGGCGACCAGCGCCAGAACCAATAGACAGCGGATTGCGATATTTCTTTTCATAAGTCGTTGCACCTCTTTGATGGTTTGTTTCTGACTGGTTCTTCTGACGGTTTTCCAACATCCCGGGACCCGGGAAAAATCTCTGCGAATCCGCGAACCACCTCCCTTCCGACTGCTTTTCGATCAGCAACACTCAGGGATGCCTTCTTTCTTCAGTGTCGTCAGTGAACGCGGCGAAAGAAGAACCCTTCGATGCGCGTAAACTTTCCGCGGCGCAATCGCCGGAAATAAGAAGCCCCGTTCCTTGCGAAAAACGGGGCTTTTGTGATTCAATCCATTTTACCTCCAACGGGACGATGCAGGATGAAACGGCTCAAACCATCCTTGACATATATATTTCAAACATTATGATTGTATCAAGTCTTTTTTAAATCAAGAAAAAACAGCTTGACAGCAAAGGAAGGTCTCGGTTATTTGAACAGCAAAGATAGAGAGTCGATCCAATCGGTGCGTGCGGCAATGAAACTTTTGAAGGGCGTGAAAGGAACTCGAAATTGGTGGTGGTGGACCGACATCCACGGGTCTGCCAGCGCAACATCCCATGACTGATTGAGCAACATCGCATAAAGGAATGATCGGGACCGTCGGCAGAACCGCTGCCCACGGTCCTTTTTGTTTTCGTTTAAAAGGGGCGTGGAAACATCCATAGCCCCTTTTTTATGGGTGCGCCCGGCAATGTGCGGACCGCCACGCTGACCGGCGGAAGGGGAACAGGACCAGCACGGTGAAGACAAGGAGAATGCAGATGAAATCACAAAGGAGACCCAAAGGAAAGCCGCGGAAGGCTGACAGCGGATTCATGCCGGATGGTGCGGGCCATTTCGGCCCCCATGGGGGGCGCTATGTGGCGGAAACGCTGATGCCAGCCCTGCTGCAACTGGAATCCGCCTACCGGGACATCGCCCCGAAGCCGGCGTTCCGGAAAGAGCTGGGACGGCTTCTGGCCGACTATGCCGGCCGGCCGACCCCCCTTTTTCACGCCCGGCGGCTGAGCGCGCATCTGGGGGGCGCCCGGATCTATCTGAAGCGGGAGGACCTGGCCCACACCGGGGCCCACAAGATCAACAACACCCTGGGCCAGGCGCTGCTCGCACACGGGATGGGGAAGTCGAAGCTCATCGCCGAAACGGGCGCGGGCCAGCACGGCGTAGCGACGGCAACGGCGGCGGCGCTCTTCGGCATGGAGTGCCGGGTCTTCATGGGCGTCGAGGACATTCGGCGGCAATCGCCCAATGTCCACCGGATGGAGCTGCTCGGTGCGGAAGTCATGCCGGTCGATTCCGGCGCCGGGACCCTGAAGGATGCCATGAACGAAGCCATGCGCTACTGGGTGGGGGCGGTGACGGACACCCATTACGTGATCGGGTCCGTGGCCGGGCCGCATCCCTACCCCATGATGGTAAGGGATTTTCAGAAGATCATCGGCGAGGAGGTCCGATCGCAGATGCAGGCAAGCCTCGGCCGCCTGCCGGATGTTCTGGTGGCATGCGTGGGAGGGGGGAGCAACGCGATGGGGCTTTTCTATCCTTTCCTCGATACCCAGGCGGAGCTGGTGGGGGTGGAAGCGGCGGGCGAGGGCGTTGCCTCGGGGAAACATGCCGCAACCCTCGGGGCGGGTTCGCCGGGCGTGCTCCATGGGGCAAAATCCTATGTGCTCCAGGACAGCAACGGCCAGATCCGGGAGGCCCATTCCATCTCCGCCGGCCTGGATTATCCGGGAGTCGGTCCCGAGCATGCCTTTCTGAAGGACGCCGGCAGGGCCCGCTACGTCTCCGTGGACGATGATGAGGCCATGGAGGCTTTCCACATCCTCTGCAGGATGGAGGGCATCATCCCGGCACTGGAAAGCTCCCATGCCCTGGCCTACTGCCTGAAAGCGGCCCCGGAACTGCCCGTTGACGCCGTTATGGTGGTGAACCTTTCCGGACGAGGAGACAAGGACCTGGGGATTGTGGCCCGCTATGAGGAAAAGAAAGGAGGTGGTCGCACATGAACAGGATTGACCAGAAATTTGCCGAATTGAGGCGGAAAAGGGAAAAAGCCCTGGTGGGCTTCATATCAGCCGGCGATCCTTCCCCGTCCGCTTCTCTCGAAATCCTCGCGGCCATGTGCCGGGCCGGTCTCGACATCCTGGAGCTGGGCATCCCCTTCTCCGACCCCACGGCGGACGGGCCGGTCATCCAGCGGTCTTCGGCACGGGCCCTGAAGGGTGGCGCCAGTCTTGCCGGGGCGCTGGAGATGACGGCGATCCTGCGAAAGGAGACCGACATCCCGATCATCCTTTTCAGCTACTACAACCCGATCTTTGCCTACGGCCCCGCACCCTTCTACCGGGACTCCGTCGCCGCCGGCGCCGACGGGGTGCTTGTCGTGGATCTCCCCCCCGAGGAATCCCGGGAGATGACGGACTGCTGGGCAGGGGATGGGCGGTTTGCCCTGATCCGGCTCGTGGCCCCGACGACGCCGGCGGACCGGATGGGGAGGATTGCCGCGCAGGCGTCCGGGTTCCTCTATCTGGTGTCGAAAACCGGTGTCACGGGCAGCGCCGGCCTGGATGTTCACGCTGTCCGGGATCATGTGAAGATGCTGCGCGGCCTCACGGAACTCCCCATCTGTGTCGGTTTCGGCGTGAACACGCCCGCCGACGCGGGGGCACTGGCCCCGCATGTTGACGGGGTCGTCATCGGCAGCGCCTTTGAACGGACCATCGAAGAAAACCTGAACCGTCCGGACCTCGCGAGGCGACTGGAGGATCAAGTGCGGCAGTACAAGGCGGCCATGCGCCGGCTGCCGGGACAGGATGAACAAAATCATGTATCGAATAGAAAGGAGAATGAACAATGATCACGGCATTGGTGCTATTCAAGGTGCAAAAAGGAATGATTCCGGGGCTCGCCAAGCAACTGGGGGCCATCGACGAGGTGGTGGAGGTCTTCTCGATCACCGGCGAACACGACCTGATGGCCAAGATCCAGGTGCGGGAATATGAACACCTCTCCGACATCGTTGCGGAGAAAATGCAGAATATGGAAGGCGTCCTGTCGACGAGAACGATGATGGCCTTCAAAACCTACAAGTTCCGCGAACTCGGCGAGGGCGCCCCCACGGCGCTGATCGTCCCCTCCGCGCGGGAGGACGCTGCCGAAACGGTCGAGAACGGCAAAGCATACGATCCGTCCGATCCTCTCCAAGCTCACCGAGAATTTCGATCTCGACAGGAACGAAATCGACGACGTCATCGATGCGATCAATGCCGGAAAGCTGACCGATGTGCAGATTGCGGGGTTCCTGGTCGGCCTTCTCAGCAAGGGGCCGAGCATCAAGGAAGTGGCCTTCATCGCGCAGGCCATGCGCAGGAACTGCATCCCCATGAAGGTTTCCGCGGGATCGGAACTCACGGACACCTGCGGGACCGGGGGCGGACTGACCACCTTCAATGTCAGTACGGCCAATGCGATCCTGACGGCGTCGGCCGGTGTCCCCGTGGCGAAACACGGCAGCCGGTCGATTTCGTCGCCTTCGGGAAGCGCGGACGTGCTGGAGGCCCTGGGGATCAATATCGACGAGACGCCGGAGCAGGCCGCCCGGTTGATCGAAAGCATCGGGATCAGCTTCATCTATGCGCCGAATTTTCATCCGGTCATGCTCAAGGTGTTCGGCCCGGAAAACCAGCTCGGCATCAAGACGATATTCTTCACGATCATCGGTCCGCTCATCAACCCGACGGGCGCCCGAAACCACACGATCGGTGTTTACAAGCCGGAGCTGGTCGGCATGATGGCCAATGTCGTGGCCGAGATGGATTTCAACCACGTGATCGTGGCGCACGGCGTGGACGGACTGGATGAGATCTCCCTCCTCGGGAAAACCGCCCTGGCGGAGGTCAAGGGGAAGCAGATCCGGTATTACGAAGTCGCCCCCGAGGATTTCGGCCTGAAGCGCTGCGCCCTGAAGGACATAGCGGGCGGGCCGCCGGCCTTCAACGCCCGGGTCATCCGGGACATCTTTTCCGGTGCGGAACGCGGCCCCCGGCGGGATTTCCTTGTCCTGAACAATGCGGCCACGCTTTACGTGAGCGGCAAGGTTCCGACCATCATGGAAGGGATCGGGATGTCCCGGTCCCTCATCGATTCGGGCGCCGCCCAACGGAAGCTTCAGGAACTGGTCGAAAAGTCGAACGTTTCCTGATCGGGGCGTCCGGCGGTCCGCATTTGCCGGTCCGCCCGCGCTTCAAGGGTGCGAATGCGGCATTCATGAGAAAGGCAGCATCTTTGAGGGGTTGATATGAAGTTGTCACTGTCTGCCTCGATCCGAAAGAGACAGCACGAAGGCCGGTTTCCCGTGATTTCCGAGGTCAAGGTGCGCTCCGAGAAGGAGGGAGACCTGCTGCGGGGACGGGACCCCGTTGCGCTTGCGCGCGAGATGGCCCGCCGGCCCGTTGCAGGGATCAGCGTCGTCACGGAGCCCGGGCATTTCGGCGGACACATGGGCCTACTGGAAGCGGTGGCGGCCGCCGTGGATGTCCCCGTGCTCCACAAGGATTTCATCGCTTCGGAGAGTCAGATCGAAGCCTCGGCCCGCTGCGGCGCCTCGGCGGTGCTGCTCATCGCAGCCATGCTGTCCGCAGAGCAGACGGCGCTCCTGATCGAGGCGGCAAGACGCCACGGTCTGGAAACCCTGGTGGAGGCGCACACGCTCGCGGAGATTCGAAGCATAGAGCATCTCGCGTTCGATCTGATGGGGATCAACAACCGGGACATTACGATTTTTGAAACGGACGACAATCACGTGGGGAGGACGGAGGATCTTGCCGGTTTCTGCAAAGGACGGCGGCCTCTGATCAGCGAAAGTTCGATCGGCACGGCCGCCGAAGTCCGTCGCGCCGGCAAAAGCGGCGCCGACGCCGTCCTGGTCGGGACGGCCTTCCTGAAAGCGGATCCCCTTGTCCAAGCTGCTCGATGCGTTCATTGCAGTGGGGTGGCCTGTATGACGCGGATCAAAGTGTGCGGGTTGACCAGCGCGGAAGACATACAGCCTCTGCGTTTCCGCGGGTGTTCATGCGCTGGGTTTTGTCGTCGAGTACCCTGTCGATGTTCCCTGGAATCTGGACCGGATGAAAGCGCGTGCGCTGATGCATGTGGTACCTCCCTTCGTCTCGCGGGTCATCGTGGTCGGCGGCGATCCGGAGAGGGTCGTCGAACTGGCATCGTTTCTGAGGCCTCACGCGGTCCAGCTGCACGGAAACGAACCGCTGTCCGTGACGGCAGGCCTTGTCGCCCCGGTCAGGGCGTGCGGAGCGCAGGTAATCAAGGCCCTGCGCTTTTCCGCCGAGACGGGAAAATGCTGCTCACCCTTTGGACGATCCCCTGGACGCGGCGGGAATGATTCAGGATGCGGGGGTGGATGCACTCGTGCTGGATTCGGTCAGCGGCGTCCGGCCGGCGGGGACCGGTCGGACCATCGACTGGGGCGTTGCCCGCAGGATCCGAGACAGCCTTCGGTTGCCCGTCATTCTCGCCGGCGGACTGCACGCCGGCAACGTCGGCCGGGCCATCGCCGCCGTTGACCCCTACGGCATCGACGTGATCAGCGGCGTCGAACATCCCGTGGGAAGAAAAGATCCGGAAAAGGTCCGGGCGTTTATGGGTGCGGTGCTGGATTCTGAACCAGCCCGCAGCCATCGTCAAAGGCCTGAAGGTTGATCGCCACCTGATCGGGCGCCATCCGCAGGGCAATGGCCTCCCGAAAGTCCTCCCGGTCGAAGGGAACGACAGCCAGTCCGCCCAGGGCCCCCAGCATGACAATGTTGACCAGGATGGGGTTGCCCAGGGAAAGGGCGCAGGCGGTGGCGTCGACGAAGCGGGCGGCGGGCAGGACCCGCGCCACGGCATCTTTCATTTCAGCCAGCGGCGGGTATTCGAGCTCTCCCTTGATGACCCCCACGGGGAAAATGGGGTGGGTATTGGTCAGAAGAATCGAATCAGGGTTCCCGTAGCCGGCCAGCACACGGAGGGCCTCCGCCGGTTCCAGGGAGACGATGACGTCGGCCCTTCCCCGCGGGATCTGGGGGCTGGCGACGGATTTTCCGGAGACCCGCAGGTGGCTCATCACGGAGCCGCCGCGCTGGGACGCCCCGAAGGTTTCGCCGATGGTGACCCGAAAGCCCTTTCCGGCCAGCATGCCGCCCAGCAGCCGCGAGGCCATGACGTTCCCCTGGCCGCCGACGCCGGTAATGATGATATTGTAGGGATCTTTGGGAAAAGAGGGGGTGCTCATGGTCAGTGAACCTCCCTTCTCTGAATCGCCCCGGCGGGGCAGATGTCGGCGCAGACCCCGCAGCCGTTGCAGATGATTTCGTCGATGCGGCTGACTTTCTTCTCCCGGTCCCAGATGAGCCCCGGGCAGCCGAAGACGCGGGTGCAGAGGCGATTGCAGCCGCAGTCCTCCCCCCGGCAGCGCGACTCGTCCACGGAGACCTCGTAGGTCTTCTTCGCGCGCCGCTCCGGGCTGAGGGCGCAGGCCTGCCGGAGAATGAGCACCTTGGTCCCTTCGCCGTATTCCAGCAGGTGGTTCAGCTTCTTCCGCGTCTGTTCCAGATCGAAGGGATCGCTGGTTTCCACTTTCGCCCCCATGGCCCGGCACAATTTTTCCATGTCCAGCGCCGGCGCCGCATCGCCGAGTACGTTCGCGGGCGAACCCGGGTGCGGCTGAAATCCCGTCATGGCCGTGCCCCGGTTGTCCAGCAGGACGAGGGTGAAAGGGGACTGCTGGTGAATGGCATTGGCCAGGGCCGGCATGGCGGCGTGAAAGAAGGTGGAGTCTCCGCAGACGGCCAGCACGGGCTGGTCCATGCCGAACCGCTTCAGTTTTCCGAAGCCGCCGGCAATACCGCTGCCCGAGCCCATGGCATGCAGCGTCTTGACGGTGCTGAAGCCGGCGGGCATGGTCCCCATCACGTAGCAGCCGATGTCCCCGCAGACAAAGCCGTTCCGGCCGTCCAGCTTCAGGGCGTTGTGGATGGACCAGTAGGAGGCCCGGTGGGGGCAGCCGGGGCAGAAGGTCATCCCCCGGGGCGGCGCGTAACGGTCCGCCAGCGCCTGGACGTCCCGGGCAAACGCCGCCGGAACGGATTCCGCCGCCGTATCGAAGATGCGCGACAGGGCCGCAAGGACGAGGTCGGGATTGAGCTCCCCCACCGAAGGCAGGTGGCCGGACCGCTTTCCGTAAAAGATCTTTTCCCCGATCTCCGGAAAAGATTCCGCGGCAATCACCTTCACATGATCCTCCAGCGTGGGGGCCACCTCCTCGACAAAGAGGATCTGCCTGGCCGACGCAAGATGCCTTTTCACCAGATTCCGGGGAAGCGGCCAGGTCGTCGCCAGCTTGAGGATTCCCACCCGCTTCTCCAACCCCAGAATTTCGACGGCCTCCCGGCTGTAGAGCGAGCAGATGCTGCTGGTGACGATGAGCAGTTCCGGGGAAGGGGGACCCGTGTAGGTGTTGAAGGGGCAGGTTTCGAAGATCTCCGCCGCCCGCTTCATCTTTTCCTGCTGCGGGCCGTGCTGGAGTTCCGGAGCTGCGAGGATCATGCTGATCACCGGCCCCGTGGACGGGTCGAGCAGCGGGCCGCTGTAGGTGAACTTCGCCCGGGCCGCGGTGTTGTCGGGCAGGGGGCCGAAGCGGACGTTGCCGCTGGCGTGGGACAGGCGCGTCACGCTGCGGATCATGACGATGTTGCGGATCTCCTCGGAGAGGTCGAAGGCCCAGCGCACCACGTCCTTGGCCTCCTGGAAATCCCCCGGCTCCAGGAGCGGGAACTCCAGGAGGCGGGCGAACAGACGGGACTCCCCCTCATTGACGCTGGACAGGGCGCCGGGGTCGTCGCAGGAAACGAGAAGCATGCCCCCCCGCGTCCCGGAACTGGCCAGGTGGAGCAGGAAATCGGAGGCCACGTTGACGCCGTTCTGCTTCATGACGCACATGGAGCGCAGCCCGGCGAAGGACGCCGCCGCGGCCACTTCGGCGGCCACTTTCTCGTTGGTGGACCACTCGACATAGAGGTTGCGCTCCTTCGCCACCCCGGAGAACCGCTCGATAATCTCCGACGAGGGGGTTCCGGGATATCCGGTGGCCACGTTGATGCCGGCCTCCAGGGCGCCCCGGACGATCGCCTCGTTGCCCATGAGCAGGTGCCGGATATCGCTGCCCTCATCAATCAGGTATGACATGATCATGACTCCTTTCCGTTGCCCAGAATCCTGTCCGCCACTTGTTCCCTCAGCCGCAGGCAGGCCGTCCCCTCCGCGCCGTTGAGCCTCCCCGCCTCCCGGCAGCGCAGGATCCCGCGCTTCTTCTTGTTTGCCGCCGCCCATTGGAGATGCGCGAGGTTTTCATCGGGCATGTCCTCAAGGACCAGGTATCCCATTCGCCGGGCCTCCCGGACCATCTCTTCCCCTCGCTCCGTCCGGACGATGAGCGTGTTCAGCTCCGGCCGGCCCTCGAGAACGCCCACGGAGACATCGGCGAACTCGGAGGTCATGTCCGCGCAGTAACCGCAGGTCTCCGGCACGAGGGGCCGGATCTCGTCGAGGGGGAACTCCAGCTTTCCCTCCTTCAGGTACACCTCCAGCACCGACGACGGGGGCGGCGGGATGTCGATCTTGACGATTTCGCGCAGGGGCATTCGCTGCGTCAGGAAGGCCTCGAAATGCCGAAAATCGAGCGCCCAGGTGCAGAAGAGCCCGACCACCAGGGCCGTCGGATCCGAAAAGGTGGGACTGGCCAGGGGATTCGTCCGCATCCGGGCCACCGCTGTGGCCTGGCAGGGCGTGGCGACGACTCCCAGCGCTCCGTATCCCGCGGCAACGGCCTGGTTCAGGGCCGCCAGGGTGGGGGCCGCCGTATACTTGGAGAGGCTCTGGCGGAAAACCGCCGCGGGACGGGTGACCAGGCGGGGTACGGGAAGAAGGCCTTCCCGCCCTGTGAGGACCGCGCCGTCGATGCGCTTGCTCCGAAGGGCAAAATACATCAGGGCGGAAACGGTTCCCCCCGACTGGAAGGGCTGTTTCTTTACCTTGTCGCCCGCCCGGGAAACGTGGATGCTGCGCCAGGCGCCCAGGGGATTGCCATCGTATGGTTTTGCGAAGAGAAACTGCGAAAGACCGTCCGCATCCACCTCGGCCTTGGGGCAGTAGGCAAGGCACCTCCCCGATTCGACGCTGCAGGGGAAGAGCAGCGCCGTTTTCCCCCGGTAGGATTGAAAATAGGGGCAAAGGTCAACGCAGGCGCCGCACCCGATGCACATCCCTTCCCCAATGACGCTGCTGTCGAGTTTTTCTGAACTGGAATGCCTCATGGCAAAACCTCTTTTCCGCGATCCGAGCCGCTGTTTTCCGGCCGGCGAATCGTTCGCGCTTTTGTCGTTTTCCGCTTCCGCGGGGAGCGATTGTCTTTGAACAGGCCGGAAAAGGGTATACCAGCAGGCCGCCGGATAATCAAGAAAATGAGATTTCCCGCTTTTCCGGGTGTCCCGTCAGCGTGGATGTTCGGTTTGTTGTCTGTCGCGCAGCAGCAGCATATTCCGGTGTCGTTCAAGCCGCCACCATTGCCGCATTTTTGATATAAAAGTAATTTACAACATTCTGTTTGGTTATAATTTAAGAAATTCCATTCCATATAAGAATTTGAATTTTTTGAGTATTATTGATAATTGCGGGCACAGAAATGAACACGGAGGTTCTGCATATGAAAAATGTTTTCGCGTCGCAAAAGGGGATCATTCTTACGGGCGCTCTGATCGGCATCCTGGCTGCCGTTCTGCAGAAACTGGGGAACCCTGCCAACATGGGAATCTGTGTCGCCTGCTTCGAGCGGGATATGGCGGGCGCCCTGGGTCTTCACCGGGCGGAGGTGGTCCAGTACCTGAGGCCCGAGATCATCGGCTTCGTGCTGGGGGCGTTTGCGGCCGCACTACTGTTCCGGGAGTTCCGCCCCAGATCCGGATCGGCGCCCATCGCCCGGTTCGTTCTCGGTCTGTTCGCCATGATCGGCGCCCTCGTGTTCCTCGGATGCCCCTGGCGCGCCATTCTCCGCCTCGCGGGCGGAGACCTCAACGCCGTCATCGGGATTGCGGGGCTGACGTTCGGCATTTGGATCGGTACACTTTTCCTGAAGGGCGGGTACGATCTCGGGCGCGCCCAGGCGACCTATCCCTCCGTCGGATTGCTCATGCCGCTGACCATGCTGGGATTCCTGGCGCTGTTGCTGATCTTCCCTCAGATTCCGGGTCAGCCGAAAAGCGATATCATCTTCTACAGCGTCAAGGGACCCGGCTCCATGCACGCGCCCCTCCTTGCTTCGCTTGGCATCGGTTTCATTGTCGGCATCATTGCCCAGCGCAGCCGATTCTGCACCATGGGAGCCATTCGCGACCTCATCCTGTTCGGCCAGACCCATTTGCTCGGGGGAATCGCGGGGCTCTTCGTTTTCGCCTTTCTGACCAATCTCCTGTTCGGTCAGTTCAATGCCGGGTTCGCCAACCAGCCCGTGGCCCACACCATGCATGTCTGGAACTTCTCCGGCATGGCCCTGGCGGGCCTTGCTTTTGCTTTGGCCGGCGGCTGTCCCGGCCGGCAACTGTTCCTGAGCGGCGAAGGAGACGGCGACGCGGCGGTTTTTGTTCTCGGCATGATCGTCGGCGCGGCCGTATCGCACAATCTCGCTCTGGCGAGTTCGCCTGCCGGCGTTGGACCCTATGGCGCCGCTGCCGTGATCACCGGTCTGATCGTCTGTGTCTTTATCGGTTTTACGATGAGAAGGAAATCTGCATGAATGGAGGGATTCAATGATTACAAGCATTGATGCACGCGGCCTGTCGTGCCCCCAGCCGGTCATCCTGGTACTGAACCGGATGAAAGAGATTGAAAAAGGGCGAATCGAAGTCCTGGTGGACACCGAAACGGCCAGGGAAAACGTCACGCGCGCCGCGACCAGCAAGGGGTGGACGGTCAAGGAAGTTCAGGCGGCCGGCCCGGGCTACAGGCTAACGCTGGAAAAGGCATAGCCAACCAGCGCCGCCCGTACCGGCCTTGTGCGGGGAAACCGTTGTGAAGCACCCGATGCCTGCGACAGGACGCGGGGAACCTATTTTTTCTTCTTCGCCTCGGCGTCCTTTTCGGCTTCCTCCTCCATCTTCAGAAGCCGCGTGTAATAATCCCCGAACTCCTCAAGATGGTCGGTGGCGATCTCCAGGGCCCTCATTTTGCTGGTCGTGTGCTCCTGCTCCACCTTGATGCCCATGAGCAGCTCGTTGAGGTCGTATTTGGTGATCGCCTTTCCATCCGCCCGTCCGCCTTTCATGGAATCCTTGAAATCCTTGATGTCGATTCCGTGCTCTTTCTTGATGGTCTGGCGGTATTTTTCGAAGTCCCCCGATCCGGCAGCTGCCGCATCATGAACCAGGAAAAAAGCAAAGGCCGTCACACAGAAAAGAACAAGAAACGCCTTTCGAGCAAATTTCAAACCCCTCATTTTGTCATCCTCCTTTGAGTGTAAGAATTTTTCGTGCAGCCTTAGAAAGGACTATCACACCAGAGAGATCTTTTAAAGACTCACTCAACACCTTCTACAATTCGAATTTCTTCATCCGACAATTCGTAAAGCTCATACACCAGTCGGTCGATCTGTGCGTCGGTGGCATCGATCTGGCGCTGCACGAAGGTTTTCTCGTGATCTGTTTTCGCGGCCGACAACTGCTTGTTCAAAGACAGCATCTGCTCGACCAGCATCACCATTCGCTCGTGACGGGCCTTGTCGGCGGGATCAGTGAAGTCGATGAGGCGAATGGGAAGCTGATCAACATATTGTTTGTTTAGGGCAACGTAGCCTCCCCGAAAAGTCGTGGCTATTTTTCGTAGGTGGTCGCTTACCAGATTCGAATTCAGCAAACCAAGCAAATACAGAGGGGATATCTTCTGGTTCTCAAGCAAGACAATACCATATCCACCACCGCCACCACCGCCACTACCAACAAAATAGTACTTACCTTCAATGTCCGCTGTAAAGCTACTTCCTGTCGCTATTGAAGGAACAAGAAGTTTTGACGTTTCAAAACGTGTGTGGTTTTTCTTATAAACGTATCCATACCAGTCACGCCCCATAAACCCCTTATTTCTTGATGACAGTCTTGCTCGGTTTTCTTGCAGATAGTTCCATGTTAAAGGGCAATTTTGTGAGAATTCTTTGGAATCTATCAAGGTTGATTTGCCTGCTCTTGAATCATATGGGAAAAGAAGAGTTTTATTTACATCTGTCAGGCAGTACCGCCGAATATTCAATGATCCCTTCAAAAAAGGTTTGAGATGAGTATCTTCAAGCCAGTGCTGCTTTCCCGTAGCTTTTGAATTACATAGAACCGTTTTGCCTTTACTTTGCACTATTTCGAGAATGAAAACATCATCTGCATCCGTTTGCAGACCAACAAAGAGTTCCGCAACATCCCTCAGCTTCACCGGCATCCGTCGGAGTTTCTCGAAGAGTTCGGCGCCGCGGCCGACGGTGAAGTTCCATTCGGCTGAGGTAATTTCAAAGGCGGGAATCATTCCTCTTTCTCCATTGCCGGTCTGACGCCAGGACTCCAGATCCACGATCTTTGTGAACCGGAGGGCGTTGATGCCTTGCTTATCCAGAAACAGCAGGCAGGTGTATGTCGTTGCCCCGGCAAACACCTGATTGTCACCGAAGTGAACCACTTGAGACAGGTGATTGCCATCAGCCAGAATCCTGCGCAGAGGCTCACCGTATCGGGCATTGAAGAACTTGTGCGGCAGTATGAAGCCAAGGCGGCCCTGGGCATTCAGAAGGTTCAGGCCCTTTTCGACGAAGACCGTGTAGATGTCGTAATTCCCCTTTTCGGCGGCGGCAAATGCACTCTTGTAAAACTCCACCTCCAGCGGCGCCCACTCCTTCATGGTCTGAATGCGGATGTAAGGCGGATTTCCGATCACGATATCGAACCCGCCGGTCTTCATGATCTCCGGAAATTCCCTCTTCCAGTCGAAAACATTGATCCGGTGGCGCTCTTCGTCGTCGAAGATGCCCAGTTGCCGGTTGTCATAGAAATCCGGTCCGATGAGGGAATTACCGCATTTTATGTTGTTGCCCAGATCGGGCAGCGCCCTTTCGTGGAATAGCCTGAACTGGCTGGAGAGAGTCTGTTCATTTTCTCCTTCCAGAACTTTCAGGAGGAGCGAGAGCTTCGTTACCTCCACGGCCTGGGGATCGATATCCACGCCGTAGACGCTGTTAAGCAGGATGCGCTTGCGCGCCGAGGTCGTGAGTTTCCAGCCGCCGCCCCGTCCCTGGCAGAGGGCCGGGGATTTGCCCTTCATCCACTTCTCCGGATCGTTGCCCGCATACCAGTCGAGATGCCAGTCCAGCAAGTGCTGGTAAGCGCCCAGTAGAAACGATCCCGATCCGCAGGCCGGGTCGAGAATGCGGATGCCCGTGGCCTGCCGGGGAGTCGCGACTTTGCGACTTTCCACGAAGGCGGAATCGACGCCGGACGTTGAGGGGTAAAGCAGTTTTCCCACCGTGTTCTTGACAATGTAATCTACGATATAGGTTGGCGTGTAATAAACGCCCCCCGCTTTCTTGACTTCCGGTTTATCTTCAACGTTTGCCCGGTGCCCTGCCGTCAGGTGAATTACCTTTCCCAGGAACTGCTCGTAGACCTGACCGAGAATATCGGCGGGCAGGACCGAGAATTCATAGGGGCTGTCCGGGTAATAGAGACTTCCGAAAATGTCTTTCAGGGTCTTGTCGTCGATGGCGAGATTCAACGTCAGCGAATCGGGAGAGGCAGTCCGATCTTTTTCTGCTCGGAAATGGAAGAGTCCGGAATTGTATTTATCGTCGGCGGCATAGTAAATGCGGATCATGCGCTCGTATACGTTGGCGCCATTTTTCAGGGCCATGAGTTGCCCATACATTTCGATGCCCCGATCTTCACAGATGCGCAGGAAGATGATGCGATTGATCGTTAGGGTGACGGCCGTATTGAGTTCTCTCTGGGTCAGGTGCGGATTGCGCAGGGCAATGTTTCTGGCCAGTCTTTCCCTCCAGGTTTCGATTTCCCGCAGAAAGGCCGCGTCCACCCCGGCCGTGCCCTTCTTCCGCCCGGCCTCACCCGCATATTGATCGAAAGAGCCCTTCAGGACGGCATCCTTCGAGAAAACAGATGCAATCTCCGTCCAGTGCTGGGGATAGTCGCTGTATTGAAGATATTTGATCCTTGCCGTGGATGCTTTGTCGCGATTGTCCGGCTTGATCCGGCAGTCGTAGACGGCGAATTCCTCGAAATCGGTAAGGATGGAAAGGGGGAGTTTGGCGGACCAGGCGTAGCGGCGAAGCTGATAGGCCGGGCCGATGTCTTCGGCGATGTTGACGGAAGGTTTTTTCGCTTCGACGAAGAATTTGCGGAAGCCCCCGATTCGGAAGCAGTAATCCGGGGCCTTGGTGGCGCTTCCTACTTTGATGGCATCTTCATGGATGACATCCTTGTACGCCTCGGCATATCCTACCGCGTTGTCCACATCCCAACCCAGTACCCTGAACAAAGGATCGATGAACTCGCGGCGCAGTTGCGTTTCGTTGTATTTGCTTGATTGGTAGGCTTCGCGGTTACGTTCAAAGCGTTCGACGAGATCGATGATTGTCTGGGGAGTCTTCATTTCAAAATTATCAATCGTGATACAGTCCCGCATAATCTTTTCATTACGGGTGATTTTCCCCTTCCGCTGAAATGCTACTATGTGAGCCTGCCTTATTTTGCCAGGATCATTTTTACGGAGATCAAAAGCAGCGCGACGCCGAATATCTTCTCCAGAAGAACACTGGGAAGGCTGGTGGCGACCCTTGCCCCCAGAAGGCCACCGACGAGAAAGCCGAGGCAGATCCAGCCGGCGACGCCCAGATCGACATGCCCCTGCCGGTAATAAGTCCAGGCAGCCAGGATGCCGATGGGCGGGACGAGGAGCGCCAGCGTGGTTCCCTGGGCCTGATGGATCGTGAACCCGAAGAGGAAAATCAAGGCCGGCACGATGATCGTGCCGCCTCCGATCCCGATGAGGCCGCTCAGCGTCCCGGCGGCCAGGCCCAACAGGACATAACCCATTGCACTTTTCATGGCATCACCTCTGACTCCGTCGCACGGAAAGTATGTTTCAGCCCGCCATCGTCAGCGCAGGCCGGGAAGCTCAGCCGTACAGGGGCAGCACCGAACCTGTGAAGCCGATGACAAAGACCCCGACACCCGCAAGAAATGCGACAATCGCGGCATATCCATTCATTCGGGGAAGATGGGCGGCAAACAGAAGAACAATGCACAGACCGAATGCCAGGCAGAAGGGACAGTAGGTCTCCTGCATGATCTGGAAACGGACAAGCATGACTTCTCCGCCGAGGGCGCCGGCGAGCAACACGGTCCTCAGATGGCCGGCCAGGGAGGAAAATCGACTGCTCTGCAATGGGACAATCGCCAGGAGGACGGCCATGAACAGGATTCCCAGGACCTTCAGATCCACACCCAGCAGTGTCCCCTGAAGCGCGGAGCAGGCGGTGTCGCAAAGCTGGTAGAAGATCACCACCCCCAGACCGATGAGGGGAAGGGAGATATTAACGGCCTTGCGCCATGTCATGCCCGCCTCCTCGCTTGAAAATCGATCCGGCAAAGCCCAATCCTCACTGAAGTTTTTTGAGGGCGCTGACGATGTCCGGCCTGCCGATAGACTTCTCCCGCTTGTCTCCTTTGATGATCACGCAGGTCGGCGTTGCTTCAATCCGGTCCTCCTTGATCAGGGCGTTGTAGCGGTTGAAGACGGATTTGGTGTCCCGGGATTCATAGGCGATCCCCCTGCTTTTGAGAAGCGATTCCATCTGCTCCTTCGCGTTTGGATCTTTGCGTGCGGCTGCCTCGAAAAGGATGTTCCGGACATGAATGGCATGTTTTACGTCTTGGCGCTTCGCCAGGGAGTAGAGAAAGTATCTGGCGTAAAGGGGGCTGTTCGGGTTGTGAGGGACGTCCACCAGCGTCAGGCGGATCGTTTTTTTCCTGAGAAGATTTTTCAGAACGGGTTCCACTTCCGGCTCAAGCGCCCGGCAGGGGGGACAGAAATAGTCCGTGTAGAGACGGACTTCGACCGCGCCCGAACCGAAAGTCGGAAAGGGGGCCTCGGGCTCTCCGGCAAATGGCGCGGCTGGGAAAAGGAAACCAGCGATCAGTGCAACGAACAAAATTTTCAGAAAGGAAGTTTTTGAAATCATCTCGCCTGCTCCTGATGTTTGTTGTGTCAGCCTGTTGCTCTTATACACCATCGTGACAGCGATGAAAATGCCGAAATACGGCCATGAGCCGGGCCGATGGGTACATAAGGCCGCTCCGCCTCACTCCTGGAAGTGGCCTGCCGCAGAGCAGGGTCAGATTTTGCCGGGATGTTTTTATGAAGGTTCCCCGGGCAGACCGGAAGCGATCCGCCCGGGGGTATGAGAGGTTTTTTCACGATATCCGATCAATCGAAGGCCATGCCGGTTTTCCAGACTTCCCAGACTTTGCCGACCAGGTCCGGCCCGGGTTTCAGCGTGAGTTTGCCGGGTTTCCATCCCGAAGGGGTGGCCTCGGTTCCCTTGCTGTTCCGGACATGCTGGAAGGCCTGGATCTGCCGGAAGGTCTCGCTGATGTTCCGGCCCACCGGCGGCGTCAGAACCTCGAACCCCTGCACCACGCCGTCCGGGTCGATGAGAAACCGTCCCCGCGCCTCGACGCCCGCATCCTCGAGATACACCCCGTAGATGGCGCCGACCTTGCCCCCGCCGTCGGAGAGCATGGGGAAGGGGACGCCGTTCTTGACCATTTTGGACAGTTCATGGTCGTTCCACATCTTGTGGACGAAAACGCTGTCCACGCTCATGGAGAGGACCTCCACGCCGAGCTTCTTGTATTCTTCGTATTTTTCGGCGACCGCCGAAATCTCCGTCGCTCAGACAAAAGTGAAGTCCCCGGGGTAGAAGCAAAGCACCACCCATTTCCCGAGATACTCGGAAAGCTGGACCGAAACGAACTTTCCCTGATGATACGCCGGCGCCGTAAAATCCGGCGCCTTCTTCCCGACTGTGATCATGGCCCTGACCTCCTTGATGATGGGCTGTTTCTCCTCCTCGATCTTCACCGGCTCCCCGACGGGACCGCCGGTCGGCCGGGCACACCCGGCCTTGATTTCCTCAGCCATACGCCGCTTCCTCCTTTCCTGAATTCATTTTGCCGGATCCCTGTAAAAGGTTTCACCAAATGCGAACCGTTTAAAATCTGCCTTCGTTCCTGCCAATCACGCATGCGGATAATCCACACGGTCGGGCCGGAGGCCGGCTATGCCGCAAAAGACAATTTCGTGCCCGCCATGTTGAGGATGAACCGGTCCCCCATTTCCTTCTCCATATGACCGATGGCCTTTCGGCCCGTGCAGTGCGTCGGGATGATGTAGGCCGGATTCAGCTTTTTCAGCTCTTCCGTGGTCCGGTCGATGATGGGCTCGAAAAGCGGGCCCGACAGGTGAAATCCCCCCATGACGGCGTGGACCTGCTTCACGCCGGTCACATCGATGGCATGGAGAACCGTGTTGACGATGCCCGAATGGGCGCACCCGGAAAGGATTACCAGCCCCTTGCCCTTGAGGTTCATGACGACGGACGTGTCGTCTTCGATGGGGTCCCATGCTTCGACTCCGTTTTCCTGAAAATGGGCGACGGGGAAGCCCTTTTCGAAATCCGTCCTGCGGGGAACCTCGCCCAGAAAGAGCACATCGCCGTCCAGAAGGGGGTAGGGCTTTCGCGATTCCACCACGTGAAGGCCTGCCTGCTCCGCCCTTTCCCGCGTGAATTTTGGGAAGTGGATTTTGATGCTCTCGCCGTACTTGAGATAGCGGGGGGATTTGAACACCGCGGGATGGACGACCAGTGGGATCTCCCGTTTACCGATCAGGGCCATCAACTTCTCCATGCCCCCCGTGTGGTCGCTGTGGCCGTGGGAGAGGGCCACCGCCTCCACCTGGGTCATATCCACGCCCAGCGTCTTTGCGTTGTAGGCCGCTCCATCCTCGGAAAAGCCGAAATCGAACAGGAGCGTTCTCGTCCTGCCGTTTCCGGTGGTTTTCACAACGGCCGCGTAACCGTGCTCCGCCAGAACGGAGACCCGGAAAACGCCGTCCTTGATCGCCAGGGCCCGGGTGACGACGGCATTGTTGTCCATGGCGGTCACTTCGATATAGTTGTCCTGCAGGGTCAGAATCTCGACCCTGTCGAGTTCGTTGATCCGAACGGGTGTTGGCATGATGTGTTCTCCTTGTGGGTTATTTTTTCTCCACCGACAACTTTCCCTGCCGCGTCTAAAGCGGCTTGTCCTCCGGCAGGGCTTCGCCGATGGCCAGGCGGCAGAGGTCGCTGATCATCAGGTTGGTCAGGCCCGCCGCCTTTGCTTTCTTTCCCAGCGTCCGGTAGCACATGGGGCAGAGATAGACCATGGCCTCCGCACCCGAATCCTTCGCGTCGGCGATGTTCCTCTCCTGGAAGGGCGCGAAATTTTTCCCCCGCGGGAAGAGCTTCAGATTCGGCCCCGCCAGTTCGACGCCGCAGCAGATGGCGTTGACGCCTTCGTACTGCCGCTTGACCCGCTCCACGCCGATCATCGCGAAGATCTCGTCGATCAGGGGGTCTTTTTCCGGGGTGTAGCGGGAGGCGCAGGGCCGCTGGTAGGCCACTTTCATGTTCAGTTTCCGAATCTCGCCGGGGTGGGCCTTCAGATAGTCCCGCAGGTGCTCGAAGATCGGGACGGGCCGAAAGGGAAGATGGATCCCGTATTCCGGGGCCATGCCCTTGAGCAGGGCGTAGCAGTCGTCATGGACCACGACGATCTCTTTCGCCCCGGACTTGGCCAGGTTGTCCACCATCCCCTGCAGGCGGTCCCGCATGATCGATTCGTCCCCCATGTGGGCGAACAGGACATTGCAGAAGTAATGGCGGCCCTTGAGCAGCGGCAGCCCCGCGAAGAGTTTTCCCTGGATTGCCCAGGGCATGCTCCCTTCCATGACGCACAGGGACATGGCGCGGTCCGCCTTCGGCACGGCTTTCGGTTCCCCATCCGCCTTGAATCGGTCCGCCATCTGCGCCTTCAGGGCCGGGTCGGTGAAGTTACCGGCCTCTTCCATCCTTTTCAGGATCAGGTCGAAGGGCCGGGCGTCCTTCGGGCAGTACTCGTTGCAGGCGATGCAGGTGACGCAGTCGTACAGCCAGTCCACCTTCTCACCCTGAACCAGCTTTTTGAAAGCCTCGCCGCCGCTTTCCTTGTCAAAGGGCAGATAATGGCACCGGGCCAGACAGTCTCCGCAAAAATCGCATTTCTCTTCGTGAAACATGAACGCCTCCTTGGTTTGTATTTATATGCCTTGAATATCCAAATGTCGGTTGTGGTCGTGTCGTCCGGAATGGCAAGGAGAAAGCCGGTGGCGGCGATTCTTTCCTGTCGGCGGACGCCCTCCCGCTAAGCTTTAAACCGCTCGTCCGCGCGGGTGTAAAAAACGCCTTCTCCGCGTTCCGCGAGCCACCCGGTCTTTGCGTCCTGCCGGACGTCAAAGATCGGGACATAGGGCTTGAGATCCAGCAGGGGCGTCCCGTCCACGATGTCCACATCCTCGATGAAAAGCACCGTTCCCTCGATCCGGACGAGCCGGACCACCGAAAGGCCGACCGGGTTGGGCCGCCGCGGGGCCCGGGTGGCGAAGACGCCCCGCATCGTGTCGTCCAGAAAGGGCTTCACCAGCAGGGAATGTCCCCGGGAGAGGTGAAAGTGGTAAACGAGGATGACGTACGAAAACCCGCCGACATCCCTGAGCCCTTCCTGATAGCGTTCCTCAAGAGCCACCGTTCCCGCAACACCCCTTGCGCCTGCGGGCTGGATGGGCATCTCCGCTACATCCTGGAAGGGGGAATGGATGATGCCGATGGGGTGGTAGACAAGGGCTTGTGTTTTCATGATCAATCATCTCACATTTTTCTGGCCACGTAAAGCTGTCGCAGATAATAGCTCTGATAATCCCTGAAAATATTGCTGGGGATGCTTTTTCGCAGCACCTCCAGTCCCATCCCCGAGAGGTATTCGGCGGTCAGGTGGCATGACGTGTAACCGGTCACGATGATATGGCCGCCGGTCTTCAACTGCTGCAGTGTGTTCGCCAGTATCTGTCGGGCCTTCTCTCTCGTGGTTACCTGGCGATTCAAAAGGCCGCAGAAGACCATGAGGTCAAAATGGAGGTCTCGCGGTAGAATGGCCGCAACAGTATCGCAGTCGCCCAAATAAATGCCGGAAATGTTTTTTTCTGCTGCTGCTTCGATATTGTCGGGGTTGATGTCAATGCCATGGCATTCGATGGCCGGCAACGGGCGGCGATTGACTTGCATCAGGTTGCCGCAGCCGCAACCTTCCCATTCGAGGATGCATTGCTTGTTTCGGCAGACACATTGAATGGCTTCGATCAGGTCTCCGCAGCCGCAGCCCATGTCGAGCAGTCGATATGGATCTTCCGCAAAGGACCGACCGGCCCCGTGAAGATGATCTGTTCAGAGGCAGACCTTGAACGGATCACGATGTCCGCCGATCTCCTCTATGGCCTCGATAATGGCCGGATAGATGAATTCCCTGTAGAGTTCAAATTCCGGGCTTTCATCAAAACGTCCCCAGAGAGGAGGTCGCAGCGCGTTCCGCTCCGGAACGATGAGCTCGACATCGTTTTTCCCCTGACGCGCCAGATAGGAGGCGATCCGATCTCCTTCCGATTTATGTATGGGATAACCCGAAACCTCCGGCCAGAAACCCGCGATGTCCCTCGCTTGAACACCGTCAGCCAAAGCCGCGATCGGTGTCAGATTGCCGTCCGGATCGGTTTCATTCCGGATGTCTCCCTGGATGAACTGATGTCCCCGGTACTCGATGATGTTAAGCCAGAGACCGGTGATGGTTTTCAGCGGTCTATCCCGGATGGAATAAATCAAACGATTGCAGTCATCGATGGTGTTTATCGCGCCGGGGTTTGCACCGGGAGCACCGAAATCGTTATAAATATTCTTTTTGGAATGATTCTTCATGTTCATTAGAAAGTCCCGCTGTCTTGCGCACGCGGGCTGCAACATAAAAGCGTCGCCCGCCCATGACGACCGTCTTCGCCTTCCCGGCCGAAACCAGGATACTGAGGTGTTTAAGCGCTTCCTTGATGTCCATGCCGAGACTGCCCGCAACATCCTCCAGAGTGCAGGGACGTCTGCTGAGCAATGCCGGGATGTCTTCAAATTCAACCCGGGAATCGGCAGTGCACGGATCGTTGTTCTTTCTCTCGCTGATGATATCCACCTGTCCCGGGAAAACACCCCGGAAGGCAAGCATCTGCTCCGGAGAAAGCGCAAATGCGAAGTCCTCGACGGGCGGGCGGCAGACGGTGTTCAATTGAACCCGTTCCGGTCGGATATGTCTTGCCAGGGCGGAGATCATCACCAATTCGGAGGGAATGCCCGTGATTCCAGCAAGCAGAAAAACCTCCAACCAGACAGATTTGGGAAACTTTTCCGTAAATTCGGCAAGACCCTCGACCATCGTTTCGAACGAAATGTCTCCATGCGGGCGATTCACATGATGGAACAGATGCTCAGTGCCCGCATCCAATGATGGAAGCACCAGGTCGGCAGCCATCAGGGCATCCCTCACGTCCGGCATCCACAGGAGAGATCCGTTGGTGAGGACAGCGACTGGAATCCGGGTCCGGTCCTTGATCCTTTCGATCAGATCGCCGATGCGGAGATTCAGGGTCGGTTCTCCGGAACCTGCCAGGCAGATGTAGTCGGGTGCGCGACCGACATTCAGTTTTGTTTCCAGTTCTGCAAGGACACCGTCAATGCCTACGTACTCTTTTCGTTCGATGGTTTTGTTTGTCGTGCGCCCGAGCTGACAATAGATGCAGTCATAGGTGCATGTTTTAAAAGGCACGAGATCGACCCCCAATGAACGTCCCAGGCGTCTTGAAGGGACGGGACCATAAACATGCCTGAAACCGGCTTTCATTGTTTCATCTCCCGACACATCGCAAACAATTCCCGCTCAAAATTGACCAACAATTTAGGAGAAATCATTGCCGGTCCGATATCTGTCTTATTCGGGACCGGCCATACTTTCGTTTTTATTCGACCTTATCAGTCACACCTTGACTGACTGGCACATGTCAACCGCCGACACATTCTTCCCCGGTATCGATCGGCGTGTATTTTGCCGAAGCAGCTTGACCTTCCATTGGATCTTCCCTGTGTCCGAATTTCTTTTTCCTCTCCAGAAACAGTTCTCTCTGCAGATCGAAAAGGTCGTCGTCATCCTTCATGTCCATTGCTCCCCATTCCATATGATTTTAATAATTTATTCTGTCAGCCTGTGTGCTTCTCACCGGGAAAGGTACGCCTTATTGCTTCTGCCTAGCGGGCTGGATCGCATTCGTCTGGATCCAATTCATCATGTCCCGACCTGTCGGTCATCGCTTGGCGCGGAGGATGATGCCTCTATTCTCTGATCATCGTGGTGCCGCAATGCGGGCATTTCCGTTCAAAGCAGGGGACTCCCCGTTTATGCGGCTCCCTTTGACCGCACTGCGGGCACACGCAGGCGCCTGCCGATCCTGACGTAGCGGCTCCCCCCATGCGGCCGGGTTTCCGGCTGCCTCGACCTTGGCCCCGCCGCCGCCTGATCCCGCAGGTCCTGTTCCGTCTCCTCTTGGCATGATCGTGTTCTCCTTTTTTAGGCTATGAAAGATTTCTTCACATGGTAAACATTTGATGATGAAGTGGTTCGTCATAACGGTTTATCGGATGGAGCATACCGTTGACGATTCCATTAAACGACGGGGCATTCAGGAAATGGTGTACCGCCAGGCGCAGAACCATTCCTCCGGGTGCGTGTCGGGCGGACAGCCGACGCATTCACAGCGAATCCGGCTGTCGATGGTTTCTCCGAAATGCCGGTATTCCACCAGACCGGCCGATTTGCAGGGGTAGTCTTCCAGCCCCTGACGCTTCCGGGCCGACTGGACGCGGCAGTCGTTCATCTGAAAGACAATCGTGTTGGGGCCTTCATCGACAATCGACTGGACGTTGATCCGGGCATACATTCGAAACCGAAGCGCCTTCTTCAACCCTTCGATGCCCGCCTGCTCCGGAAGTCCCAGGAACTGCTTGATCGACCAGGCCTCGAAGGGGGCGAAGCGCGTCCAGCAGGAGTCGTTGCACCGCTTGGCGTCATACATGTCCCGGGTGTTCTCGACGGCCTGGAACCAGACACCGTCGTTGGCCAGCCAGTTCACACCGATGTTGTTGATCAGATTGATCAGGGCTTCCTTCGGCATGTCCAGAAGCGGTTTGGGTATGCCGTCCTTCATTTCGAAACCCATCACCTTGGCGAAACGGTTCATCTGGATGTTGTAGCTGTTTTTCTTCGCGACCTTCATGATCTCCAGAGCTTTCGGAACGCCGAACTGATGCTCCACCTCGGTAAACCAGAGGGTGTAATGGACGATGACCCTGTGAAACATGTCCAACGCAAATCGGGCCAAATCCTCGTGACTCAAGTCCTCCGGTTTTTCAACGTTTTCCCTGCTTAAATCTTCCATCGTGACACCCTCCTCCTAAGCATTGATGTAAATTTGTGCGATGTGTAATTCAAATTCCTTTTTCAGGGGATGGTCAGCCCTTTTTTTTGAGGTTTCGGTTTTACTGCCGGAGACGCATTGTAATTCGTAACGTAATCACTCACGGCCTGGTAGAGCGTCGTCGCCGCCAGAAGAGCGCAATGGGCGTGATCCTCCGGAAGACCCTTCAGATGCTCGAGGATGGAATGCTGATTGATGCTGAAGCACTGGTGGAGGGTTTTCCCGATCGCCAGGTGGGCGGCGGCATTGCAGGCGGCCAGGCTGTACAGACAGCCGTCCGTCATGAACTTCGCTTCCTGGATGCGTCCTTCCCGGATGCGCAGGTAGATTTCATTGGTGTCGCCGCAGGGTCCGGTCACGCGAGCGTGGCCGTCCGGGCAATCCAAATCTCCATAGTGCTGCGGATTCCTCCCGTACTCCAGCGCTCTTTCAGAAAAGAACATCTCTTCGTGCTTCTCTGTCTTATGCTCGTTTTTTTTCATGGTTGAACCTCGTTGATAAATGGGTTACCGACGGCATCCGCCTCCTTCATCACAAGGTAGACGGTCGCACCGCTCCTCCCGGCCGCAGCAGGTGTTTCCACCCTGGTCTGCAAGTATCCGATCCCCCCGGGACTGCACACCCCGGGACAACATCCGCGTTACCCGACCGCTTCCGCAGGTGCTGCAATGCCTGGATCCTTCGGTATTGAATCCCTCGATCAACTCGAAAACAGAACCGCACCGGTTGCACCGGTATTCGTAAATCGGCATGGATTGCTTCCCCCGGGTTTCAAAGAATAAAGACCGCCGCAGCAATCACCGTCGTATAGCCCTGATTTTTCAAAACACTGGATTGCGTAATATTCCGGGTCCCGACGATCTTGCCGCTGATTTTGAATATTTCCTTTTTTTCGTCCCAGCTTTCGTCCACGTTGAAATCAATGCCCAGGGTGGATGCCAGCATGGCGGCGGCCAGGTCTTCGGCATGGTCTCCCGCCTGCTTTTCCGTCAGTCCGAAGGCATGATGCTCGCTGACATAGCCGTAGGCCTTGCGGTCGGCCGGAATGGCGCAGCCGATGGAGGCGGCGATCAAACGACGCGGTTCGCAGCTGAAGCAGCGGCTCATGACACAGTAGGTGATGGCGCCGGTCTGAAGCAGTTTCAGCCCCCTCGCCCTGGAAATCATTCTGCAGCCCGGTGGTAGAATGCTGGACACCTGCACCAGGTTGCACTTTTCGATGCCGGCGTCACGGAGGGCCAGTTCAAAGGAATGCAGCTCTTCCTTGTGCACGCCGACGCCCTTGGTCAGGAAAAACTGTCGGGGAACGAGGATCTCCATTTGGACAACTCCTTGCCATTCAATGATCGCAGACGTTCTGTCCTGTGACGAGGGTGTCGTCGAGATAGCTTCTGACGATCGTTTCCGGATCACCCGGCGAGGCGCCGACGATGACCTGGATGCCCCTTTCGGCGAAAAGCCCCTGGGCCCGCGAGCCCATTCCTCCGGCGATGATCCTGTTCACGCCTCTTTCCTGGAGCCAGCCCGGAAGCAGGCCGGGTTCATGGGGAGGCGCCGGGATGTCCTCCCGCCGGACAATGACTTTCTTGTCCATATCCACATCCAGGAGGGCAAAGGTCTCGCAATGGCCGAAATGGTTGCACAGCCGCCCGTGCTCGATGGGAACGGCCATTTTCACGGCTTTTAAAGTTTCTTTGCCTGTTTCTGCAGATTTTTTTTTCATGCTTTTATCATCCTTTCGATTGTTATCGAGATTGAGAAGCGGGGTGACGGCGCCGGCAAAGGCCTTGGCCGCCTCCGTATTGCCGTAATGGTAAATGAACGGCATGCCCTGGTCGGAGGCATGGACGATCATGGGCTCCAGGGGGATGCGGCACAGAAAGGGCACGTTCAGCTCTTTTGCCATGGCTTCACCGCCGCCACGCTTGAAGACGTCGATGACGGTCTTGCAGTGGGGGCAGACGAGTCCGCTCATGTTCTCGATCACGCCGAGAATGGGGACTTTCACCTGGCGGCAGAAATCGATGGACTTGCGGACATCCGTCAGGGAGAGGTCCTGGGGCGTCGTGACGATGACCGCGCCGTCACTCTCAGGCAGAAGCTGAGCCGCCGAGAGGGCCTCGTCGCCGGTCCCGGGGGGGAAGTCGATGATGAGGAAGTCCAGTTCACCCCAGCGGACTTCCGCCAGAAGCTGTTTGATGGCCCCCATTTTGAGAGGACCCCGCCAGATAACCGCCGCATTCTCATGCGGCAGCAGGAACCCCATGGACATCACCTTGATGCCGTGGGTAAAAGCCACGGGCATGATCTGCTTATCCACCATTTTCAGTGGCTGACCTTCGAGACGGAGGAGCTTCGGAATGCTGGGACCATGAAAATCCAGGTCCAGAAGGCCGACCTGCTTGCCTTCGAGGGCCAGCGCCAGGGCAAGATTCACGGCCACGGTGCTTTTCCCGACACCGCCTTTACCGGACAGCACCATTATTTTGTGCCGTATCTTGTCCATCCGGTCCTTCAATTGCTGGCTTTCCGTATATTCCTGAAGCCGCTTCTCCCGGCCCGCCCCATGCCCCGTTCCGGCACCGCTTTGGCAGGAACCGATTGTTTTCAGATTTTCCATGGTTGAAATTCTCCTTTTATCATGGATTGTTCAGTGCGCTTTCGACGCTTCGCCATACCGCTTTCATGTCTTCACCCACGGGGCTGTCCCCGCAGGCCAGAACATTCGTTCTCTGCACCTGGGCCTCCGTCACGCGGGCGTCGTAACGGATTCGTCCCGCCGGAACAATGCCGTGATCGCGGGCTTCCTTCTCGATCTGCTCCGTCATGCCGGGGTGAATATCCCACTTGTTGATGCAGACCAGCGTAGGGATGAGAAAATGAGCCGTCAGTTCGGCCGCCCGCAGCAGGTCATGGCTGCCGGAGAGCGTGGGCTCGGTCACAATCAATGCCAGATTCACTCCGGTGACGGATGCAATGACCGGGCATCCCACGCCGGGAGGGCCGTCGATGATAATCAGCTCACTGGCTTCCCTTTCGGCAATCGTCCTCGCCTCCTGCCGCACCAGTGTGACCAGTTTTCCCGAGTTTCCTGTGGCTACGAAGACATGTGTGCACATTGGCCAGGGTGTTATGGAGAATAAAAAGCCGGCCGCTCTCGGCCGGCGCAAAGGCGATGGCATCGGCGGGGCACAGCCGTTCGCAAAGTCGGCAGCCCTGCAAAAGATGGATTGATGACAGGCTTTTCCGCCTGTTTTCCATCTGTTGTTACAGGGTAGTCGATTGCCCTGAAACGGCAATACTCGACGCAGAGGCTGCAACCGGTGCATTCCGCGTCACGGATGGCGGCTTTCGACCCCCCGATGAAAATGTTCTCGCGGATAATTTCGGGATGGAGCACAAGGTGCAGGTCCGCCGCGTCCACATCGCAGTCCGCAAGCACCTTCTTTCCGCCCAAGGCCGCGAAAGCAGCCGTGAGGCTGGTCTTGCCCGTGCCCCCTTGCCGCTGATCACCGCGATTTCCTTCATGACGTTGCCATTTTCCCCGGTGCAGCGGCACCGGAGCCCGTTTATCGGGGATCTGACGCTCGCACCATGCCAGAAGCCGCTTCAAGGCATCGGCAAAGACAAGTGCATACGCCGGCAGGGCTTCGGTCAATGCTTCGCCGCGGGCGTAGGCTTCGGCAATTTGTCTGTCATCGGGGATCGAGAGAATGATGGGAATGTTTTCCACCCGGCAGTAGGCTACGGCTTTGTCGTCTCCCAGATCGGAACGGTTGAGGACGACGCAGAAGGGTTTCTTCAGTGACCTCGTCATCTCCACGGCCAATGTCAGATCATGAAGCCCGAAGGGGGTCGGTTCGGTCACCAGGAGAACCGCGTCGGCGTCCCGGACCGCTTCGATGACCGGACAGGACGTTCCCGGCGGGCAATCCAGGAGAGTGATTTCCCGGTCTCCGGCGGCACCCTTGACGGCGGCGATCACGGCGGGGGTGTTGATCTGTCCGATGGACAAAAGGCCCTGCACAAAAGCGATCCTGTCGCTTTTCCCGATTTCAACGCTTCCCACGGGCCGCGAAGTTTCCACGATAGCGTCCTTGGGGCAGAACATGGCGCAGGCCCCGCAACCCCTGCAGAGTTCCGGGAAAATCAGGACCTGCCCCTTGACGACGGCGATCGCGTTGTAGGCGCAGATGCCCGTGCAGTCACCGCAGCCGTTGCATTGGGCCTTGGTCACTTCAGGAAGCGGGACCGTTGCCGGAAAGCGGGAATGGATCTGCGGCTTGAGAAAGATGTGCCCGTTGGGTTCTTCCACGTCGCAATCCAAATATTGAGCACTTTTTCCGGAAGCCACCGCTGCCAGGGCCAGACTGACGGCGACGGTCGTTTTGCCCGTGCCGCCTTTTCCGCTGGCCACGGCGATTTTCAGAGATTTATTCATGTTCCTTCATTCACACGTCAGCCTCCCCCGTCACCCGTTAAACAGAAGAGGCTTTCCAGAGAGAGAAACCATTCGTCGTTTACGTTTCCAGCATTCATACAAAGAGCGCCGGGGCATTCATAATGCGAGAAGGAACATTTGCCGACATTCAGCCAAGGAAGGGAAAAGCTGAATGATCGGATTTTCTGCCCGGCGCTCTTTATTTTACGATCCACTGTCTGTCTTCATGCGAACGATCCGGTCACGGATTCCGGTGAGGGTTTTTTCAAGATAATCCGCCTGCTGCTCCAGATGGCGCAACTCATCCTCGGCGCCGGGTGACGCCGGCCCGAATGGCCTGTACCCCATGCCGCCGCGCTCCCATCCGGTCAGGCCGTTCGCAAAGAACCGGTTTCGCCGGCCTCTGCCGCCGCGGCCGATAAACGGCCTGTCCGGCGCCGCATCGGCGAATCCCGGCGTGTCATAGCCCGCGCAGTATCCCGCGCCCCGTCCTGTCAGGGGCCCTGCTCTCCAGGGTCCCGTTCTGTCTCCTCTTGGCATGATCCTTCACTCCTTTCTTCATTCTTCACTATATCCATTTATGTCTCTCGTTTAAGTCCAGTGGCCCTCCACGTCCGCCTGGTCCGTCTTTGCCAGGCGACCCTGTTTGAAGAGAAGCAGGGCCTCCTCCACCGTTTCCGCCTTGCCGAGATAGATGCCGACGCCGGCCGCTTTCAGGATCCGGAAGGCCTTTGGCCCCACGTGGCCGGTGATCACAGCCTCCACGCCGAGATTGACCAGCTGCTGCGCCGCCTGGATCCCGGCGCCCTGTGCGGCGTTCATGTTCTGCTCATTGGCGTGGGCTTCCCACACCCCTTTTTCCGGGTCGGCGACTATGAACCACCGTGTTCGCCCGAACCGAGGATCCATGGGGCTTGCCGACTCTCTTCCTGTTGATGTGACTGCAATCTTCAAGGCTTTTCTATCCCTCCTGTTCTGCCGGGTCCGTGCCGCCTTCGGCGCTGCTGTCCCTGCCCTTCACCGGGAATGCATCCGGGCAGAAAAAAACGTCTTCCTCTCAGGTTGCCGCTGCAGAAAGCGCCGATCACTTCATCCACGGTTCCCCGGATAAAGGGGATTACCCAGATGCCGGCAGCCTCCAGCATGCGTTCCACAGCCCCCGACAGGGCGCCGCAGATGAGGACTTGAACGCCCAGTTCCCTGATCCGGGCAGTTCTGCCGATTGCAGTTTCTGCTCTCCAGGCGGCCCTTGACCGCTTCAGCTCAACCCCCGGTCCGGTTTCAATCAACAAGAGTTCATCCGCTGCATCGAAAACCGTAGAAAGCCTGTTGTCACAGACCGGTATGGCGATTTTCATGAGAGGAACCTCTGCATATCGCCTTACAGATTCCATGCCAGTTTGTTTCCGGTGTGATTTAAATAGGTTTATCCTGTGTTATCTTGAAATGATGCCGGGGGATGAAATGATTGATCAAGAAATAAAAAGTCGCATTGTTGCACTCATTGACATGCGCAATGAGTTGCAATAATGCGACTTGAACGGGATAAGGGTAAGTCCTTCGCTATTTTGTAACCGGCGCGTCGGGGTCCAGTGTCCATTCCTGCATGGCGCCGTCATAGATGCGGACGTTCTTGTATCCGAGTACGCGCTTCATCAGGTATTTCCAGACGGGGCAGCACTGTCCGACATCGCAGTAGGTGACGATCTCCGTCGACCTGTCCTTGCCGACGGCAGCCTCGGCGAGGGCGGCGAGGGCTTCCCTGCTCTTGATGGTGCCGTCGCTGTTGAAGGCGCAGGACGTGGCGAGGTTGACGGCCCCGGGGATGTGCCCGAGTTTCGTGATGCAGTCGAGCTTTCGTTTTCCCGTGAAGATATCCGCTTCCCGGACGTCCAGCAGGACGATCTTTCCCAGGCGGCTCTGGACGTATTCCTTATCGGCAAAATGGTCCTTCCTGTACTTGCCCTTGAAAAATTTTGCTTTCGCACCGACGATCTCCGGCGACAGGGCTTTTTTGTCCCTGATCCATTTATCCATGCCGCCGTCCAGAACGGTAACGTCGTCGAGTCCGGCGTATCGGAGCGTACAGGCCACCCGGGCGACCTGATAAATCTCCCTGAGCGTTCTGGCATTGCCCACGACCGCGACCCAGGAGTCCCAACCAATCCCTACCGAGCCGATCGTGTCGTCCAGATCGTCCGGATCGGGGACTTCCGTAAAAAGTTCACCCTTCTTGTAGGCCCAGGCTCCGTGGTACGCGTTTATTGCCCCTGGAATATGACCTTCCCGGAAGTCCTCCACCTTGCGGATATCGAGGATGATCAACTTCGGATTTTTCAGATTCGCCTCCAGCCAGTCCGTGGACACGACCGGCGGCAAAACCTGCGCCGACACGACGCCGGGCAGTGTGACAAAGAGAAGAGCCGAAAGAAACATCCAAAACAAAACCTGTTTTTTCATAAGTCCCGCCCCCTTTCCTTGACCTGCTGTATTATCATATCATAATCCGTGCCGCCGCGTGTGAAAAGTTTAAAATATAGTGGATAATGAGTATTTACGGTATGTTGCTACAAAGGAGAAGCCCGTGATGATTTTTTTATAATCGATGGGGTCGCTGTTTTGCGACGCTCCCCGCGGTTCTGTTGGCGGCCGGAATCTCAATGTTGAGCGACTTGATTTTTCTGAAGAGGTGCTCTTGTGCATGCCCAGTTGAAGGGCGTTTTCATGCGGTTCCAGCCGTTTCTGCGCAGGGCGTTGGTGAGAAAGATTGCCTCATCTCCTGATGGACAGGGTTTCCAGCGGCTGTTTGCCGTCCCGGCGGAGGGGCGGGTGCAGATCGACTCGGGCAGGTGCTGGGGCTCGATCATGCCGTTCTTGCACAGGACGAACGCGCGCTCCAGAATGTTTTCCAGCTCCCGGACGTTTCCCGGATAGTCATGAGACATCAGGCAGCCGAGCGCCTCATCGCTGATGCCGGAAAGATCCTTCTTCTGAATGGCATTCAGGTTCTGGATGAAGTGCGCAACCAGAAGCGGAAGGTCCTCCAGTCTCTCCCGCAGGGGCGGCAACGCGATCCGGATCACGTTGACCCGGTAATAGAGGTCTTCGCGAAACTTCCCGTCCCGGACCAGGCTTGCCAGTGGCCTGTTGGTTGCGGCGATGACACGGACATCGGCCTTCACGCTCTCAACCGAACCGAGGGGCTCATAGGTTTTTTCCTGAAGGAAACGGAGGAGCCGGACCTGCATCGCCGGCGAGATATCGCCGATTTCATCGAGAAAAAGAGATCCCCGGTCCGCCCGCCTGAAACGGCCCGGCTTGTCTTTCTTCGCATCCGTGAAGGCGCCGGCCCTGTATCCAAAAAGCTCCGACTCCAGAAGCGTGTCGGGCAGGGCGCCGCAGTTGACGGCGACAAACGGCTTGTCCCGGCGGGGGCCCAGGTTGTGGATGGCCCTGGCGAAAAGCTCCTTGCCCGTCCCGCTTTCCCCCTCGATCAGGACGGTGCTGGCGCTGTTGGCGATGTCGGGCAGAATGCCGAAGATCTCCCGCATCCGGTGGCTCTTGGAGACGATGTCCTCGAAGGAGTAGGTGTCTTCGATGGTTTGCGGAGCTTTTGATGCTCATGTCCCGGAAGGTCTCCACGGCGCCGATGATGGCACCCCTGTCATCCTTCAGCAGGGCCGTGGAGATGCTGATGGGAAGGCGCTGACGGAATTGACGATGTAAACGGTCTTGTTGGCGATCGGTTCGCCGGTCGCCACGGTTTTCTGCAGGCAACAGTTTTTTTCGCAGACTTCCGCTTTCAGAACGTCCCGGCAGCGCTGTCCGAGGGCTTCCGCGCGGGACACCCCGGTAATCTTCTCCGCGGCGCGGTTGAAGGAGGTGATGCGCCACTGATGGTCCACGGTGAAAACGCCGTCGGCGATGGAATCCAGGATGATGTCTCTCTGCTTGACCGGCATCACGGACACCTGTCACAAACCTTTCCGTCGTCCCGTTCCCGAACACGCTTCAGCTCACATGGATCAGCAGCAGCGTATCGCCCACGTCCACGTTGTCTCCCGGTTCAACCAGGACGTCCGAGACCCGGCCATCGACCTCGGAGATGATGTGCGTGTGCATCTTCATGGCCTCCAGGTCAATCAGGATGTCGCCGACCAGCACGACGTCGCCGATTTCCAGGGCAACTTTCGTCACCTTTCCCTTGATGGGAGACCGGATGACGCCGGCCTTGCCGAGCGTTTCGATTTCATGGGAGGTCAGATGCTTCTTTTCCATCAGGCGAAGCAGCTCTTCCTTGCCGACCGGTTCCGCCGCCTGCTCCGGGGAAAGCTCCGGCGCATCGATCTGGGCCCTGTAAACCGTGTCCTCGATGACGTAATGAACCGGTTCCGGGTAGTTGAAGATCTCCTGATGCGTCTCCAGATAACCGGTGTCGAATGCCCTCTGCTGGAAGTGCGGCTCGTCGCAAATCGACAGGTACAGCGGGATCGTCGTCTTGGGCCCGACGATGTTGAAGTCGTTCAGTGCGCGCTTCAGGCGCAGAACGGTCTGATTCCACTCGTACCCCCACACGATCAGCTTCACCAGCAGGGAATCGTAGGCCATGGGGATGCGGTAGCCCCTGTAGATGATGCCGTCCAGGCGGATCCCGGGTCCCCCGGGAGACTGATAGATATCGACGTGCTTCCCGCCCTCCGGCAGGAAATTGTTGTGGGGATCTTCGGCGTTGATCCGGACCTCGATGGCGATGCCGTTGAAGCGGATCTGTTCCTGGCTGAAGTCGAGCGCCCGGCCTTCGGCGATGAGAATCTGGTGCCGGACGATGTCCACGCCGGTGATCATCTCCGTCACCGTGTGTTCGACCTGCAGGCGCGTGTTCACTTCCAGGAACCAGAACTCGCCGGTCCGCGGATCGACGAGAAACTCCACCGTGCCCGCGTTGACGTAGCGGGCTTCCCTGGCGACCGCAACGGCCGCCGCGTGCATGGCTTTGGCGTCGCCGGCGGGAAGGTTGGCCGGCGCGATCTCCAGAAGCTTCTGGTGGCGGCGCTGGATCGAGCAATCGCGGCTGCCCAGGTGGACCACGTTGCCGTAACGGTCCGCCAGCACCTGGATTTCGATGTGCCGGGGCCTCTCGATCGCCTTCTCGATGTAGATGCGGTCGTCGTTGAAGGCCAGCCTGGCTTCGGCGCGGGATCCTTCAAGCAGGTCTTTCAAATCCTCCGCGCCCGACAGCTTCCGGATGCCCCGCCCGCCGCCGCCTGCCGTGGCTTTCAGCATGACGGGATATCCGTGCCGATCTACGAAGGCGGCAACCATGTCGATGCCTTCCGGTCCGGGCGGCAGGCTTTCCGTCCCGGGGACGATGGGAATCCCGGCACGGACGGCGATTTCACGGGCAATCACCTTGCTCCCGAGGTTTCGCATGACATCGGACGGCGGGCCGATGAAAATGATGCCGGCTTTTTCGCAGGCTTCGGCAAACGCGGCGCTCTCCGAGAGAAAGCCATATCCCGGATGGATGGCGTCGACGTTGCATTCGCGGGCCGTCCGGATGATCTTCTCGGTGTCCAGGTAGTCTTTCACAGGCTGGTTGCCGATCGGGACGGCTTTGTCGGCGAAGCGAAGATAATAGCCGTCGCTGTCGGATTTCTCGTAGATGGCAATGGCCGCGATGTCCAGTTCCTTCAGCGTCCGGATGATCCGGAGGGCGACCTCTCCCCGGTTGGCGATCAGCACTTTCTTGATTTTTTTCATGGGACTCCTTGCTTGGATTCGGGCAGCTATTGAATGGGAACAATGGACTGCCGCAATTTGAAGCCGCATGCACGGCAATAAACGGCTTTTTCCTCGGGGATGGGCTTAGCACATTGAGGGCATCGACACAACAACTCTGTCCGGCAGTACGCGCAAAGCCTCTTGCTCCGGTCATCCGTTGAATAGGCGCATTCGGGGCAGATCAGGTAGGTCATCGTCGCTTGTCCCTCACTTCTTCAGGATGTCCTGCAGGGCATCCCGCAGGGTCGGGAAGCGGAATGGATATTTCAAATCCAGCAGCCGCTTGGGGACGGCTTTCTGCCCCTTCAGAAGAACGTCGCCGAATTCGCCCAGGATCAGCTTCATCATGAAACCGGGGACGGCCGGCATGAAGGTGGGGACCCCCAGGGTCTCCCCGAGGATTCGGGTCATTTCCGCGTTCCGCACCGGTTCGGGCGCCGTGCAGTTGAAGGGGCCTTCCGCATTTTCTTTTTCCATCAGGAAAAGAAAGATGTGAACCAGGTCGCTCTCGTGAATCCAGGAGAACCACTGCCGGCCGCTTCCCAGCGGACTCCCGAGGAAACTTTTGAACAGCGGGATCAGTTGCTTGATGGCGCCGCCTGTCCGGCCGAGCACGATCCCGAAGCGGCAGATCGCCACACGGGCGCCGAAGGATGCGGCACGAAGGGCCTCCGCTTCCCAGGCGACGGCCACCGAAGCCAAGAAATCCGTCCCGGGCGGCGCATCTTCAGCGATCGCACCTTCCTCATGAAATCCGTAATATCCGACCGCGGAGGTGCTGAAGAGGTGCGTTTGCCCGCCCCGGCGGCGGGATATGGCATCCACCAGATTCCGGGTCGTGAGGACCCGGCTGTTCAGGATGTCCTGCTTGGTTTTTTCGCTCCAGCGGCTGAAGACGGAAACGCCGGCGAGGTTGATGAAGACCTCGTGGTCCGCGGCCTTATCCTGCCATGCGCCCGGGACGGTGCTGTCGGTTTCGATCCACGACACACCGGGAAAGCGATCAGGATGCTTGATCGTGCGGTCGAGAACCGTGACCGGATGGCCCCGGCGAATGAACTCTTCGGTCAATGTGCTGCCCACGAAACCCGTGCCGCCTGTGATGAAAATTCTAATGGCCTTATCCCCCCTTGCGATTTTCAGCGCTACCGGGCAAATTCCGGACAGGGCTAACGGTCCTTGCGATCCGATGGCCGGACGCCGTTCGGGAAGACGATCAGGCGCTCGCCCGGATTGAGTTTTGTCTTTGTGGATATGCGGTTCCAGGCGGCAATGGCCTGCACGGGAACATTGAAACGCTGGGCGATCATGGAAAGGCTCTCGCCTTTTCTGACCACGTACATGTTCGCTTTCCGATCGGCCAGCCACTGATTGAAGAGTTCATCGAAGCGGGACTGGAAGCCCTCGGCGCCACTCCGGGGAATCAGAATGGTGCGCTGCCCGGCCGGGAGATGGTGTCC
Organism: uncultured delta proteobacterium; assembly: GCA_963709485.1. Lineage (GTDB taxonomy): Bacteria > Desulfobacterota > Syntrophia > Syntrophales > Fen-1087 > JAXDBM01. Next base: position 52,445 of record CAVPWE010000007.1, read on the forward strand.
CCGGATTTCAGGGTTCAGGTCCTTGATCACCTTGAAATAGGTTTTGGCGGCCGCGGCGATGATCTGGACCGGCGTGTCCTCCGGGCAACGGATGGGAACGTGTTCAACGTCCGGGGGCGAATAGAGGTCCTCCGCGGGCAGATGAAAACCGAAGCGGGCCGGGTCGGAAAGGATCAGCTTTGCCGAAAGAATGCGGAAGATGTACTGCTGGGTTTCGAGCGGCAGATGGAGCTGGTAATAGCTGCGGACTTTCTGGAGCATCATTTCCGATTGCAGGCCCGACTCTCCCATGTTGTAGGCGGCCGCCGCCAGTGTCCATGACCCGAACATTGCGTAGAGGTCCCTGAGGTATTTCAAGGCTGCGCGCGTGGAGGCGTGGAAGCTTCTGCGCTCGTCAAAATCGTCATCCACCCTCAGATGGTAACGTGCGCCCGTTCCCTCCATAAACTGCCAGACCCCTTTCGCCCCCTTCGAGGAACCTGCATGGGGCCTCAGTGCGCTTTCCGCAATGGCGACATATTTGAGATCGTCGGGCATCCGGTTATCCTGAAGCATTCTTTCGATGGTGGGCATGTAGCGGCCGGACCGCTTCATCCAGAGAATGACCTGCGGCTGATTCCAGGTCGAGAGGAGCAGCTCGCGCTCCATCCGCTCGCGCACATCGGGATTCTCGAGAGGGACGTTTTCGCCACAGAAGCTCAGCGGCGCGCTGGCGCGGTAAGCGGATACCGGGAGGCCTCTTCCCGGCCCCTCGACGGGGGCCGGCGTTGCGGCCCGGACCGCATTTGCAGGCAGGAGCAGAATGCACAAAAACATGAACAGCGGTATCTTCATAAACATCGCAGGCCTCGCATTAAACCCGGTTCAGCCGGATCATCCATGATGACAGCTTGTCGTTGCCGTGAAAAAGCGTTCCCCAGTTTCGATACAGGATGCCGCTGATCCGAAGCCAGGATTCCGTGCCGGCATATTCCGAATCCTCGGACCGGTAGAGCGACAGAATCGCGTCCCCCGCACGGACAAGCCGGCCCGTCAATTTGCCGAGGGCGTCATTGTCAGCGCTCCAGCAGGTAAAATCCCGTTCTTCGCAAAAGGGAGTGATCCGGCAGTCATTCCTGAAGACGGTGTTCCCATTTCCGACGATCCGCATCCGGCTCTCGTTGATCCACAGATCGTTTGCGTGGGTGATGCGGAATTCGCCTTCCACCGGATAGGCATTGTCCCGCCGCGTCGAAATACTCGCCGTCGGCCCGCCATAATCCCGGCTTGAACAAATAGGTGTGGTCATTGCCGGCCGTCATGCCTGCTCCTCAAAACCGATTTGTCTGACATTTTCTTATACCAAGTTTTTGAAAAGTGGTAAAAGGATATTCCGGTCATGACCGGTTCGTTGTCAACGGAATGCATCCGATCCGGCCGGCAGGGCGCAGGCTTGGGAGAGCGGAACGATGAAAGGTGTGGAAAAAACGGCAGACCCCATGATCCGGGAGATTCACGAACTGCGAAGCCGTGTCGCCGAGCTGAGCCGACTGGAGGCCGAGCATCGGAGGACCGGGCAGGACCTTGCACGGAGCCTTGAAAAATTGAGAAAGGCGACCGGATTCGTCATTGACCTGATCATCATGGCCGTGGAGACCCGGGATCCTTATGCGGCCGGACATCAGAACAGGGTTGCGGATCTGGCCCGCTCGATTGCCGCGGAAATGAGGTTGCCGGCCGATTGCATTGACGGCATCCGTCTGGCCGGCAGGATCCACGACGTGGGGAAAATATCGGTTCCTGCGGAAATCCTGACGAAGCCCCGCAGCCTGAATGATGCCGAATATAGCCTGGTCAGGACCCATCCGGAAATCGGTTATGAGATCCTGAAGGATATCGATTTTTCACATCCGGTTGCGCAGATTGTCTATCAGCATCATGAGCGGATGAACGGATCCGGGTATCCGCGGGGAATTACCGGCGGGGCGATCCTGCTTGAAGCGCGGATTCTGGCGGTTGCCGACGTCGTGGAAGCGATCTGCTCGCGCCGGTCTCATCGGTCGGCGATGGGGATTGAAAAGGCGCTGAAGGAAATTCTGCAATACCGGGACGTTCTCTACGACCCCGACGTGGTCGACGCCTGTGTCGCGCTGTTCCGAGACAAGGGTTTTCGTTTCAAATAGTGCGCGTGCTCCCGCGGACGGGCCGGGTACGCTGTCAATACCTCAATCATCGATCATCTTGTAGTGCTTCTCTCTGAAAAGCCGGATGCAGGCATCCACCGCACCCGGATCGAAGAGGACGCCCCGGTTTCCGGCAATGTCGTATAACGCGGCGTCGATGCCCAGAGCCGGCCGGTGAGGCCGGTCGGAGGAGAGCGCGTCCACGACGTCGGCAACCGCCAGAATCCGCGACTCCATCAGAAGCTGCTCTCCCTTCGATCCCTGGGGGTATCCGGATCCGTTCATCCGTTCATGATGCTCCAGGATGATCCTTGCGACCGGCCAGGGAAAGTCGATATCCTTCAGAAGGTCATGCCCGGACTCGGCATGCTTGACCATCTTCTGGAATTCCTTCTCGGTGTAGTTGGTCGGCTTGTTGATGAGCGATACGGGGATGGAGATCGTGCCGATGTCGTGGATGATGCCTGCCAAGTGAACGCCCCGGACCCGATCGGCCGGAAGGTTCATTTCTTCGGCGATGGCCCGGGAAAGGTCGGAAACCCTCAACTGATGACCCACCTTGCAGGGGTCCCTTGTTTCGACGGCATCCGCGATGAGCCGCGCCGCTTCGAAAAGACGCCTGTAAGGGATATCGGATTTTTTCATTTTTTCGAGGATTCCAGACAGGTCTTGCAATTGTTTGATGAGCGTGCGCTTTGTGATGCCCTTGTCGTTCATGGACTGACCCTCGCTTCAAATGACGATCAACGGATTCGGAATTAACTTTTTCGATTTGATTGGTCTCTATTTTTATAATTATAAACTGATAATACTCGGGATGTCAATGGACCGAGATGGATTCTGGAGGCATGAAATAATGAAAGCATCCTCCGGGAAGAAAAAGGAAGACCCCAGGCGGTGTCTGAAAAGATGAAGAATCGTCGAATCACGCCCCTATTTTCCTTTGACATACAAAGACATTTTTTCTAAACTCCAAAGCAAAGGAAACCATTGGCTGTCAGACAGATGCGTGGGGCCGCAGATGGATTGAACTTTCCCGAGGCGGCAAAAACATATCTTTGCAGGCTTGAGCCTTCTCAAATTTTATGCTGAACAAAGGATCCAAGCAAGAGGAAGGATATCGGATCACCCGGGTGGCGGGCGATGATCGGGGCAGGGGGACATTTGTCTGGCCGGATGGAAGTCGCTATGAGGGTGAATTTTATAATGGATGCCTGCAGGGACAGGGAACCTTCAAGTGGCCGGATGGGAGCAGTTACAAGGGCGAATGGAAAAACAATCTGCCACACGGAAAGGGCATTTTTAACTGGCCGGATGGAAATCAATGCGAGGGAGAATGGGAAGAGGGCGAACCGAAGCGTGATGAGACACGGCAAGGTGCTGATACGGAGGCATTAGAAAAAGCGGAAGCGGAATCGCACAGGAAGGCTGAGGAAGCGGTTCTTCTCAAAGCGGAAGAAGAGGCCCGGCTTCAGGCGGAGGAGGATGCACGAAGCAGAGCGGCTGTGGAAGCGAGAGAGAAAGCCGAAGCGGAAACTCGACTGCAGGCCGAAGAGGAGGCAAGGAAGAACGCGGAGGAAGCGCTTCTGCGGGTGGAAGCAGAGGCGCGCAGGAAGGCCGGGGAAGAGTCCAGACGCAGGGTTGAGGAGGCGCAGAAAAAAGCCGAGGAAGAGGCCCGGCTTCAGGTGGAGGAGGAAGCACGAGGAAGGGCGGCCGAGGAAGCGAGAAAGAAAGCCGAAGCGGAAGCTCGGCTGCAGGCTGAAGAGGAAGCAAGGAAGAACGCGGAGGAAGCGCGTCTGCGGGCGGAAGCGGAGACGCGCAGGAAGGCCGAGGAAGAGTCCAGACGAAGGGCCGAGGAGGCGCAGAAAAAAGCCGAGGAAGAGGCCCGGCTTCAGGCGGAGAAGGAAGCACGAAGAAGGGCGGCCGAGGAAGCGAGAAAGAAAGCCGAAGCGGAAGCTCGGCTGAAGGCCGAAGAGGAAGCAAGAAAGAGAGCGGAAGAAGCGCGTCTGCGGGCGGAAGCGGAGGCGCGCAGGAAGGCCGAGGAAGAGGCCAGGCGCAGGGCCGAGGAAGAGGCGCGAAAGAAGGCGGAAGAAAAGGCGCGGCTCAAGGCGGAAGCGGAAGCCCGGAAAAAAGCGGAAAAGGAAGCGCGTCTGAGGGAGAAGGAAGAGGCGCGCAGGAGGGCGGAGGAAGAGGCGCGGCGCAGGGCCGACGAAGAGGTGCGAAAGAAGGCGGAGGAAAAGGCGCGGCTCAAGGCCGAAGCGGAAGCCCGCAAAAATGCGGAGAACGAAGCGCGTCTGAGGGCGAAAGAAGAGGCGCGGGCGAAGGCCGAGGCGCAGTCAAAACTCAGGGCCGAAGAGCGGGCCCGAAAGAAAGCGGCGAGAGAAGAACAGCTCAGAGCCAAGGAGGAGATCCGCAGGAGAAGCAAGGCTGAAGCCGGACGCGACGCCGATGAAGAATCACGAAAGAAAATCGAAAAAGAAATTCTCAAAGATCAGGAGGAAGCGGGGAAGAAAGCTGAAGAGGCTCGGCTGAGGGAAGAGCAGGCGAAAAAAACGGAGGAAGACGTTCAACAGCCGATCCGGGAAACCAGAACAGGACTCTTGCCGAATACGCTTTCCGATGGACGCAAATACTTGGGTGAGCTGCGTGAAGATTTGCCCTGGGGACAGGGAATCATGAGCTATCCCGATGGAAGCAAGTACGTGGGAGAATGGAAATCGGGAATGCGCGACGGACACGGCATCTGTTCCTTTCAGGACGGCTCGACATATTTAGGACAATGGAAAGAAGACAAGAGAGACGGAAAAGGAACGCTGACCATGACAAAGGGGGGGAAGTACGTCGGCGACTGGAAAGAGGACTTTTATGATGGTCTGGGAACCCTGGTGTTGAGCGACAGAAGAAAGTACACGGGTCAGTTCAAAAAAGGCATGTCCAACGGAAACGGTGTCCTGGAGTTTCCCAACGGTGACCGTTATGAGGGCAAATTCAGAAACAACAAGTACCATGGCCAGGGAACATTGACCCTGACTGACGGCAGAAAATACAGCGGTCAGCTTGAAGACGGCCTGCCTCATGGCAGGGGAGTCATGACCCTGGCGAACGGCAAGAGATATGAGGGTGAATTCAGGAACGGCAAATATGTCAAGTGATCGAGAGAATGTCATATGATTAAAAAAAATTCCCTCATGTACCGATCATTCAAGGACTCTGTCGGAAGGATGATCGTTGAATTCGACTGGGGAGAAATTCATCTGGACGGCGAGGGAACATGCGCCTATCAGGACGGTTCATTGTACAGCGGTTTCTACAAGGCGGGCCATTTTCACAGCATGGGCACTTTCACGTGGCCGGAGGGAAGCCGGTACGAAGGCCAATGGAAAGAGGGTGTGCCCCACATGCTGGGAACAATGATTCTTCCGGATGGACATCGATACGAAGGGGAATGGAAAAACGGCAAGGCGGAAGGGGAAGGGACGGAGACGCTTCCTGACGGCGGAAAATATACAGGTCTATGGAACAACGGCCTCAGGAACGGCAAGGGAGAAATGGTTTTTGCCGACGGCAAGAAATATGTCGGACATTGGAAAGACGGCCTGATGCATGGCGTTGGGAGGCTTTTTTTCGGAGACGGCTCCAAGTACGAAGGGAAATGGGAGAAAAACAACGTATGCGGCCAGGGGGCAATGATATTCTGGGACGGTAAAACGGAAAGAATACACAAGGGGGAATGGATAGAAAACAAATTCAAAGTAACAGAGATGCTTTGAAAAAAGCTTCCGCAGGCGACATGAATGCAGCATAATAGCTCCCCATTTCCATCCGATCGGTTCAAATCTCCGGCTTTCCAAGGAATTTACTTGAAAAGATTTTTTTCCCGTGGTAATCGAGATCATGAAATCGTTACAATGACGTTACTTGTAACTTGAGGATTCATTATGGGAACGGGGAAAGAACGGATTCGCAGATGGCGGGAAAAAAAAGAAAAAGAGGGAAAGAAAACGATCACAGTTGTCATCTCAAAAGACGCGCATGATATTCTAATGATTGAAAAAAATAAGACAGGAGACCATTATGGCGCTATCGTCGAGAAGGCGCTTCTAAACTTGACCAGGCAAAGAACTTCGATCGGAAATGTTTCAAATGTCATTACAAGTAACGTAACAAGTAACGTTTCCGGCGGTATTTCAGGGAGCAGAGTCGTTCCAGCGGCGACGGCCAAGACAAAACAGCTCATCGACGAAGGGGATTATTTTTCCCGTGAACAGCAGTCTCAAGCGGCAGGCGATGGATTCGTCATCAGCGGTGAAGGTGTGCTGGGCCAGGGATTTCTGCCGCGTCTTCTGAAAAGCACCAGGGGTCGATTCTTCAAACGTTAGTTGACCGTCCGTTCCTTATCTTTAATAGCGACCGGTCCGATTCAGGTTCGCTCTCCGATTATCGATGATTCATCTGAAATTTGTTGCCAGGACTCCATTGACGCGCATGTGCCGCTATCTTATTTCTTCGAGTTCAGCCGACAGTGCCCTGTCAATCAATGATTTTTCCATGACCCGAAAAATCCTGCCGGCCCCGGAACGCACTGTCCCGGGCAGGCCCATGCCAATCCGGCGGTGAGACCTTGGCCGACACCGTGCTGCGAACAATCAATCTGACAAAGCGTTACGGCGCCCGGCTGGCCGTGAACGAGCTGAACATCGAGGTGTGCAGGGGCGATGTATTCGGCTTTCTGGGGCCCAACGGCGCTGGAAAGAGCACAGTCATCCGGATGATTCTGCGCCTCGTCTTTCCCACTGCGGGTGATGTGGAGATCTTTGGCCGTTCGCTCCGGAAGGAAGGGCAAAAAGCGCTCGACCGGATCGGCGCCATTGTTGAGAAACCCGCCTTCTATGGGCACCTTTCGGCATATCGGAACCTGGAGATCCTGGGCGGTCTCCGCCGGCGGGTACCGCGAGACCGGATTCTGCAGGGGCTGAAGCAGGTTGGCCTGGCGGATCGTGCCGACGACCGTGTGAAGACCTTTTCACACGGCATGAACCAGCGCCTTGGGCTGGCCCTGGCCCTGTTGTCGGAGCCCGAACTGATCATCCTCGACGAACCCACGACGGGACTCGATCCCCAGGGCGTCAAAGATGTGCGGGACCTGATCCGGCAGCTTGCTCGGGAGCGGGGCATGACGGTTTTCCTGTCGTCTCACCTTCTTCATGAGGTGGAGATGACGGCGACGCGCATGGCTGTTATCCATGAGGGCATCCTTCGGGCCGAGGGGACTGTCCCGGACCTGCTGGGGAACGGCGATGCCGTGGTAATCGTCCGCACCGACCGGCCCGAAGCGGCCGTTCGCTTCATCGGGGAACATGGCGACTATCCACCGGCGGAGCTCCGGGGAGACGGATTTTCCCTGAAGATGGCGCTGTCGCGCGTCCCGGATCTCAACCGGGACCTGGTCCTTGCAGGGTTCCGGGTTCATTCGCTGGTGCCGGAACGCTCTCTGGAAACGTATTTCCTGAACCTGGTGGGGGATTAGCATTTATGCTGCGGCTGGTCTGGTTCGAGGCAATCAAGACGTTCACACGGCTCAGGACTTATATCGGCTTTCTGGCCTTCGGCATCCTTGTCCCCCTGGTCGTTGCGGGTCTGAAGATGGGTGGACAAAGGGCCTTCGAAAAGAATCTGCTGGCCACGCTGGAACAGGATTTCATCGTCGGCGGGAATATCCTCAACGGGTGGTTCTTCGGATTCTTCTTTCTCGGGGCTCTGTGGGTTCATGTGCCGATCGTCCTGACGCTCGTCGCAGGGGATCAGATCGCCGGTGAAGGCAATGCCGGAACCTTCCGGTTTCTTTTGACCCGTGCCGAGTCGCGTAGCCGGATCATCACGGCAAAGTTCATCGTCACGCTTCTTTACACGGCGGTGATGGTCCTGTTTATCGGCGTCCTCACGCTGGGGTTGTCGCTGGCTGTTTTCGGCGGCGGCGACCTCCTGGTGGTAAAGCGCGGGCTGGTGGTTCTCCCGGAGTCCGGTCTTCCGGCCCATTTTCTGCTGGCCTGGGCACTGGCCATCCTGAGCATGTTCGTCGTCTCCTCTCTGTGCTTCCTCTTCTCGGCCTTCACGGACAACTCCATCGGTCCCATTGTCGCCACGATGGCCGTCATCATCATCAGTCTCATCATTATCACGCTGCCCTTTGAAATGTTCCAGGCCATCCGGCCCTGGCTCTTCGTGAACTACTTCGACACTTGGCAGAAGGTTTTCGACGACCCCGTCCCCTGGCGGGACATCATGAAGAACGTGTGGATCCTGCTGGGCTTCACGGCCCTGTTCTTTTCCGTCACACTGGCCTGGTTCAACCGCAAGGATATCCTGTCATGAAGACACGGAAGCATCGTCCGATCGCGCTTTTCGCATCGCTTCTCCTGGCGGCGGTCCTGCAGGCTTCATGGGACCGGCCGGCGGATGCCGCGGCCGGGCCGGACCCGGCGAAAACTTTTGCCGTGCTTCTCGACCCCTACGGCGGGATTCAGGATTATACCGTGCGCATCGAGGTGAAGGTGCGAATTCCCGATTTCCGGGTCCCGGACTTCGCTGCAACCGTCTACTTCAAGCGGCCCGACCGCTTTCACCTGGAAACGAAAAATTTTGCCCCGCTGCCGCGCGGGGCCGCTCTTTTCGACCCCTTCCGCTTCAGGCCGGAGAAAAACCGCATAAGCTGGCTCGCCACGGAGACACTGGAAGGCGTGCCGGCGGATCTGTACCGGGTGGAACCGCTGGATGAGAAGGGGAAGATCCGGTCTTACCGGGTCTGGATCGGGGGAATCCCGAAGCGGATCCTGCAGGTGGAAAGCCTGTCCGTCCAGGGCGTCAAGGCCCTTGCGCGTATCGGCTATGCCCTGGTCCGGCAGGGAAGCGAAGAACTCTGGCTGCCGGAACGGGTGGATGTGAAAATGACCTTTCCGGAGCGGGGCGTACGCCCCCAGGACAATCTCCTTTACGGCCCGGACAACCCCGTCTCACGGGGGATGGCCCGCCTGGAAAATCTTCCGGCCGAGGGCGCCGTCGAAATCTCCTATTCCGGATGGGCGTGGAACAGGGGGCTTGACGATTCCCTGTTCGGGACAAAGTGATGCCTTTTGTCGGAAGAAGTGCCGGATCCGGACTCTGGGACTGTTACTCCTTCCCGCAGCGCCGCGGCGTATTGCGGTGCCGCCGTGCAGCCCGTTTATTCGCGAGGGTTGACATCATCGGGCAAAAAGAATATTTTTCAGAATAAGGACGATTCCTGCATCGGGGCATCGGATGACAATGCAACCGGAAACCGTTCGTGAAACGGGAAAGGGGAAGCATGTCGGAACAGGTCCAGATCCACAGAGTCTTCGACAATGTGCACGCCCATCAGCGCATCGCCGACCTGATTCAACGTTATTCAACGAACAAGCGAGGCGTCCACCGGACGGCCCTGGAGGGGCTGGACCTTACGGCATGCCGCAGCATCCTGGACCTCGGATGCGCATTCGGCTCTTTCACGGAGAAGCTCAAAGGCAGGGTAGGACCCACGGCCACGGCCACGGGCGTGGATGCCGTCCGGGCTTACGAGCCCCTCTATCTGGCGGCCTGTGAGCGGACCGGCATCCGGGGGAGATTCTTCCCATCGGGAATTTCAGTACTCGGAAGCTTTGCCGAACGGTCCTGCGATCTCATTCTATGTTCCTACGCCCTGTATTTCTTCCCGGAAGCCGTTCCGGAAATCGCCCGCCTGCTGCATGACGACGGCGTCTTCATTGCCATCACCCACCACCGGCGCAATACGGGGGAGCTGATCAGGCTGACAAAAAAAACACTCGATGCCATCGGGCTGTATCATGAAAAACACCTGCCGCTGGAAATCATTACCAGCCGGTTCTCGTCAGAGAACGGTCTGCGGCTGCTGCAGCCCTGGTTCGGCGGGATCAGAAGAATCGATTTCCCGAACCGGCTGGTTTTCCCGAAAGAGGAAATCGAGTCTTTGACGGAGTATTTCCGGTTCAAGAGCCCCCTCTACTTCACGGACACCGGGCTGGATATGGACGCCCTGATTCCCACCGTTCTGGAGCAAATCACCCGGGCCGCTTTGCAGCAGAACGGCATGTCCATCGCGAAGGACGACTGTATCTTCGTCTGTACGCTGCCCCGGCAGGGAAAGGAAAAGGCATGAAGAGGGGGAAAAAGCACTTTTGTCACGCCTGCGGCGGCCCCACTTCGCTGAAGACGGAAGACGGCTCAACCCGGGATTTTTGCCCGGCCTGCAACCTCTTCTTCTATGAAAACCCGCTTCCGGTCGTCTCGACGATCGTTACCGAGGATCGCCGGGTCCTGCTTGTGAAAAGGGGAAAGAAGCCTTACCGGGGGTTCTGGTGCCTGCCCACGGGATTTGCCGAAGTCGGGGAAAGCATCGAAGAGGCCGCGCTGCGCGAGCTGACGGAGGAAACGGGCATTGAAGGCCGGATCCTGAGCCTCGTGGATGTCCAATCCTACAAGAGCCGGTTTTACGGAGACCTGATTTTTATCACTTTCGAGGTGGAGCGGACCGGTGGGGATCTGCAGCCCGGGAGCGACACGGTCCTGGCCCGGTACTTTCCCCTCGACCAGATGCCGCGGCTTGCCTTCCCTTCGAACCGGGATGCCATGAAGCGCTACATGAGCAATAAAGCGGAATACTGGGCGATCGTCGATTCCTTCAGCATTTCCCTCGGCAGCGAAATCCCCGTGGCCCCGAGACGGAATCTCCTGTCGGACAAGCTGGTCAACGTCATTGAAGAAAACGCGGAAACCATTGTCCGGCGCTGGATGAACGATGTGCTGACCAACCCTTCGACGGCGGGATACCGGCAGCTGGACCGCTCACGCCTGTTCGGGGACATCCGCAGGATGCTCTCCCGGTTCGGCAACTGGCTCGGCGGCGTCTACAAGGACTCCGACATTCGCGACTATTACACGGCCTTCGGGTGGGAGAGCCACCGGAACGGCGTGGCCCTGAGCAACGTGCTCAGCGCCCTGAGCCTGGTCAAGAAGCATCTCTGGGAGTTCGCCCTTTCCCAGGGCATGTGGCATAAGACCCTCGACATCTACATGGCGCTGGAACTGGACCGGCGGATCGTCATTTTCTTCGACAAGGCGGTTTTCTATACGACGCAAGGACATGAAGCGGCGGGGTTGGCGTTGCCGGTTTCATGAACGGCGCTCACGAAAGCGAAGCGTTCACCACTCATGATTCATCACCTCGCGGGCGAGGGGGATGTCCGCGGGGGCCAGGTCATAGCGGTTCAGATGATGCGGGCGGACCCACCGGTAATCGTCATGGGCCCTCATCGTCATTTGACCATCCCGCCACCGGGTTGCATACGCCAGCAGCCGGACGGCGCCGTGCGGATAATGATAAACGCTCTCCCCGAGGCAGTCCCCGACCGTGACATCAATATCGAATTCCTCTTTCATCTCCCGCTTCAGACATGCTTCCGGCGTCTCTCCCTCCTCGATGGTGCCGCCGGGGAACTCCCATTTGCCGGCCATTCTGTCCGTGCTCCTTCGCCTGGCGATGAGGACCCTGCCGTCTTTGACAAGAATGGCTGCCGTGACTGTTTTCATTTCACCTTTCTGCTCCGGTATCTTTCCCTTTTCGATGCCTGGTCCATCCATGTCCCGTAATGCCCGGTCACCTTCGGGAAACAGGCCCCGACGAAATCCGTGCCGCGTGCGTTTTGTCCACAGTTTTAAACGAAGCGCAGATGGACAATCCGGTTCCCCAGAGCGGGCAGCGCATGGGGTGCGAGAAGGTTCAGCCACCCCAACCATCCCCAGCGCTCGCGGTGGTGGTTGAGGACGTTCCACTCCCGGAGAACGCGCAAACCGCAGCCCCAGCGTTCCATCGCGCGACAGTCGCTCACAGCCCAGCGAAATTCGAGCATGCCCCCGGCGACTTTAGATACGCAAGGGTCGTATTTCCCCATGCCCAGGGAGAAGGGGGCGAGGATCTCCAGAAGCATCTGCGCCTTCGGGAAGCGCCTCGACAGGCGTTCGAATAGGGACCGAATGTCCTCTTCGGGAAAATACATGAAAAGGCCTTCGGCAAGGACCATAACGGGCCGGCTGCCGGCGATGATGCGCTCCAGAGTGGCAGGTTCCATGACCGAACCGGCGATGCACCGGTATCGCCCCGATTCCCGGAAAAAGCACTTTCTCAGCGCGATGACATCGGGCAGATCGACTTCATACCAGTGAACGCTTCCGTCGTCGATCCGGGAGAACCGGGTGCTGAGGCCGGCGCCCAGGTTGATGACGATGCCTTCGGGATTTGCCGCCATGAAGGCCGACGCTGCCTCGTCGAGCAGCTTCGTGCGGATGGCGATTCCCGTCTGCGTCGTCCAGGCGCGTTCGAATTTGGAGAAGTCGTAGTCGATGCGCTCGAAGATCTCCCAAGCAATCGGGTCCCGGAGGATCGCATCGGGACGCAATGTTTCCACGGCCCTGGCCCAGAGGGGGATCAGCAGGGTTTCCGAGATCCCCGAGAGCCGAACGGGCTTTTTCGATGGGCGCCGGCGCAGGACTGCTGTGTTCATGACGGGCCATCCGGGCCAATCCGAGGCCGATAGCGCGGGATGCTGACCCCTGAAGAGGTTCGACAGATCGGGCTTGCCTCAACGGTATTCGGGGGGACATCCCCATTCTAAGTCACGCCTTCCCTCTCCGCAATTCGAAGCGTTTCACATCAAAAATTCTTGTTTATAGTTTAACGACAATTTTATAGACTGCAAGGGCAAATTTACAGGGCAAATTTACCGGGATGAATTTTAGGGATGAATCCGAAGGATAAAGGGTGATAGAATTCCCTTTGGCCGCGCCACGCGCACCAGTCATCTTCATCGCGCCGGATGACCTCGGAGGGTGTAGTGGAGAATCCAGGGACCATGCTGAATCTTTCTTCTGATCCATTCCGTGTTTTCAAGGCGAGCAAAACGCCCGCCGGTCTTTACGCCCGGCAGAAATGGCTTGGGGAGGCGGGAACGCCGGAGTGGCAGGACGATTTTCGGCGCACGGTACGTTCTCTGCTCGAGGGGCAATCCGCTGACGGGTCGTGGAATCAATCCCCCTTGGCGGGCATTCGGCGGCTGTTCGGTCTGCATCTAACCGTACGCAACGCGACCGGGGAAATTGAGAGGGGCCTGGATTGGCTGATGAAGCGCACGTTGAAACCGGACGCATGGGGATTGGCAGGACCCCGGGAGCCTCTGCAATCCGATGCTTTCCGGGAACTGCCCTTTTCGCCGGGTCAACCCTGCTTATCCCTGGCATGTGCGACGCTTTTTCTCGCTTCGGTTTTTCGAAAGACCGATGAGCCCGCTGTTGCGACCCATTATCGGCTCCTTTCCCGTTGGGTTGCCGCCAACGCAGGCAGCGCGGAGGCATGGTCGGACAGGGACAACGCCCTCCGTGCATTCGTGGCGCATCCGCGATACAAGGAACATGCGGCAACAGCCGCCCTTGTCGACCGTCTCGGCCAGATCCAGGACCCGGCCGGATTCTGGCCGGACCACGTCCCCTTTTACCGGACCCTCAATGCATTGGCCCACTTGCGTCTCGAAGCGGCCAAACGGCAATGGATCCGGGTCCTGAAGGCCCTGTCCGGAAAGCAGAACTGCGACGGGACCTGGGGTGACGTAGACTTCGAATGGAACACCTTCCTGGTCGTGCACGCCCTGAAAAGCAAGGCATGCTTATGAGCCCGCCCCGCGATTATGACCTGATCGTCATCGGCGCCGGCATTGCCGGGATGGTTGCCGCGGTCACGGCCAACGGCCTCGGCAAGCGTGTGGCCGTGATCGAGAAAAACAGGGTCGGAGGCAACTGCACCAACGCAACCTGCATTCCCAGCAAGACCCTGATCCGCCTGAGCCATCTCAACAGCGGCATTGCGCAGCTTCGGCGCCTGGGCCTGAGCGTGGATCAGACGGGTGCGCTTCAGGGCCGGAAAATCATGCCTCACATTGGCGGGATCGTGCAACGGGCGTATGAGAAGGATCTCCCGGAAACGTTTGCGCAGATCGGCATCCGCATCATCCCCGGAGCGGCTTCTTTCGTCGATTCCCGCCGCGTCGAGGCAGCCGGGCAGATTCTCTCCGCGCGAAAGTTCATTGTCGCAGCCGGCACCTCGCCCCTGATCCCGGCGATTCCGGGAATTGCGGAGATCGGCTTTCTGACCAACGAAACGCTCTATTCCCTGGAGAATCTGCCGGGGTCAATCCTGATCATTGGCGGCGGGGTTGACGGCCTGGAGTACGCCTCCGCCTTTGTTCGCCTGGGGGTGGAAACAACATTGGTCGAAGCGGCCGAACGCTTTGTCCCCTCGGCGGACCGTGAATTGGTCAATCACCTGCTGAGGTCGTTGCGCACGGAGGGTGTCCGCCTCCTGAACGGCGCAAAGGGTCTGGAATTCCACAATCGGCTGGGCAGTGCTGTGCTCCGGTATCGTCGGGATGGCGGGCCGTGTGAAGAGGTTTCGGCGGACCGGGTGCTCGTGGCAGTGGGAAGAAGACCCGACCTGGATGATCTCGGGTTGGAGAAGGCGGGCGTGGCCTGCAATGCACGTGGTATCATCACCGACCGCAAACTGCGAACCTCTGCGCCGGATATCTATGCCTGCGGCGACATCGCCGGTCCTTACCAGCTCGCGTCAACGGCAGAGGTCCAGGGCATCATCGCGGCGACCAATGCCTTCCTGCCCGTCAAGCGAAGCGCAGACTACCGACATAACGTGTATGTCGTTTTCACCGAACCGCCCCTGGCCTGGATCGGCCTTACCGAAGAGGAAGCCTATGCGCGATACGGGTCCGGGCTTGGCGTGTATCGGTTTCGTTACGATTCGATGCGCCGGGCGCTGATTGATGGCAATGAAGTCGGCATGGCCAAGATCCTCTGCAGCGGGCGCGGCCGGATTGTCGGCGCCCATATCCTGGGCGAAGGTGCAGGTGAGGTCATTCACGAGCTCCAGGTGATCATGGCTTCCAACAAGCCGCTGTATCGATTCCAATCCTTGACGCACGCCTATCCAACGTATGCCCAGGCCATTGTCGGCAGGGCAAGCCAGCTTGCCTTTCTCGACCGCATGGGGGGCAGTGCATTCGTGGACCTTGCCCTGCGGCTGCTCCCCGGATTTGCCAACCGGCTGTTCCTTGCCAGGGATCGCCTGGCAGAGACCCACCGGATCGACCCCTTTGCCGGCTTTCGGAAAGACGAAGCGTCCGACGCATCCGGATTGGAACCGCCGCCACTGTCCACGTCCGCGGACAGACGGGGCAGGCGCGCCGGCTGCATGGTCGAATCCAGAGAGGCCGGCCGCGATGCCGCTGTTCTCGATCTGCGGGGAAACCTGACGGCCACCGCGGAACGAACCCTCGCCGGGGCATTTGAAAAGGCGACGGCGACTGCAAAAATGATCCTGCTGAATCTCTCCGGTCTGGCGCATATGGATGCCGAAGGGGCGGGTTTGCTGCTTGTGAACGCAGCACGGGCGGCAAGGCGGCAGGTTGCCGTGTCGGCCTGCGGACTGTCCGGGCCTTTGCGGGACGCCTTTCATCTCACGGGCCTGGATCTTGCCATCACGCTTTACGATGACGAGGAAGACGCCTTGTGCTGCCGGCGGTTTCTTGAAAAGAGCGGGCTTTCGGTCAGTCCCTCGACCGACGGCCGGCCGCCGCTGCCCGGCTGGGCCGAATCCGCGGGCCGTCTGTGCATTCGGGACATCCCGCCGGCGGTCATGAACATCAACGCCGACGGGCGCAGGACCTCGGGACCCGCTCAGGGATTCGGCCGGCTTTGGGAAAAAAGGTACCGCATGCGCCTGCACGATGCGGATCGCGATCCCCGCCAAATCATATCGATCTGGCGGTCGGAATTCCCGGACTTCTGGCCGAAGGGCAATCACCTCTATGCCGCCGGGAAGGGGCCCGTTGCCCCGGGGACATCGGCGCTTCTCAACCTGAGACTTCCCGGCGGTCTGGTCCTGGCAACCGGACTCCTGGTGATCTACGCCGACGACACATCCTTCGCCTTCATGACCGCCGAAGGGCACGTCCTTTCGGGTTGGATCACATTCAGTTGCTTTTGCATCGATGACGCCACCTTCCTGGAGATCCACCCCACCTTCCGGGCGGGCGACCCGCTGATGGAACTGGGCCTCCGTCTGGGCGGGGGGGCGCAGGAGGACCGGTTTTGGCAGGAAACCCTCGGCAACCTTGCCCGCAGGCTGGGAACCCACGGAGAGTACGCGCAGCGGGAGGTCCTTGTCGATCCCCAAATCCAGTGGCGCCGGTTTGCCAATCTTCGCCGCAACGCGGCAGTCCGTTCTTTCCTTTACATGCCCATTTACATGCTGAATAAATGTTTCCCGGCCAAAAAAGACCGGAATCGGCAGGAGAGGCCTTGATGCCGAAAAGAGATGAATACGATGCCGTCGTGGTGGGCGCGGGACCGAACGGCCTGGCGGCGGCAATCACGCTCGGCAGGCGGTTCGACGCGGTCCTGCTTCTGGAGGCGGAAGAGACCGTCGGCGGCGGCACCCGCTCCGCGGCGCTGACACTTCCCGGCTTTGTCCATGACGTTTGTTCCGCGGTTCAGCCCCTCTCCCTGGCATCCCCCTTCTTCCGACGGCTCAATCTGCCGAAATATGGGCTGGAATGGATACAGCCGGAGATCCCACTGGCCCATCCCTTCGAGGACGGATCGGCCCTGTTTCTCCATCGCTCCCTGGAGATCACGGCAGATGCCATGGGCCCGGACGGCAAGGCATACAAAAGGCTTCTTCAACCCTTTGTAGATCATCGGGAAAAGCTTCTTGCCGATATCATGATGCCTCTCCACTTTCCGGAAAATCCGCTTCTGATGAGCCGCTTTGCATTTTACGCGATGCGTTCTCTCAAGAATTTAGTGGAAACGGAATTTCAAAGCGACCGCACCCGCGCCCTCTTTGCAGGCCTGGCCGCCCATGCCATGATCCCCCTCGAGCGGACGGCAACCGCGGCTTTCGGTATCGTTCTGGCCGTCCTGGCCCACAGTGTGGGCTGGCCCATCATCCGGGGCGGATCCCAGAAACTGGCGGACGCCCTGGCGGATTGCTTCCGCAGCGGCGGCGGCGAGATCGTCACCGGCCGGCGCATTGCCGCCGCGGATCAGATGCCGCGGGCGGCCTCCTATTTCTTCGACGTGACGCCCCGCCAGTTGATCAACATCGACGGTCTCGGCCTCTCCGAAGGCTACCGCCGCAGGCTCGCCCGCTTCCGCTACGGGCCGGGCGTCTGCAAGGTGGACTGGGCGCTTCGGGCGCCCATTCCCTGGAAAGCGGACATCTGCAGGAAGGCCGGCACGGTTCATCTGGGAGGCTCCCTGGAGGAGATCTCGTCTTCGCTCCGCGATGTCAGTGCCGGGAAAATGCCCTCCTCCCCCTATATCGTCCTCGCCCAGCAGAGCCTTTTCGATCCGTCGCGCGCACCTGCCGGCGGGCATACGGCGTGGGCCTACTGCCATGTTCCCCATGGCTCGGCCGCGGACGGGTCGGCACTCGTCGAAGACAGGATCGAACGGTACGCGCCCGGATTCCGGGATGTGATCCTGGCAAAGCGCGCTCTTTCCGCGGCGGCGATGGAACAGTACAATGCCAACTATGTGGGAGGAGACATCAACGGCGGCGTCCAGGATCTTTTTCAACTGTATACCCGGCCCGTCGCCGCCCTCAATCCCTACCGGACATCCGTGCCGAATGTCTATATCTGCTCCTCCTCAACGCCCCCCGGCGGCGGCGTCCACGGGCTGTGCGGCTACTTTGCGGCCCGAGGGCTCGGCGGGTGATGCCGGAAGCCGGAGAGAGGGACTGCGCAACAAAACCCATTCGGGAAAGGGGAATCCGGTCTCGAAAGCAACGGTCGCGGGAATCTCTCCGATTTCGAGATTCATTGAGACAGACAGATTTCACTTGAATTTTCGGGCTTCCCGCATATAATCAACAAACATGTTTCAGATGCACGTCTCCGCATGATTCGTTGAAGTTCATAACCCGAGAAGCCAACCTGCTTTAAGCCACAGAATGCCAGACACCCGGAAAGGAGGGAAAATGAATCATGGAAAGGTCTAAATGGATCATTTGCCTGTCGGTCCTCTGTCTCCTCGTTGCACCGTCAATGGTCGGGGCGGCGGATTATGTCGGCTCCGAGAAGTGCGGCATGTGCCACAAGGAGGTGTACGACAGGTGGAAAGTCAGTCTGCACAACAAGTCCCAGCAGGAGCTGTCTCCGGACAACGACAGGGTGGTCGTGGACTGGAAGGGCGTCCTGAAGCTCAAAGGAGGCAAAATACCGGAATACACGGTGAAGCTCTCCAGGAAGGACGGCGCCTATTATGCCACCCTGGTGGACACGCAGAACCCCGCCGTCGAGGCGACCTACAAAGTCGTCCGCACCTACGGCGGCTGGGGCTGGAAGCAGCGCTACCAGGTCAAGATCGGGAACATGCATTACATCCTCCCCATCCAGTGGAACCAGGCCACTTCCCGGTGGGTCGCCTACAACCCCCACTGGTGGTACAACGAGAACGGCAGCCTCAAGACGCCCGCGGCAAGGAACTCCTTCGAGCTGGACTGCGCGGGCTGCCACAACACCGGCCTGGTCATTGCCAGGGATGATAAAGGCGTCGAGGTGAAATACTCGGAGCTGAACACGGGCTGTGAGAAGTGCCACGGCGCCGGCTCGGGTCACATGGAAAGCCCCAAGGCGGGGACCATCATCAACCCCAAAAAACTGGCCTATGAGCGGAATCTCGAAGCCTGCGGCATGTGCCATTCCCGCGGGGTCAGCAAACCCAACGGAAGCTTCGGCTATCCCTGGAATGACAAGGACAACAAGCCCTATGTCGTGGGGGAACCCCTCGATGCCTATTACCAGTTCAAGCCCGGGGAGTGGGGAGGGATGGAGGCCCATGCCAAGAGCCATCACCAGCAGTGGCACGACCTCCTTCGCAGCAAACACTTCAAGGCCAAGGTGACCTGCGTTGCCTGCCATGACGCGCACGGGAGCGCAAACCGTTTCCAGATGGCCAGGCCGGACAGCAACAACGACCTCTGCCTGACCTGCCACGGGAAGCGCTTCGCCAATCCCGATGCGGTCCGCAAGCACACCCGGCACCCCTACGCGCCGGAGACGACCGGCGCCAGCCGCTGCTCCTCCTGCCACATGGTGAAAACGGCATCGTCCGCCGAGGCGGGCGACATCCATTCGCATGACTTCAAGATCATCAAACCGGCATTGAGCCTGGCTGAGTTCAAGAAAGATCCCAAGACGGTGGCCCCGAATTCATGCAACGGATGCCACAAGGACTGGGGAAAGAACGAGGAGGGCTACACAGCCGGCGTCAAGGCGTACGACAAACTGTTCAAGAAATAATCGATCCCGGACAACCCGGTGTGTTCCGCCGATATTCCCGAAGGCCGAACACACCGGAAGATGTTCCGCTTCCAATCGCGGATTACGGCAGCGGCGGTCTGCGCTTTACGCTCAACCGGGTTGTTTCAAAGGGGCGGGTGGTTTTTCCTTTTTACCTCCGTGCCCCTTGTGACCGGGCTATGCCTGCCGAGACCTACCACTCATAGTCTTCCCGGGCATCCAGGGCGGCATCCCGGCTCAGCCTCTTGGCGTATTCCGTCAGCCTGGAGCTGATGAGGGCGGCCAGGTTCCTCATGATCAGGCAGCCCGTACGCGGAAACTGATCGAAAAGCTTCAACAGATCGGATCTCCGGATGTAGATCTCGTCCGTATTTTCCGCGCAGACTGCCGAAGCCGTGTACCGGTAAGGTTCGGCCAGCGCCGACCAGCCGAAGGCTTCGCCTCTCAGGGCGGAATGGATCATGACATGGATCGTCGGCGCCTCGAAGTGTTTGACGACGATGTCCACCCTGCCGTTGCGGCACAGGTGCAGCTCATTTGCCGGGGTGCCCTGCGGACAGCATACAGCCCCTTTTTTGAGGCTTCGTTCGTGGCACAGCGGCAGAATCCTGCTCAACTCTTCGTCTTTCAAGCCATGAAACAGGTGGAAGGCTTTCAATTCCTGGATGGTGATCATAGATGCCTCCTTTTTGAAGTCGCGTGAAGCGGCTTTGGTTTGAACTGAAAAAGGAGATGGACGCGGGTTTCCTGACGCGCAATGATAGTTTAGGGGAATGTGTCCGCAGATGTCAAGGCAAACGTTTCGGGGGCGCCTCAGCCGCGGGCACGCCGTCCTCCGAGCTCCTGGATCAGCACACCCCCCACGATCAGACTGAGGCCGATCCAGGTGGCGGCGCGGATCTCCTCCCCCACGACAAAATGGATGACGATCAGCGACAGGAAGGGGGAGAAGTAGACCAGGTGGCTCACCTCCGCGGTGGTCCGGGAGAGGGAGAGGGCCTTCAGCCAGAGGACGAAGGTAATGCCCATCTCGAAAAGGCCCACATAGGCGGCCCCGGCGATACCCTGCCAGGAGGGACGCCCGGGGGGAGAGATCAGCAGCACGACAACGAGCGTGTAGAGAAAGCCGAAGCAGAAGTTCAGCAGCAGCTTCACGACCTCGTCGCGGCGGTCCTTCACGTTCGCGATCCAGAACGTGGCCCAGAGCAGCGAACTCGAGAGGGCCAGGAAAGCCCCGAGGGGGTCGCTGAAGCGGAAGCCGAGCAGATCACCACGAGTGGAGATGACGAAAACCCCGAGAAAACTGACAAGAATCGCCGCCATGCTCCTCAGGCCGATCCGCTGCCGCAGGACGACCGTGGACAGCAGAACGAGCATGATCGGCCAGGTGAAATTCAGCGGCTGGGCCTCCTGGGCGGGCAGGAGGGAATAGGCCTTGAACAGGATGAGGTAGTAGAGGAAGGGGTTGAGCAGGCCGAGCAGCGCCGAGCGGAATATCTCGCCTTTTGTGCTCTGAAGGACAAGGGGGATTTTCCCCTGGGCGAGGCAGATGAAAAAGAGGGTCGCCATGGAGACGGCAGCGGCATAGAGAAGCAGGTGGTGAAACTCCAGGTGGCGCAGCGTGATCTTGAAGGCGGAGGCCACTGTGGACCAGAACAGCACCGTAAGCAGCGCGCAGGCATAGGCCTGTTTCTGCCTCTCCATCGACTTTCTCCTGTTGGGCAAGGCCCCGGGGTTTTCCTGTAAAGGATGCCCCTGCGCGGTTTCGATGCGATTTCTGTCTCAGTTGCCGGCAGTTTGTGAACGTCCGGCGGCCCGGAAATACACCAGCACGGGTGCGAGCGCGCAGAGCGTGAGTGCCGAACCGGCGGCAAAAACGGCTGCATATCCCCAGGTCTGGGCAAAGAGGCCGCTGGCGAGCGCCATAAAGCCGGAAACCGTCACCTGCAGCGCCGCCTGGAGCGTGTAGTCGGTGCCCGGCGACTGTGCGCGGCAAACATCCATCATCGAAGTGAACAGCGCCACCGTCGACAGACCGTCGGCGAATTGCTCCATGCAAACGACTGCGTACAGCGTCATGGCGCCGTGGACGCCGCCTGCGATCAGCAGGTAGCCGGCCAGTCCCGCCGCCTGCAGCCCCCCGAACAGCAGCAGTGCATTGCGGTGTCCCAAGTGAAGCAGAAAGAGACCGCCAAGCAGGGCGCCGGCCAGCCCCGCTGCCGCGCCGACCACGCCGATCAGCAAACCGATGTCCGCAAGCGACAGTCCCTGGTCCGAAAGCAGGGGCCCGATCATGCGTGAGGCCAGCGCATCGCCCGCCTTGAATACTGCAACCGTGACCAGCCACCATCCGAGGCCCGGCCTTGACAGGAAGTCGGCAAACAAGCGGACGTAGCCGCGCCAGCCGCGCCATTCGGTGCGCTGTACCGCACTCCCCGCCGCCGCCGGTGACTCGCGCATGAACCAGACGGGCAGCAGGACCGGAATGATCAGCAGCGCCAGCGCGCCGTACGAACGCTGCCATCCGTAGCCCGCGACCAGCCACAGCAGCAGTCCACCGCCGACGATCATGCCGATCTTGTAGCCGATCACCTGCACGCTGTTGCCCAGGCCGCGCAGGTGCGGCGCCAGCCGGCTGACCGCCAGGCCGTCCGTCGCGATATCCTGGGTGGCGGCGGCAAGGTTCATCAGGAACAGCACCGCCAGCAGCCATGCGAACGACTGCGACACCCAGTCGCCGAAATCATTTACGGCGACCAGCAGCATCAGACCGAAGGTCGCCAGGTTGAGCGTCAGCAGCCAGCGCCGGCGCGTCCAGAAGCGGTCCAGGAAAGGCGCCCACAGGAACTTCAGTGTCCAGGGCAGGGCGAGCAGCGCCGTGAACCCGATGGCGGACAACGACACGCCATGTTCGCGCAGCAAAGGGGGAAGCGCCTTGCCCAGCAAACCGGACGGCAAGCCCTGCGCGAAGTAAAGCATCGCCAGCAGCCCCAGCAGCGGCATGTCCGAAGCGCCGCGTCCGGCGCTGATGGACCCACCGCCTGAAATGAACATATTCCTCCCGCCCTGAAAGCCCGCGGCCATCTCCTACCTTTTCATCGGGGTGCAGACCATTCTGCAAGGCGGTTTATTATCTCATCCGCAAATATTTGCACAGAATTATCTGTGTCATCGTGCGGCGTTCTTTTTTCTTCTATAAATTTGCATCTTCCCTGAAGATACAGCTTGTCATATGTGCGCCCGCTGAATGAGGGCACGCACATAAAAGTTTGTGGAAGAACCCGATCAATGGTACAGTAAATTATAACCTGTTGTTCAGAAAGGAGGCTGTCATGAAGTATCCCGATATCCCGTTCGAGCCTTTCTTCATGTGGTCAACCCGGCCGATAGTCATGTACAAGGCCGGTGTGCGCGAAGAACTGGGTTTTGAAATGGAAAAGCTCGGCGGCACGAAGGTGGTCCTCTACACGGACGAGGGCCTTGTTGAGGCCGGTGTGGCCCAGATGGTCATCGAGGCCATCAAGGCTTCCAGCCTGAAGCTGGTCGGTGTCTATGACAAGATCGTCCAGGATGCCCGGATCGACCTGATCAACGAAGGTGCGGCCTTTTACCGGAAATGCGGCGCCGACTGCATGGTCGTCGTGGGCGGCGGCAGCGTCATGGATACGGGCAAAGCCATCAACGTCATGATCGGCGGCGGCCTTGATGATTTTGCGCCGCTCGCAGATCAGGTCGGATTGTTTGAGGGTGCCAGGCCCCTGCCGCCGCATATCGCTTTTCCCACGACAGCGGGGACCGGCGCGGAGGTAACCTATATCATGGTCGTTCTGGATGTAAAAGCCAGGATCAAAGTGAACTGCGCTCATCCCTATTGCAACGCGGACATTGCCATGCTGGACCCGGAACTGACTGTGAAGTTGCCCCCGAAGATCACGGCCTTCACGGCCATGGATGCCCTGACCCACGCCATCGAGGCCTTCACCTCCGTCGGCGCGAATCCCATTTCCGATGGATTGGGTCTGCACGCGATCCGGCTGATTACCAAATACCTTCCCGAAGTTATGAAGAACCCCGACAACATCGAGGCGAGAGGGCACCTTCTGATTGCCAGCACGATGGCGGGCATGTCCTTCCTCAACGCCTTAACCGGCGGCGTCCACGCGACAGCCTATTCCCTGGGCGCCCTTTACGGGATTCCGCATGGCCTGGCCAACAGCATGATGCTGCCCCATGTGATGGAATACAATCTGGAGGAGAAACCGGACCGCTTCGTCCTGATCGCCGATGCCATGGGGGTGAACATCGACGGCATGACATCGGAGCAAGCTGCCCGGGCCGCCGTTCAGGCGGTGAGGGACTTGCAGAAGGCCGTGGGTCTGACGCAGACCCTGAAGGATTTCGGCATACCCGAAGGCCGTGACGCCCTCCAGCCAATGATTGATCTCACCATGGGGGATGGTTCGCTCCCCTATAACCTGAGAGCTCTGGAGGAAGAAGATATTTATCATCTGTATCTGAAAGCCCGATAATCCAACAAGGAGGATGAAGCGATGAAATACTGGAAAGACGAAACGGAACCGGTCAAGGCGTTTGTCACGCTCTGGGAAACACTGTCCAAGGAAGAGGAATTCATCGAAGGCATGAAAAAGGTCAATCAGCTCATCTGGTTTGATTATACCCAGGACGGTCCCGACTGCTCATTCCACGTGGACGGTCGTGACGGGAAGTTCGTCGTCGGTACCGGCAAGCCCGCCGATAACCCGGACCTTACCATGAGTCTGTCCGCCGACAATGCCCACCTGTCCTGGGCAAACAAGCTCAACCCCGTGATGGCCATCACCCGGGGGCAGATCAAGGTCAAGGGGTCCGCAACGGGGCTCCTGAAACTGGCCCCCAAACTGAAAAAGGTGGCGGTGGTTTACGAGCAGGTCCTGAAGGATCTGGGCCTGGGGGGCACGATGACGGCATAAATCGACATATCGAAAATGATCCCTTTGCCGTCGCTCAGGAGCTCTTCAGTGAGGCTTATGCCGCATCCGGTGTTGCGGAGGGGAGATGAGGAGTCTCCCCTCCTTTGTACAAATCTTTTTGAGTTTTGCCAGGCGCAGGCTCCCAAGCCTTAAACGATTGAACAGGAGGATTGTCCTATGAAAGGGAACACGGGGAAGGTCATCAATGTGGATCTCACGGCCGGCAGTTCTCATATCGAAACGCTGCCGGAGGAATACTACAAGCAGTATATCGGCGGCAGCGGCCTGGCCGCGAAGATTTTCTGGGAGCGGGGACGCTTCGACATTGATCCCCTCGCGCCGGAGGCCATGCTGATCTTCATGAACGGCCCCTTTGCAGGCCTTCGCCTTTCAGGAGCCAGCCGGAACAGCGTGGCCGGGTGTTCGCCTCTGACTGGCCACTGGGGCGATTCGTCCGGCGGCGGCTATTTCGCCCCGGAACTCCGGTACGCGGGATTCGACGGCCTGATCCTTACCGGCAAAGCCGCCAAAGCCTCTTATCTGCTGATCAATGACGGTAACGTTCAAATCAACCCTGCTGACGAATACTGGGGGAAGGGCGCGGAGGAGGTCACGAAGGCCTTGAAGGCCAAGCATGGGAAGGATTACCGCACTCTTGTCATCGGGCCTGCCGCGGAGAACCTGGTCAAATACACCATCATTCTGAATGACGGCCACCACGCGACCGGGCGGGCCGGCTTCGGCGCCATCATGGGGTCGAAAAACCTGAAGGCCATCGTCATCAAAGCCTCCAAAAAGGACATGGAGGTGGCGAACAAGGCCGGATATGACGCCTTCCGAAAAGATCTTAATACCAGGATTATCGAAGCATTGCCCGCTACCCTTCTGCACACGGATGGGACAGCGGCAAACTTGACGGGTGGTGTTTATAGCCGGGGACGTCCCGGTCAAGAACTGGACATCGAACTTCTGGGAGGAGGCCGCGGATGCCCTGGCGGGAAGCACCCTGAGTGAACTGTACCTGACCAAGCGGGGCGCCTGCGCCTTCTGCGGCATTGCCTGCAAGCGCGTGGTGGAGGTCAAGGAGGGCCCCTTTGCCGTTCCGGAAGGGCCGGGCCCGGAATACGAAACCATGGTCTCCTTCGGAACGCTCATCGGCTCCATCGACCTGGCCGCCACCTGCAAGGCGGGCCGTCTCTGCAATGACCTGGGCATGGACACCATCTCTGCCGGGGGTACGATTGCCTGGGCCATGGAGGCATTCGAGAAGGGCGACCTGACGCTGGCGGATACGGACGGAATCCCCCTGAAGTGGGGAGACATGAACACGGTGATCGATGTGGTTCTGCCGAAGATTGCCAAAAGAGAAGGCAAGCTGGGGCAGCTTCTTGCCGAAGGCAGCGTGGCCGCCGCGAAAAAGATCGGCAAGGGTCTGGAGTATACCGTTCATTGCAAGGGTCTGGAGGCGCCCATGCATGACCCGAGAGGCGGCGGGCACGGAATGGCCCTGACATACGCGATGAGCGCCCGTGGGGCCTGCCATGTGGCGGACCCCATGCTTTTCGTCGAAATGGGGGCGCGCTACTATCCGGAGATCGGATTCGACTATGTCATGGAGCCCAGGACGGACGAGATGAAGCCGGAGGCGGCAGTCGTCTCCATCACCTTCGGAGCTTTGGAGAACAGCGCCTGCTGGTGCGCCTTTGCGGATGCCCTGACCATTGCCGACTGGCTGAACCTGTTCAACGACGTGGCCGGTTACGGCTGGGATACTGAGGAAATGCTGCGGGCGGGTCTCCGGGTCTTCTATCTGAAGCGGCTCATCAATCACCGCTTCGGTCTCACTGCGAAAGACGACAATCTGACGCCGCGGATGCTGGAACCGGCCAGGGACGGAGAGCCGGAGGGGATCGAGATGAATTTCGAGGGGATGAAATCGCGATTCTACGAGCTGGCGGGGTTCGATCCGGTCAAGGGCATCCCGACAAAGGAAAAACTCGAGGAATACGGCATGGGGGAGGAGGCCGGGAAGGCATGGTAAAGGCTAAAAAAGTACTATTGTTCCGAAAGACAGGGCAACCATTCGTTTACATGGAGGAAAGAATGAAAACAAAACGACGGCGCGTCATTGAAAGCATGGTCACATGGTTTATATGTGTTTCGCTGATGCTCGCAACCGGGGCGGTCGAATCCGGCGCTGCGGAACCGGTCCTGGGTGGTTCGAGTACCGTTGCGACCGGGGCAGCCGGCGGTGCTGCGGCAGAGGGAGCCAGTAATCAGCTCGAGAGATGCGCTGAATCGCTTGGCACCGTGGCCGTCGTGGAAGACCAGGGCGCGGCATGGTATGGGTATCTGTATTCGCATTATAAACTTGGTTCAACGGTGCCCGTATTGCGCATGATGATTCAGCAGTCGAACTGCTTCGTCGTTGTTGAGCGCGGTCGTGCCATGGGCAACGTGATGCAGGAGCGGGCCCTGGAGAGGAGCGGCGAGATGCGCCAGGGTAGCGGCTTCGGCAAGGGGCAGATGGTTGCTGCTGATTATACCGTGAGCCCATCGATCACGTTTAGCCAGAAAGATACCAGTGGTGTTGGCGGCGCCCTGGGAGGGCTGATGGGATCGACCGGCAGAAGGGTGTTTGGCGCCATCGCCGGCGGCTTGAAATCCAACGAAGCATCGACAACGCTCATACTGGTTGATAACCGCTCAAGCGTACAGCTGGCCGCCGCTGAAGGAAGCGCTCAGAACTGGGACTTTAATATTGCAGGGGGTCTGCTCGGCAGCGTTGCAGGCGGGGGAGCAGGTGGTTACACCAACACGCCGGAGGGAAAAATCCTTACAGCAGCTTTCATGGATTCATACAACAAGCTCGTCCGTGCAGTACGCAATTACAGGGCGCAAACTGTCCAGGGTGGACTTGGCACAGGGGGACGCCTCGGAGTACAGGGGGGACAGACCCCGGCATCCCAGGGTGTCGGCCGGTAGACCTTCCCTTGATTTTTCAGTCGAAAATCAGCGCTGCCGCCATGGCCTTAACAGCCAACCCGCGGCAGCGCTTGACTTGAAGGTGACTCGGAGAGGCAACTTCCGGAAATACTTGACTTAGTATCTTCCGCCGCCCGGACGGCCGCCTCTGAATCCGCCGCCACCCGGACGACCGCCTCTGAATCCGCCACTTTCTTTTTTGGGCTTGGCCTCATTGACTTCGATGGTATTGCCGTCGAGCACACCCTTATTGAACATGCTGATGGCCTTTTCTGCACCATCTTCAGTTTCCATCTCAATAAAACCAAACCCCTTGGACTGTTGCGTGAACTTGTCTCTGATGATGGTGACAGAGATGACTTTTCCGGCCTCGGAAAAATTGGACCGCAAATGATCTTCGCTTACTTTTTCTGTGAGATTTCCCACATATAGTTTTTTATTCATTTTAATAGCCTTTCCTTGGAAAAAGATTTTACACTCCCTTTACATTCACTGCCGACGGACCTTTGGGTCCTTTTTCGATGTCGAAGCTTACACGCTGTCCCTCACGCAGGGTTTTAAACCCACTATCCTGAATGGCGCTGAAATGAACAAACAAATCTTTCCCCTCTTCTGTTTCTATGAATCCAAACCCCTTTTTCTCGTTAAACCATTTTACTGTTCCTTCCGCCATCGTTAATCCTCCTTTATATTGGTTTTACCTGTGGAACCATTTGCAGTATCGCGATGCGCATGTCCACATATTGTAGAATATGACCGGCTTCTCCGTACATCCCCGGGTACTGCTTGCCAGATGTGCGCAAGCGAAAAACTTTGCGATCAACGCACGCTTTGATGCCGGTCAGACTTCATTCGGGGAGACCCGATGATAAACGGGCACTGGGACAAATCCTTCCGCCCTTTTCGCGCTCCCGATGCCGAAACCGGCGAGGAGGCATGGGCATGGCGTGCCGGGGTTTTTATCGAAGCGCCGGCCGTTAGGGGCTGCCTTCTGACATGCCGGCTGCGGCCGCATCCCTCACCGCCTTCGGGAGCGGGTATCCCGTAGTCGAAACCCGCCAATGTCCGCCTTTCCAGCGTTTCACCCAGAACATTTTCGATGCTCTGTACAAAAGCCCGGTCCGGCTGCGTCACAAAGGTGAATGCCTCCCCGGTTCTTTCAGCCCTGCCGGTCCGTCCGATCCGGTGCGTGTAGGCATCGATGGTGTCCGGTATGTCGTAATTGATCACATGCGATACCCTGGAAACATCAATGCCGCGCGCGGCAATGTCCGTGGCGACGAGAACCCGGTATTTTCCGCTTCTGAATCCGCTGATCGCCTCCTGCCGCTTGTTCTGGGAAAGGTCCCCCTGCAGCGATGTCACGAGATACCCTGATTTTTTCACCTGTTTCGCCAGGCGGGTTGTGCGGGCCTTGGTGCGCGCAAAGACCAGAACTGAAGCTACCTCCGTGCGATCCAGAATCTTCAATAAAAGAGATGTCTTGAGGTGTGGATCAACGGGATAGATCGCATGGGAGACCGTGGACGCGGGTGCTGCGTTGCCGATCTGAACGGTTACGGGCTTTCGCAGGACGCTTTCTGCCAGGTCCCGAACATCATCCGGCATGGTCGCCGAGAAGAGAAGGGTCTGCCGCTTGACAGGCAGGCGGCTCAGGATTTTCCTGATATCCGGCAGAAAGCCCATGTCGAACATACGGTCTGCCTCGTCCAGGACAAGCACTTCAATGCGGGTCAGATCGATTACACCCTGATTCATGAGATCGATCAGGCGTCCGGGACAGGCAACAACCATTTCAACCCCGCCGCGGAGACTGCTGATCTGGGTGTTCTGGTTCACACCGCCATAGATCGTGGCGCTGTTCAGTTTTGTGTTCCGGCCTAACTGGCCAATGGCCTCATGCGTCTGCTCCGCCAGTTCCCTCGTGGGTGCGATGATCAGCGCTCGTATGCATTTCCGCGGTCCTGTCATGAGGCGATGCAATATCGGCAGCACAAATGCCGCCGTCTTGCCGGTTCCGGTCTGGGCAAGCCCCATAACGTCACGGCCGTCCATGATCGGCGGTATCGACTGTAACTGGATCGGTGTCGGTTCCCTGTAGCCCTGCATCTCTATGCCGGTTGTAATTTTGGGATGTAAATTGAATGATTCAAAGTTCAATGTTTGTTCTCTTTCCTTTTATGTGTATGTTTAATCATCGTTTGACAGCATTGTTCCTGTTCGCCGTTCCGTTTTCTTTCGTGGTTATTAATCCGGTTTCATCATCGTCCTTTCTGTGTTCAGTCTCTGATGCGGCATTCCAGGATATAAAAAAGCCCGTGGGATCTAATAAAAAATCCCATGGGCCTGTGCAAGTTAGGTGGATTTTAAATTAAACTGCCGCGATCGTGGTTACCACTTACAGGATCGTGAGGAGGATGTCAATGTATTTTTCAAGTGCGGTATCTGCATCACCTTTTGTACACCCGCAGGGTTCTCGAAATGCTTCGATCATTGACTGCAAGGAAGGGAGAAAAAAAGCAAAAGTTATCGGTTTGGACATGTTTAAGGATTTGCCGATGCCCTATGGTTGCTCCCACCAGAACAAACCTATCTGTTGTCGCTGCTCAAATGATTCCGGTCATTGAACAAATCGATGAAAGCGGATCCATTCTGAAATCTGACGATGGTCTTGGAAGCTGTGTCAACGTGGACGGATCTGAATTCTGATAAATTTATGTCTTTAATTTTGCAGAGAATGGAGGCGATGGTAAAACTGTGTGAAACCACCAAGGCCTTATCATGTTTATAGACGATGTTTTCAATTGCTTTCCATGCACGGGCTTGCAGTTCAGCAAATGATTCGCCGTTGGGCATCCTGACCGATGCAGGATCGGAGATCCATTTCCTGAGGAAGTCTTTCTCACGGCTCATCAACTCTTGAAAAGAAAGACCTTCAAAATCCCCTTGGTTCATTTCCATCAGACTGGATTCCAGGTAGATGGGGGCATGGTGATATTGATTGACGATCTGGGCCGTTTTGCGGGCTCTGATCAGGGGACTGGAATAGATCGATCGGATATCATGATTTTTAAGGGACAGGGCAAGCTGCCGGGCCTGTTTCAGGCCCACATCGTTCAAGTCTATATCACTGAAACCCTGAACCCGGCGTTCCTTATTCCAGACGGTTTCACCGTGCCTGATCAGAAACAGTTCCATAACTTCTTCGTGAACAATTATTATTGCCCGGAAAATCCAGGATGGCGGCATTGAAAATACCGGACTGTTCCACATTAACAAAATGGGCGGCATCCGGGATTATCTTCAATGTCGACGATGCGATGCGTTCTTTATAATCAATAGCATAATCTCGAGGAAACAGCATCAATGATTGCGGCTTGAAGAAATACTTCATCCGACAATGGAATTTTTGCAAAAGCCGTTGACACGGCGTTGGTTTCCTCATATGGCTCCCTTCAGAAAAGCAATAAAACATTTTCGGTAGCGGGAGCTTTGCCTTGTTCAATCACGATCGGGGGGAGATCGATTCCTCCCATAAAAAAATTGCGGTTCTGCTCTTTTGTCTGGCGCTGATAAGTTTTCTGGTGTTTCACGCGCACGGAGCCGATCCGGGAATATGCGCTGAAGACAAAGGGCGGATTTCGGACCACTTCGACGGGAACCTGTTTTTCAATCCGGGAATCGGCATGCCTCCGCCTTTGCCTGCGGGCGGGGAGACGAAACGCGGCATCTCCGGCTGGATTTGGCGTTGGATGTTTGGGAACGATTGGCCAGCATGGCCGCAAATAATAAATGGCAAGCGGGGAGAACCACCGGCTGCCCGTGTTCCGAAAGATTCACTCTCGGTAACATCCATCGGACATGCAACGTTTCTCATTCAAATGGACGGGCTCAATATCCTGATCGATCCCATCTGGTCGGACCGCTGCAGTCCGGTTTCATGGGCTGGTCCGAAGCGCCATCAGGACCCCGGCATCCGTATTGAAGATCTGCCGCCCATCGATGCGGTCCTGGTGTCCCACAATCATTATGATCATTTGGACCTCCCCACGCTGAAGCGTCTCGAAAGGAAGGGTGTCCAGCGCTCCATAACAACGCTCGGCAACCGTGATCTTATTCGTGGGGCAGGCATTTCCACCGTGGATGAGCTGGACTGGTGGCAGTCGGTCCGCCTCTCGGAGGAGGTCACGGTGACAGTGGTTCCTGCGCAGCACTTTTCGGCCCGGACGCCATGGGACAGGAATAAAACCCTATGGGGAGGGTTTGTCATCGCCGGGCCGTCGGGGATCGTTTTCTATTCCGGAGACACGGGATATGGCCCCCACTTCCGGGAGATTTCTCAGCGATTCTCGCCGATCCGTGTTGCCATCCTTCCAATCTCGCCTTTCCGGCCGCGAAAATCCAACGAGCCGTCTCACGGGCATTACCCCGTAGTCCACATGCGACCGTCCGAGGCCGTCCAGGCGCACCTGGATCTGCGCGCCAGTTTCAGTGTCGCTGCACACTTTCAGGTGTTTCAATTGGGAGCTGACGGATTTGACGATGCCCCGAACGAACTGAGATCGACATTGCTGGAACGCGATCTGAAGCCGGATGTATTCATTGCACCGCCGCCGGGTCATTCCATCAGGCTCGCTGCGCATTCCGGCAATGCACACGGCTTGGTGAGCCTCCCGAGGGCAGGCATGCACCGATGAAGGTTGATATGAGAAAAAAGCATCTATGGTTCATGGTTCTCTTTTTTCTTATGTGCGGGTGTGCATATGCTCATGATTCCGGCGAGGCAGCAAAAATCCGATATCTGATCGGATCTGTGGAAACTTTGCAGGGCGTTACATTCCTCAGAAATGGGATTGAGTATGATGGCAAGCAAGCGGCAGACCACTTGCGCCTCAAGCTCAAGATGGCAGGGGACCGGGTAAATACGGCAGAAGACTTCATCAGATTTTGTGCCTCGAAATCGTCCATTTCAGGCGAAGCGTACCGAATGCGGTTCCCGGATGGGACAACCTTGGATGCAGAGGCGTTCTTCCGCAAAAGGCTGAAGGCACTCGCCGCTGACCCGTTATTCCGACCATGATGTTGACCCACAGTTAAAAAAAAGGTCTACCTTAAATCGGCTAACCCATTGATTTCATTGGTGGTCCGTGTGAGGATTGAACTCACGACCAACGGATTAAGAGCCGAAAACTGAAAACAGGCGATTTCCCATCAAAATTAATCGCTTAAGTATCAACAGGTTGCGAAGGTCAACTTGTATTACATTGGTTTTTCTTGGCTTTTTTTCGGTTCTGGCGGTTACAATTTGGTTACACTGTTTTCTTGACTCGAACTCGTCTTTTTCTCCCCAACACAGCCCCGGTCCAGCCGGGAATACCCGCTCGGCTCACAGGCACTGGAATGAGGATGTGCGGAAGGAGTTGGAGGGGCGAGCTGTTAAAGCGCAACGGCCATCATTTCCTGGTCAGGGAATAGATGCAGTTTTCGGATGTATCTGCCACCCTTGTGAGGCATTGTCGGAATCCTTTACAGGTATGACTTGCCGTAACTATTTCTATTTATTATACAATCATCAATAATCACGAATCTTCCCCCGTTTCAATTGTCGGAATATTTTACAAACCGTAAAACACTGTAAATCATTTATCTGTCTATAATTATTATATATTCCCCAGAATAGATCTGTTGTCCTGCCAATTTAACCGTCGGAATTCTTTACAATTTCAATGAATTCCTGGGCTATGATTCCATAATCATGAATGATATCAATCTTGTAATTGTATGGTATAAGAATTGCTACATGTAAGTTCAGTCTCATGAAAAAAATTCAAAGAGGAGATAATTATGAAAAGATTGCTTTCGGTATTGGTTACGTTATCCATCCTGTTGGGCCTGGCAGGCATGGCGACCGCGGGTCACATTTATCCGTATGGACTCAATGCAATATCAGAAGCTGGTGTTATGGCTGGTGTAAGTTATGGTGGGGGAGGCTTCCCGATTGGCAGTAACTGGTATGGTTATAGCAAAGGGAACAATGATGACCTTTCCTTTTCCTATCCTCCTGCAAATCCATACAGTATTTACAACCAGAATCAGTTAAACTCGAATGCTAACTTTGTGAACGTAGGTTACGTCGACCTCGTAGTTACGGTTTTTAACACGTATACCGCATGGAATGATAATATGCAGGCTTGGCAAAATACTCTCACATCTGTTGCCGGGACTGCGAATTTAACCACCGCAGAGTATTTTTTTAATTACAATTACGGTTACTGGGGAGACCCTACATATAATTGGCAATATTGGAATGATCTGAGATCCCACAAGAATCAAACAGGACAAACATGGGACACATTTACGTATGAACTGGGATTCGGAACAGGGACTAACTTCTTCAAAAATCCGGTCAATGACGGGCTTGACTTTGACACACCATCAATGAACCCATACCCATATTCAACACAATTGTCCAGTTTCAATCATCAGGATGATACCCTTACGTTTTACAACGGTACCGTACCCAATAACGGACTGCTTTATACTTTCTTTGCCTTGGATATTCCAAACTCTGATAGCATACCACAAGCCTATAGGTTCACCAACAGGGCTGTAACCCTCGATATTCAGTCTTACGATGCTACTGGTCAAACTATTACAACCCCTACACAGTTCTTAGTTGATGGTTACGATTTCACGCTCCGCTATTATCCAACAGCCGCTAATGGTAATACGAATCCCGTCCCCGAACCCGCCACCATACTTCTTCTTGGTCTGGGTCTGATGGGACTTGCAGGAGCGAGGAGAAAGTTAAAGAAGTAGGTTGGTTCAAAATTTCAAAAGAAAGAAAATTCTTATCAATTTAATTGAGAAGAGATTCAAGAAGCAAAAGAATCAATTGATTTCAACTCAATCTAAAGGAGTAAGCGATGAAAACTTTGAGAAAGATGTTGACTCCCCTCGTGGCCATCTTACTGTTTTTTTCGGTTTGTCCTCTTCCTGCATTTTCAGATGTTATCTATCAGGAGGACTTTGAAGGATCACCAGCGCTGACGAACTGGAGCATTACTTCTTCGATTCACCCAGCCCTATCTTCATATGGTCTGCAAGTCACTCAAGACCTTACCGGGAATCGCCTCCTGGGCTCCAGTGCCGCACCCAATGCAGCCGGGCTCTTCAACTACGCCGAAAAAGTGCAACTTGCTTTGGATGCTCAGGCGGGTTCCTATTCAATCTGGTTTGACCTATACGCTATTTACACATGGGATGGGGACGGCTCTGGTTGCTGCGGCCCGGATCCCTTCGATTTTTCAATTAATGGCATTAATCGCCTGAGTGTCACTCCTAATATGATTGCTACAGGGGTTTACGAAAACTTATCCGGCATTAATCCTCTCTTTCAATATACTTATAATGGCACTGAACTCCCGGGGCAGCAAGGAAATGTGATTGATGTATGGGCGGCCATTTATACCTTCAAAATCGATTTCGCTCATTCAGGTGGACAATTGTTATTTGAATTCTGGGGGCATCCGGATCAATCACGCCAACAGAATTATGATTCCGGTTATCCTGATGAACCCTGGGCCTTGGACAATATCAAGGTAAGCAAGGTGAACACACCCCCTGTCCCCGAACCGGCCACCATGCTACTTCTTGGACTGGGTCTGATGGGGCTGGCAGGGGTGAGGAGGAAGAGGTTTTAAAAGTCTTGAAACCTGATGTTAGGGAGGATTTGATGATGAAAAAATATTTAATGTTTCTATTCGTCATAGCCTTCATCTTCCTCGGAACGGCGATGGAGGTGAAAGCATTCCCAAGCCTTATCAACGTTGACAGTTCAAGCAATAACTATGCAGGCAATGATTCGCCACCCGCACTGGCATCCGGGATAGGACCATATGGTTATATGGACGGAATTTCCTTCTATTTCCCCGCAGGCATTTACAGTTTTTCGGTATACGATGGCGCCTGGAATGCGTGGGGTGATAATGTGGTCAATGATACCAATGGTGATGGCATATTGGACCAAGGTTGGATGTGGTCAATGTTTATCTATAATGAAAACACGGGTGCAAAATATCAGTTGGGAGATTGGACCGTTAAATTCAATTCTCCTGCTAACGCATTGAATGCCTTTAGTGGTAACATTGTAACCGTAAATCAGCCTTTGGCTGGGAATATCTGGTTTTTTATTGAAGATGGATACACCAGCGATAATTTTGGCTCTGTTACTGCACTTGCCAAAGCCGTCCCCGAACCTGCCACCATGCTGCTTCTTGGCCTGGGTCTGATGGGACTGGTGGGAATTAGAAGAAAGATGAAATGATGCACTTCTTCAAGATTCACAAGTTACTGAAAATGGATTAAGGAGGGGAAGGCCATGAAAAGAGCATTGATTGCAACATTACTGATTTTTTTGTTGTTTCCCGTTTCCGTCCTTGCCCATCCCGTGAACGCATCTTTAAGCGGTGAATATAGTATCAATGTTCAAACTGTTAATATTGGTGTGGATGCATGGAAGTTTATTTATACGATAACGAACAATTCGGAAGGGAGCGGAATCTATACCGGTTTGGATGCTTTCTTTGTAATGGTGCCTCTGACAGCAACCATATCAAACATTCAAGCTCCTGATCCGTATATTGATGTTCCTTATGCATACTGGGCAACTTATAATGACACCTATCCTCCGATAGATACTTCAACCTATCAATGGCTGAAATTTTGGGGAGCAGACCCATCATCGGTTTACCCTGTCGGCACATCGGCCGTATTCAGTTTCGATGCCGCTAATGTGCAAATTGGAACCAATCAAGGCTATGTTGTCACTTATTTCTACGATGACGCTCAGAGTTCCACAAACCCCAACGATTGGTATCATGCCTACTACTCTCAAATCACAGGGCCAGTCCCCGGCCCCGTCCCCGAACCCACCACGATGCTTCTTCTTGGCCTCGGGTTGATGGGATTGGCAGGGGTGAGGAAGAGGTTTGAGCGTTAATCTGATTCAACAGAATTCAACGGCAATTTAAGGAGACGACCATGAGAAGCATATTTCTAAAATGTGCGTTGTTCTTCTTGGGGTTGTTGACAGCATTTGTTCCTCTGAATCCCGCAGGGGCTGCACCTATATCCATCGACATAACTGCCACAATAAGTTCGATTAGTGATTCGTATGGATTCTTGACTGGGCACATTGGTGTCGGTGACATCATCCACGGAACATATATCTACGAGACAACCACAGCGGATACAAATGCCTTGTCCGAGGTCGGAGACTATCGGCATACGACTGCACCGTTCGCCGGGGTTCGACAGTCGTAGGCATTTTTTAGCCCTTTTGCTGGCGTAAGTGGTTGAAAATACGTGGTGGGACTTCCGGAAAACGGGAAAACGTGTAGGCATGCGAATATGATAATTGTACTTGACATGATTGGTAGTATGTGTTATATGAGTAGGCATGTATATAAGAACAATCTCCCGAAAGAACAAAGGCGGAACCACCACGACCTATGTCCAGTTGGCCCACAATGTTCGTGATCCCCAGACCGGGCAGCCACGGGCGGATGTCCTTTACAGTTTCGGGCGTGCCGATACCCTGGATGTTGATGCGATCAGGCGACTGACCAAAAGCCTTTCCCGCTTTCTTTCTCCTGAAGAGGCTTTGCAGATTCAGGGAGCTGCAGAGGGTGACACGCCGCTTCGATTTGTCAGGAGTTACCCCATGGGCGGCGCCTATCTCCTGCGTGCCCTGTGGGAACAGCTGGGAATACCCAATGCTCTTTCTCAATGTATGAAAGATCGGTCGTTTACGTCGCCGGTGGAATGGGCGTCCTTTGCCATGGCGGCGAATCGCGCCTTGGCCCCTGACTCCAAGCGGGGAGTCGAGGAGTGGGTCAGAGACGATGTGGCACTGAGGAATCCAGAACCTATCGAGCTTCAGCATCTGTACCGGGCGATGGATGTTCTTCTGGAGTATCGGGAGATCATTCACAAAGAGGTCTTCTTTGCCGTGGCGGATCTTTTGAACCTGGAAGTGGATCTGATCTTCTTTGACACCACCAGCACCTACTTCGAGATGGATGAAGAGGATGAAGTCGGACTGCGGCAGTACGGTCACTCCAAGGATCACCGGTCGGATCTTCCGCAGATCGTCATTGGTCTGGCGGTGACGAAAGAGGGTATCCCGGTGAAGTGCTGGACCATGCCGGGGAATACGTCGGATATGAAGACGGTGGAGACGGTCAAAAATGATCTTCTCGGATGGAAGCTGGGTCGCTGCATCTGGGTCATGGACCGGGGAATGAACTCGGAAGATAACCGCCTGATCCTTCAGAAGGCCGGCGGTCATTATATTATCGGAGAGAAGCTCCGGGACAACCAGGAGGTCCACAGGGAGGTTCTGGCCAAGCGGGGCAGGTTTACCGCCATCCGGGAAAATCTGGAAATCAAGGAAGTTATTGTCGGCGATGGGGAGCGCCGCCGCCGGTTTATCCTGGTTCACAATCCCGAAGAGGCCAAAAAGGACAAAGCCACCCGTGAGAAGACGCTCAAAAAGATTGAGGAAGCGCTTAAGTCCATCAAGGAACAAAAGGGGCAATGTCACAAGAAAAACGTATGCGCCCTGCTGTCTCACCGAACGATGGGGAGATTCCTGAGGCAGCTGAAAACCGGCGCGATCAAGATCGACAAGGGCAAGATCAAAGAAGAGGCCCATCTGGACGGGAAGTATATCATCTCCACCAGTGACGACACGCTGACACCGGAGGACATCGCCTTGGGTTACAAACAGCTGATGGAAGTTGAACGGGCCTTTCGGACCCTGAAGACGACCCTGGATCTGAGACCTGTCTATCATCGGAAGGATGAACGGATTCAAGCACACGTGTTTCTCTGCTTCCTCGCTCTCCTTTTGGTGAGGATTGCCGAGAGGAAAACCAACATGACCTGGGACAGCATTAGAACCCAAATGGACCGTCTTCATCTTGGAGAATTTTTTTCAAAAGAAGGACGGGTTTTACAGACCACCGAACCGACCCCTGAACAGTTGAACATATTGAAACAACTAAAAATATCACCGCCGCAACGGATAAGACACATCCAAATGACCCCCTGAATCTGTAGGCACACGCCTAAAAATCGAGCATGACTTATGTTTTCAATTTTACTTAACAATTTCAATCGCGCTTACCTAACGCTGTCGAAGGGGGGGTTCGGCATAACCCTGGAGGTAAACGGATTTTTATTTCGCACCGACCCGGGTGATGTCGATTTCCTGGTAGAGATTTGTAATGACCATAATGATAACCACGACGCTTACCTGCTGCGAAGTTATAATAATCTTTTTGACATCTCGGTTCCTTTGGGTGATCCAAGCTTTACATGGTCCCGTGACAACCACATTCATTGGCAACTTTATGATAGCAGCCATACCGCTTTAGCGAGCACAGCGGGCACAGCGCTGCCAACAATGCCTCCGGTTCTGTCTGATTGGCCATCGCCTTACCGCCTGGACATCAGTAGTCAACAAATCTTCGGAGACACTCAAAGTTTTTACATCTTGGCCGATGTCAATTCGGTTGTCCTTTCCCCCACATCAGTTCCAGAACCTACCACGATGTTACTGCTCGGTCTTGGTCTGGTGGGACTTGCAGGAGTCAGGAGGAAGATTCAAAAATAAACTCGGTCACACAGTCGGGTTATGAACACCGCGGTTCTTACTTCGTGAAGGGTGAGGCAGAGTCAGAAATGGCCCTGCTTTTTTTTGTGTTAAGAACAAATAGATTTGTCCGGTTTTGTAACACATGAGTTGTCCGCTTTTTCTGTTCTTTGCCGGGGGGCTTTTGAGAACAGGAGGTGAGCGGCGGATATAGGTGGTCTGGGTTCTTAGGACAGGAGACAGGGGTTTATAAGTGGGAAAGCGCTCCTGGTTGATGGTCATGCCGCCTTTCCGGGCTTTACTTCCATGAGTTTCCCGTGCCTGTGTCTTCCGCTACGCTCCAGTTAGATGGAAACAGGCATCGTCATTTACAGAGGCGCAGCGCGATCGGCAACATGGTCAGGGCGGGCATACCCGAGCATGTTGCAATGAAGATATCCGGCCACAAGACAAGGAGTGTGTTCGACCGCTATTGTTTCCGGTCGTGATAAATTGAGCCAAAAATGGTCGTTTAAAAGTGAGCCACTTTGGGGGTGGATATGGTGAGAGAAAAGGGTATGGTGCCTTTTTTATCTCAGCGTGAGCGAGGTGGCGTATTGAAAAAAAGGAGACCGTTTTGGACATACTGGTGTTGGAGCGGAAGGGTTTGAGCCAGCGACAGATCGCCGGGAGGCTGGGGATCAGCCGCAACACGGTGAAGAAGTACATCGAGAATCAGGGCTACCCGGAGCGAGATCGGAGGGAGCGAAACCGGAAGAGCCTGCTGGATCCATTTCAGGGCAACATCGCTGCGTGGCTTGAAGAGGACATGGGGTACAAGGCGACATGGATATATGATCATCTTCGTCCCATGGGTTTTGCCGGGAGCTATGAGATCGTCAAAAGAGCGGTGCACGCGATCAAGGAGGAACGTCAGCGGATCGCCTACATGCGATTTGAGACGGAGCCGGGCTGCCAGTCCCAGGTGGATTTTGGCGAGTTTCAGTTTGATCGGGCCGACGGCACGGTTGAGAAGATTTATCTCTTTTCGATGATCCTGGGTTTTTCGCGGAGTCTCTACGGTGAGTTCGTCGATCGGTGCGATTTGCCGACCTTTCTGGCTTGTCATATTCATGCCTTCGACCATTTCGGCGGCGTGACCGAAGAGATCCTCTACGACCGGATGCGGAACGTTTTCATCAGAAAGTTAGCCGGCAAGGACCAGTTCAACGACAGCCTGACGGGATTTGCCTTGCATTACGGTTTCAAGCCTCAGGTGGCTCCGCCTTATGCCGCCTGGGTGAAGGGGAAGGTGGAGCGGCCCTATCACTTCATCCGGGAGGGGTTCTGGCGGGGGTACGGATTCAGTTGCCTGGAGACGGCCAACAGGGACCTTCTCCAATGGCTTCAGCGCAAAGAGCAGCGGGTTCATGGGACAACCCATGAAGTGGTGTCGGAGCGATTCGAGCGCGAGCGGCCTCATTTACAGGCGCTGCCGCCGCAGGCATTCGACACCTCCTGGCGGGTCTACCGCAAGGTGAACAAAGACTGCACTGTCCGTTTTGAAGGCAACAGCTATGTGGTGCCTCATACCCTGGTGGGGAAGGATCTTGTCCTGCGGGTCAAGGACCGATCCATGCGGATCTTTTCGGATGATCATCTGATTGTGACCTACGAAATCCCTGAGGGTAAAGGACATCTGGTGCAGGACAAGCGATTTTACGAGGCGCTGAAAAAGGATCGCGAGATGAACCGGCGCAAGTACGGCCAGGGCAGACGCGGCAAGGGTCGCGCCAAATGCACGATCAGCCCGATCAAGCCGCTCTATGACATGGATGTTGAGATCCGTCCGCTCCATATTTATGACGGCATGATCGGGGAGGTGCGGATATGAGCGATGCCCTGGTCCTGGATCGCATCCAGAGCAGCCTGACAAGGCTGAGGCTTCCGCGCATGGGTGAGATCCTGGAAAGTGTGATGCAGTCGGCACAGGAAGGAAGCAAGAGCTATCTGTCCTTTCTCGACGCACTTCTGGAAGAAGAGGTTGGCTGTCGGGAACAGCGCCGGATTGAAACATCCCTGAAGATATCGGGGCTTCCCTTCATCAAGAGCATCGACGAGTTCGATTTTTCCTTTCATCCCAAGCTGGATCGCCAGAAGGTGATGTCCCTTTTTGATCTGACCTTTATCCGGCAGAAGGGCAATGTGGTCTTTCTGGGACCCCCCGGTGTCGGCAAGACCCACCTGGCTGTATCTCTTGCGGTGAAAGCCTGTCAGGCCGGCTTGAGCATCTACTTTACCACCATGGAGGATCTGATCGGAAAGTTGAAAAAAGACCATGGCGCCGAGCGGAAAGGCAGAGGCCGGGGCTACAACAAATCGGCGCTGGTGATCGTGGATGAGGTTGGCTATACGCCGATCGACAGAGAGGAATGCAATCTCTTCTTCCGATTCATTGCCAATCGGTATGAGAAGGCCAGCACCATCATCACCTCCAACAAGGCCTTCTCCGACTGGACGGAACTGTTTCATGATCCGGTCATTGTCACGGCCTTTCTGGATCGCCTGCTGCACCACAGTGTGGTCATCAACATGCGGGGCAACAGCTACAGGCTCCGTGGAAAGGTCGGAAAAGAGGGGGTGGAAATGAGCCGGTCATAAGGTCAGGGTGGCTCAGTTTTCACGACCGAAAATGGCTCACTTTGAAAAGACCGTTGACAGCTATAACATCGTGTCGCAGGATGACCTGAAGGAGGCGGCCTTAAAGCGGGAGAAATTCAGCAGAAAACAGGCGGGACAGTTACAATTTGCCCAAAAATGAGGCAAAGGGGCCGAGATTGCGGCTCGTAACCCCTTGATTTCATTGGTGGGCCGTGTGAGGATTGAACTCACGACCAACGGATTAAAAGTTATTTCATTATGGATTAGGCCACCTTAAGCCTTGTGTCCTCTCATGTGTTTTTACGGGGGAAAAACCCTTTTAGGCACATTCCAATTATCCGCTTGTGTTTTCCTGTATGCGCTTGCATACTTCACAGGCACTTCACAGTAAAAGGCAACGGCAATGGCAAAGGACTGGAAACTGGATAGAGAGCATGTTGATTTGTGGGCTGAGTGGTTCAAGACACATGTGCCGGTTTGCCATGTTCAAGAATTATGGAAAATCGGGCAGAGTCCTGAGGAACTAAAAAGATTTGCGGATAAATTCTATGCGGATTTCGAAGGCGTTTTTAGACGCGAAAACAAAACGAAGGAAGATGTCAAAAGTGCGCTTTACCGGTCTTTGGAAAAACTGACAATATATCCTTTTACAAAGCGAAGAAAATATCTCTTGGAAGATACCTTAAAAGAGTATTATCTCATAATCCAGACATTTTACGGCGAGCTGTATAAGCACGAAGCAGAACCATTTGAAACGGTGATAAATGAGGATGACGAAGAAGAAGGGGAACTTACTGACAATCCAAAAATTCCCATCAAGAAGCCTGACGAAGTCGAAAACGAAATTATTGAGCGCATGGAACCTGATTTAGAGAAATTGAGAGAGCAAGGCAAAAGCACAAGAGAGATTGCGGCAGTATTGAAGGGACAAAAGGGGATGTCAAAAAGCACGATTCACAGGCGATTGAAAAAGGAGACAACGAAAAACTAAAGTCAATGCAAGGTATGATTTCATCAGTTTGAGGTGGCAATCATGAAAGAATTACTTTCGCCATTTTTCCGTGTCGCGTGCATCGTGATCTTTCTTCACCTGATCATGGCATGTGACTCAATGCAAAAAATGTATGAAGAACGAAATGATTCTGATCTTGCAAAGGCTAAATATTTGGGGTCGGAAGAAATCCCACAGGTTGGTGCAAAGTGCGTTTTGACCACATCTTGGCGTGAGGGCCGCCTGTATTATATTTTCAGAGCCAGCCCCCTACTGAATCCCAAAGAGTCATTGGAAAACAAACCCCAAGAATTTATAGACAAGGTTATGGCATCAAAGCGTTTTATAAGTTCTCTTCAACTTAGGTATGGATACCCCACCTTTACTGTTAAATTGAAAGACCAAGGTGGCTTTGAGATTGTATCCATCGTAATGGCACAACCAACACAAATAGTCGATAACGATAATACAGCAACAGGGATAGATCAGAGATCAAGTGTCGAATGCTCCAGAAAGAAGTATCGAGATATTTCAAGTTGGGAAGTTCAATGGCGGTATTAATGCGCATTAACAGGGGCAGGTAAGTCGAAGCTATTCGTTTACGGAGAAATTGAGCGGTCAGCGGTAATTCCTTTCGATGAAATCAAAATTGTGCATCAGTCGGATAAACAAAGAGAAGCATTAATATAACATATATATCAAATACTTACTCCAGAAAGCCGGTAATTATTCACCGGCTTTTTTATTTTTTTGTTCATGCATGGGACGGTTTCCGCATTTTGCGCGCTATCATCAGATTAAGAGCAAAAAACAATTCTGGAGGCAAAGGAAATGAGACAGTCAAGCGCAAATGTACCCATCTTGGACATCTATCTAACTTCATTTTTATCCCTTCACGGCATATCGCCACAATTCACAAAACAAGGTTCGCGGATCGTTTTCGAGTTTCCGGCAAGCAAGGAAGTCAACCAATTGACGCGGGCGTACAATGAAAACCCGTCCGTTCATGTCTTGGATTTTGTCCATCACCTGAGACGGATTCGCTCTCAAATGCTGTCGGCGCGCTAACGGGACAGGAAGGAAACGGAAATGGAAAAACCTGACATTCTTGAAACCGTGAGGCGTGAAGGCTTTGACCCGATACAGAAAGGCCGTGCCTTCTGGATGTGCTGTGCCTTCCACAATGAACGGACACCCTCTCAAAAACTTGATCCGGTGCGGCAGATGTTCTTCTGTTTCGGATGCGGCGCGCATGGGGATGCAATCACATTCATTCAGAGGCTTCACAACCTGTCATTCAAAGACGCGCTCCGCTATCTACGAATCGACAGAAACCACAAAGCCAAAATCAAACCGGAAGTGCAAACGAAGCGTGATTTAGTCAACGGTTTCCGTCAATGGGAGCGGGATTAT
Organism: uncultured delta proteobacterium; assembly: GCA_963709485.1. Taxonomy (GTDB): domain Bacteria; phylum Desulfobacterota; class Syntrophia; order Syntrophales; family Fen-1087; genus JAXDBM01. The sequence goes on from CAVPWE010000007.1 coordinate 96,724, forward strand.
TATCAAGAGCTTTGCGCCGCTTCCCATGACTTCCACAACATCAAGAAGGGCTTCAAGACGATTGAAGACGTGGAATTTTTTCAAGAGGAATTCGATTTGATGCCGGTGATTGAATGGCACATGGACATCCTTGCAAACGGAAACGATGAAGACAAATACGGGCTTTACTGCCTTGTGAAAGGGAAAGATCAATGACGTTTGAACTGGCAGAAACACTATTTCGAGACACACACGAAAAAGAAGAAACCATCACCCTAAACGGCGATTCATCGTCATGGCCTGCCCCTATCGATGAAGCGGCCTATCAGGGGCTTGCCGGTGAAATCGTCAAGGCGATTGAACCGCACACGGAGGCCGATCCTGTTGCAATCCTGATTCAAACCTTGACGTTCTTCGGCAACATCATCGGGGACGGGCCGCATTTCAGAGTAGAGGCAGACCGTCACCCTTTACGGCTTTTTTCCGTGATTGTCGGGCAGTCCAGCAAGTCGCGCAAGGGAACATCGGAAGGAATTGTGAAACGGCTTTTTCACGACATCGATGAAGAATGGGCGCGCGAGCGGATCAAGGGCGGGCTGTCAAGCGGCGAAGGGCTTGCTTACCATGTGCGCGATGCGGGGACAATTGGCAAATATGAAGACTCCGGCGTAAGTGACAAGCGGCTTCTTGTGTGTGAAAGCGAGTTTGCAAGCGTCTTGAAAAGCGCAAGCCGTGACGGAAACATCCTGTCACCTGTGATTCGGCAGGCATGGGACACCGGCAATCTTCAGACGTTGACAAAGAACAATCCCGTCAAGGCAACCGGCGCGCACGTTTCCATAAGCGCGCACATCACGGAAGACGAATTGAGACGATACCTGTCACAAACGGAAATGTTCAATGGCTTCGGAAATCGATTCATTTGGCTTTGCGTGAAGCGTTCAAAGGTTTTGCCGGAAGGCGGGATGATCCATCAAATGGACTTAAGCTCTCTGAGCGACAGAATTCGTGATGCTGTCCAATTTGCAAAGCGCGTTGATGAAATCACACGGGATGAGGAATCGCGTGAAATCTGGAAAAGCATTTATGAAGAACTTTCGGAAGGGAAGCGGGGATTGATAGGGGCGATCCTTTCCAGAGCGGAAGCGCAAGTCATGCGCCTTTCGTGCGTCTATGCTTTGATGGATCGTTCAAGGGTTGTGCGGGCTGAGCATCTTCACGCCGCTCTTGCCCTGTGGGATTACGCTGAAGCGTCCGTCAATTACATTTTTAGAGGCAAGACGGGGGATGAAGTGGCAGACCGGATTCATCAAGCATTGAGCGAGTCTGAAAATGGGTTGACACGGACAGATATCAATAATCTTTTCGGAGGACACAAAAGCACAGAGCGGATTGATGAAGCTCTGGAGCTTTTGAAAACATACAAGAAGATAAATATCCGCAAACAGGACACCGGAGGACGACCGACAGAGAGAATCTTTCGGGGTGCGGAATAAGCGGAGAAAGCGGAATAAGACTTACTGTTGATACTTTTTCCTCATAATCCGCTTTTTCCGCAAGGAAGGGATGAAATCATGGGCTATCTGCAATTGGCTTTGAAGGCAGTCAAACCGACAATCACAGGGAACGAAAAAAGGGAGGAATCGAAAATCAGGCTTGTCAAGACCATGACGGAGGCGCGCCGTCAAAGCCTTGAAGATGCGATGACGGAAATCCTTGTAAGCGCACGAGACAGGATCACCGCAAGATACGCAGGGGGACAATACACGGCAACGCATGAAATCCGGCAGGCAGAAACCGCTATTGATACACTTTACCATGAAGTCATTGCCGGTGAAGCGGGAATTGATGACTTCGGCAAGGCCGTTAGGCAATGGGAAGGGCTTTGCTTAAGGTTTAGAGACTTAAGGAACGGAGGGTAAACTAACATGCGAAAAGTGAACGATACCGAACTAATCAAAATGATTGAATCCGGCATGACACAACGGCAGGCGGCAGAGCATTTCGGTGTTACGGAAGGGGCAATCTCTCAGCGGGTAAAGCGTCTCAAATCACAAAGACCGCCTGAGAGCTTCGAAAGGCTGACGGACAAAGAGAAGGGCTTTGTCTTGGCAAAAGTCGAAGGCAAATCGAATCTGGAAGCCGTCAAGGCATCTTATGATTGCACATCGAATGAGAGCGCGAAGGCGTTGGGAACTAAACTCATGAAAGACCCTGACATTTCCGAGTGCATCCATGATCTGTTGCATCAAGAGGGAATCGGCAGGCGCAGACGGGTTCAGAGGCTTCGGGATTTGATTGAATCCGGCAACATGACGGATGTCGGCAGGGGTCTGGACATGGCCAACAAAATGACCGGGTCGTATGCGCCGATTGAAGTGAAAACGGATGTCTCCATTCTGGTCGAGGAAATTTTGCGAGTAAGAGATGAAATGGAGCCGTGGAAAAGCCAGGGGGAAAAGTTTCTTGCTGACAAGGCATCACAGGAAAATGATTCTGTGATCGATATTCAACCGGAAGAAACTTAAGTCTTTTCAAAGTCGGGGGGGGAATATTGACCGCACATGACGATATTCGAGCATACCGGCATCCCCCCCTGTCGCCGGTGTACGGCAGGGACAAATAAGGGATTCCTTAAACTGAATTTGAAAGGAAGGAATGACGAATCGAATGACAGATGACAGCGCGAATCAGTCCTTGATGATTCAAACGCTTATTCCTCAGCAGACCATCCAGACCATCATCGATATGACGGCAGAGAAAGTCTTTCGGATGGTCAGACCGCTTCTGTGCCCATCCTCAAACACAGACGAAATCTTTGACGTGAAAGGACTTGCCGCATATCTGAAAAGCACGGAGGCATGGATAAGGGAACAGGCGCGCAACGGAAACATTCCCTGTTTCAAGAGCGGCAAGCAATGGAAATTCCGCAAGCGGCAGATCGACAAACTCTATCAATCACGCGCTTTGCTTCCGGTTTCAACGGCGAGCATCAAAGCCAGAGGATAAGCGGCAAACGGATATTGTGTCCGTTATATGCTGAGAATAATCTTGAATAGTCAGTCACTTGCAAAATGCTGTGAATTAAATTGTGAACAAAAAAACTTCTTGACAAATGCTAACTGAGTTATTACACTAAAGCCATGAAGAATTGGACACCGGAAGAAATCAAGGCGCTCAGGAAACGGTTAGGCCTATCGCAAGCCATGTTCGGCAAGCGCATAGGGATCACACGGCAACATGTCTATTACCTTGAAAGGGGGGAGCGCACGGCAAGCAAAACTTTAATGTTGTTATTGGATTACATTGAAAACGACAAGGGAAAGGAGAGTCAAGATGATTGAACATGGTTCATTCTATCAGTTTATGAAATGGACTTTTTCATTAATACCAATTTTCATTGCAGGGCTTGTTTCTGAAAATTCGTTGGTGTGGATAGCGGCATATGGAGTGTTCATCGTTACTTTTGGTCTAATAGTTATTTCAGAACAATTAGAAAATTTGATTCACTTGGAGGTAAAAGAAAATGGCAAAGGGAATTTATAAGCGCGGGCACGTCTTCTGGATTGCCTATGCCTCGCTTGATGGAAAGGTTGTCCGTGAATCATCGAAATCGGAAAGATTCAAGGATGCCGAGACCCTTCTAATCAAGCGGCGGCAGTCTGTCAGAGAAGGGAAGATGCCGGAGATAAAACGGATCGGCAACCATTCATTCAATGATCTTGTGAAAGATTATCTGAAATTTGCCGAAAGACAACGCGCTTTCAAGCAGAAAGAGCTTGTCATAAATCAGCTTAAAGAACGATTCGGGCAGTTACCGTTAAGACGATTCGACACAAGGCTTATTGAGACTTATCAAAATCAGAAGAGATTGCAGACTGGGAACAAACCGGCAACGATCAACCGTCATGTTGCAACCATCAAGCATATGTTCACAAAGGCCGTTGAGTGGGACATGGTAGAGGAAGACACCTTGAAACGGATCAGACGGGCAAAACTGCTTGAGGAAAACAATAGACGGCTTCGCTATCTGTCAACGGAAGAATGTCAAACCCTGATTGATGCCTGTGACAAGCATCTGAAACACTTGAAGCCGATTGTTGTCATGGCCTTGAACACCGGCATGAGGAAAGGAGAAATCCTGAATTTGAAATGGGATGACGTTGACATGAAGCACGGCTTCATACTTCTATCCCATACAAAGAACGGAGAACGGCGGGAAATCCCGATCAATCCGACTTTGAAGGCACACCTTGAAGAATTATTCAAAGGGACTGTAAAGAGACCCCGGAAAATCAATGTGCCCTTTGTCTTCTATGACTATACAACCGAGAAACCATATAAAAACGTTCATAATTCGTTTGTGTCGGCTTGCAAGAAGGCGAATATACGGGATTTCAGATTTCACGATCTGAGGCATACCTTTTCAAGTCAGCTTGTCATGGCAGGAATCGATATTACAACCGTCAAGGAATTGTTAGGTCACAAGACCCTAACCATGACCCTCAGATATGCCCATCTTGCACCCTCTCACAAAGTCAAGGCCGTTGATATTCTGGATCAGGCCTTGAGCACTTCGCGAACTTCACAATTACTTCACAAAAAAGAAGGGATTGCAAATGAATAACACTTGCAACCCCTTGATTTCGTTGGTGGGCCGTGTGAGGATTGAACTCACGACCAACGGATTAAAAGTCAGTCGTTTCAAGCTGTTATAATTCAGCTTTTTCTATTCATAGCGTGGACACGGCTTTGATATTCAAAGCGAATATGTGGACACGATCACTTCCCGCCGGTCAACTTCCCGAGGACATCCGCCGCCTGCTCCAGGTGCTTTCCCGCAACATGAGTGTAGAACTCGGTCGTCGTGATCGCCTTGTGGCCGAGAAACTTCTGGACGATCCGGGAGCTGATCCCGGAAGCCATCAGGTGCGTCGCACATGAATGTCGGAACAGATGAGGCGTCACGCGCTTCGTGATCCTCGCATCCTTACATATCCGCCGGAGGGCTGTTCGGATGTCGTAAACGGGCTTCCCTGATCGTCCAGAAAGAAAGATATAGTCCTCGGCTTGCGACGTTTGCCCAGGAGCGGCGATCTCCATGAGGGAGGACAGCAGGGCCGGGGTCAAAAGGAGCAGCTTGAAACTGCCGCCTTTTTGCTTGACGGTCAAAGTCCGGTTGTCGATGTCGATGTCCTGACGGCGGATGTTCCTGGCCTCGTTCATCCTCAAGCCGAGTCCGTATAAGCACAGGATCAACGCCCGGTGCGTCGGGCCTGCCGCCTCAAGTATCCTGACAATCTCATCGGGTGACAGCACCATCGGGATCGGGCGGGACTCCGGGAGCTTGCTGATCTTTAAGATCGGGACGGACATATTTTTCTCGGTCCGGCACCATTTCAAGAATCCTCTAAAATAATCCAGTTCCTTGTTTACGGTGCGGCCTGACGGGGCCTGTCGCGGGACTTTCTCCCGGGCCTTGACCTTGACCTTGTTTCGTGTCTGCTCGGCCTTGCGGAGCTTCTGGTACAGCGACAAATGCTCGTTTGTGAGTCCTTCGATCCGCTTGTCCCCGAGCAGCCGGGACAGGTGGGCGTCGTATGTCAGATCGACATCCTTCCATGTCCAGGGGCGCGATGGAGTTTGTACCACTGGAGATATTCGGGAAAGAGATCATCGACCAGGGCGGACCGATCAGGCGGTCTGTTGCCGAGCTTTGCGGCCCGGTGCATGGACTTTATGTCCCGCTCGTATTGCTCGGCCTCCGCACGGTCCGTGATCTCCGGGGGCAGGGGCAGCCGGACGCGGCGGCCATGGCGTCCACCGAGGCAATAGTCGATCACAGAGCGGATCTTTATGCCAGTTTACGGCCATGATTGTGTTCCTGATTCAGATGGGCGGAACCGTTCCGCCCATCTGTTTTTGCCGCGTTCAAGTTTCCTGACTGCCCCCCCCATGCAGAGGCCAAGCTGGGGGATATTGCCGAAGGCGATACCGAAGCCTAAATTAAGCAAGGCCATCAATGGTTCACTGCGGGCACTATCACCCTGCCCCCTGGCGTGTCCAAGCAGACATCCACCGGGCGCAGACCATCGGCAAATCCGACATCGTGTCATTTTTCATATAACATAAATTTATTGAAAAATATCTGACTTTCTTTTAATGCGCTTTATTAAGTAATCAACTCAATCAATAGAGGGGCTTGACTTGAAATCTGAATTTTAATCTTGACGTTGCAAAGGGGTTACAGATCGAGCGGGGCCGTTTCCGTGAATGGGTTGTCAACGAATACATCAAACCATCCGTCAAGGCGTCGGGGGCGGGAACGCGGGCCGTTTTCACACTGCAAGACGTTTATCTGATCGCCCTGTTCCTGCATCTGATCGAGTACGGATTCAACCGTGCATCCGCCGGGGCTTTTGTGAATGACTTCGCTGAAAAAATCAAATCGGAGAAGAAAAGGGGAGTTTACCCGGAAACCGTCTATATCGTTTTTCGCGATGGGGAAGTTGAACGCTTCGGGCCTGGACCGTGGAAGCTTGACGTTCAGTCGTTCACTATTGATTGGGCGTCTTTCAAACCCCAAATTCGCAGTGACGGGGAAAGAGTGTCAGTTTCCGGCGGGCAACATGGACGTGCAAGTGAAAAAGGATGAGGATTGGAAGTCTGGACACGTCGTGAACTTTGGGGCATTGCGGCGAGAGGTCGATGCGGCAATGGAGAAGATTTAATTTTTTTTGCCAGAGATATTAAGCAAGTTGCTTAATGCACAAGGGGGTTGAAATGGAAAGGGCAATTTTGTGGCCGTTGAAAATAGCGATCACGGAAAAGTTTAAGAGTCAATTCCAGTTCGCGCAGCACATGGGCGAACATGAATCGACCGTCTCCCGGGTTGTCCGGGGGGCGCATGAGCTTGACCAGGAGGACCAACGAGCCTGGGCCGAAGCCCTGGGCGAGAATTACGAGGCGTTATTCTGTGAGCGCAAGCCCTAACATCGAGTCCCGCCTGGCAAAGATCGAATCCCTGCTGGAGGAGCTTCTCGGCCTCATGGCCGGACAGCAGCCGCCGGGGAGGTACGAGTACGAGCGGGCCTTGAAAGAGGCCAGCAGGGGCAACAGGAAGCCGTTGTATGAATACATCGCGAAGGGAGGGCGACCAGGTGGAATCAGCGATTGACAGATTTTTTCAGATTCTTGACCAAACTTCTACATGGGGAACTTTGGTCACCGGGGCCGTGGCGGTGATCTGGATCATCATGCCGGTGGTGGTGCGGTGAATACCATGTCCGCCAAATACGCCGAGGCCCTGGGCAACATCCCGCCGCCGGGGTGCGGCTGCCATCCGTTTCTGCTCTCCGTGTCGAATTACGGGGTCATGGCGGGCCTTTCGCCCGAGACCATATACTCGGACATCTCGGCGGCCATCCCTCCAGGGGAACGGCGCATCTCGGACCGGGAGATCGAGTCGGCCATCAAGAAGGCACTGCAGGACCACGGCAAGGGCGGAGGGTACATCCCCCGGAAGCCGGAGCCGGTCGTAAAGGACGGCCGAGCGGCGCGGGAACGGATCATCAACAAGGCGCGGATCACGGACGAAGCGGACCTGTGGGACGCATCCCCGATCCGCCTGTGGGATGAACCGGACCAGGACGCGGTCCTGTTCCTCAATGTGGTGTTCCTCCCCGACGACCAGGTCTGGATCGGGGAGCGTACCGATCCGGGCATCCTCGGCGTGAACATCAAGTCCGCCGCCGTATGGATCGAACATTTCAAAGCGGGCGGGACATCCGGCCCGTTCATCATCATCAATCCCCTGTCCGGCAAGTGGGCAAACGTCAAGGGCGGCGATGGGATCACCTTCCGGGGCGATAATAACGTGGCGGATTTCGCTCATTGCCTTGTTGAGTTTGACAACATCCCCCGAGAGGAGCAGCTGCGGTTTTGGGCCGCCGCAAATCTTCCCATCGTCGCCTTGATTGATTCCGGCGGCAAGAGCATTCACGCCTGGATCGAGGTTCAGAAGCTGGCGGTCGTGAACACGCTTGCCGAGTGGCAGCAGCACATCAAGTGCCGCCTCTATGACGGGAACCTGGTCCCGATGGGCGTTGATCCGGCCTGCTCTAATCCATCCCGCCTGTCCAGGCTACCAGGACATTTCAGACAAGAAAAAAATTCATATCAGAAAATCCTTTGGCTATCGCCGGAGGGGAGGACGATCCAATGAACGGAATGGATGGGTTTGAGAATCAGGCACGGGCAGCGCAACTGCTGCCGCTTGTCAGCGCCGCCGCCTACCTGGAACATGAGCCGCCGGAGCCGGATCAGATTTTCACGGATACGCTTGATGCGGGCGATAAAATGACCATCATCGCACCGTCAAAGCTCCGCAAGTCCTTTTTTACACAGCAAATGGCCCTGTCACTCGCAGCCGGTCGAGACTTTCTGAAATGGGAAGTCCCGAAGGCCCGCCGTGTCCTCTACTGCCAGTTTGAAATCAAGTCGAACCACAGCCACAGGCGAATCCGTAATCTTGCCAAGGCGATGAATCTCCATCCCGAGGACATCGGGGATCGCCTCATGGTTGTCAACGGGCGCGGCCTGGGCCTGATCGGACCGGACGGGGTGAAACGGATTCAAGAGGCGGCTGCGGCATTCAATCCCGAGGTGATTGTATTCGATCCCCTCTACAAGATCGCCGGGGGAGTTGAGAACGCTGCCGAGGATATGAAAACGATTCTCAACAGCTTTGATGTCCTGGCCGAGCAGACCGGAGCCGCGATCATCTATGTTCACCATGATCCAAAAGGATCGCCGGGGGAGCGTGACCTTCGGGATCGCGGATCAGGATCGAACGTCCTGGGCCGTGACTACGACGCGGCGGTCATGCTGACGCCTCACGCATCGGAAGACGAAGCCGCGGTAGTGGAGACCATCCTCCGCAACTATCGGCCACAGGAACCATTCACGGCCATCTGGGGCGAGGATGAGGGCGGCGGATACTGTTTCCGCATCGACTATGACATCACGCCGGAAAAGAAGACAGCGAAGAACAAAACGCCGAAACTGCCGATGCCTGCATATGCACCGACAGCCGCCCAAATCCTGGGCGACGGTGAAATGGACATCGGGCCGTTTAAAACTGCCTTCAAAGAAGCAACGGGGCTATCCGATGGGCGTATACGTGACTTCATGCAATGGGCAGAATCAGGTGGAAATCCGTTCATGAAATCGGACGAAAACAGAGGCCGAGGGCATTACCGAAAATGGGTTTGGCTGAACAAAAAGAAATAGGCTTGTTAGGCTTGTTAGGCTTGTCAATAAATAGGACGCAAAGCCTAACGGCCCTATTATAGGCTTTGGCTTGTCACCTATATTATAGGTGACGTGCCAAAGCCTAAAGGCCACTGCACGACCAAAATTATTAAATAGGCTTGTCACTCTTATTTGAGGGGACAAAATGAAAAGGCGAAAATACCGAGGTCGGCCATTTTGGGACGATAACCCGATAACCAGGAAACCGATCTCCATGCAGCAGAAGATCGACCGGGTGCTGGAATGCCTGGGGCCTGGGGCCATCATTCCAGGGAAAGTTACTCATGTTTCGGTACAGCACGACGCGGATGTCCAGCTCTAAAAACTCATAACCTGGCCGATTGTACCTGTGACTTCGATGTCGGGGTAAAGAAGCCGGACGCCTGACCATGCAAATGCCATTCGGAAAATATTGTGGCGCGGACCTGGGGGACATCCCGGACAGTTACCTTGAATGGCTGTTCGGCCTGGAGGACTTGCGGGAGCCGCTGCGGTCGGCCGTGATCCTGGAGCGGGCAGCACGTCGGCGGGACTTCTACGACGAACCTTCGGCAAATATGCCGGATGTCCAGGACAGGGTGCGGTCGGTATATCGGGAGCTGTCTATCAAGTACCATCCCGATACAGGCGGCAGCCATCTGGCGCAATGTGCGATCAACGAGTTCTATGAACGGGTAAAGCAATAGGGGGTGGTCATGGAATCCGAATTGAAGTTTATGGATTGGACGAAAGACACGGACAGAATGAAGGAATGGAAAAGCACCAAAAGCTGCGGAACGGTTAAGTATATCAAAAGGCACGATAGCATTGTCATCGATCCGAAGGGACATGAATACTATATTGAAATGGACAGGCTTAAGACGGCCGAACAGGCTTTCTGCTGGATATGCCATCTCCATCAAAAGATATGGTTCACGCCTCAAATGCTGTCCGATCTTGTTTATGTCATAACCAGGACAACGACGATAAACGAATACTGCGACAAGGATTGACGGAGGGACATCATGGACAATCAAGCGTTTGAATTGAGGCGGTTAGGTTTGCGGCAGATGATGGGGCAGGAGCAGTTCATTGAGCTTTACGATCAGGAGCTGTCCTCCCTGCTGGAGGAAGTCAAGGCCGATCCTGATGAGGACCGAAGGCGGGCGCAGACCGAGCGACTAAAGACAGATGGCAAGCATCAGATCGCATACTTGATGTCGCTATACATGGCCGGATTGCAACGTGGCGAGGATAAGGAAGAGGTCGAGCAATGCCAAAGCTGAAACGATGTCGGGTCAAAGGCTGTCAGCGTCCAGTGTTTTATCAAGGATATTGTAGGGCCTGCCTCAATCGCTTTGCTTGGGGGACAGCCGATTCGTTACTGGCCGCCGGCAGACATGGAGACGGCGACAGTGCAGCCGGATGAGACAAGGAAAGAGGCAAGAGGATATGACCTACACATACACCTGGAAGAACACCAGCAAGAGGGCGCAGTTGTGTGGCCGTGAATGTGAAGCGATCGCATTCTTCGTTAAGATGCGTTCCGCCTGGGTCCGGTTCGAGAACGGCCAGGAGGAATGTGTTAGACGCGCACATTGAGAAGGAAAGATCGACAGCAGCAGCGGGCGGCGGCCAAGATGCTGGGGGTGAGCAAGTCAACCGTATTAAGAGATGCTGGTCCAAATGGACCAAAAACCACAGTCGCGCATGAAGAAAATCAGGCAGTTAGCGAGGGCGTTGGTCCAAATGGACCAAAGCCCTCTCCGCTCCTGGCGGCCATCGAGAAGACGGGGGAGACGGAAGTGATAACGATGGCTTACCGGGGCTATGATAGCCTTGTAGACGGCGCGGGAAATTAACCATTCGCGGTCGATCGCATTCAAATTATTAATGTTTTGCTTTGAAAAATATCGCCTAAATGGTGTGTTAAGTGTTTGAAAACCATAGAAAACAGGCAGAAGAAGCTGCGGATGTGCTGCGGCGGGATTACGACATAAGCGATTCTGCCGGTCTTTTGCTGCTGAAGAGCTTCACTTCAATCTACGCCTACGGAGTTGGCTTGTCAATCTTGAATGAGTAAATATGGGTTGTTGGTCAAGGATCGATTCGGACAACCAAAAGACCATCCGCTTTTGAAGATCCCCTTCGGAGACGCAAGGGCGCAGAAGCTTATGGTCCTGAAGGCGCTCGGCCTCGACTTCGCCGAGCAGAACAGCAGCGGTCCCGGCAGGCCGCCCGAGGGGGTACTGGATGAGATCGACACGGCGAGGCGGGAAACTGCCTGCAAAGCTGGACGGGTTCACGGAATTGCACCTTCTAACCGGCTGCTGTTTCTGTGGCTGCAAAGCCTGTTATGGTCCCGCCGGGATCGCGAGGCACAGTGAGAAGGAAGCCTACGCCATGAACGAAAACGCAAGGGAGCTTTGGCGCAGGCACAGAAACGCCCTGCTGCTAATCTGGCGTGATGCTGACGCCCTGCCGACTGGCGGCGGGTTCTCGGCAAAAGGACAGGCAGGCTGCAGTCAGTGACTTTCCCTGCTATTCGGAGGTTGTGTTTGACGGCATAAAATGGCCAAGAAAGGATGGCAAGTGGCCGCCTGTGGTCAAGCATATTTGGGGGCATATTGACGATCAGTTGAAACGATGAACATACCGCCACGGGACGAGGCACAGGTAAGAGGATGCCGCGTTGTAAAGCACATCCCGCCAGGTTGGTGAGAGTCGCGACCTCATCCGCATGGCCAGGCCGCCGCTGGGCTTCTTCCCGGATCTGCCGATGGAAAATCACAGATCCGGGAAACCATATGCAGCACAAAACTAAAAATAAGAGGTGATTGAAAATGACCAAGAGACGAAGAAAATATGAAAAAGTACCCGATAGGTCCACGCGATCCACGCGAATGCGAAACGTGAACGGCGGGCGCTTACCGATCAAGAGAAGCAGCTCATCCGGGAATTTCAAGAGCTTCAGAATGAGGAGTTCCGCGATCTTCCCGCAAACCGGCCTTTGACACTCCAGGGGCCGAGCGGCAGCGGCAGCCGGTCCCGTGAGGGGTCCGTTCAAAAACCTGGGCGAGCAGATCGGGCTGGTTGTCAGAGCGGGAACACCTGGCGGAGAAATCGATCCCAGACTGCATGAGATTCGCGCTGCGTCGGGGCTTGGGGAGACGGTACCTCTGAGGCCGGATTCCTGGTTCAGAGAAGTTTTTCAAATGATCTCCTCCAGCAGCTTTACCAGACCGGCGTCCTGCTCCCGCGCTGCCGCCGCATTCAGATCGGCCCGAACAGCAACGGGATCAAGATGAACATGATCGATGAGACCTCCAGGGTCAGCACCCGCAGCGGCGGAATCGTCGGATCTGGAAGGACGAGGCCAGCGAGCTTACGGCCAGCAAGCCGAAGTTCAGACAAATCGGGTTGAATCTGAAGAAGCTGACGGGCATCTGTTATCTGACGGATGAATTAATTGCGGACACGGTTGCGCTGGAGAGCGTGGTTTCACAGGCATTCGTGTCCGAGTTCGGATTTTTGGTCGATGACGCCATTTGCAATGGAACCGGGGCAGGGCAGCCACTTGGACTGTTGAATGCCGGTTGTTTGGTATCAGTTGCAAAGGAGACCGGGCAGAAAGCGGCGAGTGTGGTTTATGAGAACATCACAAAAATGTGGTCGCGTCTTTTGCCGCAATCCGAAGCAACCGCGGCATGGTACATCAATCGGAATATCCTGCCGCAGCTTTACGCCATGAGCCTCTCCGTCGGAACAGGTGGTGTTCCGGTTTTCATGCCCGCAAACGGCCTGTCGGGGCTTCCCTTCAATACGCTGCTCGGAAAGCCGGTCATCCCGATCGAGCAGGCGGCAACGCTCGGCACGGTTGGCGACATCATCTGGCCGACCTAAATTCCTATATTGTGGCGGAAAAGGGGAGAATCGAGCAGGCGGGACCAGTTTGCATGTAAGACTTTTTGTTCGATGAGGCCATTCTGCGGTGGACATATCGTCTTGATGGCCAACCAATGCTCACGCATCCGCGCTGACGCCCCACAAAGGCAGCGATGCGCTTTCGCCCTTTGTGGTCCTGGCAACGCGGGCCTGACATTTAACACGGTCGCGGGGCTTGACGGTCCGGGCCTTTAGATCATGCTCTCTCGCGGGGGCATGAACTGCAGGTGCGGGATCCTGTCGGGTTCGCCCGGTAAGTCCCGATGGGGACAAGCCGGAGAGTGTCCTCATTTCAGAAACAACCTCCGGCGGACCGGAGCGGGGGTCTCCACTCCCGTGATCCTGGCAGCCTGGTGGCCACCACCACCAGGTGATCGAGAGGGACGCGGTCGCCTCCGTGCCTGCGCTCCTCTTTTTACTCTCCTCTCCAGGCGGCCATGCACGATCACGACGATGTTGAACGAGTCCCTTAACGCGACGGCATCATTCGCCTGTGGAACGCGGTCACCTTGAATGCGATTGAACGATTCGGTGTATCGGAGTCGATCACCGGCGGCACAGGCGGCGATGGAGCTTCTACTTTAATGAGTGAAACATCTTTTTAGCAGCGGTATGCGAGTTCTCTCACACCAGAAAGGGCCAGGGAACTGATCCGCGGGCCGCATGACGGCTTGCCAGGATCGACGAGGTTCAACGATCTGTGACCGGCAGGGGTGACGGGATGGGGTAATTTTCTAATTGAGCACAAAAGCCGAAGGGGGTCAGGCTATGACCACCACAGTGGTAGTCAGTGACCAACGTTTTGTTAGTCGGGGGGGGAGATGATCGTTTATCATCATATGGGTGTGGACGCAACAAGGCACACGAAGATCAAGGCCGTCGTCTCCTTCGATCACAGAAACGTGCCGCCGCGCGCAACCGGCCATCGTTCGACAGGACGGTGGGGCCATCGGCCTGCGGTCCTGGACTGCCCTGAGATTACGCGCAAGGTGGAGAAGGCGGCGCCGGGGGAGTTGGCGGCCGTGCCGGAAGCTGGGGTTCATGTAGTGCGGTGATGGAGCACGTTCAAGGGTGGCGAATATGACAGCCGGGAGGAAGTGGGAATCTAATTCCGCAAATTGCAAAATAGATTCCCAGGCCGAGGCCGTTGCTGGACATCGAGGCGCGGATCGGGGAGCTGCTGCCGAGTCCAGAGAGGAGGCAAGCCGAAAATCGGGGCACAATCGCCCGAATAGGGAAGACCTACTCCCAAGGAAGAAAAAGTGCCAAGGGGTGTACCCGAAGGGATCACCCGAAAGAAGGCCCATCAAGCCCGGACGATCAAGGCGCATCCGGACATCGTGGCCCGCGACTTCCTGCAGAAGGAAATGGCAAAGAATTTAAGACTTCTGGCAAAATTGCCAGAGGTCTTTTTCGCCAACGAGCATGCTTTCGATACTGCGAAGGGCATCGGGCATCGGTCGTGAAGTGATTCTCAAGCGAGTTTCTCTTAGGAGGTTCATGGAAGGAATGGAGAGGCTTTCTTTTCTAAATTTATAAGAAGGGTGGAAGACGTGTCTAAATTTATACACGACTTTTTGCAGAAGGAGATGGCCGAAAAGGTGGAATGAGTTATCTGATGAATCTATCAGAAAACTCTTTCGAGAGGGATGAGAGGTCGCTGATAAAATCTATGTTCGAGCGATCTATTCAAGGATGGCCATGCTTTTAACACATGCAAAGCACAGGGCGTTGGTTGATGACCTTGGAAACCGTTCCGGGTTGCCCGCGACTTTCTGCGGCGGCGGATGGCGGGGGATTGGAGAGAGTGTCTAACTTTATACACTGAGCTATTCTGATGAGGATGTGCTATGGCTTTAGGTCTGCCAAAGGGCCAGGGCATCGGATGGCAGACCATCCTCAGAGTTTCTCGGCGGTTCATGGAAAGTTGGTCAAGTGTGGACAAACGTGGACACAGTAAAGAGGGCCTCCCCTTCGGGAAGCCCCGTAATTGGTGGGCCGTGTGAGGATTGAACTCACGACCAACGGATTAAAAGTCCGCTGCTCTACCTCTGAGCTAACGGCCCGGAAATGCCCTGTTCGAAAGGCCTGCCCTCATAAAACAAGTCCCTCCGCTTGTCAAGAAGAAAGCAGTCAGTCACTGAAGGGACTTTTCAGTACGATGGTGTTTTCCCTTCCCGCTCCCACCGAAACGAGTGTGAGCGGAACTCCGGCCAGCGTTTCGAGCCTTTCCACGTAGCGCCTCGCATTTTTCGGGAGATCGCCGATCTGCTTGGCATGACGGATATCTTCTGTCCATCCGTCCAGTTCCTGATAAACGGGCCGGCATTCGGACAGCACGCGGAGATTCGAGGGAACGGACTCGGTAAAGTCTTCGCCGGACGGGCTTTTATAACCGACACAGATTTTCAATTTTTCAATCCCGGTCAGGACGTCCAGCTTCGTCATGGCAATGCCCGTGATGCCGGAAACGCGGATGGACTGTTTGACCAGGACCATGTCCAGCCAGCCGCAGCGCCGCTTCCGGCCCGTAGTGGCTCCGAATTCCTGGCCGACTGTCTGAATGTGCTCGCCGATCTCGCCGGTCAGTTCCGTGACAAAAGGGCCCTGTCCCACCCGCGTCGTATAGGCCTTGCAGATCCCGACCACCGCGCCGATCGCAAGCGGTCCGATGCCGGTCCCGCAACTGGCGTTGCCGGCGACGGTGTTGGAAGAGGTCACATAGGGGAATGTGCCGTGGTCGACATCCAGGTGGCAGCCCTGGGCTCCTTCGAAAAGGACCTTCTTGCCCTTCCGCATTTCCCTTTCAATCACCAGCGAGGTATTTGTCACATAGGATTTGAGCTTCTCGGCGTAAGCGCGGTATTCATCGTAAATCTGCTGCTCGTCCAGGGGGGCTTCCCCGAAGAGTTTTGTGAGGTAGAAGTTTTTCTCCTCCAGATTGGACTTCAATTTTTCGCGAAAGACCTCGTCGTCCAGGAGATCACAGAACCGGATGCCGATGCGGGCCACCTTGTCCTCGTACGCGGGACCGATTCCCCGGCCGGTTGTGCCGATCTTTTTCCCGGTCTTGCGGGCTTCCCGCGCGATGTCCAGCCTGCGGTGATAAGGCATGATCAGGTGGGCAATCTCGCTCGCCAGAAGTTTCGTGTTGGCGGGAAAGAGCGAACGGTCATGCAGATCGTCGATCTCCTGTGCCATCACCGCCGGGTCGACGACGACGCCGTTGCCGATGATGCAGATTTTATGGTCATGCAGGATGCCGGAGGGAATCACATGAAGAATCGTCTGCACCCCTTTGACGACGAGGGTGTGCCCCGCATTGTTTCCCCCCTGAAAACGGGCGATCACATCCGCGTCTTCCGCGTACAGATCGACAACCTTACCCTTTCCTTCATCACCCCACTGGGATCCGATTACCACGACATTTGCCATGATCCGCCCTCCCTTTTCTTCATTGAAGAAAGTCGCTACATTTCCAGCTGAATGACGGAAATGACATGAGGCAGCTTGCGAAGCTTGTCCAGGGCCGCTTCGGGCACGACGCTGTCCGTGCTCAGGACCACGAGAGCCTGGTTGTCGATCTGGTCGCGGCTCAGGTGGAGCCTGGCGATGTTGACGTTGTTCTGTCCCAGTGTTGACCCGATGTTGCCGATGACCCCGGGACGATCATAGTTCGAAAGGACCAGCATGTAACCTTCGGGAACCACTTCCAGCGTGAATTTATCGATCTGGACGATGCGGGGATCCCGGCGTCCGAAGAGCGCGCCCGCAGCATAGAACGTCCCTTTCGACGTTTTGAGGGTCAGCGCGATCATGCTGGTGTAGTCCCCGACCTCGCTGCTTTTCGATTCGACGACCTTGATGCCCCGTTCCTTGGCCACCACCGGGGCGTTGATGTAGTTGATCGTGTCCTTCAGGACCGGCGTCAACAGCCCCTTCAGAAGGGAAATGGTCAGGGGGGCGACGTTATAGTTGAGAATCTTGCCGCTGTATTCGATCAGGACCTCCTGGATGCCGCCCGTGACCACCTGGGCCTGGAATTTTCCGAGCTTTTCCGACAGGTCCAGGTAGGGCTGGATCACCTGCAGCAGTTCGGAGCTGACCGAGGGGAAGTTCACGGCATTGCGGATTTCTCCCTTGATCAGGTAATCGGAGATCTGCTCGGCAATGGCGATGGCGACGTTGATCTGCGCCTCGTCGGTGGAGGCGCCCAGGTGCGGCGTGCAGATGACATTCGGCAGAGCGATCAGATCCTTGTTTTTCGTGGGTTCCTCTTCAAAGACGTCCAGCGCGGCCCCGGCCACCTTGCCGGCAACGAGGGCTTCGTAAAGGTCTTTTTCGTTGACGATCCCGCCGCGGGCGCAGTTGATGATGAAGACGCCCTGTTTCATTTTTGCGAAGGCGTCCTTGTTGAGGATGCCCCTGGTTTCCTTGGTCATGGGCGTGTGCACGGAGATGAAGTCGGAGTTTTTCAGCAGGTCATCCAGGCTGACCAGGCCGATCCCGATCTTCTGTGCCGCCTCCGGGGAAATGAAGGGGTCATAGGCGATCACGTTCATCTTCAGGCCCTGCGCCCGGTCGGCGACGATGGAACCCACGCGGCCGATTCCGATGATGCCGAGGGTCTTGTTGAAGATCTCGTTGCCCATGAATTTGTTCTTTTCCCATTTGCCCGACTTCATGGAGGCCGTTGCCTGCGGGATTTTCCGGGACAGGGAGAGCATCATGGAGATGGCGTGCTCGCCCGTGGTGATCGTGTTGCCGCCGGGGGTGTTCATGACGACGATCCCCCGCTTGCTCGCGGCGATGATGTCCACGTTGTCCAGGCCGGCGCCGGCCCGTCCGATGATCTTCAGGTTTTCGGCGCTGTCGATGATCGCCTGCGTCACCTTGGTGGCACTCCGGATCACCAGGCCGTCATACTCCTTGATGACGCCTTTCAGTTCGTCCGGGGTGAGGTTCGTCATGACGTCCACCTCGATCCCCGGCGTGTTCTTCAATACTTTGATCCCCTCGGCGGAAAGGGAATCGCTGATCAGTACCTTTTTCATGCAATGGATCTCCTTCTTAAATTTTCTCTTTACAATGCGGCTGCTTTCTGGCGGTAGGCCTTTTCAAGCTCGGTGAGGGCGGCCTCGATGTCTGCCGGCTCAATGGTGGGGCCGCACCAGAAACGGAACCCCGGAGGGGCATCCTTGTAGGAATTGATGTCGTGGGCGGTGTTGTTCTTGTCCAGGACGCCCGCGACGGATTTCAGGAATTTGGCCCGGTCTTCCTTGGGCATGTCTTTCACTTTTTCGCTGGTGACGGTCAGGCAGACGGAAGTGTTCGAACGGATATCCCCGGATTGGGCCAGAAAATCGACCCAGTCCGTTTTTTCCACCCAGTCCTCGATGATTTTCAGGTTGGCCCGGCTTCGTTTGAACAGTCCCGCCAGGCCGATTTCACCGGCCCATTGAAGCGCATCGAGGTAGTCCTCCACGCAGAGCATGGAAGGGGTGTTGATGGTGTCCCCCTCAAAGATGGCGCGGTTGACGGTGCCGCCCTTTTTCATGCGGAAGATCTTGGGCAGCGGCCAGGGCGGGTCGTAGGATTCAAGCCGGGCGATGGCCCTCGGGCTCAGGACCAGCATTCCGTGGGCCGCTTCGCCGCCCAGGCATTTCTGCCACGAGAAGGTGAGCACATCCACTTTCGTCCAGTCGATCGGCATGGCAAAGGCCGCACTGGTCGCGTCGCACAGCGACAGGCCGGCCCGGTCGGCGGGGATCCAGTCCCAGTCCGGGATTTTCACGCCGCTCGTGGTGCCGTTGGCCACGAATACGACGTCACTTTTCCAGTCCACCGCTTTCAGGTCGGGAATTTTTCCGTAACCGGCCTTCAGGACAACCGGGTTCAATTTGAGCTGTTTTGTCACATCCGTCGCCCATCCGTCGGAGAAACTCTCCCAGACCAGGACGGTGACCGGCCTTGCCCCCAGAAAGGTCCACATGGCCGCTTCAAAAGCGCCGGTGTCCGATCCGGGGAAGATGCCGGTTAGGAAGTCTTCGGGAATCTCGAGGATTCTTTTTGTTTCCGCGATGGCCCGGGCGAGCTTTTCTTTGCCCAGCGCCGAGCGGTGAGACCGTCCGACGGCAGCATCCTTGAGGGCATCGAGGCGCCACCGGGGCCTCTTGCTGCAGGGGCCGGAACTGAAATTCGGGTTGTGCATGGGGTTTTCCTTTCCTGCTTTTTTCAAACCTTACTTTTATAACAACATTGAAATGTTTATACAAGACATTTTCTCGTTTCATATTGACGGCCTGTCAAAATAATCATATGTAGATTTGAAGATCGTGCCGCACGGAGCGTGACGTTGAAAAAGATAAAAACACAGTTTTTCTGCCAGAACTGCGGTCATCAGTCCTCGAAGTGGCTGGGCAAGTGCCCCTCCTGCCAGCAGTGGCATCAGTTTGTTGAAGAAGAAATCCGCTCCGGCGATCCCGCTTTGCGGCCCGGGCTTCAACTGAGCGAACCGCCGCAGTCCATCGATGCCATCGCGGCGGATGAGAAGGACCGCATGACGACGGGCATTGCCGAACTGGACCGGGTTCTTGGGGGCGGCATTGTAGGGGGGTCGGCCGTCCTGGTGGGCGGGGATCCGGGCATCGGAAAGTCAACCCTGCTCCTGCAGATGCTTCACAGGCTCGCGGAGAAGGGATCGAAAGTCCTCTATATTTCGGGGGAGGAATCGGCAAAGCAGATCAAGCTCCGGGGTCGAAGGATCGGCGCCGCTTCACCCAACCTGTTGATCCTTGTGGAGATTGACCTCGAAAATATGGTCCGGCACATTGAGAGCCTCGCACCGCAGGCCGTTGTCATCGATTCCATCCAGACCGTCTATTCAGCCGCCCTTTCCTCCGCTCCGGGCAGTGTCGGCCAGGTGCGGGAGGCGTCGGAGCGGCTGATTCTCCTGTCCAAAAAGACGGGCATTCCCGTTTTCCTGGTGGGGCACGTCACCAAGGACGGGTCCATCGCCGGTCCGAAGGTTCTGGAGCACATGGTGGATACGGTCCTTTACTTCGAGGGGGATTCGGGGCATGCCTACCGGATCATCCGCGGGATGAAAAACCGCTTTGGCCCCACCAATGAGATCGGCGTCTTTGAGATGCGGGACGACGGGCTTCAGGTGGTTTCGAATCCGTCCGCTTTTTTCTGTCGGAAAGGCCGAAGGGGGCTCCCGGTTCGGTGGTTGTCCCGAGCATGGAGGGCACGCGGCCCATTCTCGTTGAGATTCAATCGCTGGCCAGCCCCACCAATTTCGGGATGCCGAGGCGGACGGCCATCGGCGTCGATCACAACCGGGTTTCCCTGCTTGTGGCCGTGCTGGACAAGATCTGCGGCCTGCATCTCAGCAATCACGATATTTTCATCAATGTCGCCGGCGGGATCCGGGTGGACGAGCCGGCCATCGACCTGGGAATCGTGTCCGCCATGGCGTCCAGTTTTCTCGATCGGCCCATCGATGCGAAAACCGTCGTTTTTGGAGAAGTGGGGCTCACCGGCGAGGTCCGGGGCATCTCTCAGATGGACATCCGGGTCAGGGAGGCAGCCCGCATGGGCTTCACCCGCTGCATTCTGCCCATGACCCGTGCCCGGGATGTCGCGGCCGGATCCGGGGTGGACCTTCTGAAGATCGGAAGTTTGAGAGAACTTCTGGAGAATCTTTTTTAGGGCCTGAGGACCGGTGCGTCCGTCGGGCTTGCATGAAATTGATTTGACGTAAATGAGGGGATGGACGGTCATGACCGAAGTTGTCGGGATATTCGAATGGTTCGCCATTCTGGTCATTTCTCTGATATTCGCTGGAACGATGAAGCTTTCCGGACCTGGGCGTGCCGTTGTCCGGACGCTCCTGACCACCGTCTTTTTCCTGCTCTCTGCGCTGCCGGTCTTCGCCGCACCGCAGGCCTTCACGCAGGAGTATCATCATGAAGCCGGCGTGATGGACAGCGAGGGATCGTCCCGGGCGATTGCCCTGGAGCAGGTCAAGCGGCTGCTGCTCGAGGAACTGGGGGCCTGCCTGGAGAGGGAGACCGCAGTGAAGGATTATCAGATGGGTGCCGAGCAGGTCGCCTCGCTCGCTGCAGGCATCGTCAGGATGACGATTGTAGAAGAAAAATGGGAAAACCGGACCTACCGGGTCAGAGCGAAAATGGCCGCCGACCCGGACGATGTTGCCGCCGCGATCGACGGCTTGAGAAAGAACCGCCGTGTGGTTGAGGAACTGGCGCAGTCAAGACAGGAAACTGCAGAGGCATTGGAAGAAATTGATTTCCTTCGCGGCGAAACGGCTGATGATGCCGCCGATCCGGTCGAGAGGAAACACTTTGATCATGCGATTCGTCAGCTTCTTGCCGCAGACTGGATCGAGAGGGGATATGCCGGCGCATTGGCGGGTCAGCACCAGGAGGCTGCCCGGGCCTTTGAACAGGCTATCCTGCTGAAGCCGGAGGATGCAAAAGCGCACGGCAACCGGGGCATTTCCCACCTCCTGATGGGCAATTATCCGCAGGCGGTTCAGGATCTGGACAGGGCTGTGGCCCTGAACCCGAAAAATGCAGAATATGCGGATTACCGGAAAATCGCCGGTAAACTGCAGCACGGTGCAGGTAGCCTGACGCTTGCGGAAAAGGCCCTTCTGGAAACACCGGCCAACCTCCGCAGGCAGCATACGGAAACCGGAGGGGATGGACGGAAGCTGTCCCTTAAAAACGGTGACCGTCCGGCCGGAGAGAAGCGCATAGCGGAGCGGCCCAGGAAGAAGCGGCAGCAGGAGCCGCTGAAAGACAGAAAGAAGGCCGAGAAAAAAAAGAAGAAAGCCGGCGTGCATGCATCGGCGAGGACGACGAACGGGGGTTGATACAGGAACGAAGGGATGGGGGAGGCGCAGAAACCGGGTAGCCGCAAATATCGGGCGGTCAGCGGGATGAACTCCGATGAGCACATCCGCACGGTCCGGGAAATCTTTGCGACGATTACGGACCGGTACGATTTCCTGAATCATTTCCTTAGTCTTCGACAGGACGTGGCCTGGCGGCGGGCCGCCGTCCGGCGCATGCGCTTCCAGCGGTCGCGGCGTCTGCTCGATGTCGCAACCGGGACGGGCGATCTTGCCATCGAGGCCATCCGGCAGCACCCGGAAATCGAGGTGACGGGGCTTGATATCGTTCCGGAGATGATGGCGATCGGTCGTCGCAAGATTGAAAAGAGTCAGCTCTCCGGACGGATCCGGTTCATGCAGGGAGACGCCCTGCACCTGCCGTTTTCAGACGGATCCTTCGATGTTTCGGTGATTGCCTTCGGAATCAGGAATATTCCGGACCGCATCCGGGCGCTGCAGGAGATGATGCGCGTCGTCGCACCCGGAGGCCAGGTCATTGTCCTGGAAATGCATTTCCCGCGGAACCGCCTGTTCCAGCGGCTCTACGATCTCTACCTGAACCGCATCCTGCCCCTCATGGCCGGCGCCTTTTCCAGAAATCCGGAAGCCTATCGCTATCTCGCCGATTCGATCATGCACTTCCCCTCGCCGGGCGAGTTTGCGGTCATGATGGGGGAAGCCGGGCTGAAGGCGGTGGCACGCGCTCCGCTGACCCTGGGCATCACCTACCTCTATCTGGGGACGAAACCGGACGGGAATTGTCCCGGGCAGTAATGTTTCGTTCTGTTTTCGGAGTGTTAGAAATATGAGAAGTTTTTTGGACTAATTCTATTGCATTTTTTGGAATAATTCGTTAGAGGACACGCGAATATTTTTCAGCCATGCCCGGTTGCGAAACAATCTCAGTTGCCGGGACTGTTGACAGGGAGGCCCCGCACGATGCGATTTATCCCCAGGGAAGAAAAGTTCTATGACCTCTTTGAAGAGCTGGCGGACAAGATCGAAGAGGGAGGGAAGCTTTTTCTGGACATGCTCCTCAATTACGATACCTTCGAGATGAGACTGACCAAGCTCAAGGAAATCGAGCATGAGGCCGACATCATCACCCACCGCACCTACGAGAAGATGCACACCACCTTCCTGACCCCCATCGATCGCGAAGACATTTACGCTTTGGTGAACAAGATGGACAGCATCCTGGATATGACGGAGGCCTCCGCCATCCGGATGTCCCTGTACAAAATCAAGTTTCCGAAGGATGAGCTGATTCAGCAGGCCAGGATTTTAAACGAGGCTACGGCCAAGGTGAAAATAATCGTCAGCGGTCTGCGGGACATGAAAAACGCCAAAACGATCCTGGAAAACTGCGTGGAGATCAACACCCTTGAAAACACGGGCGATCAGATTCTGCGCGCGACGATGGCCAAACTGTTCGAGCACGAAAAGGACCCCTTCGAACTGATCAAATGGAAGGAAATTTTCGAGCGGTTCGAGGAAGCCATGGATGTCTGTGAGGATGTTTCCAACATTGTAGAAGGCATCGTCCTGAAAAATGGTTGATTCTTTCGCGTTTGTCGTCTTCCTGGTCGCGGTGGCCCTGGTTTTCGACTACATCAACGGGTTTCACGATTCAGCCAACTCAATATCCACAATCGTCTCCACCCGTGTCCTGTCTCCCCGGCAGGCGGTTCTCTGGGCCGCTTTCTTCAATTTTGCAGCAGTTTTTTTCGTTGGCGTCCATGTCGCGAAGACGGTCGGCACAGGCATCATTCATCCCGATGCCGTAGATAATTTTCTGATCCTGGCCACGCTGGGCGGTGCGATCATCTGGAATCTCATCACCTGGTGGCTGGGCCTGCCCAGCAGTTCGTCCCATGCCCTGATCGGAGGATTGATCGGCGCCGGCATCATGAAAGGGGGGACAAAGGTTCTGGTCTGGGGGGGGATCACCAAGACGACCCTGTTTATCATCCTGTCGCCGACAATCGGAATGCTCCTCGGCCTGGCGCTGATGATCCTGGTGCTGAATCTGAGCCGCCATTCCAATGTCGCCAGGTCTCAAAGGGTTTTCAAGAAGATGCAACTCCTTTCCGCCGCCGTTTACAGCCTGGGTCACGGCATGAACGATGCCCAGAAAACCATGGGAATCATTGCCATGGTCCTTTACAGCAGGGGACTTCTCGGAAATACCTTTCATATCCCTTTGTGGGTCGTGATCAGCTGCTATACGATGATTGCGCTGGGAACCATGGCCGGCGGGTGGCGCATCGTCAAGACCATGGGGACCAAGATCACGAAGCTGCAGCCCATGGGAGGATTCTGCGCGGAAACGGCGGCGGCGATTGCGATCATCGGGGCTTCCCTGGGGGGCATCCCGGTCAGCACGACCCACACCATCACGGGCGCCATCGTCGGCGTGGGCGCGACGAAGCGGTGGACCGCCGTGCGCTGGGGCGTGGCGGGCACCATCATCTGGGCCTGGATTCTCACCATTCCCATGTCCGCGCTGATGTCTGCCGTCATTTATGCGGCCCTGGGGATCATTTCCTGATTCTTTGCAAGGGAGGGTAATCAGTGCTGAACAAAATCAAATGGCTCGGTCACTCGAGCGTCAGGATCGATGCGGAAAAGATCATCTACATCGATCCCTGGAAGATCAAGGGCGGCCCGAAAGCCGACCTGATCCTGATCAGCCACAGCCACGGGGACCACCTGTCTCCGGACGATGTCGAAAAAATTCAAAAGGAGGAAACGGTCATTGTCGCGGCGGCGGATGCAGCGGCACTGCTGAGCGGGGACGTGCGGGCACTGAAGCCCGGCGATCAGGTGACCGTTCCGGGGGTGACCGTTCGGGCCGTTCCGGCCTATAATATCAACAAGTCCTTTCATCCGAAGGCCAATAACTGGATCGGTTTCCTCGTCACGGTCGGGAGTAAAACCATCTATTACGGCGGCGATACCGACCTTATTCCTGAAATGAAGGACATCGTGGCGGATATCCTGATCCTGCCGGTCGGAGGCACTTACACGATGACCGCGAAGGAGGCGGCGGAAGCCGCGAACCTGATCCGGCCGGAAGCCGCCATCCCGATCCATTACGGCGATATTGTCGGCACGTCGGCCGATGCCATGCAATTCAAGAAACTCTGCAAGGCGCCGGTGGAAATCAAGACAGCCGTCACCGGTTAGGTAATTGCATTCCCGGGTTGTGTGTCTGCGTCTGCGGCGAACCAAATATTTTTCGCCTTGCCGAATTCAGGTGAAAAGCTTTCTGCAGATCGTTATCCCGCGTGTCCGTTACTGATGCAGCCATTATTCCTCAGCAGTGGCGCCGCCGTTTCTGGGCCTGTTCCGGTCCTCACCCATGTCAGTAAAGGAATGTTCTTGACAAGATATGTTTGGTATGCAAAATATATGCATGCAAAGCACACGAAAGGGCACGACGATGGTACAAGATGACCGTTTGATTTTTCTCCTTTTTTCGGCCCAGCAGAAGCTGAAAGTCTACTTGAACGGCGTCCTTTCGGCCACCGGTGTCAGGATTACGGTCGCCCAGGCGGGGATCCTGTTCCTGCTGAAGCAGAAGGACGGCCGCAGCATGACGGAACTGAGCCAGATTCTCGGGATCGACAACTCGACCATGACGGGGCTCACGGACCGCCTGGAGAAGGCCGGCTTTCTTGAGCGGCATGCCAGTCCCAATGACCGTCGCGCCTCGCACATTCACATCACGCCGCAGGGTCTCAAGGAAGCGGAAGGCGCAAAGCGTGTGATCCGGCAGGTCAACGATGAGATCAAGAGTGGTTTTTCCGGCGAAGACGTGGAGGCCTTCAAGCGGGTCCTCAACGGCTTCTTTCCCAAATTCAACCGAAACGGCAGCGCGAAGGGCCAGGCGACGCCATCGGTTTCCCCACCGGCTGCGGAAAGCAGCGGAGGGGAACGCGGTGCCGGCAGGGAGGGAAACTGAATATGGCGACACTTCTCGATTCGCGACTGACAGCGCTGCAGGACAGCGTCGCCCGTTTTGCGGAAGCGGAGGCGGTTTCCCGTTTGCAGGGGAGCGATGTTTTCCCCTGGACCTCTGGCGGAAGATGGGCGAGGCGAAACTCCTGGGTCTTGGACTTCCCGACGCTTACGGCGGGTCCGATGGCGGCTGGCTTTCCATCCAGGCGGCCACCGAGGCCTTTGTCCGCCGGAGTCAAAATATGGGAATGGCCCTTTCCTGGCTGATTCACCTCATTGTCGCCCGTTTTGCCCTGCTGGGTTTCGGCACCAGCCGGCAGATCGAACAATGGCTGCCGAGGCTGGCCGCAGGGGAAACGACCCTGTCCCTGGCGATTTCCGAGCCCCGCACCGGGGCCCATCCCAGATATCTGAAGACAATGGCCACCCGCCGGGACGATGACTGGGTCCTGACCGGTGAAAAATCCTTTCTCACCAACGGACCGCTGGCCGGCCTCTTTATCGTGCTCGCCGTCACGGCGACCGACGGTGAGAAGAAACAACTGACCGCCTTTATGGTTCCCCGGAAGACTCCCGGACTTTCCCTGACCGATCCGATCCGCCTCGATTTTCTCAAACCTTCTCCCCATTGCGGAATCCGGCTCGACAATTGCGCCGTTCCTTCCGATCAGATCCTGGGCGATCCGGGTTCCGCCTTCGAAAAAATATCGAAGCCTTTTCGGGAACTGGAGGATGTCCTGCTCATGGGGCCCGTCGCGGGCGGCATGGCGGCCCAGTTGTCAATTCTGGCAGCACTGCTTGAACGGCAGGACATCCGGACAACGGACGCGTTGACAGCGGCAGCGGGAGAATTGCAGGCCCGGCTCGACGCGCTGAGAATCCAGGCCTATGAAGCGGCCGCCATGCTCGACAGCGGCCGCAGCCATCCCGAATTCCAGTCGCTCCTGCTCTCGTTCCGGTTTCAGGCCCGGCATTTTCAGTCCGTTCTGGCGGGGCTTCTCGAGCAGGCGGGGATGGGGGCCGATCCGGCGCTGGCGGCGCTGACGAAGGATCTGCTCATGACCGTCGGCGTGGCGGAAAACGTCGCGCTCATCAAACAGCGAAAAATCGGGGAAGCGATTCTCCTTCGGAAAGGATGACAGCCATGCAGACCCATCACGACGAAAAATTCTCCTCCCCCGAAAAAATCCGCCGGGGATTTCAGGAGCAGGGGTTCATCGCCAGCCGCCAGATCGTGACCACCACCTATCTGGCCTATCACCTGGGCAAGCCGCTGCTCGTGGAGGGGCCGGCGGGCGTCGGAAAAACGGAGCTGGCCAAGACCACCGCGGCGTTTCTCGATCTGCCCCTGATCCGGCTCCAGTGCTACGAGGGGCTGGACGAATCGAAGGCGCTCTACGAATGGAAGTACGGAAAGCAGCTGCTCTACACGCAGCTCCTCAAGGACAAGCTGGACAGCATCATCGACCGGAAGAACGGTTTCGCCGAGTCGATCAACAAGCTGCACCGCTATGACGACATCTTCTTCTCCCGCCACTTTCTGGAACCCCGGCCGCTTCTGAAGGCCCTGCAGCAGGAGGGGGGCGCCGTTCTCCTGGTGGATGAGATCGACAAGTCCGACGATGAATTCGAGGCCTTTCTGCTGGAGATCCTCTCCGACTTTCAGGTATCCATTCCCGAAATCGGCACCGTCCAGGCCGTTACGAAACCCGTTGTCTTCCTCACCAGCAACAACACCCGGGAGCTCAGCGAGGCCCTCAAACGGCGCTGCCTGCATCTCTTCATTCCCTTCCCGGAAGCGGCCCTGGAAAGAAATATCGTCCGCATCCGGGTGCCCGGCATTTCGGAAACGCTCGGCCATCAGCTGGTCTCCTTCGTTCAGGCGGTGAGGCAACTGGACATCCGGAAGGTCCCCTCCATCAGCGAGACCATCGACTGGGCGCGGGTCCTGCTGATCCTCCATGCGGAGGCGCTGAACCACGATCTGGTGCGGGACACCCTGAACATCTTTCTCAAGTTTGAAGAGGATATTGCCGTGGTCCGGGAGCGGCTGCCGCAGCTCACAACCAGCGCCGTCCGGTCGTGGGGAGGCTGAGCGTGGACAGGATTCTGAGCGATTTCATCGTCTCGCTCCGCCATGCCGGCGTCCGCATATCCGTATCGGAGACCCTGGACGCCCTGCACGCCGTGCGTCTCGTCGGTTACGGAGAACGGGACGTCCTGCGGGACTCCCTCCTGGCCGCACTCCCCAAATCGGCGCGTGAGAAGGAGATTTTTATCCGGTGCTTCGATCATTTCTTTTCCTGCGATTACTTTGCCGATGCCGATTCCATTGCGGAACCGGCAATATCGCCCGTCAGGCCGGCAACGGATTCTCCGCTCCGCCAGGCGCTCCTCTCCGGGGATCAGGCGGCACTTGTGATGGCCATGCGGGAAGCGGCCAGGGACGCCGGACTTCCGGACATCCAATTCTTTACGCAACGGAGCATGTTCACCCTGCGGATCCTGGACCGGATGGGCCTGCCCGCGCTGGATGCCCAGCTCCAGGCCATGCAGGCCTCCGGAGCCCCCGGATCGGCGCAGCAGGCCGCAGCCCTGGAAAAGGCAAGGACCTTTCTGGTGGACAATGTCCGGCAGTATGTGGAGCAGCAGTTAACCCTGAACACCCCCACGGCGACGGAGAACCTGCTGACGTCCTACCTGCGCCACGCCAAGCTGTCCATGCTGGAGCAGCAGCACTTTCAAGACATGCAGGTCATCATCCAGCGCATGGTCAAGCGGCTGAACGATCTTCATTCGCGAAGGCGCAAGGCTTCCCGGCGGGGACAGCTGGACTTCAAGAAAACGCTGCGCAAGAACATCACCTATCAGGGATTCCTCTTCGATCCGAAATGGAAGAAGCGGAAGATCGAGCGGCCCGACCTGGTGGTCATCTGCGACATCAGCCGGTCGGTCATGAGGACGGTCCGGTTTCTGCTGCTATTTCTCTACGGGCTGAACAAGGCCATCATCCGCATCAGGACGTTTATCTTCTGCTCAAATCTCATTGAAATTACCTCCATTTTTGATGAATTTCCCGTTGAGGTAGCCGTGGAAAAAATCCGCCTCGGGGCAGACCTGCCGATCCTCATGGGCCGGACCGATTACGACCAGTCTTTCCGGGATTTCAAGGCGAATCATCTGGACAGTGTCACGCGGCGCACCACCGTCATCATTCTTGGGGATGCCCGCAACAATTATGCGGAAGCCCAGACCGGCATTCTCAAGGCCCTGTACGAGCGAAGCAAGCGGCTGATCTGGCTGAATCCGGAGACGCCTACATTCTGGGGGACAGGGGATTCGGAAATGAAGAAATACGCCCCGTTCTGCAGCGTGGTCAGGGAGTGCAACACCCTGCACCACCTGGAAGGGGTCGTCACCTCGCTTGTCCACCACCGCCATTGAAAGGGGGAGCATCATGGACCGACGGCAATCACGCGAAGACGGGAGCGGAAAGGGTCGGGACAAGGTTTGCGGGAACTGCCTCTACCACCACCGGGAACCGAACGAATCTCGGGAGCGCTGCTTCCGCTTCGCCCGCTTCGTGGACCACGCGCTCAATGAGGATTCCCGGGACTGCGACTACTGGACGCCGCTGTCCGATCATCCGCAGGCATCCGCCTGAAAAAATTCCTTTCAAAAACTTGACACCGGGGAATTGATGTTTATTTTATTGCGGAATCCGTCAAGGAAACCCGGTGTCGTCTTTTAAAAATCGAAAATATAATCTTGAAAGGAGAGGTTAAGGCATGAAAATCAGACCGTTACAGGACAGAGTGATTGTAAAGCGCGTGGAGGAGGAGGAAAAGACCAAGGGGGGCATCATCATTCCCGATACCGCCAAGGAAAAGCCCATGGAGGGCCTCGTGATCGCCGTCGGTAAGGGCAAGACCACGGAAGAAGGCAATCTGGTAAAACCGGACGTGAAAGCCGGAGACCGCATCCTTTTCAGCAAATACGCCGGCACGGAAGTCAAGATTGACGGTGTTGAGCACCTCATCATGAGAGAAGAAGACATTCTGGGTGTCATCGAAAAATAAGCGATCGATCATATCATTAAGGAGGATAAAATAGATGGGAGCAAAGATACTTCAGTACGATGAAGAAGCGAGGAAATCGATTCTCAAGGGTGTAAACATCCTGGCGGATGCCGTGAAGGTGACCCTGGGCCCCAAGGGCCGGAACGTCATCCTGGACAAGACCTACGGCGCCCCGACGGTGACGAAGGACGGCGTGACGGTTGCCAAGGAGATCGAACTCGAAGACCGGTTCGAAAACATGGGCGCCCAGATGGTTCGTGAAGTGGCCAGCCGGACCAGCGACGTGGCCGGAGACGGGACCACGACCGCGACGATTCTGGCCCAGGCGATTTACCGCGAAGGCGCCAAGACGGTGGCCGCCGGCAGCAATCCCATGGATGTGAAGCGCGGCATCGACAAGGCCGTGGAAATCGTCGTCGCGGAACTGAAAAAGCTGAGCAAGCCGACGAAAGACCAGAAGGAGATCGCCCAGGTGGGAACCATTTCCGCCAACAACGACGAGGCGATCGGCGGCATCATCGCAGAGGCGATGGGCAAGGTCGGCAAGGAAGGCGTCATCACCGTGGAAGAGGCCAAGGGCCTGGAAACGGAACTGGAGATCGTGGAAGGGATGCAGTTCGACCGCGGCTATCTATCCCCCTATTTTGTAACCAACGCGGAGAAGATGGAAGTCAACCTCGAAGACTGCTACATCCTCATCAATGAGAAAAAGGTCAGCAACATGAAAGACCTCCTCCCGATCCTCGAACAGATTGCCAAAATGGGCAAGCCTCTCCTTATTATTGCGGAAGACATCGAAGGGGAAGCGCTGGCGACCCTGGTGGTCAACAAGCTGCGCGGGACCCTCCATGTGGCGGCCGTGAAGGCCCCCGGATTCGGCGACCGCAGAAAGGCCATGCTGGAAGACATCGCCATCCTCACGGGCGGCAAGATGATCTCCGAAGATATGGGCTACAAGCTGGAAAACACCCGGATGGAAGACCTGGGGCGCGCCAAGCGGATCACCATCGACAAGGACAACACGACCATCATTGACGGCGCCGGAAAGCGGGCCGACCTCGAGGGTCGCGTCAAGCAGATCCGGGCCCAGGTCGATGAGACCACCTCCGACTATGATCGCGAGAAGCTCCAGGAGAGACTGGCGAAGCTGGTCGGCGGCGTGGCCGTGATCAAGGTCGGTGCGGCGACGGAAACGGAAATGAAGGAGAAGAAAGCCCGCGTGGAAGACGCCCTCAACGCGACCCGCGCAGCCGTGGAAGAAGGCATTGTCCCCGGTGGTGGCGTGGCCTACATCCGGACCCTGGCGGCCCTGGAGAAGATGAAGCTGGAGGGGGACCAGCAGGTCGGCGTGTCCATCGTCAAAAAGTCCCTGGAGGAGCCCCTCAAGATGATCGCCGCCAATGCCGGCATGGAAGGCAGCATCGTCGTCGAGAAGGTCAAGGAAAAGAAGGGCGCCTTCGGCTTCAATGCGCGGACGGATGAGTATGAAGACATGATCGCCGCCGGCGTCATCGACCCCACCAAGGTGACCCGCTTTGCCCTGCAGAACGCGGCCTCCGTGGCCTCCCTGATGTTGACGACCCAGTGCATGATCGCCGACAAGCCGGAAGAGAAAGGTGCGGGCGGCGGTATGCCCCCGATGCCTCCCGGAGGCGGCGGCTACCCCGGCATGATGTAAGGTCACCCCGGAAGCGCACCAACCCGTGAAAATGAGCCCTCTGCCGATCTTCGGCGGGGGGCTTTTTTTATTTGAATGTGGCCCCCATCTGTGTTAGCCTGTCAAAATTCTTGAACAAATGTTCAAGGGTTCGTCAATCATCCGTTTTTTGCAGGATCATCAACTCTTAAGGAGCGTCCCATGGACTACAAAGACAGTCTGAACCTTCCGAAAACCGACTTCCCCATGAAGGCCAGCCTCTCCAGAAAGGAGCCGGAAATGCTGAAAATGTGGGAGGAGATGGACATTTATAGAAAGATCAGGGATGTTTCGAAGGGCCGGGAGATCTATATCCTTCATGACGGCCCCCCCTACGCCAACGGAAACATTCACCTGGGGACAGCGCTCAACAAGATCATCAAGGACATGGTGATCAAGACCAAGAACATGACCGGTTTCGACAGCATTTACGTGCCCGGCTGGGACTGCCACGGCCTTCCCATCGAGCATCAGGTGGACAAGGAGCTGGGCGAGAAGAAAAATGATCTGTCCCAGGCGGACAAGCGCCGTTTCTGCCGGAAATACGCGGAAAAATACGTGGACATTCAGAGAGAGCAGTTCAAGCGCCTCGGTGTCTTTGGGGAATGGTCCCACCCCTATCTGACGATGACCTACGACTACGAGGCGATCACCGTGGAGGAGTTCGGGAAGCTCTTCCTGAACGGCAGCGTCTACAAAGGCAAGAAACCCGTTTACTGGTGCGCCACCTGTAAAACCGCCCTGGCCGAGGCGGAAGTGGAATATGCGGACCACCATACGCCGTCCATTTACGTGAAGTTTCCCATGATTTCAGATATTGCGATCGTCCGCCCCAAACTGGCCGGGAGAAAGGTCAGCGTCATGATCTGGACGACGACCCCCTGGACGATTCCGGCCAACCTTGCCATTGCCTTCCACAAGGAGTTCATCTATGCGGCCGTTTCTGTCGAAGGGGAGGTCCTGATCCTCGCCAAGGACCTGCTCGACTACTGCCTCGACGCGTTCGGGTACCAGGGCAAACCCTATGAGATCGTGGACGAGTTTCCCGGCGAGGTGATGGAGGGGCTCAAATGCCGGCACCCCCTCATCGACCGGGAGAGCGTGCTCATCCTGGCGCCATTCGTCACCCTGGAGGCCGGCACCGGCTGCGTTCACATCGCTCCGGGGCACGGTCAGGAGGACTACGAGATCGGAATGCAGTACGGCCTGGACAACTACGCACCCGTGGACGAAGACGGCAACTTCACGCCCGACGTGGCGGATTTTGCCGGTCAGTTCGTCTTCGACGCCAATGACGCCGTGAACCGGAAGTTGAAGGAGATCGGGGCGCTGATGGGCCTTGTGGACATCGAGCATTCCTACCCCCACTGCTGGCGATGCAAGCAGCCGATCATCTTCCGCTCGACGGAGCAGTGGTTCATCTCCATGGAAAGGAACGACCTCAGAAAGAACGCCCTCAAAGCCATCAACGAAGTCCAGTGGATTCCCGCGTGGGGACGGGACCGGATCTACGGCATGGTGGAAAACCGTCCGGACTGGTGCATATCCCGCCAGCGCCTGTGGGGCGTCCCGATCACCATCTTCTACTGCGCCCACTGCGGCCGGGAACTGCTGACCCGGCCCATGCTGGATCATGTCGTGGCGCTGATCCGGGAGCATGGCGCCGATGTCTGGTTCGAGCGGGAGGCCGGGGAATTGATGCCGGCCGGGACCGTCTGCCCTCACTGCCGGAACGGCACCTTCAAGAAGGAGACAAACATCCTGGACGTCTGGTTTGATTCCGGGGTCAGCCATGCCGCCGTACTCGAGACCGGCAAATGGCCCGATCACCGGTCGCCTTCGGACATGTACCTGGAGGGCAGCGACCAGCACCGGGGCTGGTTCCACTCGTCCCTTCTGGAATCGGTGGGCACGCGGAACCGGGCGCCTTACCGGAGCGTCCTCACCCACGGATTCGTGGTGGACGGCGAAGGGAAGAAGATGTCCAAATCGGTGGGAAACGTCATCGATTCGCAGGAGATCATCGACCAGTACGGGGCGGAGATTCTGCGGCTCTGGGTGGCGGCCGAGGACTACACGATGGACATCCGGATTTCCGGCGAGATTCTGAAGCGGCTCGTTGAGGCCTACCGCCGCATCCGCAACACCAGCCGCTACATTCTGGGGAACCTCTACGATTTCGACTGCCGGAAGGACGCCGTTCCGCTGGAGGGCATGGAGGAGATTGACCGATGGGCCCTGCACCGGCTTCAGGAAGTGATCCGGCGGGTCCGGGATGCCTATGACCGGTATCAGTTCCACATGGTGTACTACACCCTCTACAACTTCTGCACCGTGGACCTGAGCGCCCTCTATCTGGATGTGCTCAAGGACCGGCTCTATACGGCCAAAGCAGCCTCGCCGGCGCGGCGGTCCGGCCAGACGGCCATGTTCCGCATTCTCGAGGCGATGACCCGCCTGCTGGCCCCCATGCTGACCTTCACGGCGGAAGAGATCTGGGCGGCGCTGCCGCCTTTCCCGGGGAAGGCGGCGAGCGTTCATTTGGCCTGTTTCCCGGAAGTCGACGAGGCCTGCCTCAACGCGGCCCTCGGCGAGCGATGGAAAACCCTGATTGGCGTAAAGGGGGAGATTTCCAAGGCGATCGAGATCGCGCGGAAGAACAAGGTGGTGGGGCATCCCCTCGATGCCGCCGTCGCCGTGCATCCGCCGGAAAAGCTCAGGCCTTTCCTGGAGGCGCATGCGGAGGATCTCAGGTCGCTGCTCATTGTTTCGCAGGTGGCGTTCGTGGAGCGGAAGGATTTTATCGTCGAACCCTTCACCAGCACGGAGTTCGAGGGCCTGACCATCGGCGTGTCCAGGGCTTCCGGACGGAAGTGCAACCGGTGCTGGATCTATAGCGAAAGCGTCGGCGTCAACCCGAAACACCCCGCGGTCTGCGAAAGGTGCATGAAAAGCCTTGAATAGGAAAAAATACACTCCCTTCGGTGTGACCGCCGCCCTGGTCCTCCTGTTCGATCAGGCGACCAAAGTCTATATCGATGCGTCGATGCCGCTCCACGATTCCATTGCCGTCATTCCGGGCTTCTTCAGCATCACCCATGTCCGCAATCCCGGGGCGGCCTTCGGTTTCCTGGCCGGCGCCTCGCCGCTGTTCCGAAATATTTTCTTTGTCGGCGTGACCGTGGCGGCAATTCTCCTGATCCTCCATTATCTCCGCACAAGCAAGGCCCAAGATCGGCTCCTGGCCTTTTCCCTCTCGCTCATCCTGGCCGGCGCGGTCGGCAATCTCATCGACCGGATCCGCTTCGGGGAAGTGATCGACTTTCTCGATGTCTATGTCGGCTCCCACCACTGGCCCGCTTTCAATGTGGCGGACTCGGCCATTTCCGTGGGCGCCGTCATCCTGTTTATCGAACTGCTCCGGAGCGACAAGGAGAGGAACAGCGACCCCAAGGGCTCATAGCCATGAATATCCGGGATCGGATTCGGGCGTTTCTGGCCAGGCAGCTTACACCGGCGAGGACCTTCATTTTCAGCTTTGCCCTGCTGATCCTCATCGGCGCCGTTCTGCTCTGGCTGCCCTTTGCCGCCGGGAGGGGGTCCATCCGCTTTGTTGATGCGCTCTTTTCCTCGGCATCCGCCGTCTGTGTGACGGGGCTGGCCGTGGTGGACATCGGCAAAGATCTCTCCTTTGGCGGCCAGATCGTCACCCTTTTTCTGATGCAGATCGGCGGTCTGGGCATCATCACCTTCTCCGTCGTCTTTTTCGGCCTGATGGGGCGGGGCATTTCCTTCAAAGGCCGCGAGATCGTTCAGTCCACTTTTCTGCACACCCCCCGCAGAGATTTTATTCTCATTGCCAAATGGGTTCTTCTCTCGACCTTCATTATTGAGGGTGCCGGTGCGCTGCTGCTGTTTTTCCGCTTTCTGCAGGATTTCCCTCCGGAGTTGGCCCTGTATCAGGCCCTTTATCATGCCGTCTCCGCCTTCAACAACTGCGGCTACTCCCTGTTCAGCGACAGCCTGGTCGCCTATCAGTCCGACGCGGTGGTCAATCTGACCGTGTCGCTGCTGATCGTTCTGGGCGGGATCGGCTTCATCGTCGTGTATGAGGTGGTCAACCGTCTGCGCGGCATGAAGCAGAAGCTTTCCATTCATACCCGCATTGTGCTGATAATGACGGCGCTTCTGATTGTCGCCGGCGCTGTCCTGTTTTACTTCTTCGAGAGGAACCACATGCTGAACGGGATGTCCGCCGGGACCCAGGCGCTCGTGTGCGTTTTTCAGTCGATCACTCCCAGGACGGCGGGATTCAACACCGTGGATATCGGACAGCTGACCAATGCAACGATTCTTGTCATGATGATCCTCATGTTTATCGGCGCTTCCCCGGGATCGACGGCGGGCGGCATCAAGACCACCAGTTTTGCCCTGCTGCTGCTCATGATCTGGAACCGCTTCCGGGGCAGCGAGGATGTGAACGTTTACAACCGGACCATGCCGAAGGAGATCCTGACGCGGACCATCGCCATCATCTTCGCCTCGGCTTTTTCCATCTGCCTGATTACCTCCTTGATCCTTTTTCTGGGTACGGTAGAAAATCTGAATCCGGCCCAAAGCCGTCATTTTTTTGTGGAATACCTTTTCGAAACCATTTCCGCTTTCGGGACGGTGGGGCTCTCGATGGGCATCACCGCAAAGATGAATGATTTGCAGAAACTGGCCATCATCCTGATGATGTTCGCCGGCCGCGTGGGGCCCCTGACGCTTGCCTTCTCCTGGCATTCTTCGAAGCGCGGGATCACCTATGCGGAAGAATCGGTGATGGTGGGGTAGGTATTGCGCCGGATTACGAACGTGATTTTCATTACCCGAACGGGGACGGAATAATCAAGGAGCGGGAGCGATGAAACGAGTGATTGTGATCGGAATGGGCATCTTCGGGTTGAATATTGTCAGGGAGCTTTATGCCGGCGGCTTCGAAGTGATCGCCGTCGACAAAAACAAGGACGCCGTTCAGATTGTCCGGGATTGCTCGACGAAGGCCATTGTCGCCGACGGGACGGACAAGGAGATCATGGAACTGATCGGCATCCAGGAGGATGACGTCGTTATCATTTCCTTCGGCGAGGATCTGGCAGCCAGCACGCTGATCACCCTTCACCTGAAACAGATGAAGGTGAAGACCATCATCGTCAAGGCTCCCAACGAGGAGCACAAGCTGATCCTCGAAAAGGTCGGGGCGACGGACGTCGTTATTCCGGAGAAGGAAATTGCCGCCAAGATCGTCAAGAGCCTGGTCTCTCCCAATGTCCTGGATTATCTCCCCCTGTCCGAGGACTATATGATTTTTGAAATGGCGCCGCCGACCAGCTTCCTGGGCAAGACCATTGCTGACCTGCAGCTGAGAAACAAGTATCACATCGAGGTCATCGCCGTTCGGGACGTCCTGTCCGACCGGGTTCACATGGTTCCCCAGGCCAGTTTCGTGATCAAGGATGGAGAGGTCCTCGTCGTCATCGGCAAGGAGAAGGACATCCGGAAAATCGAATAGGACCGATTGTTCAAGCGTAAACTTTTTTGACCTCAGCCCGGTCAATGGCGCCTCCGGCCTTTTTGGGAAGGCTCGCGACGAAGACCACGTGCCTCGGTTTCTTGTAGCGGGCGATCCTCGCAGCCACGAAGCGGGTCAATTCTTCGGCACGGACGGCATGCCCTTTTTTAAGGACACAGACGGCCTTGACGGCTTCCCCCCACTCCGGGTCGGGGACGCCGATGACGCAGACATCTTCGATGGAGCCGTGGCTGAGAATGACCTTCTCCACCTCCGCCGGGTATACATTTTCACCGCCGGTCTTGATCAGTTCCTTTTCCGGCTTCCTTCCGGCATACCATAGGAACCCCTCTGCGTCCCTGCGGCCCAGATCGCCCGTGTGGTGCCAGCCGTTGCGTCGGGTGTAATCCGTGTCTTCGGCCAGGTTCCAGTAGCCCTGGAAAACGGCGGGAGAGCGGACGCAGATCTCACCCGTCGCCCCCGGCGGGACCTCCCGGTCCAGATCGTCGAAAAGGGCCACGCGCGTCAGGAGTGCCGGAAGTCCGATACTGCCTTGCCGCTCTGCGTGGTCACCTCCGGAAACCGGCATTGCCTCCGTCTGTCCATAGATGCTGTAAAATGATGCCTGCGGGTTCTGCTTCAGAAAACCTTCGATGGTTTCGGGGCGGTCCATGCCGGCGACAATTCTCAAGCTCGCCGTGTCGCAGGACTCTTTTCCCTGAACGTCCAGGATCGACGCCAGCATCGGGGGAAAGGCAACAAAAAAAGTGCCCCGCTCCCTTTCGATAAGCTTCAGAACGGTCGAGGGATCGAAGCGGTCCACGATCACGGTTTTTCCGCCCTGGTGCAGGGTCGCAAAGGTCATGGAAAGACCGCCGATGTGGAACAGGGGCAGGATGCAGATGTGCGCATCCCGGCTGCCGAGTTTCAGCAGATTCGCGATCTGCAAGCCGGCGGCCACCAGGTTGTTCTGACTGAGGATCGATCCCCTCGGCTTGCCGCCGGTGGCTGCCGTATGGATGATCAGAAAGGGGGAATGGCCGGACGCGGCGCCAACCTCTTCGCATCCGCCATCACAGCGCAGCGATTCGAAGGGAAGAAATTCACCTTCCCGGTCGTGCGTCCCGAACACGAAGTGTTTCGTTACGGAGTGCACCATCTTCGCGGCTTGACTGGCCGCATCCGTATTTTCTCTGCTGCTGAACAGGAGCTTCGGCGTCGTGTCCTGCAGGATATATGCAACCTCCTCTCCGCCCAGACGCCAGTTTACGGGGACCACGATGGCGCCGAGTTTCGCCGCCGCTCCGAGGAGGACCAGAAAGTCGTCTCCGCTGCCCGCGGCGACGGCAATCCGGTCGCCCGTCGTCAGCCCTTCATGGGTAAGGCCGGCGGCATACTGGTCGCAGAGTTTCCGATAGGAAGCGAAGGTTGTCCGCCTCTCGCCGCAGACGATCGCGTCCCTGTCCGGGTACAGTGAGGCGTTGCCGGCAATCATGTCGTAAATGGTAAAATCGCTGCAGTTCATGGGTGTCTCCATCGGGTTTCGTTGCGGCCGGCGCAGGCCCCTCGCCGCCGGGCCGGGATGGCTGCCGCGGCGTTCAGGACAGGATGATCGTAGCATCCACCGCGACGGCCCCCGCCGGACCGACCATCAGCGGGTTGATGTCGATTTCCCGAATCCGGGGACAGGCCAGGCCGATGTCTCCCAGTGCCGCGAGCATTCGGGCAATCTCATCCCGGTCCACCGGAGGGCTGCCCCTGAAACCGTTCAGCAGCTTCTGCCCCCGAAGGCGGCCAATCAGCGCCAGCGCCTCTTCATGGCCCAAGGGGGCCATGGCGAAAGCCGCATCATCGAAAACCTCGGCCATGACGCCTCCCAGACCGATCATGACGCACGGGCCGAACTGGGGATCCCGCAACAGTCCCAGGATCAGTTCGACGTGGCCCTGCACCTGTTTCTGGATCAGCACCCGCCCCTTGCCGTTCATTTTTGTCATCAGCGTTTTGAAGGTCCTGGCTGCCGCCGCCTTGTTCGCAATACCCAGATGCACCAGTCCCAGCTCCGTTTTGTGAATGCCGCCGGCATGGATTCCCTTCTGCACCACTGGAAATCCGATCCGCGCCGCCGCCTTGACGCACGCCCCCTGACCGGCCGTGATCTCTTCTTCAACGGTCGGTATGCCGCATATCTTCAGGATCTGCTTTGATGCATATTCGTCCAGCGGGCCTGAGATCCCTTCGAGGTGTTGCTGCAATGCGGAAGCCGTTGTGGATGTCCCATCCGGATTTCGAATGGAGAGCTCCGGCGCAGGCTGTTTTTTCCGGTGCATGACGGCAGCGAGGCATTCCACGGCCCGGTAGAGTTCCTGGAACATCGGGATGCCCTGTTCACGGGCGGCGATCTGGGTTTGCAGGGCTTCCTCCCGGCGGCCCAGAAGCCAGACGAAAACCGGTTTGCCGGCGGCCCGCGACTGTTTGGCAATGTCCGCGAGGTTCACCTTGATCCGGAAATTTCCGACAAAGATATGCAGAAGGACGGCATTGACACCGGGGTCGTCCAGAACCGCCCGCAGCGCCTCACTGTAGATGTTCACGTCGGTGGCGGCATGTTTTTCCATGGCCGGCCAGAGGTCGACGGGGTTCGCGACCGGCATCCAGTCCGGGAAGAGGCCCTGAAGATTTTTTTTCGTTGCATCGGAAAGCTCAGCCGCCGTGAGGTCCATCTGCTCGAGAAAGTCGGACGAGACGATCCCGGCCCCGCCGCTGAAGGTCAGGATCGCGATGCGGTCTTTTGCCTCCGCCGATTTTTCGGGGCAGATTGCAAGTGAACGGCAGAGGTCCATCATCTGCTTGAAGTCGCAGGCTTCAACGACACCGGCCTGGGCCAGGACATCGGCGATGATGCGCTGGTTCCCCGCCAGGCTGGCGGTATGGCTCATGGCCGCCTGCGCGCCTTTCTCGCTCTTGCCGCCTTTCAGGACGACAATGGGCTTCGGGCTTTTCCGGCACAAATCGATCAGGCGCCGGCCTTCCGGGATCGATTCCAGATAGAGCCCGATCACGGCGGTATCGGGATCCGCCATCAGCCAGGGCAGGATATCGCACTCGTTCACATCGATCTTGTTACCCACGGAGCAGACCTTGCTGATGCCCATGATGCCATTCGTCATGATGTCCACCAGAAAGCCGGCCGAGAGCATTCCGCTCTGAACGACCAGGGACACATTCCCCGGAACAAATCCCGACTGCAGGGCCCTGGGGTCGAGGAAGGAGAACGCATGGCCCCGCACGGCATCGACCAGCCCCATGCAGTTCGGTCCCCAGAGCCGGATGCCCGCCTTTTTCGCCATGTCGACGATGGCCTGCTGCAGGATCCGGCCTTCGGGACCGGTTTCGGCAAAGCCGCCCGATTCGATCATCACACCGGGAACGCCCTTGCGGATGCAGTCCTCGATCGCTTCCGGCACGGCTTTTGCGGGCACAAAGACGACGGCCAGATCCACCGGGTCCGGAATGGCGCTCACGGCCGGGAAGCAGGGAATCCCCTCGATTTCATCATAGCGGGGGTTGACCGGGCAGATCCGCCCTCTGTAGCCGGTGATCAGGTTTTTCAGGATCGAGAATCCCCCCTTGAAGGGGTTCGGGGTTGCCCCCACCACGGCAATCGCTTTCGGATTGAAGAAGAAGTCCATCGGCGCTCCTTTGGGATCGCGGGAAACCTAACACAGGGACAATTGCGAGATCAAGCCCCGATTGCCGTCATTTCATGAGTGAGGGCAGATAGGTCGCGATCTGCGGGAAAAGGATCAGCAGGACAGCCGTGACCAGCAGGGCCATCAGCAGATGCGTTGCGCCCCTGAAGATGACCTGAAGGGGGACGTCCCTCGCGACGCCGGCCACGACATAGACGTTGATGCCGACCGGCGGCGTGATCACCCCCATGCCCGTGACCAAGACGATGATCACGCCGAACCAGATCGGGTCATAGCCCAGCGCGGTCACCACGGGAAAGAATATGGGAATGGTGAGCAT
Organism: uncultured delta proteobacterium; assembly: GCA_963709485.1. GTDB lineage: Bacteria > Desulfobacterota > Syntrophia > Syntrophales > Fen-1087 > JAXDBM01. The sequence goes on from CAVPWE010000007.1 coordinate 138,186, forward strand.
GATCATGGCCAGCGAGTCCATCAGGCAGCCGAGAACGAGGTAGACCAGGATAATCAGTCCGATGATGACGGGCGGCGGCAGGGAGAGCGAGGCGACCCATGCGCCGGCGTTGGCCGGAATGCCGGTCACGGCCAGGAAATGCCCGAAGACGGTGGCGCCGGCGACGATGACGAAGATCATGCAGGTGACCCGGGTGGTTTCATCCAGGGAGCGGATGAAGCCGCGCCAGGAGAGATTGCGTCCGACCAGCGCGATCAGCAGCGTTCCGAAAGCGCCGATGGCCGCCGCTTCCGTGGGTGTGAAAAAGCCCACGAACAGACCCCCCATGACCATGAAGAAGAGGATGAAGGTTTCGATGACGCCCGTAAGGGACGCCAGTTTTTCCTTCCATGTCGCTTTCGGCGCCTTTTCACAGATCTCCGGCTGGAGCTTTGTCCAGATCAGGATCGTCAAGATAAAGAGCAGGGTCAGGAGGATGCCGGGCAGGACGCCCGCCATGAAGAGCTTGCCGACGGACTGCTCGGTCATGATGCCGTAGATGATGAAGATCGTGCTGGGCGGGATGAGGATGCCCAGGCCACCCCCGGCGGCGACGACGCCCGTGGCCAGCGCCGGGTCGTAGTTGTATTTCTTCATTTCCGGCAGCGCCACGGCGGCCATCGTCGCCGCCGTGGCGCTGGTGGAGCCGCAGATGGCGGAAAACCCGGCGCAGGCCCCGATGGTGGCGATGGCCAGGCCGCCGGGAAGGTGCCCCAGAAACTTGTGGGCCGTGTGGAAAAGCCGGCCGCTCATGCCGGAATGATGGGCCACCTGACCCATGAAGACGAACAGCGGGATGACGGTCAGGTTGTAGGAGCTGAACACCGAGAAAAAATCGCGGGCAATCAGGCTCAAGGAAGCATCCCAGGAGACAAGCAGGCCGAAGCCGGCGAAGCCCACAAGGGCCATGACGAAGCCCACCGGGATCTTGAGGAACATGAGTCCCACGAGGACGACGAAGCTCAAAAGGCCCAACACGGTCGGCGTCACGATGCCAGTCCCCTTTGGAAAGATTTGATGAAATCGACCAGCAGCACCAGCGCCAGCATACCGCAGCCGAAGGCAATGCCGTAGACGATCGGATAGAGGGGCATCTGGAGCGTCAGGGACACCTCGCCGCTCTGGCGAAGATCGGCGGCGTAAACCGTGCTCTGCCAGGCAATCATACCGAAGAGCGCTGCGCCGGTCAGATTGCCCGCGCTGTCAACCAGGCGCTGCGCCCGCGGCGGAAGCTTTTCATAAAGCATTTCCACCGCGACATGGCCGCGCTGCAGCGAGGTGTAGGCCATGGCGAAAGCGATGATAACGGCGCCCAGCAATCCCACCATCTCATAGGTGCCCGGGATGGGTGTGCCCAGTATCCTCAGGACCACATCGGCGCAGGACAGCAGCATCATAACGATGATGGCCGCACAGGCGACATAATTGAACCAGCTGCTCGCTGCCGCAATGACCCGTTCTATGCGCTGCATGTATCCGTGCTTCTCCGGAGGGACTGCTTCACTTATACATTTTCCCGTATTTTCCGATCAGACTTTCCGCTTCTTTCACCGCCTGCTGTCCGGGCAGACCCTTGGCGTTTGCCGTCTTGGCGTATTCGCTGATGATCGGGCTGACGGCCTTTTTCCAGCGGCTGTTTTCATCTTTGGAGAGGGGGATGATCTTGTTTCCCAGGCTGAGCGAATACTGGCGGCCTTCCTGGTCCACTTGGTCCCAGGCCTTTCCGTGCACGTCGATCCACCGGCCGCTGACCTCCTCGAAGATGTTCTGAATGTCTTTGGGAAGTGCGTTCCATTTCTTCAGGTTCATGACCACGAACATGGCCGTCGTATAGCCGATTCCGGATGTGTCGGTCGTGTTCTTGATCACTTCGGCCTGTTTCCAGCCTTTCAGGACTTCGATGGGCCCGAAGGTGCCTTCCACGACGCCTTTCTGCAGGGCCTCGTAGGTTCCGCCCTGCGGCATGGCGACAGGGACGGCGCCCAGCGTTTCCACGACCTTCGCACTGAGACCGGTGGAACGGATCTTCATGCCCTTCAAATCCTGCAGGGAGCGAACCGGCTTGATCGTGTGGAGAAGTCCGGGCCCGTGGGCATGAATGTAGAGGACCTTCACCCCGTCCAATTCTTTTGGCTTGAATTTTTTATAGAAATCGTTGGCAACGCGGGTTGCCGTGCGGCCGTTTGGATAACCCAGCGGGAGATCCAGGACCTCCATAACCGGAAATCGACCCCGGGTATAGGCGAAGCAGGACATGCCGAGATCGGAGATTCCCTTCAGCACGCCATCATATGTCTGATCGGCCTGCGTCAGGGTTCCACCCGAGAAAACGTTGATTTTGATCCGTCCGCCCGTTGTCTTTTCGATTTCCTCGGCCCAGGCGACAGCGGCCTTGCTCTGTCCGTGGGTGGGCGGGAAAAATACGCTGTAGGTCAGATTGGTCGCCGCGGCCGCAGCGTTCGTCGCACCTGCGACGATGCAACCGGCCATGACGATCACAGCCGCCAGCATTGCATACAACAAGTTTCTTTTCATGTCTCCCTCCTTTAAAAGTTTATTGCAGTGCCGTCAGTGATATGCTTCACGAAACCGGCCTGTCCGTCTCGCCGAAGAAATGAGACAGGCAGGAATAAACGGTATTACTTTTCCGGAAAATGTTTATAAAGAATGATTGACCACATCAAGCATGGCTCCGGCCAAAAAACAACTTTTCAAGACGATAGAAAAATGGGACGAAAAGGGTATCATCGGAGTGGCCTGCTTACCCGTTCGAGAAACGGGCAGCAGGCATCAATACATATAGGTATGAATGCGGCGAGAGACGAATTTAACGCAATGCATGATTGACCGTTTCATTAGGATGCCTTCAAGCGTTCGTCTTTACTATTTTATTTAAGAAAACCTGTCAAGTGAATTTTGATCGTTAACCCTGCGGACGGGTTGATTCCTTCACCCGGTCCAGCTCGTCCCTGTACTGCTCGGCTTGAGCCCTGATCATCTCGATTTCTTCCCGGGCTTTTTCCAGCTTTTCATCCTGCCTCTGACGTTCTTCCCGCATCTTGTCCTGGATATCGTCAAAGCCTACATAGATCGCCAGAATGCCGCCTAAAAGGAGAGCAAGCGGCAGGCCGCCCTTAAGAATAATAAAGAAGTCTTTCCACCAGGCCAGTAAACCGACAAGGCCGAGGACTGCGGATACTGCACCGGCAATGAGCAACGACATAATCAGGCCTCCTTGACGATTAAGGATCGATTCATTCGCATGAAGCGCAGGGAAATATGTTGAGATTATTATGCTTTCATGCTTTTCTTAAATAGTACCACAAAAGAATAAGGGGGGCAAGATCAAATGAGGAGAGGGATGCTTAAATGATGGTTCTCGATATGTCCATGAAATACAAATAAAGCTTGATAAAAATAAATTCTTAAATTAGCATACGCCGCTGAACGGTTTTAACCGGTAAAACATAACGTAATAAAAAAGGAATTCATGAGATGGCAGAACCTGATTTCGACAAGGGGAAGGGTCTCGTGCCCGCCATTGTCCAGGATTACCAGACCGGTGAAGTGCTGATGCTGGCATACATGAACCGTGATTCCTGGCTCAAGACGCTGGAGACGGGGAGGGCAGCGTTCTGGAGCCGGTCGCGGAACGCCTTGTGGATCAAGGGTGAAACATCAGGCCATGCTCAGATCGTTCGAGAGATCCTGATCGATTGCGATGCGGATGCCATTCTCGTCAAAGTGGAGCAGTTGGGCGGGGCAGCCTGTCATACCGGATACAGATCCTGCTTTTACCGAAGGCTGGATCGCGGCACGGTCGAAGTCGTGGGTCAGAAATTATTCAATCCGGAGGATGTTTACAAAAAATGAAGACGTTGAAGCTGGGCATTCCGAAGGGGAGCCTGGAAGCGAATACCGTCGAGCTTTTCAAGAAAGCCGGCTGGCGGATTACCTATGACAGCAGGAGCTACTTTCCGGACATCGACGATGACGAGCTTGTCTGCAGCCTGGTCAGGGCCCAGGAGATGTCCAGGTACGTCGAGGAGGGGAACATCGACCTCGGCTTGACGGGGAAAGACTGGATCATCGAGAACGATTCGAAAGTCGTCACTGTGCAGGATCTGGTCTATTCCAAATCCTCGGCAAGGCCGGCCAGGTGGGTCCTCGTGGTCAGACAGGATTCCCCGATCCATGCCATCGAGGATATGGAAGGCAAACGCATCTCCACGGAACTGGTCAATTTTACGAAGAGGTATTTCCGTGAACGAAACATCAATGTAACGGTTGAGTTTTCATGGGGCGCAACGGAAGCCAAGGTCGTTGAAGGCCTTGTGGACGCCGTTGTGGAAGTGACCGAAACCGGATCGACCATCAGGGCGAACAAGTTGAGAATCGTTCATGAACTCATGACGACGAACACCCAATTGATTGCCAATCAGGCCGCTTGGGAGGATCCCTGGAAAAGGCAGAAGATTGAACAGATCCGAACACTTCTGAATGGTTCGCTTCAGGCTCTGGGGAAGGTCGGTTTGAAGCTGAACGTGTCCAGGGAAAATCTGGGGCGCGTCGTTCTCCTGCTGCCCTCCCTGAAAGCGCCGACGATATCCAGCCTGTACTCGGAGGAATGGTTTGCCGTGGAGACGATTGTCAGCGCCGGTATCGTCAGGGATCTGATCCCTGTCCTTCAGGATGCCGGAGCGGAGGGAATCATCGAATATCCTCTGAACAAGGTGATTTAGGGTATTCCTACCATCATTTCAGGAAAAGGCGTAACCATGATTCGCAGGGCCAGAATAGAGAGAAAAACCACGGAAACGGATGTGCATGTAAATCTCGCTCTGGACGGAAAAGGCAAGGGGGACATTGCCTCGACGCTGCCGTTTCTGGATCATATGCTGAATCTGTTCGCGAAACACGGTTTTTTCGACCTGATACTCAAAGGCAAGGGGGACACCGAGATCGACGACCATCACCTTGTGGAAGACATCGGCATCTGCCTGGGAGAAGCCTTCAAGAAAGCCCTCGGCGGCAAGGCCGGAATTGCACGCTACGGATCGGCCACCGTTCCCATGGATGAGAGCCTGTGCAGTGTGTCCGTCGATATTTCCGGCAGGCCCTATCTGATCTATAATGCAAATTTCAGCCGCGCCCGGATCGGCACATTCGACGCGGCCCTGCTTAAGGAATTCTTTAAATCTTTTTCGGATCATAGCGGAATAACCTTGCACATCAACCTTCAGTATGGTAGGAATAACCATCATATGGCGGAGGCCATCTTCAAGGCCCTTGCCCGCGCGCTTTCTGAAGCGGCTGCCCGGGATCGCCGCATCGCGGGCGTCCTTTCCACAAAGGGAAAACTGTAGGCGTTGAATTTCGGAATATCTACTTGAAAAGGGGCTGTCGATGATTCCCAGGGTACGCAGCGCTGTTCTTGAAAGAAGGAGCTTTAGGTTTGCCCTCTGCTTCGTTGCTCTGATTGCGGCTGGATGTGCCCACGGCAGCGGATCCGGAGCGGTCCATCCTCAGATTGAAGGACTCGTTATTAACAGGGTTGCTGTTGCACCCTTCCAGCAGTCAACACCGGAAATGGTGGACATCAACGCGGTGGACTGCAGCAGCTGCGGAGTGTTCAGCCGGTCGGATCGCTTTCCCGATCATCCGGAGAGAGCGATCGAGCAGGGCTTCATCGATAAGCTGAATGCAAGTTACAGAATTGACATTGTTCCCCCTGACCGGGTTTCCGGGATTTATGAGCGTTATGCCAGCATCCTGGGCCGTGAAACGCCCCTGTCCGTATTGAAGAAAGTGGGGGCGGATCTGGCCGTGGACGGCATTGCCTACGGGTATGTCTATTACTACCGGGAAAGGAAGGGCATGCCCTATTCGGTGGAAAAGCCCGCTTCGGTCGCATTTGAAATTCACCTGTTCCGGGTCAGCGACGGCGCGCTGGTCTGGAAAGGCCGTTTTGATAAGACACAGGCTTCCCTGATGGAAGATGTTCTGCAGGCATCCGCCTTTATAAGAGGGGGCGGAAAATGGTTGACGGCAAGGGAATTGGCTGAAGAAGGGATCGAGGATGTCGTGAAGACCTTTCCGGCCGCTGCCAAATAAACCTCCGTCCGCGCTCGATTATCCATACGGCAAAGACATTTTCGGAATTTCGGCGAATCGGGAATTCCGAATTTTTCATCTGGAGCAATCCTTGATCATCATACCCGCCATTGACCTGAAGGACGGAAAATGCGTCCGCCTGGCCCAGGGCGATTTCCGTCGGATGACGGTCTATTCAGAAAACCCTTCCGAAATCGCGGCGCAGTGGCAGGAACAGGGAGCCGAGCGGATCCACGTCGTCGATCTTGATGGATCCCTGGCCGGATCACCCAGAAACAGAGAAGCGATCCTGGAGATTGTCCGCTCTGTCCGGATCCCCGTCGAGGTCGGCGGCGGCATCCGTGACATCCAGGCTGTTGCGTCCTACGTTTCCAGCGGCGTGCAATGGGTCATACTGGGAACGGCGGCGCTGAAAAACGGGGTTTTTGTCAAGGAGGCATGTCGGGTTTTTCAGGGGTGCGTCATGATCGGGATCGACGCAAAAGACGGCATGGCGGCCGTGGAAGGGTGGACGGAGAAAACCGCGGCGCCGGCTGCCGACATTGCCAGGCGTTATGAGGACGATGGTCCGGCAGCCATTATTTACACGGATATCAAAAGGGACGGCATGGAAACGGGAATCAACGTCGAAGCCACGCGCATGCTTGCCCGGTCCGTTTCAATCCCCGTGATCGCATCCGGAGGTGTTGCGGGCATCGACGACATCCGAAGGGTTGCGAAGATCGAAGCGGACGGGGTAATGGGCGTCATTGTCGGGAAAGCTCTATATACGGGAAGCCTCGGCCTGCCGGAAGCGATCCGGGCGGCCGGAAATCAGGCAGATTGAGAATCGATGCAGGGAGGTGGATCGGCATGGAGGACTGTATTTTTTGCAGGATTGTGAGCGGTCAGATTCCCAGTTCAAAGGTATACGAATCGGATCGGGTCCTGGCCTTCGATGATATTCATCCCATGGCTCCGGTTCATGTGATTGTGATCCCGAAAATGCACATCCCGACGCTTATGGACATCACGCCGGAGCAACTCCATGACGTGGCGGCTTTGATGACAGGGGTTCAGGAGGTTGCGCGCATCAAGGGAATTGACCAGAAGGGATTCCGGACCGTCATCAACTGCAACAGCGAAGGCGGCCAGATCGTTTTTCATCTGCACATCCACGTTTTAGGCGGTTTGAAACTCAGGGATGAGCTGAACTGATTTTTTCGGCGCCGGTTGACAAACGGTGAAGGCGATATAATATAAAAAAACGGGATAAAGGTGACGCAATGACATTCAAGGTAAAAATCGAAGAGGGCATGGTCGCCGCTGCCAAGGCAAGGGACAAGATTTCACTGTCTGCGTTTCGACTGATCAAAACGGCCATACACAACCGCGAGATCGACCTCAAAAGGGAATTGAACGAAGCCGAATTTTTCCAGGTTCTTTCGACCATGGTGAAGCAGCGCAAGGATTCGATCGAGCAGTTCACCAAAGGCGGGCGTGCAGACCTTGTGGAAAAGGAAGAGTCGGAGCTGAAATTGATTCAATCTTTCATGCCGGCACAGATGTCCGAGGAAGACGTGAACCGGGAGATCCGGCAGGCGATCGCGGAGACCGGTGCCGTCAGCGTGAAAGATATGGGCAAGGTCATGAAAGTGCTGATGCCGAAACTGAGCGGGAAGGCCGACGGCAAGGCTGTCGGTGAAAAGGTCAAGGCGGCATTGTCGGCATGAGAATAAGCGTGTTTTTGCCGATTGTCCGGTTTTCGCAATCATCTCCGCAATGAAGGTATGAGATTGAAAGGTCACATACCGGATGTCAAGATTGAAGAAATCAAAAGCAGGGCCAATATCGTCGATCTGGTCTCTGAATATGTGACGCTCAAGAAGGCAGGCCGGAATTACATCGGTCTTTGCCCTTTTCACAAGGAAAAGACCGCCTCCTTCACCGTCACGCCGGACAAGCAGATGTTTTACTGCTTTGGCTGTGGAGAGGGAGGCAACGTATTCGCTTTTTTGATGAAAATCAATCAGATGGCTTATCCGGAAGCCATCCGGCATCTGGCCCGGAAAACCGGGGTGGCGATTCCGGAAAGAGCAGCCAGCCGGGAGGAAGAGGATCGGGACAGCCTGAGGGAGCAAATCATTCATGTCAACCAGGTTGCAGCGATCCATTATTCGAACAACCTGTTTTCACCGGGAGGGAAGGAAGCGCAAGCCTACCTGAAAAAAAGGGAGATCCGCGAAGACGTGATCAGGGAATTCCGGCTCGGTTTTGCTCCGGACGGCTGGAGGCATCTGAAAGATTTTCTGGAGAAGCGAAAAATCCCCCTCAACATCGCCGAACAGGCCGGTCTCCTCGTTCCGGGCAGGGAAGCATCGCTGTATGATCGCTTCCGGAACAGATTGATGTTTCCCATCGAGGATGCCAGCGGTCGCGTCATCGCCTTCGGCGGAAGAAACATCGCTGCCGGGGAGCCTAAATACATGAATTCCCCGGAATCGGCTGTTTACGTGAAAGGCCGGAATCTTTACGGGCTGAACCGGGCCAAGGAGGAAATCCGCAGACAGGGTTATGCCATCCTCGTAGAAGGATATTTTGATCTGATGCAGTTATGGAATGCGGGCATCACCCATGTCGTTGCCACGCTGGGAACAGCGCTGACAGGGGAACAGATTGACCTGCTGGGGCGGTACACATCGCATGTCGCCGCCTTGTTCGACCCGGACGAAGCCGGGAAGAAAGCCCTGGAACGAAGTCTCGGGCTGTTCCTCGCGGGAAACATGCATGGCCGGGCTGTGATTCTTCCCGGCGGATATGATCCGGACGATTACGTCAAGGCCTTTGGAAAGGAAAGCCTGCTTGACCTGATCGCGCATGCCCCGTCCATGGTTGATTATTACATTGAAAACGCCATGGGAGATCGGGGCACTTTTGAGAAGGACCGCGATGCGCTCCGCAATTCGTTGTCTTTGATTCGTCACATTGAAAATGCCGTCGAAAGGAATCTGTTCATCAAGCGGGTTTCCGAAAAGCTCGGTGTGGACCAGAATATTTTAAAGAGCGAGGTTTCCCGCACCATGCCGGCTGTCGCGAGTGGTGCGGCAGCGCAGAAGCGCCAAGCGACAAGCGTGGATGCACTGGAATTGAATCTGCTTCATCTTTGGATGACGAACCCGGAAAAAATAGCCATGATCGCGGAAACGGATATTTTGAATTACTTTATGAGTCCGGATCTAAAAGCCCTGGGAGAGAAGTTGGGAACAGTGGCAACCGGTGCAGGTCATTTTGATGCCGTTGCGTTCATCAGTGGCCTTCCGTCGGGGCCTGTCCGGGAAAAACTGTTGAAGAAAGCGATGGATGAAGGTTTCCATGACGAACAGATGCGGGATCGCCTTTTCAGCGATACGGTGATGCAGATTAAACGGAAATGGTATCGCGAGGTCCACAGGAAGCTAAAGGCAAAAATGGTGAAAGCCCAGGAAGCAGGGGATGAGGCGCGCTGCAGGGAGCTTTTGAGCGAGAAAGAAAACCTGTTGAGAGAGGAAAAATCGCAGGTTGCTGGCATAAATGAATGATTAGAAAAGGTGTGCCGGGAGAAGCCGATATGGGAAAAGAAATCCAGTCCGATGAATTTAAAAAACTGATCACGCTGGGAGAGGAAAAAGGATTCCTGACCTACGACGACGTGAACGATCTGTTGCCGTCCGATGTTATTTCTTCAGATCAGATCGACGACATTATCATGCTCTTCGGTGAAAAGAACATCGATATTATCGATACCGACAAGGGAGAAAAGCTGATCGTTAAAAAACAGACGGAGGAAATGGCAGTCGCCAAGGAAGAAGAAATGATGGGTGCCATCCCGCCGGTTGGAAAGACCGGTGATCCGGTCAAGATGTACCTTCGCGAGATGGGTCTGGTCTCGCTCCTCAGCCGTGAAGGGGAGGTCGAGATTGCGAAAAGGATTGAAGAGGGTCTGCGGGAAAGCATGGATGCCGTATTTGCCGTGGAAGCCTGTATCAAGGATGTGGTGGATATCGGCGCCAAACTGAAGAGCGGGGAGTGGCGCGTCAAGAGCGTCGTGGACAATCTGGAAGATGATGACGGATATGTTGAAGAAGACATGCACCGGGAGAGGGTCTTAAAGCTCATCAACAGGGTGACGGCCCTGGATCGGAAAAATGATGCCCTGAGATTGAAATTGAAGGGAAAGAATCTTCGCGAGTCGCAGAAAAATCTCGTTCGTGTGGAACTGGATAAAAACGCCAAAAGCATCATTCGCCTTTGCAGGAAAGTCAAGTTCAGCAAGAGGCAGACGGATCGCATTGTGTCGAGACTGAAAGGATTTCTTGCGGAAATCGAGAATGCGGAGCGGGCAATTCAGATTTGCAAGGACAGAACCAGGCTCTCATCAACACAGATGGAAAAGGCCTGGGCGCGCATGAAGGAATCCAGTGCCGAGGCAAAACGCGTCTCCCGTGAACTGAGGGTAAGTATTGAAAAACTTAGGGAGTCCGAGGAAATTGTCAAAGAATCTACCCGCAGAATCAAGAAAGCATCACAGAGCGTGGGTCTTCCCGCATCGACACTCAAGAAAGTTGTCATGACGATCGAAAAGGGTGAAAATCATGCCGAGACGGCCAAAAGAAAGCTGGTTGAAGCCAATTTAAGGCTGGTTGTCAGCATCGCTAAAAAATACACCAATCGCGGGCTGCAGTTTCTGGACCTGATTCAGGAAGGAAACATCGGACTCATGAAAGCAGTCGACAAATTTGAATATCAGAGGGGATACAAATTTTCGACTTATGCAACCTGGTGGATCCGTCAGGCCATTACGAGGGCCATTGCCGATCAGGCCAGGACCATCCGGATACCGGTTCATATGATTGAAACCATTAACAAACTGATTCGAACGTCGCGTTATCTGGTCCAGGAGTTGGGCCGCGAACCCACTCCGGAGGAAATTGCCAACAAGATGGAGTATCCTCTGGAGAAGGTACGGAAAGTACTGAAAATCGCAAAGGAACCCATCTCACTGGAAACTCCGATCGGTGAGGAAGAGGATAGTCACCTTGGTGATTTTATAGAGGACAAGAAGATCATTTCACCTTCGGAAGCGACGATCAGCATGGATCTGGCTGAGCAAACCCGGAAGATTCTCTCGACGTTAACGCCGCGGGAGGAAAAAGTTTTGAGAATGCGGTTCGGAATCAGCGAACGCATGGACACCGCACCGGGGAAAAGGCCGGAGCTGTTGAGTTTGAATAAAGAATATGTCCGGAACATGGAGGCTCCCGCAGTTCGAAAGCTGCGTAACCCTTCACGAAGGAAATCACTGAAACCGCTATTGAAATAAATCGATCCGCCGGTAAAAGCGTGCTGCCGGAGTGTCTCAAATAAGATATTGACAAGAATGATCGGGCAGTGTAGCAAAGACCACCTGCGGGAAGATTTCCGGTTGTCTGATGATGCCCGGTTGTCAAGGGCCCATAGCTCAATTGGTAGAGCCACCGGCTCATAACCGGTCGGTCCCTGGTTCGAACCCAGGTGGGCCCACCATAAGAACTTTTATGATGTTGTAATCGAAGAAGAAAGACGACACCAAGACATGTTTCGAACATTGCGTCGCAGCGTGTGTTCCATATCATTTCAAAACAAGCGGAAAGATGGACTTTCCTGAAACAATGCACCGTCAAAGGGTGCATTTTTTTTGTCATTTTAACTGCATTGCCATGAAAGGGGTAGGCTGTTGAGAGACCAGATCAGGCTGTTGATAGAACTGCAGAAAGCTGAATCGGAGATGACGAGAATTGAAAGCCGGAAAAAGGTGCTGCCGGATCAGCTGATCGGACTGGACGAAGATTTCAACACGGTCCGCGCGAGTGTCGAGGAAAACGCGAAAAAGCTCGAGGAATTAACGACGGATCGGAAAGATTATGAAGATAAATTGAAAAAAGGACAGGAAAGCCTCAGGAAGGCCAAAGACCGCCTGACGGATGTCAAGACCAACAAGGAATATCAGTCCGTGCTCAAGGAAATTGAAGGAATCGAGCTGAAAAACAGTGAGATGGAAGATGGAGTGCTTGTCCTGCTGGAGCGGATTGACCAGATGAAAGCAACCGTTCAGGCAAGAGAGTGTGAATTCGATATTTACCGGAAGGAATATGCCGCCAAGAAAGATCAGATCGAAGAGGAGTTGAAATTGCTCGAAGGAGAATATGCACAGCACGAGCATTCCAGCCGTGAGTTGCGAAAACAGATTCATGCTGATATAATAAGGAAATATGAATCCATAAAAAACATTCGGAACGGGCTTGCCGTTGTCGCGGCCTGGAAAGAGGTGTGTCAGGGATGCCATATGAACATTCCGCCGCAGATGTACATCGAACTGCAGAGGGATTTGGATATCAGATACTGTCCCCAGTGCAACAGGATTCTTTACTGGGAGGATCAGAGTATAAAGGTGTCGGAGCAGATCAGATGATCGCTGGCCCGTTATCGACGGGCTGGAGGAAAGTCCGAGCTCCACAGGGCAGGGTGGTTGCTAACGGCAACTGGGGGTGACCCTAAGGAAAGTGCCACAGAAAAGATACCGCCCGCTTCCGGCGGGTAAGGGTGAAAAGGCGAGGTAAGAGCTCACCAGTTTTCCGGGTGACCGGAAAAGCTTGGTAAACCCCATCCGGAGCAAGACCGAATAGGAGGACATTAAGGGTGGCCCGCCCGTCGTCCTCGGGTTGTGTCGCTTGAGGCAGCAGGCAACTGTTGTCCCAGATGAATGATCATCGCCGTCCTTTGGGTGACCGGGGGACGGGACAGAACTCGGCTTATGATCTGGTCCGTCACCTCATGAAAAAGGGCGTTCAATGCGACGGCATTGAACGCCCCCTGTTTTCCTGAAACTGTTCCGCAGGCGATCAGCTTTTCCCGAGCGTTTTTTCCGTTTCCAGAATTTCAAAGGTTGTCTTGATGACCGTATCGGAATTCAGCGACATGCTGTCGATGCCGCACTCCACCAGAAACTTTGCAAATTCCGGATAATCACTGGGCGCCTGGCCGCAAATACCGATCTTCTTGCCCATTTTATTGGCCTTCGTGATGGCGATCCGGACGAGATCCAGCACCGCCTGGTTTCGCTCATCGAAGATGTGCGCAACCTGGGCGGAATCCCGGTCCAGACCCAGGGTCAGCTGGGTCAGATCGTTCGAGCCGATCGAGAATCCGTCAAAGACCTTCCCGAATTCCTCGATCAGCACCACGTTGCTGGGAATCTCGACCATCATATAGATCTCCAGTCCGTCTTTTCCCTGGACAAGGCCGTTCTCCTTCATGACCTCGATGACCCGCTTGCCCTCGTCAACGGTACGGCAGAAGGGGATCATGAGCTTGACGTTGGTGAGGCCCATCTCTTCCCGGACCTTTTTCATGGCCTTGCATTCGAGCACGAAACCGTCCCGGTACTTTGCATCGTAATAGCGCGATGCCCCGCGCCATCCAATCATGGGATTTTCTTCCTGGGGCTCAAAATAGGAGCCGCCCAGAAGGTTGGCATACTCGTTGCTCTTGAAGTCGCTCATCCTGACGATGACATCGTTGGGGTAGAAGGCCGCGCCGATCTTGGCGACCCCCTGTGCCAGTTTGTCCACGAAGCAGTCGCTCTTGTTGTCATAACCGCGGGTCAGCTTTTCAATTTCCGTTCTCACCTTCGGATCGGTCACCTTCTCAAACTGAATCAGCGCCATGGGATGGAGACGGATGTTGTTGATGATGAACTCCAACCGCGCCAGACCGACCCCGTCGTTGGGAATTGCCGCCGTACCGAAGGCGATGTCCGGATTTCCCACGTTCATCATGATTTTTGTCCGGGGTCGGACAAGATTCTGGGCGTTGATTCGCTGAACATCGAATTTCAGAAGGCCTTCGTAAACTCTTCCGACCTCTCCTTCGGCACAGGAGACGGTGGCATTCTTTATTCCCAGCAGGGCCTTTGTGCCGTTTCCAGTCCCCACAATGCAGGGGACGCCCAGCTCCCGGCTGACAATGGCGGCGTGGCAGGTCCGGCCCCCCTTGTTGGTGACGATCGCCGCAGCGATCTTCATGACCGGTTCCCAGTCCGGGTCCGTCATTTCAGTCACAAGGACTTCTCCCTTTTTGAAGTTTTTGATGTCCTCCACGGATTTGATGACATTCACGGGGCCGGCGCCGATTTTTGATCCCACGCTGGTTCCCGTGACAAGCGGCTCCTTGGATTCGAGCAGGACATAACTTTCCAGGACATTGACGTCTTTCTGGGACTGGACCGTTTCCGGTCTTGCCTGCAAAATGAAAAGATCTCCGGTCCTCCCGTCTTTCCCCCACTCGATGTCCATGGGCTTAAAATAACCGGCCTGGGCGGAATAATGATCCTCGATGATGGCCGTCCAGCGGGCCAATTGCAGAATCTCCTCTTCGGTCAGGCAGAAGCGCTCACGGTCCTTTTGCGGGACGGAAATGGTTTCGGTGGCTTCCTCGCCTTCACCTTTCGCGTAAATCATTTTAATTTCCTTGGCGCCCAGCTTTTTCTGAATGATCGGTTTGTGACCGGTCTTCAAAGTGGGTTTGAAGACGAAGAATTCGTCGGGGTTGACGGATCCCTGAACCACCGTTTCACCGAGGCCGTAAGCGCCGGTGATCAGGATCGCGTTCTTGAAACCGGATTCGGTGTCGATAGAAAATATGACGCCCGATGCAGCCAGATCGGAACGGACCATTTTCTGAATCCCGATGGAAAGGGCGATGGAGAGATGGTCAAATCCCTTGTCGACCCGGTAGGACATCGCCCGGTCCGTGAACAGGGATGCGAAACATTTTTTGCAGGCTTCGATCAAAGCCTTTTTCCCGGTGACATTCAGGTACGTTTCCTGCTGCCCGGCAAAGCTTGCATCCGGCAGATCTTCCGCCGTTGCGGAGCTCCTGACGGCCACGTCCGTATCCGGCCCGTATTCGTCGCAGAGTTTCCCGTAGGCCCTGATGATTTCGTCTTCCAGGTCCTTCGGAAAGGGTGCACCGTATATCAGGGAGCGGATATGCCGGCCCTTCCGCTTCAGGTTTTCCAGATCGTGCGTGTCCAGATCGGACAGGATCTTTGTCATTTCATCGATGATGCCGGCGGATTTCAGAAGATACCGATATGCATAAGCGGTCACGGCATAGCCGTCCGGAATGCTGACCCCTTTGGGGCTCAGTTCTCTTCTCATTTCGCCGAGCGAGGCGTTCTTTCCTCCGACCTGTGGAATGTCGGCCAGTTCAAGTTCGTCAAACCACAATACCAGTTTATTGTCTTTCATGGATTTTCCTCCTGAATGAAGTGACTTCCTCACAAGCGTCCTGCTTGAAATACGGCGCACGTCTAACAAATATGACGCTTCAAGTCAAACGCAATTATCGCGAGGGGATGTTGAAAGAAAAGAGTCGTTTCCGGTCCATGGCTGCGCGACAGATAAAACCGGGCAGGAAAAAAAAGGCCGGAAGTTTTGGCTTCCGGCCTTTGAGGATTTATTTGTCTTCCTCCTCCTCATCGTAGAAATGACCTTCTCCTTCTGCGCCTCTGGGTATTTCGGCTTCGATGGATCGGGAAATCCCCCTGGCGAGAAGGGCCAGAATGAGGAACAGGATCACGACCGAGACGGTCAGGATCAGAATGATCGTCGTCGTCCAGGCCTTGGCCTCTTTGTCTATTTTCTTTGTGGTTTGACTTGCCAATTCGTTGAATTTTTCAACATCCACACCCATTCCGATCCACCCGAATCCCCCCGGCTCGGGCGTCTCTTTCGTGTAAAATTTAATGGGCGCGTAGGCCACGAATTTCGTATGGCCTCCGAACTTGTAAGTCTTGATGCCGGACTTGCCGGCAGTCGCATCCTTTGTCACCTCCGGAAGGTTCGGGTCCATGAATGACAGGAGGTTCAAATTCAGGACCTCTTGACCCTTTTTGGTCAGTTCCGTGGAAGTGGCTTGCGTGAGTGCCGGTACGGTCGTCCCATCCGGGGAAAGGCCCCCGATATGATAATCATTGGGATGTGAGATGATCACGCCTTTGCTGTCAACCATGAAGGCGTAATTTCCCGTTGAGGCATCCGCTTCAAAAACAGGCGCGGCCTGCGTCGGAATAATGTGGTCTGTGTAGCCGGCCAGATGTCTGGCATCCAGGGCCAGGCTGATGACGCCTGCAAAGCCGTCTTTGCCGAACAGCGGGGTCGCGAAGCGGACGATTCCGGTGAAACGCTTGCCCTTCTCAAAGTCCGCGCGATTCACGTACCAGCCGGTGACCGGGGATACATAAACCTCGCCTTTGTTCAGGTTTTTCGCTTTGGCGAAATACTCCTCGCTCTTGTAAGGTGTGTTCGCCGGATTGCTGACATTGATCAGACTTGCCTTGGGAACGATTTCCCCGTTGGCGACCTTGATCTGCTCGCTGCCATTCTTGTCGATGAGAGACATCTCGGTGTACAGGGGAGCCGACACCTGAAGAATCTTGTCTTTCTCTTTTATCCAGATGGGTTTCTTGTTTTCATTGACAAATTTCTTGAACGCGGAATCCGTTGCCGGGATGATGGTGGCAATCAGGATGTCCTTCTTGCGCTCATTGAGAAAATTTGCGACCTCATCCGCCGTGTTAATGGCCCGAACCTTGATTTCTTCCTGAGATTTCTGGTCGAGAACAGTAACTGCACGTTCTTTTACTGTAACCCCTAATTTGAAGATGCCGTTGGCGATCAGGATAGCCATCAGTGATAAGGGGATTACGATAAGCAGGAAGAATACTCTCGCTACAGTAAATAACTGCTTACCCTTCGTAGTTTCTGACATTCGCTTTTCCCCCTAACTGTTGTTATTTTGAAGTTAATATCAATTTCCAAATTAACCTAAAAAATAACGCATGTAGGGGTTTGCATAGAGGAGGACCAGCGCAACGACGAGCGCGTAGATACAGACGGACTCCGCCATGGCCATACCGACCAGCATGACCGTCATGATCTTCCCCTGAACCCCGGGGTTTCTTCCGACCGCCGAACAAGCGCCGCTTGCCGCAGTGCCGATGCCCGCACCGGCGCCGATGGCTCCGAGGCCAATCGCCAATCCTGCGCCGACCATGGCGCCGACGGCAAAGATCACCTTTATGTAGGACTCACCCGCTCCCGGAAGCTGCTCCGCAGCGAAAACGACCGGTGACGACACCAACAAAGCCCCTGCTGATACAAGAAGTGTGAACAACCTTTTACCAAATTTCCCTAACATCTCTTTTCTCCTTTCCTGCATGATTAATGTATTTCTTGCGTTTTGCCCTTCCCTTTAGCACAAAAAAAGTGCCCGGCAAAGGTTATTTTCCTCAAACTCCGCAAAAACGCCTGCAACTCATATGCCATGAGTGCCATTTCAGCCTTGTTTTTCCCTAACATCGGGCAAATATTTGCGTAATTTGTTTTGAGGGGAATTGCAGGCTATCGGTATTTACCGCATTCCGTTTAACATTTTATTCAACAGCCCGAATAAATTTAACGAAAAGTAGAACGGTTATCCGCAATGAAACATTTGACGGCATATTTATATTGAAATATTCCAGCGGAATCGCTAATGTCATCAGGTATTCATGGTCATAATGGTCATGCGAACTTAGCCATGACAAACTCTCAACAGAAAGGTGTTCATGATGCAAGAAATATTGACGGCTGTCACATATCTGGTGGTCTGGCTGATATGCCAGCGGATCATCGGGATCGAAAGCGGGTTGACGACGCTCCTGATTTCCCTGACGGCGGCCGTATCTGTCTATGTCATCATTGCCGTAAAAGATTATCGGGACAAAAAACACAAAGGTGAATTGAAGGATTGATGTCATTTCAGACTTCCTCTCCGACATGAATGAAAGGCAGACTGCGTTGATTGAATCCCGCTGAGCGGATCCGAGATGAATCGGAACCCGTACTGACCGTCATCAGACGTACTGCGCATGAAAATTCCCGGCTGGTTGAAAATTCTTTCTGTTGCCGCTGTAATCTTCCTGGTCGTTCTGGCCCTCAATCACTCGCCCGACAAAGCCGTGATCGAGCGCGAAGCCCTGGTTCTGGCCGTCGTGATCGCTTTTCTGGCGATGATCTATACGGGATTGCGGCAAATTCAGATCAATAAGGAGCAACTTCGCCTCCGGGAGTGCGAAAACTGGCAGGAAACGCTGTCTCGGGAAAAAAAGACCATCGAGGGGATCATCGAAGGCTCTCCCATTCCGACCTTTGTCATCGGCCGGGATCACCGGATCATGTTCTGGAACAGGGCCTGTGCGGAATTGATGGGTTATGATGCAGAGACGATGATCGGTACGGATAAGCAGTACATGCCCTTCTACCCGGAGAAACGACCGGTGATCGCCGACCTGATCGTGGACAATGACATCGAGGGCCTTGAGAAATATTACGGCAAGAAGCGGGTGCAGCAATCCGCGATTGTTGAAGGAGCCTACGAGGCAAACGATTTTTATGAAAATCTCGGCGGGGTGAGCCGGCATCTCTATTTTCTGGCTGCCCCCATTCATGATGAGAAGGGAGAGGTCATCGCGGCCATCGAAACCCTGCAGGACGTCACGCGGGAAAAGGAACTGGAAAACGACCTGAAAGGCTATACGGAGACGCTCAAGGGGGAGCTTGATAAAAACATCAGGCTCCGAAAGACCATCGAGGGGATCATCGAGGGATCTCCCATTCCGACCTTTGTCATCGGCCGGGATCACCGGATCATGTTCTGGAACAGGGCCTGTGCGGAATTGATGGGTTATGATGCAAAGACGATGATCGGCACGGACAGGCAGTATGTGCCCTTTTATTCCGAGAAGCGGCCGGTGATTGCCGACCTGATCGTGGACAATGACATCGAGGGCCTTGAGAAATATTACGGCAAGAAGCGGGTGCAGCAATCCGCCGTGATCCGGGGAGCCTATGAGGCCAGGGATTTTTATCAGAATCTGGGTGGAAAAAGCCGATACCTCTATTTTCTGGCGACCCCCATCCGAGATGAGAAGGGAGAGATCATTGCGGCCATCGAGACCCTGCAGGACGTCACGCGCGAAGAAGAATTGGCGAACAATATGAAGGAATATGCGGAGAGTCTCCAGGACGAACTGGCTGAAAACATCAATCTCAGGAAAGAGGTTGAATCGGTCCATAATTACCTCCAGTCGATCGTGGACAGTTCGCCCGACACGATGTTTGACATGAGCAGTGAGGGCGTCATCAATTATGTAAGCGGCGACCTTGCGCGGGACGGCGCGCTGTCTTACAATCGGATCAAGGGGAAACATTTCACGGAATTCGTGGATCCCGAACACAAAGTCTTCCTCATGGGGATCTGGGAAAATGTGAAAAAGGGCATCTACAGCCCCTTTGAGATCGAGGCAACGGCCGGAGATGGATCAAAGCGAAGCCTGCTGGTGACGCCACGGCCTGTGAAGGGGACGGACCGTTATGTTTTCGTGCAGAGGGACATCACGGAATTCAAGAATCTTGAAAAAAAGTTTTACGACAGTGAAAAGCTCGCAGCAGTGGGTCAACTGTCGGCCGGCATCGCCCATGAGGTGAGAAATCCGCTGTCTTCCATCAAAATGAGCCTGCAGATCCTTGAGAAGCGGATGCAGCCGGAAGGGAACGATCTGAAGCGTTTCCGGATCGCGCAGCGGGAAGTGGAGCATCTGGAAGAGCTCGTCAACGATGTGCTGATCTATGCCAGACCGGCAGCCCCCAAAAGAGAGCCCTCCGATATCCGGAAAATACTTGAAAATGCACTGGCGCTGGCGGAGAGGCTGGTCACGGACAAGAACATCCGGATCGTGACGGAATTCGAGGACGCCATCCCGATGTTTCCGGCGGATGCGGCGATGCTGGAACAGGCCTTCCTGAATGTCTACAGGAATGCCGTGGATGCCATGGAGCCGGGGGGCGCCCTCCGGATTGCGGCCCGGCGAAGCGGAACAGGTCCGCCTGCCCTTCAGATCACCGTTGAGGACAATGGTTGCGGGATCGATGAAGCGGATCTTCCCCACATTTTCAATCCTTTCTTCACGAAGAAGAAATATGGGACAGGCCTGGGCATGACCCAGGTCAAGAAGATCATCGATCTTCACCGGGGGGCAATCGACATCCAAAGCACCAGAGGGGAAGGAACCCGAGTCACGGTGAGTTTCCCGGTCGACCAGGAAGGATGACAGCATGGCGAAAATTCTCGTGATTGATGACGATGTATCGATTTCTGAAACCCTTGAACTCTATCTGACCGAGGAAGGCTATGATGTCGTGACGGCCAATACCGGCACGGAAGGGTTGAACCGGTTCGTCAAGCATTCCCCGGATGTCGTCATTCTGGATATCCGCCTGCCCGATATTGACGGGTTCACGGTCCTGGAAGATCTGCGCGAAGAAAATGAAAACGTCAAGGTCATCATGATCACCGCCCACCATGACATGGATTCAACCATCAAGGCCATGAAGGGGGGGGCATTCGATTATATCCACAAGCCCATCAATGTGGATGAGCTGGACATGGCCATCAGGAAAGCCCTGAAGACCTTTGAGATGGAAAAAAAGATCGACGGTCTGCTCATGGAGCCGTCCCGACAGTTCAAGGTGGGGGACATCATCGGTTCCGGGCGGGAGATGCGGGAGATCTTCAAGACCATCGGGGTCGTCTCCCAATCCCGTACGACCGTTCTGATCGAGGGGGAGAGCGGGACCGGAAAAGAATTGATTGCCAAGGTTGTTCATCACAATACCGCGCCGGACGAACCTTACATTGCCGTGAACTGTTCCGCGATCGTGGAAACCCTGCTCGAGTCCGAGCTGTTCGGACATGAGAAGGGCTCTTTCACCGGGGCCATCAGCCGCAAGCTGGGAAAATTCGAACTGGCCCGTTACGGGACGGTCTTTCTCGACGAGATCAGCGAGATGTCCCTGAACCTCCAGGCGAAGCTGCTGCGTGTGCTGCAGGAAATGGAATTCGAGCGGGTGGGCGGAAAGGACCGCGTCCGGGTCAATGCCCGGATCATTGCGGCGACGAACAAAGATCTGAAAAGCATGGTTAAGGACAACAAGTTCCGCGACGATCTTTATTACCGCCTTAACATCGTTTCCGTCCGGATACCGCCGCTCCGGGAGCGCCGGGAAGACATCGCTCCCCTGGTGGACTATCTCCTGGCCAAGATCAACAAGGACCTGCATAAGCGGGTGCTCGGCGTCTCGGATGAAATGATGAACATCTTCATGAAATACGGATGGCCGGGCAATATCCGCGAACTGGAAAACCTGCTGGTCCGGGCGGTGGTCGTTTCCAAAGGGCAGGTCCTCGTCCGCGGCGATTTCCCGGAACTGACGGATGAAGGCCGTCATGGAAAACCGGAGGAGCCTGCGCATGCAGCCGGCGGACCCGGAAAGCTCCTGACGCTCGACGAGGTGGAAGAACAGTACATCCGCAGGGTCCTGAGGGAGAACAGCGCTCGGAACAAGGGCGAGATCTGTGAAATTCTGGGGATATCCCGTCCGACCTTCGAACGGAAACTGGACAAGTACGGCATCACCTTCGAGCGGGAATGATCCCGATGACGCACACCGGCATCGTCCCGGAAACAACAAGGACAAGCTGGAAGGGAATGTTCCACGCAACAGAAGCTTTACGGGATGTCGGATGGAGCGGCATTACCGATGGCGGCTCGATGACACGGAAGCCAAGCGGTCGATGAAAATCCAATCGGCGGAATTCATAAAAAGCGCGACACAGCCTTCAAACTATCCGGACGACCGGTTTCCGGAGGTCGCCTTTATCGGCCGCTCCAATGTGGGCAAATCCTCACTGATCAACAGGCTTGTCCTGCGAAGCCATCTTGCCAAAACCAGCAATACCCCGGGCCGCACGCAGCTCATCAATTTTTTCCTCATCAACAAGCGCTATGTCTTTGTGGACCTTCCCGGTTACGGCTATGCCCGGGTTCCCGATGCGGTGCGGCGGAACTGGGGCCCCATGGTGGAAGCCTACCTCAAGGGGAGGCGGAACCTGCGGCTGGTCGTCCTGATCATGGACATCCGTCGGGATCTGATCGGGGAAGATCTGGATCTCCTGGCATGGCTGCGTGAACAGGCCATCCCGGTGCTGCCGGTATTTACAAAGGTTGACAAACTGTCAAAGAATCAGGTCCGGGTCCGTGAAAAAAAAATCATGGACATCCTGACGCTCCCGGACGGACCGGCACCGGTCCTGTTTTCAGCCAAAACCGGTCAGGGGAGAGAGGCCGTCTGGGCGTTCATCGAGAACCTGCCATGGGTCGAGAAGCGGAACGGAAATTCTTAGTGGTCGGTCAAGCCTGGAGGAAAGGAAGCTTCGCTAAGATTATGCTATGATGGAGAACGGGTTGATCGGCGACGTTACAGGATTTTTCCGGGAGGAACGGGGGGGGAATCAAATCGATGATGGAGGGAGAAAGCATGAACACAGCGCTGCTGTTGATCGATATTCAGAAAGACTACTTCCCGAACGGGGCAATGGCGCTCGCAGGGAGCACGGAGGCAGGACGCCGCGCCGGAGAAATGCTTCAGTGTTTCCGGCAGTGGCATCTGCCGGTTGTGCATGTACAGCACCTTTCGCTGCATCCCGGAGCCGCCTTCTTTTTACCCGGCACGGAAGGCGCCTGCTTTCACGAGACCGTCAGGCCCCTGCCCGGAGAAACGGTCATTCAGAAACACTTTCCCAACAGCTTCCGTGAAACCGGCCTGCTGGACCATCTCAAGAAGGAAAAAATCATGCGTCTGATGATTGGCGGCATGATGACCCACATGTGTGTCGACGCCACTGTGCGGGCTGCCTTCGATCATGGATTTTCGTGCACCCTTCTGCACGACGCCTGTGCGGCCCGGTCTCTGTCCTTCGGCGGTCTTCGGATTCCCGGCGCAAGCGTTCACGGGGCTTTCCTGGCGGCGCTGGGCGATGTGTATGCCCGTATCATAAGCGTAGATGATGCAGTCCGAAAAATTCAGAATGAGAGGCCCTGAGCTTCCGTCATTCAGGCCAAATCTGCGAAAAGGTCATATTCCGCTGCCTCCCTGACGACGCAAGTCCTGATCTGGCCGGCCTTCAGATTCTTGCCCCGGACATAGGTAATCCCGTCGATTTCCGGGGCCTGTCTTCGGCAGTGCCCGAAAAAACGGTAATCCGGCCGATCGCTTTTTCCTTCAATCAGGACTTCCTGCCGGGAGCCGATCAGAGACTGGTTGATGTGATGGGAAATGACGGCCTGTTCCTCCATCAGCATGTCCCGGCGCCGCTGTTTTTCCCTTTCCGATATGCGGGATGCAAAAAGGGATGCCCGGGTGCCCGCTTCCCTTGAATAAGTGAAGACGCCAAGATGGTCAAAGCGGATTTCCCGGATGAAATCGAGGAGACGGTTGAAGCGGGCTTCTGTCTCTCCCGGAAATCCCGTGATGATCGATGTCCGCAGGGCCACACCGGGGAGGATATCCCTTGCTTTGTCAATCAGTGTAATGATTTTCTTCCTGTCCGTCCGGCGGTTCATCGCTTTGAGGACGGCATCGTCGATGTGCTGGATCGGCAGATCGAGATAGCGACAAAACTTTTCCGATTCGGCCATGGCAAGCAGGACGTCCTCCGTCAGATGGGCCGGATGGGCGTACAGCAGTCGGACCCAGGCAAGATTGCCGATGGCCGACAGGTTCCGGATCAACATGGGCAGCCCCTGCCCGCTCTTTTTCAGGTCCCGCCCGTAAGCCGTCGTATCCTGGGCAATCAGGATGATTTCCCGAATGCCGCCGTCGGCCAGCCTTCGGGCTTCCCGAAGGATGTCCGAAACTTTTCTGCTTCGCGAAGCCCCGCGGATCGAGGGGATAACGCAGTAGGAGCAATGGTTGGAGCAACCTTCGGCAATTTTCAGGTATGCAGTAGCAAGGCGGGGGGTCAGCAGACGCGGGTGGCCGGCATTCATCAGGAAAGCGGGTTTCCGGATGACGGATTGGCCTGCCGGGCGGCGGCCCGATTGCAGACCTCTGATGTGATGCCAGATATTCGGGACTTCCGCCATGCCGAGGAACAGGTCTGCCTCGGGGATTTCCTTTTCGAGGGCGGGGCCGTAGCGCTGGGAGAGGCAGCCCGCAACGATCAGATGTTTCAGGGCTCCGCCCTGACGGTATTGGGCCATCTTCAGGATTTCTTCGACGGCCTCTTCTTTGGCGGGAAGGATGAACGCGCAGGTGTTGACGATGATGATTTCAGCGTCCCGGGGCGTATCGATGACCTGTAAGCCGTGAGTGGTGAGGATGGCGGCCATCACCTCGGCATCCACCTGATTTTTCGGGCAGCCGAGACGGACGATGTGAACCCTGCGGTTGTTCACTTGGGAAGCTTCTTGGCCAGGACTTTCCTGGGTTTTACGCCGTCGGAAGGCCCGACAATCCCCTCCGCTTCCATCCGCTCGATCAATCGGGCAGCCCGGTTATAGCCGATTTTCATATAGCGCTGGACGAGGGAGATGGACGCCTGCCCCAGATCGGTGACCAGTTCCACCGCCTGATCGTATTTTTCGTCAAAGTCACCGTCCGGCTTTTCTCCTTCCGGTGTTTCCTGTTCGTATTCCGCGATGGAGGAATCGTAGGCAGGCTGGGCCTGCTTGCGGATAAAGGTCACAACCCTTTCGATTTCCTTGTCGGACACAAAGGCCCCGTGAATGCGGACCAGCTTTGACATACCGGGGGGAATGAAGAGCATGTCCCCGGCTCCCAGAAGTTTTTCCGCTCCGAGCTGGTCAAGGATCGTGCGGGAATCAACCTTGGAGGAAACCTGAAAGGAAATCCGCGTGGGAAAGTTGGCCTTGATGATGCCGGTGATGACATCGACGGAGGGGCGCTGCGTCGCCAGGATCAGATGGATTCCCGCCGCCCGGGCCATCTGGGCCAGGCGCGCCAGCGACTCCTCGACATTCCGCTGGGCGACCATCATCAGGTCGGCCAGCTCGTCGATCACAATCACGATATACGGGAGCTTCTGACGTTTGGCGATCTCCGCCGGGTCCTGGAAGGGCGATGGTGTGAATCCTTCCACGGAGTAACCCGGATCGGCATCCGCCCCCTCTTTTGCCGGCAGATTGATCTTGCCCTTTCCGCTGCGCGCCTTGTCGATGAAGCGGTTGTATGTTTCGATTCCCTTTACACCCAGTTCACTGATGATTTCGTATCGCCTTTCCATTTCTGCCACCGCCCACCGCAGGACCAGGGCGGCTTTTTTGGGATTGACCACGACGGGGTGCAGGAGATGTGGGATGCCTTCATAGGCGGATAACTCCAGCCTCTTCGGGTCGATCATCAGAAATTTGACCTCGTCGGGCGGAGCCTTGAACAGGATGCTGCAGATCATGGCATTGAGGCCAACGCTCTTTCCGGATCCCGTGGTGCCGGCGATCAGCAGGTGCGGCATACGGATCAGATCCGCAATGACCGGACTGCCGACGATGTCTTCTCCCAGGGCGATGGGAAGTTTTAGAGACGACTGAAGGAAGTTCTCGTTGTCCAGGACGTTCAGGAGGTGCACCGGTTCACGGGCAAGATTGGGGATCTCGATGCCGACGGCTGCCTTTCCCGGAATCGGGGCAATGATCCGGATGCTGGGCGCTCGGAGTGCAAGTGCCAGGTCGTCCGACAGATTCGTGATTTTGTTTATTTTGACACCGGGAGCCGGTTCAAGCTCGTACATGGTGATCACGGGGCCCGGCTTCACTTCGGAGACCTTTCCCTCCACGCCGAAATCGGCCAGTTTGGTTTCCAGAATCCTGGCGTTTGCGATCAGGCTTTCACGTTTCAACCTCGTATCTTTTCGCTGGATCTGATCGAGAAGGGTCAGGGGAGGGATGTTGAAGAGGCCGCGCTGCGGGACAAAGTCAAACTGAGTCTGCGACACTTTCGCAGGTCGTATTTTTTCCGTTTTGGCCCGGGGGAGGTCGATGACCGGGTCGGTCTTTGCGGCTTTTTTTGTCTCCGGGAGGATTTTTTTATCCTTCAGGTTCCTTATCATGCCGGTGACGAATTCCACGCCTCGGAGCCAGGGGCTCATGATTCTGTTTTTCAACTGGCTGATGAAAGAGACGATGGACAAGTCAATCAGAATCATGAGGGCCAGAACCAGGACGACCACCAGCAGGATAAAGGTTCCGATCTCGCTGAGGAAGGAATTTGTCACCCGGTCCAGCAGGTATCCCAGCATTCCTCCGGGGCGCAGTTTGATGCCGTAGACGGGGATATCGGCCAGACAAACCGCGGCAAGACCGGCCGTTGCCAAAAGCAGTCCGCCGAATGCGGCGATGCCGGCGAGGTTCACTTTAAATCCGTCGTCCAGAAAGTATTTGAAAGAAATGATGGACAGAAAAATCGGGAGCCAGAAAGCGCCGATGCCCAGAAGCCTTAAGAGGGAATCCGCCGTATAGGATCCCAGCGAACCGATGAGATTGTGCGTCTTTACTTTTCCCGCGACAAAGTGGGTGAAAGACGGATCCGTGGGATGATAGGAAGACAGGCACAGCAGCAGAAAAACGGCGATGGTGAGGATAATAACACCGGCGATCTCTCTGGGCCTTTTCAGGGCGGATGGCTTCTCCATCATCTCGGGTTACCGCAAGAAAAAATCCTGATCATGCCTCGCCCGATATGAGATGAGTCAGTTTTGCCGCCGCAGGTCGGGCATCAGCACGGTTCATTTGTTCCCGGTCGTAGTTACCGACAATAACATCCGTGACCCGCTTGATCAGGGCAACCCTGTTTTCAGGGGTGTAGCCGCTGACCTCGATGGGTTCGCCGATGATCATCGTAACCTTTCCCGGATTGATTTTCAGCGACCGCTTGGGCATGATGTTTCCCGCTCCGACGATGGTGATCGGGACGATCGGAACACCCGCTTTGATGGCAAGATGAAACATGCCCTGCTTGAAGGGCTTTATCTTCCCGTCTTTGCTTCTCGTGCCTTCGGGAAAAGTCATCACCGATTTTCCATCACGGACTTTCTGGGCTGCAATATCGATGCTTTTCAGCGCCTTTTCGTGTTGCTGCCGGTCGATTTCAATATATCCCGCGTTTCTCATCGCCATGCTGAACACGGGGATTTTAAAAAGCTCCTTTTTTGCGATCCAGCGAAACTGGCCGGGAACGAAACCGAGAACAATCAGGATATCGAAATCGCTTTGATGATTGGCCATAAAAATCTGCGGTTTCCCGGTCAGGACGTTTTCCGCTCCCATCACCGTAACCCGGGTGTTGGAAAGAATCAGAAGCGTCTTTGCCCAGAGCTGGGCAAGCCGATGGATTTTATTCTCTCCAGGCGAAATCAGCGAAAAAATGACGGCACATATGGAAAAGTAACCGGTAATCGCGACACCGAGGATTAAAATGATGACAGAGCGGAGCATATGCTTTCCACTGTTATAATCGGGTATTACAATTTCCTTTTCACTACTTGATTCTCTGACTGAAGTCAATGAGGAATATGTTCCCGCTTCTGAAAAAAATAAAAAATATCAATGATTTTAAGAGAAAAGCATTGACAAGAAACTTCTATCATACTAACATGCAAAAATTAAAAATTTATGCGGGTTGCGACTTTATTTTCCGGTCCGGCGAAACGAAACGGTGCTTTTCCGGAAGGCCAATTGCGGGGAATTTTATGGAGGTATGTCAACCGCATCATCCAAGAACAGGGAATCGTGAAATGCTGAAATGGTAAGCAGGAAAAGGGCTTTTGACATTATTGATCGTTTTTCCACGGCCAAGGTTCTGGTGGTGGGGGACATCATGGTGGATCACTTCATATGGGGAAAGGTTTCCCGGATTTCACCGGAGGCGCCGGTGCCGGTGGTTGAGGTGTCTTCCGACAATCTCCTGCTGGGCGGCTCGGCGAACGTGCTGAACAACGTATTTGCCATCGGCGGCGGCGTTTGTGTAGCCGGCGTCGTCGGCGCCGATGAGATGGGCAAAAGGGTTGTTAGTGAATTCAGGAAACGGCAAATCAACACTTCTGGCATTGTTGTGGAGGCCAAACGCCCGACGACCCTGAAAACCAGAATTGTGGCCCACAGTCAGCAGGTTGTGAGATATGACCGGGAAAGCCGCCAGCCCGTGGATGAAGACAGCACCAGACACATAATCGATCACATCCGTGCGCTGAGGGATGAACTGGGCGCCATCGTTATTTCCGATTACAGCAAGGGGGTTGTCACCAAATCCCTTCTCGACGGAATCCGCGGAATTGTATCAGACCGGCCGATCACGGTGTGCGTTGACCCGAAGAAAAGCGACTTCTCTCTCTATCAGAACCTTGACATTATAACCCCGAATCATCATGAGGCGAGCCGGGCCGCCGGTCTGGAACTGATCGACGGGGAAAATTTGATACAGGCCGGTGCAACACTGCTGGACCGATATCATTTCAGGGCGGTTTTGATTACGCGCGGGGAGGAGGGCATGAGCCTTTTCGAAAGGAAGAAAAAGAGGATCACGCACACCCGTTTCCCCGCAGAGGCAAGAGAAGTATTTGATGTCACCGGTGCGGGTGATACGGTGATCGGTGTTTTTGCGCTCTGCATCGCCTCGGGGGCGACATTCACGGAGGCCGCCTTTCTGGCCAATCATGCCGCCGGAATCGTTGTGGGCAAGGTCGGAACAGCGACGGTTTCCCAGTCGGAGCTGAAACGGGCTTTATGAGCAGACCCAGGCCCGCCCAGTCCGTCAAGCTGGTGATCAGTATCTTTTCTGCAACCTGGAGAGATATCGGTGCGACGATCAACACCCTGGCTGCCCATTTCGGGGAACCCGATTTTATCAGCGGGGGAACGCTCTTTGACGAGACGGATTATTATGAAGCGGAAATGGGGAAAGCGCTGGTCCGGCGTTTGGTCAGCTTCGAGCGGCCGGTCCGGCCCGAAGCCCTGCCGGACATCAAGTGCCTGACGAATCAGATCGAAGGGCAGTATGCACGGGAGGATCAAAGGCTTGTCAACATTGATCCGGGCTACATTTCACCATCACATTTGATCCTGGCCACCGGCAAGGGTTACTCCCATCGGCCTTATCTGAGGGAGGGAATTTATGCGGATCTGACGCTGATTTTTTCGAACGGGACATTCCGGCCGCTTCCATGGACCTATCCCGATTATGCCGGGCATCCAATGGTCGGTTTGCTGAACAGATTGCGGGAAAAATACCTTTTGGATTTGAAAAAGCTTGACCTTTAACCGCCGGGAGGATGAAGATCGTTGCGAGAGGACGTGATAACGTGATTAAAAGCATGACCGGATACGGCCGGGCGGAAGCTGTTCTGAACGGTCGAAAATATATCGTGGAAATCAAATCGCTCAACCACCGTTATCTGGAGCTTTCGGTGCGAATGCCGGTGAACCTGGCACTGCTTGAACCGGAGGTCAAGAAGAAGGTTAATGAGCTGATTGTTCGGGGAAGGATCGATGTGACCATTCGGCGGGAAAATCATGCCGGAATGGAAGAGGCTCGGCCCTTGGAGATGAACCTGCCTCTGGTAAGGAATTACCATGACCTGCTGGTTCGGTTGAAAGAGCAATTCGACCTCAAGGATGACATTACCCTGGGTATGCTGGCCGGCCTCAAGGATGTGTTTGTGCCCTTGGAATCGCCCGAGGACGATGTCGCCGTTGTGTGGGAGGGACTGGCCCTTGTTCTGAACCAGGCATTGGCCGCCCTGACGGCGATGCGGCAGAAAGAGGGAGATGCGTTAAGCGAGGATTTAGAAGCGCGCATTGAACTGATCAAAGGATATCTGGGTGAAATCGAAGCATGTGTGCCCCGGAATGTGCTGGATTATCAGAAAAGGCTGGCGGATCGAGTGCGTGAACTCATGGACGGCATGATCATGGATGAGGCCCGGTTGTGTCAGGAAGTGGCCATGATGGCGGAAAAGAGCGACATTACGGAGGAGATCGTTCGTTTCCGGAGTCACGTCAGACAATTTCTGGAAATGCTGAAAAGTCGGGATGCCGTCGGCAGAAAGGTGGATTTCCTGATCCAGGAGATGAACAGGGAGGTGAACACCATCGGTTCGAAAAGCAACGACGCGCAAATCTCCCGTCATGTAATCGAGATCAAGAGCGAGCTTTCCAAATTAAGAGAGCAGGTTCAGAACATTGAGTAGATGCGATCGGAAGGCTGTGGCAACGCCCATGGACCGCGGCGGCCCGGCAACGGGTTTTTTTATCGTTGTGTCCGCACCATCCGGCACGGGGAAGACGTCGATTTGCCGAGAATTCATGAGGCTGTGTCCGGATGTTTCTTTCTCCATTTCCCATACCACGAGACTTCCCCGCCCGGGAGAGCGGGAGGGCGTCGACTATCATTTCATTTCCGAGGCGTCCTTCCGGGAGCAGATCAGGCAGGGTGCCTTTGCCGAATG
This sequence comes from uncultured delta proteobacterium, assembly GCA_963709485.1. Lineage (GTDB taxonomy): Bacteria > Desulfobacterota > Syntrophia > Syntrophales > Fen-1087 > JAXDBM01. The sequence continues at coordinate 168,795 of CAVPWE010000007.1, forward strand.
GACCGAGAATTACGGCCACCTCTACGGTACATCAATCCATTCCATGCGCCATTTCATCGAAAGAGGATGCAATCTGCTTCTGGATCTGGAACCGGGCGGCGCGGGGGCTTTAAAAAAAAATTATCCGGGTGGTGTTTTTGTCTTTATCCTGCCCCCTTCCATCGACGACCTGAGACAGAGGCTGAGCAAACGGGGCGAGACTCCGGAAGTGATCCGGAAAAGACTGCACAAGGTGATGGATGAAATTAAAGAAGTTATCTGGTATGATTACGTCATTATCAACGACAGTTTCGATCATGCCGTTGACTGTCTCCGTTCCATCTATGTCGCGGAGATGAGCAGAAGAGAGCGGTTGGCGGGTCGGTTGCAGCCGTTTTTAGCGGATTAAGGAAATATTTGCGCCGGGCTGGCGAAGGTCCGGAAATTTCCCGGGCATGTCAAGACCCGGTCGGAAAATGAGATTCGAGGAGGTTGGTGGGGAAAGATGGCGAGAATTACCGTAGAAGACGCATTGCGGAAAGCGGATAACCGATTTGCCCTGGTCATGCTGACGGCAAGACGGGCAAAGCAGCTTTTGAAGGGTTCCGCTCCCTTGACGGATATAAAGAACAACCGTGAGGTTGTCGCGGCTCTCCGGGAGATTGCCGCCGGAAAGGTGTACCATGCCCACCCCGAGCATCTTGTCGGTGTGAAAGAAATCCAACGTCCGGTCGCGGATGAGACGGAGTTCATCGGAGATGAAGAATACACCGAATGATAATCTCCGGATGAAAGCCAGAAGCCGCCTCATTTTCGCGCTCGACATCGGCGGCGGGATGGACGAGGCGCTTTCCTGGGTGGCACGGCTCAAAGATCATGTCGGCTTGTTCAAAGTGGGCAAGGAATCCTTTACGCTTTACGGACCGGAAATCGTAAGACACATTGTCGCGCAGGGCAGCGAAGTTTTTCTGGATCTCAAGTTTCATGATATCCCCAACACCGTCGCCCGGGCGGCAGAAGGCGTCTTGCAGATCGGGGCTTCCATGTTCAACGTCCATGCCCTGGGCGGCAGGCAGATGATGGAAGAGACCGTCGCTTCCGTGCGCCGCAGGGCAGCGGCAATGGGGAAAGCCATGCCTGTCATCCTGGCCGTCACCGTACTCACCAGCCTGAACGACGATGATTTGCGGTCGTTCGGATTCACCGGATCGGCCGCGAATATCGTTCTCACGCTGTCGAAAATTGCGCAGGACGCGGGTGTGACCGGAGTTGTTGCGTCCGCGCACGATGTCGAGGCGATCCGTGAGGCCTGCGGGCCGCAGTTCGTTATTGTCACGCCGGGTATTCGGGGTTTGTTGCGGATTCAGGGCGACGATCAGAAAAGGACGCTTTCGCCGGGTGAGGCCATCCGCAGGGGCGCCGATTATCTGGTGGTCGGCAGGCCCATCCGTACGGCGGAAGACCCGGTGCTTGCGACGGAAGAAATCCTGAAGGACATATCGCAAGGACTACAGTTGCGGGAACGTTGAGAATGGCCGGTGATGTGCAATCGGGTATGGATATCATCTATGGCATCAACCCGGTAACGGAAGCGCTCAAAATGGAATCGTGCCGGATCCTGAGGATCGCCGTTTCCAGGGATGCCGGCAATGAACCGGTGCAGAAAATCATGGCGCTTGCCGCGGAGAAGAGCATTCCCGTTGCGTTCCAGGAAAAGCGCGAGCTTGAAAAACTGGCGGGTCATCGATCCCATCAGGGCATCGTCGGCCTGTGCAAACCCTTTGCCTATGCGGAGCTGGATCGGATCATTGAAAACCGTCACCAGACTCCCCTTCGCTGTCTGCTGCTTCTGCTTGACGGCATTACAGATCCGCAGAACCTGGGCGCCCTGATCCGAACCGCACACTGCTTCGGCGCGGACGGGGTCGTTGTTCCCGGGCATCGGTCCGCATCCGTCAATGCCACCGTTGTCAAGGCGTCCGCCGGTGCCGCCCTTTATACGCCGGTGGCCAGAATCGCCAATATGGCCAGGGCCCTTGACGATTTGAAAGAGAAAGGATTCTGGGTCTATGGCGCTGACGCGGCTTCGGGACAGGATATGAACGCCGCATCGTATCACGGTGATGTCGGACTGGTGATGGGTTCGGAAGGGGAGGGCCTTCGATCGATCATCAAAAAAAAATGCGATTTTCTTTTAAGCATTCCCATGAAGGGAAAGATTGATTCCCTGAATGTGTCCGTTGCGGCTGGGATTCTTCTGCATGATATCCATAGAAAATGGGCCAGCAAGAAAGGAGCTGAATAATGCCGGTATTCTTGTGGCAGGCGGAGACGCGGAAAGGCGAGAAGAAAAAGGGGGAAATCGAGGCTGCGAATGAGGCGGCCCTGCGAGGCATTCTTCGCAGGCAGGGATTGGCTTCGATCACCATAAAACCGAAGCCCAAAGATCTGGCGGACTACCTGCCCTTTCTGAAACAGAAGGTCAAGGAAAAGGAAGTGGTCATTTTTTGCCGCATTTTCTCCACGATGATCAATGCGGGCCTGCCTTTGATTCAATGCCTCGAGTTGCTGGCACAGCAGGAGCAGAACAAGACTTTTGCCAAGGTCATCCGGTCCATCAAAGAGGACATTGAAGGGGGATCGACGCTCTCCGATGCCCTGAAGAAACATCCCCAGATCTACGATGATCTTTTCATCAACCTGGTGGCTGCGGGAGAAAGCGGCGGCATTCTGGATGTGATCCTTCAGCGCCTTTCCAATTACATGGAAAAGGCGATGAAACTGAAAAGCAAGGTGAAGGGGGCGATGACCTATCCCGCCAGCGTCCTGGTGATTTCCATTGCCGTTGTGGCGCTGCTGCTGGTCAAGGTCATTCCGGTGTTCCAGAAAATGTTCGAAGGCTTTGGCAGTGCGCTGCCGGGTCCCACGCAATTCCTGATCAATATCAGCCAGCTGGCCCAGAAATATTTCATGGTGGCAATTGTCGCGATCGCCGTTGCGATCTTCGCATTCAGGCGGTTTTACAAAACGGAGAAGGGGACCCTTCTGATTGACGATCTCATTCTGAAGGCGCCTGTGTTCGGTCCCTTGCTGAAAAAAGTGGCCGTAGCCAGGTTTTCGAGAACCATGTCCACGATGATGGCCAGTGGCGTTCCCATTCTCGAGGGGTTGGCCATTGTGAGCAAGACGGCGGGCAACAAGATTATCGAGAATGCCCTGATGCGGGTTCGGAAGAGCATCAGCGAGGGGAAAACGATCGCGGAACCCCTCATGGAAACAGGCATATTCCCGCCGATGGTGGTTCAGATGATTGCCGTCGGCGAGGCGACGGGGGCACTGGATACAATGCTGTCCAAGATCGCCGACTTTTATGATGACGAGGTGGATGCCGCCGTGGACGCCATGACAGCGCTGCTGGAACCGTTCATGATGGTTTTTCTGGGAGGCGTCGTCGGAGGGATGATTATCGCCATGTACCTGCCGATATTCAAGATGGCGTCGGTTGTGGGTTAGCGGTCGTTATGAGGCGCGTGCAGGGGGCTTGTATGTGGCACGGGGGGTGCTCTTGACTGAAATGGTCGGGATGGCGCGATTTGAACGCGCGACTCCTGCGTCCCGAACGCAGTGCCCTACCAGACTGGGCCACATCCCGACATGCGTTTCAGATATAAAATTTATCTTCAAATGTCCATCATTATTTTACAACTGAGATAAAAAAGAAGGCGGAGGCGTCGCAACCGGTGATCATATACGACATCAAGTGCAGAAAAAACCACAGGTTCGAAGGGTGGTTCAAGGATCGAAAGGCCTTTGAAGAGCAGAACAGGAGAAACCTGGTAATCTGCCCCGTGTGCGGTGATGCGGGTGCGGAGGTGGTCCCCTCCTCTGTTGCCGTTATGGGCAGGGAGATGAAGTTGTCTAAGAAAAAGCATACCCGGGAATTGTCCCCCCTCGGGGCGATTCAGCAGTTTAACGAGTATCTCGAAAAAAACTTTGACGACGTGGGCCACAAGTTTGCAGAGGTTGCCATAAAAATTCATCGCGGTGAGGAAGAAGCAAGAAACATCAAGGGGACAACGACGCATCAGGAAGAGGAAACACTCCGCGAGGAAGGCGTCCAGTTTTTTAAAGTGCCGGTCGTGAAATTGGACAGTTGAAACGATTCAACGGTATTGCTGATGTGTGAAAATAGCCGGGCTCTGTTGAACGGGGACGCATGCATGCAGGCTTCATCGGTCAGTCTCTCAAGCGCGATCGGAAATACCCCCCTCGTAGAAATTTCCAGGATAAATCCCAACAGGAAAGTCAGGGTTTTCGTCAAGCTGGAGAGTTTCAACCCAGGGGGTTCCGTGAAGGACAGGGTTGCCCTCTCTATGATCGAGGGAGCCGAGCGGCGGGGAGAACTCACGAAAGACAAGATCATTCTGGAAGCCACCAGCGGCAATACCGGAATCGGGCTTGCCATGATTGCCGCGGCGAAGGGTTACCGGTTGTGCCTGGCCATGTCCGAAGGGGCCAGCGAGGAACGCAAGAAAATCCTCAAAGCGCTGGGGGTAGAATTGCGTTTCACACCGGCAAGCCTGGGAACGGACGGGGCGATAGAGGTCGTTTACGGCATGCTGCGTGAGCACCCGGATAAATATTTCGGTACGGATCAGTACAACAATGCAGACAACGTTGCCGCCCATTACCACGGAACCGGCGAAGAAATCTGGCGGCAGACCAATGGAAAAGTCACCATGGTGGTCGCAGCCCTGGGAACGACCGGTACAGCCATGGGGGTCTCAAAAAGGCTCAAGGAATACAACCGGGAAATCAGGATCGTCGGCGTCGAGCCATTCCTGCAGCACAGGATTCAGGGCTTGAAGAACATGAAGGAATCTTACCAGCCCGGAATTTACGACAAAACGCGGCTGGATGAAAAGATCAACATTCTCGATCAGGACGCTTTCGAGATGGCCCGCCGCATGGCGCGGGAGGAGGGGCTCCTGGTTGGGATGAGCTCGGGGGCTGCTGTACATGTGGCTTTGCAGAAGGCCAGGGAAATGACGGAAGGTCTGATCGTGGTCATCTGCCCGGACAGCGGCGAGCGCTATCTCAGTACGGAGCTTTTCACGGATAAGGCGGAATCGACGCTGCGCCTGTTCAACACGCTGACCCGAGAGAAAGCTTTCTTCAAACCGATCAATCCGGAAGAGGTGCTGATGCATTCGTGCGGCCCCACGGTTCACCGGGTTCCTCATATCGGCAGCTACAGGCGTTTCGTTGTTTCCGATATGATTCGACGATATCTCATCTTCAAGGGATACAAGGTCCGTCATGTGATGAACATCGTCGACCTGGCAGATCGTTCGATCATGGGTGCGGAGCGTTCCGGGATGGACCTGCATGACTTCACGGAGCGCTGCATGGCCGGTTTTTTGAGAGATATTGACAAACTGAACATAACGAAGGATCCCATTTACCCCAAAGCAAGCGATCATGTTGAAACCATGCTGAAATATGTGGAAAAACTGGTTCAGAAGGGATACGCCTATGAAAAACTCAGGTCCGTTTATTTTGACATATCCAAGCTTGATGATTACGGTTGCCTCTCCCATATCGACCTTGGAAAAATCAAGCATGGCCGGACCGTGGAAAAGGATGATTATGAAAAAGACAGCCCCATGGATTTTGCATTGCTAAAAAGGTCAACGCTGGGCGAATTGAAGAAAGGGGTCTATTACAAAACCCGCTGGGGCAACGTCCGGCCAAGCTGGCACCTGGAATGTGCGTCGATTTCACTCAACTATCTCGCGGAAACATTCGATATTCATGCGAGCGGCTCCGATATTGTTTTTCCCCACTGTGAGAATGTCATGGCGATCGGTAAGGCCGCAACGGGAAAGCGGATGGCCAACTACTGGCTGAACACGGAACTGGTGATGATCGGCGGCAAAAAAATGTCCCGCTCCTCGGACAATGTTTTGACGATCGAGGACTTGGAAAATCGCGGATATCATGGAAAGGAAATCCGTTTTTTTCTTTTGAGCGCCCACTATCGAAAGCCCTTGAATTTTACCTATGGCGCTCTGGATACGGCAAAAAATACGGTCCAGAAACTGAACGGATTCATTCAGCGGCTCATCCACTTTCGTGCCGGCGACGGCTTCCCCGAAACGGATCAGCTTTTGTATAACTTAAACCAGGCCTTTACAGAGGCAATGGACGATGATTTCAACATTTCCGGCGCACTTGGCATCGCTTTTTGAGTTCGTGAAAAGGGTGAGTGTTCCCCTGTCCCGGTCCCAGTTGAATGCGGGAGAGCGGGATCGGATCTTCGCGATGATGAAAAAAATAGACAGCGCTCTGGGCATCCTTCATTTTGAGGAAGAAACGATCAGCGATGCTGCCCGGGAACTTATCAAGCAGCGGGAGATTCTGAGAAAGACCGGACAATGGGAGGAATCCGACACAATCAGAAAAAAACTCCTGGCTTTGGGTATCGAGGTATCGGATACGCCGGCAGGCATGTCCTGGCGTTTGAAAAGGCAATGAATATAATAGCATAAACCAATTCAGGGTATTACGGAATTTAACCGAGGTGGACCGTGAATGAGCCTTTGAGAAAAGCCGTGATCGCCGGTTCCTGGTATTCTGGACGTCCGGCTGAATTGCGCGCGCAAATTGACCTTTTCTTCGATCGGGTGCCCCCACAGCAGATTCCGGGTGAAGTGGTCGGTTTGATCGCTCCTCATGCCGGTTATGCGTATTCCGGGGAGGTGGCTGCCTGTGCTTACAAACTGATCCGGGGACGGACCTACGATGCCGTCATTGTCGTGGGGCCGAGCCACCGCGCGTCATTCCGGGGGGTGTCCGTATTCAACAGGGGGGGATATGAGACACCCCTGGGCATTGTTCCGGTGCATGCCGAACTGGCTGACGGAATTGCGGCGCAAAGCAGCGTTGTGTCCGTTTTGTTGGATGCGCATATGCAGGAATACAATGCCATCGAGATTCAACTGCCCTTCCTGCAGAGAGCGCTGGGCAGATTTCGTTTTGTTCCATTGATCATGGCGGATCAGAGTGCCGATACCTGTGAGAAACTCGCTGAAGCAATCGTGCTTGCGGCCGGCCGGCAAAAGATTCTGTTCGTGGCCAGTTCCGATCTTTCCCATGACTATGCCTACGATCAGGCCGTTCAAATGGACGGTATCGCCTTGAGGCATATGGAAAAAATGGATGCAAACGGTCTTTTAATGGAACTGGCCAAGGGCACGACCGAAGCCTGTGGCGGCGGTCCAGCGGCTGTCGTGATGATGGCTGCAAGAAAGCTGGGTGCTGACCGCGCCAAAATCCTGAAATATGCCAATTCAGGAGATGTCGTCGGGGACAGGCGAAGCCGCATTGTCGGTTATGCTTCCGTTGCGTTTTTTCGGAGCCTTCCCGCCGTTGATGTGAGTCAATAATCGGTGAACCGATGTGGAATTGACGGACAGAGAAAAAAATTTATTGCATGATATTGTCAAAGCCTCCATCGCCGCCAGGCTGACCGGTCGAGAGCCCGGCGTGGTGCAGATTCGTTCCGATATCCTGAAGGAAAAAAGGGGGGCTTTTGTAACCTTGAAGAAAAACGGTCGGCTGCGGGGATGCATCGGTTATATTGATGCCATCAAACCACTCTATCAGACGGTCGGGGATATGGCCGTCGCAGCGGCCTTTCAAGATCCGAGATTTCCGCAGGTGAACCCGGAGGAATTCGAGCATCTGTCGTTTGAAATATCCGTTTTGAGCCCGCTTCGGCAAATTCTGGACATCCGCGAGATTGAGGTTGGGAAACACGGCCTCTATATCACCAAAGGCCATCATGCCGGCTTGCTGTTGCCCCAGGTGGCGGCAGAATACGGCTGGGAACGGATCACTTTTTTGGAAGAAACCTGCGGTAAAGCGGGACTGCCGCCACAGGCTTGGAAGGAGAGGGACGCAAAAATATATATTTTTTCCGCAGATGTTTTTTAAAATTAAAAAAAATCTTGACAAATTAATATGTTAATTTTAGAGTAGCAAATTCACGCGGTTCGTGTGAAAAGAATCTGCGGTTTTCTTTGTGCCGTTGTCGCCGTTTCGTTAATTATTATAGTCGGTTATGTGTTTAATGGCTGGCGTAGCTCAACAGGTAGAGCAGCTGATTTGTAATCAGCAGGTTGCGGGTTCGAGTCCCATCGCCAGCTCCAGTTACGAGATTGAAGCCTGGAGGGGTTCCCGAGCGGCCAAAGGGAGCAGACTGTAAATCTGCCGGCGAAGCCTACGGAGGTTCGAACCCTCCCCCCTCCACCATAAATTTAATCCGGTGCATGACGGAGAACAGAACATCGTGTACCGGTTGACCGTTGGTTTTTAATGCAGAGGCGGGAGTAGCTCAGTGGCTAGAGCGTCAGCCTTCCAAGCTGAGGGTCGCGGGTTCGAATCCCGTTTCCCGCTCCATTAATATAGAAGAAGGCCAAGATTTATCAGCCCACGTAGCTCAGTCGGTAGAGCACATCCTTGGTAAGGATGAGGTCACCAGTTCAATCCTGGTCGTGGGCTCCATTTGTTTTGAAAGAGGATGATCATGCGAAATATCATTACGTTGGCCTGCACGGAATGCAAGCAGAGAAATTATTCGACGACAAAGAACAAACGGACCATGCAGAATCGCTTGGAATTGAAAAAATACTGCAAGTTCTGCCGGTCCCATAAGGTCCACAGAGAGACCAAGTAATTTCCGATCGGGTTTATCCGAAATAAACATGGAACAGGCCAGTAGCTCTAATGGATAGAGCGCCGGACTCCAAATCCGGATGCTGGGGGTTCGAGTCCCTCCTGGCCTGCCAATATTCTTCGACTGGCCTGGATTAGGTGTTCTATATGGATAAAATAAAGCTCCTGCTCGAGAAGGTAAAAAATTTTCTGAAAGAAGCGAAGATCGAACTCAAAAAGGTTACATGGCCAACACCGAAGCAGACGCTTGCGTCCACATCGGTTGTCATTATCGTGGTTGTTATTGTCTCCCTTTTCCTGGGTATTGTTGATTTCGGCATCAGCAAAATCATCAGGCTCACGCTAGGTTAAATCAGATGGCTCTTAAATGGTATGTCGTTCACACATATTCCGGCTTTGAAAACAGGGTGAAACTTTCCCTGCAGGAAAGAATCGTCGCGGCGAACATGCAGCCTTTTTTTTCCGACATTCTGATTCCCGAGGAAGATATCGTAGAGCTGGTTTCCGGAGAGAAAAAAACTTCCAAACGAAAATTTTTTCCGGGGTACATTCTGGTTCGAATGGAAATGAATGACAACACATGGCACCTTGTCAAGGATACCCCGAAAGTAACGGGATTCATCGGAGGCAGGGACAGACCAACGCCCATTCCGGATAACGATGTGGAGGTCCTGAAGAGCAGGATTGATGAAGGGACTTTGAAACCGAAGCCAAAATTCAAATTTGAGGAAGGTGATCATGTGCGCATTATTGACGGTCCCTTCACCAACTTTGACGGCATCATCGATGAAGTCAAGCCCGAAAAGGGAAAATTGAGGGTCATCGTCAGCATTTTCGGCAGATCAACACCGGTGGAGTTGGATTTTATTCAGGTTGTTCAGAGTTGAGGTCAAGCGGGGCATGCAAGGCTCCGGGTGTAATGCGGGATCGATTTCACCGTCGCACATGAGATGTAAAAATCGAGGAAGCAGGTGATCATATGGCAAAAAAGATTATCGCGAACATAAAACTGCAAATCAAGGCGGGGAAGGCGACCCCTTCACCACCCATCGGGCCGGCGTTGGGTCAGCACGGCGTCAATATCATGGAGTTCTGCAAGGCGTACAATGCCATGACGCAGAATCAGGAGGGCATGGTCATTCCCGTCGTGATCACGGTCTACGCAGACCGCTCCTTCACTTTTGTGACGAAAACGCCTCCGGCCTCGGTCCTTCTCAAGCAGGCGGCAAAGATCGCAAAGGGTTCCGGCAATCCGAAAAAGGAGAAGGTAGGATCGGTCACGGCGAAGCAGGTTCGGGAGATTGCCGAATTGAAATACAATGATTTAAATGCAATCGATATAACCGGTGCGATCCGCATTATCGAAGGCACGGCAAAATCCATGGGGATAGAAATTACAGCGTAAAGAGTCGGAGCGCTTCCGAAGACCCGCAACCATCGGGCGGAAGGTCGCTTCAGGTAAATTTCCCTTCGCAGGAAACCCGGCCCCCGGAGTTGGTCGGGACGATTGAATCAGAGGTTTGGCTATGTTGAAAAAAGGCAAAAGCTATCAGGAATCCAGGCAGAAAGTAGAACGGGGAAAGCGTCATACGCTCAAAGAAGCTGTGGATCTCGTCGTTGCGACCTCGCGGACCAAGTTTGACGAAACCGTCGACGCGGCCATACGACTGGGAGTCAATCCAGCGCATGCAGACCAGATGGTCCGGGGAAGCGTGGTTTTGCCCAATGGTCTCGGAAAATCGGTCAGGGTGCTCGTCTTCGCAAAGGGTGAAAAGGAGAAGGAAGCCGTCGATGCCGGGGCCGACATCATCGGTACGGATGAAGTCGTCGAAAAGATCAAAAATGGATGGCTGGAATTCGACCGCGTGGTCGCAACACCGGACATGATGGGCAGCGTCGGAAAACTGGGAAAGATCCTGGGTCCCCGGGGATTGATGCCAAACCCGAAGGTGGGAACCGTAACCTTCGATGTCGCAAAAGCCGTGAACGAGCTCAAAGCGGGCAAGGTCGAGTTCCGTGTCGAAAAGGCGGGAATTGTTCACAGCCCCGTCGGCAAGGTTTCCTTCGGTGCCGAGAAACTCCTGGAAAATGTGACGGCTCTGATCGAAACGATCATCAAATTGAAACCGGCATCCAGCAAGGGAACTTATTTGAAGAGCATATCGATTTCCACGACCATGGGCCCCGGCATTAAAGTGGATCCTCTGGAAGTCAGGAACATATGAAAGGGACTGAAAATAAATAAGGATCCGATTCGATCGGGTCGATGAAAAAGTCGGAGACAGCAGGTACAAAGGTTTAAACGATCGGGTTCGGCCTGCCGAGATGAAAACGAAAATCCGGGCGACAACCATTTTATATCGTTAACATTCTGTGTGCCGATCTGTTCTCCGACCTTGCTTTGTTATGGTTTGAAAAAGGAAATATATCAGGAGAAAACGAGGAATCGTCATTTAACGAAAGGAGGTTGAAGATTGGATCGGAAAACAAAAGAACAGGTTGTTGCGGAGCTACACGAAAAACTGAAGCATTTTAACCTTGCCGTGCTTACGAACTGCAGCGGTTTGAATGTGGAAAAGATCACCACATTGAGAAATGCATTGCGCAAGACGGACACCGAATTCAGAGTGGTTAAAAACACCCTTCTTCGGATCGCCTCAAAAGAGACCGACTTGTCCGGAATGCAAGAACATTTTAAAGGTCCTCTGGCCATTGCGCTGAACTACAGTGATGTGGTCGACACCGCCAAAGTCCTGATCGACTTTGCCAAGAAAAATGCTGATCTGGAAATCCGAGCGGGCATGCTGAACGGCAAAGTCATCACGGGGGAACAGCTGAACCATCTGGCGACGCTGCCTTCCCGCGAGGTCCTGCTGGGGAAATTGCTCTCCGTGTTTGTCGGAGTGCAGACCGGGTTCGTGAGCGTGCTCAGTGCGGTGCCGAGGAGCATGGTTCAGGTTGTGGAAGCCTATCGTCTTAAAAAAGAAAAAACAAATTAAAAACATACAGGAAGGAATGAAAGCATATGTCTATCCAGATTACGAAAGAAGATGTTGTGAAATTCATTGAAGGAATGACCGTTCTCGAGCTTTCCGAACTGGTCAAGGAACTGGAAGCGAAATTCGGCGTTTCGGCAGCGGCACCGGTAGCCGTTGCGGCTTCTGTGTCCGCCGGTGCCGAGGCGGCAGGCGCTGCTGAGGAAAAAACGGAGTTTGATGTGATGCTTACAGGGTTTGGCGATCAGAAGATCCAGGTCATCAAAGTTGTGAGGGCGATTACCGGCTTGGGGCTCAAGGAGGCCAAGGATATGGTGGAAGGAATTCCGAAACCCGTCAAGGAAGGGATATCCAAGGATGAGGCGGCTGACATCAAGAAAAAGATCGAAGAGGTCGGCGGCACTGTCGAGATCAAGTAAATTGCAAGGGATATTCGGCAGCGGGATCATTTTTTTATGTGAAGTCAAAGGCAACAAATCATAAAGGATGCCATGAGCGAGCTTAGAAAAAATTTTGGCCGGATCAAAAAAATTGTCGACATTCCCAATCTGATTGACATTCAGACCAAGTCTTACGAGAAATTCCTTCAGAAAGACGCGGATCCGTCCCAACGGGGAAATTTCGGGCTCCAGGGAGCGTTTAAGAGCGTATTCCCCATATCAGACTACAGCCGGAAATGTTCCCTTGAATTTGTCAGCTACAATATCGGGAACGTTCGATATGACCTCAAAGAATGCGTGCAGAAGGGGATGACCTACGCGGCGCCCCTGAAGATTGTCGTTCGACTGGTTGTGTTTGACAGCGATCCGGGCTCAGATCAGAAGCAAATCCGGGACATCAAGGAACAGGAAATCTATTTCGGCGAGATTCCACTGATGACGGAGAACGGGACCTTCACCATCAACGGGACGGAAAGGGTCATCGTCAGCCAATTGCATCGGTCCCCGGGAATCTTTTTCGACCATGACAAGGGGAAAACGCTTGCCAGCGGCAAACTGATCTATTCCGCGCGCATCATCCCGATCCGGGGATCCTGGCTGGATCTGGAGTTCGACTCGAAGGATCTCCTGTATGTGAGGATCGACAGAAGGCGAAAAATGCCGGTGACGATTCTCTTGAAGGCCATGGGTTATACAACCGCGCAGCTGCTGCATTACTTTTATGGCATCGAAACAGTATTGATCGAGGGTGACGAGAACCGCCTGGTCGCTGACGATTCGGTTATCGGCGAAAAAGCCCCTGAAGACATCAAGGCTTTAAAGACGGGAGAAGTGATCGTCAAGAAGGGGAGAAAGATTACCAAGCCGCATTTGAAGCGGATGCTGGACCTCAAGATCAAGCACATTGCAATCAGCGACCCTGATATGCTCGGGAAAGTCCTGGCTTCGGATGTTTCGGATCCCGGAACCGGTGACATTTTATTGCGGTGCAACGACGAATTGACCGCGGAAGGGCTGGCGCAAATCCGGGAAAAGGGCATCCGTGAGCTTCACTTCATTCATATTGACGATGAGCGGGACAATGCCTCCATTCGGGATACCCTGTTGACGGACCGGCTGGAAACAAAAGAGGAAGCGATCATTGAGATATACCGCCGGTTGAGGCCCAGCAATCCGCCAACCCCGGAAACGGCGAGCGCATTTTTCCGTAGTCTCTTCTTTGAACCGGAAAGCTACGATCTTTCGGATGTGGGACGGGCCAAGATGAACTACAAACTCCGCCTTGATGTGTCCACCGATATGACGATCCTCCGTAACGAGGATATTCTGGCTGCCGTGAAGTATCTCATTGATCTCAAGAATGGCGTTGCCGAATGCAATGTCGATGACATCGACCACCTCGGAAACCGCCGGGTGCGCTCGGTCGGGGAACTGATTGAAAATCAATACCGCATTGGCCTGGTCCGAATGGAGCGGGCCATCAAGGAGAAGATGAGTTTACAGGACATCGAGACGATGATGCCCCACGATCTCATCAATGCGAAGCCGGTTTCGGCCGTGGTGAATGAATTTTTCGGTTCCTCCCAGCTGTCGCAGTTTATGGACCAGACGAACCCCCTGTCCGAAATAACCCACAAACGGCGTCTTTCGGCACTGGGTCCAGGCGGGTTGACGCGCGAGCGGGCGGGATTTGAAGTCCGGGACGTGCATCCCACCCATTATGGCCGGATCTGTCCGGTGGAGACTCCGGAAGGACCAAACATCGGGCTGATCGTATCCCTCAGCACTTATGCGCGGGTCAACGAGTTCGGTTTTATCGAAACGCCGTATCGCGTGGTTAAGAACGGCAGGGTTACCGGAGAAGTCCGATATCTCACAGCGATTGAAGAGGAGAATTTTATCATCGCTCAGGCCGACAGGCCGCTCGATCGGGATGGCCGTTTCGTCGAGGAACTCATCTCGGCCCGCAGGGGGGGGGATTTTCTCAGCGTCGTTCCGGAAGACATCAACATGATGGATGTGTCGCCCAACCAGCTTGTGAGCGTCGCAGCCACGTTAATCCCCTTTCTGCAGCACGATGACGCCAACCGCGCGCTGATGGGTTCGAACATGCAGCGTCAGGCCGTCCCGCTCATGAAGCCGGCCGTCCCCCTTGTCGGTACCGGCATGGAAGCGGTGGTTGCGCGGGACTCCGGAGCGGTCGTCGTCGCCAGACGGGCGGGAATTGTAGAAAGTGTGGATGCTTCCAGGATCGTCGTCAAGTGTGACAGCAACGAAAAAGACGGTTTGGATATCGGCGTCGATATTTTCAATCTTACCAAGTACCAGCGTTCCAATCAGGACACCTGCTTCAACCAGAAGCCCATCGTGGACACGGGAGACCGGGTGAATCCGGGGGACATCATTGCCGACGGGCCGGCAACGGACAACGGCGAACTTGCCCTGGGCCGGAACGTCATGGTGGCATTCATGTCCTGGGGGGGCTACAATTACGAGGATTCCATCCTGGTCAGTGAGCGGATTGTCAAGGATGACATCTACACCTCGATTCATATCGAAGAATTTGAAACCATGGCCCGGGATACGAAGCTCGGAAAGGAAGAGATTACCCGCGACATCCCGAATGTCGGCGAGGAGGCCCTCAGAAACCTGGATGAGAGCGGCATCGTCCGGATGGGGGTTGCGCTGAAGCCGGGCGATATCCTGGTCGGTAAGATCACCCCAAAGGGTGAAACTCAATTGTCTTCGGAGGAAAAGCTTCTGCGCGCCATATTTGGCGAGAAGGCCAGCGATGTTCGGGATACCTCTCTGCGCGTTCCTCCCGGTGTTGAAGGGACCGTCATCGACGCAAAAATCTTCATCCGGAAAGGGTCCGAAAAGGATTCTCGCTCCCAGTTTATCGAGGATGAAGCCCTGGCACTTCTTCAAAAAGACCATGACGATGAGATCAAGATTGTCACGGAGGCCGTCAAGAACAAAATATACGCTATGCTGGTCGGCAAAACGTCTGCGGCGAAACTGGTCGATTCGAAAAAGAAAAAAAATCTGCTTAAGAAAGGGGACATTCTCACGGAAGAAATCCTGGATCGAATCCCGTTTGCGCTCTGGAAGGAAATATCCATCCTGAACGATGCTCAGACGGAAGAAAAAATGAATGCCCTCCTGTCCAATCTTTCCCGGAAGATCGAGTTCGTGGATGCCATTTTCGAAGAAAAGAAGGAGAAACTGAAGGCGGGTCACGAGCTTCCGCCCGGGGTCATCAAGTTGGTCAAGGTGTACATTGCCATTAAAAGAAAACTTTCAGTGGGGGATAAAATGGCCGGCCGCCACGGGAACAAGGGTGTTTTATCCAGAATCCTTCCGGAGGAAGACATGCCTTATTTCAATGACGGGACACCGGTTGACATCATTCTGAATCCCCTTGGAGTTCCGTCCAGGATGAATGTGGGGCAAATCCTCGAGACGCACCTCGGCTGGGCGGCAAAAGGTTTGGGAGAGCAGATCAATGCGCTGATGGAGAAGCATTACGGCATCGATTCCATGAAAAAGGAACTGAAACGAATTTATGCCTCCCCCGAGTGCAGCAGCTTTGTGGACGGCGCCACCGAAACGGAAATCAAGAAGTTCATCGGAAAATTGAAAAAAGGCATTTCCGTGGCGACGCCGGTTTTTGAAGGCGCCCATGAGAATGAGATCCAGGAAATGCTGAAGATGGCGAATCTCCCTGAAAAGGGGCAGACCGTCCTTTATGACGGAAGGACCGGCGAGCCCTTTGACCAGGAAATTACGGTGGGTATGATCTACATGCTGAAACTCCATCACCTGGTCGATAACAAGATTCACGCAAGATCCATCGGTCCTTACTCGCTGGTAACCCAACAGCCGTTGGGCGGCAAGGCGCAATTCGGCGGCCAGCGGCTTGGAGAAATGGAGGTTTGGGCCATGGAGGCTTACGGGGCTGCTTATTCGCTGCAGGAGTTTCTGACGGTGAAATCCGATGACGTGGCGGGAAGGACCCGAATTTATGAGGCCATCGTAAAGGGGGAGCACACCCTGGAACCCGGGCTTCCGGAATCTTTTAACGTTCTCGTAAAAGAATTGCAGAGTCTGGGGCTTGATGTGGAGCTGATCGAGGAAGAGTGATACGTGAGATTAAAATGGAGAAGCGCTGTATCGAAATTCGATTTCGGTTCCCGTTTTGAAGTTTTAATTTTCAAAGGAGATAACATACGTGGAAGATGTATTCAGTTATTTTGAAAAACCGAAGGATCCCATCCGTTTCAATATGATCAAGATGGGGATTGCTTCCCCGGAGAAGATCCTTTCATGGTCGAAAGGGGAGGTCAAGAAACCCGAAACCATCAATTACCGGACCTTCAAACCGGAGCGGGACGGCCTGTTCTGTGCCAAGATCTTCGGTCCCGTAAAAGATTACGAATGTCTGTGCGGCCGTTACAAGCGGATGAAGCACCGGGGCGTCGTGTGTGAAAAATGCGGCGTGGAAGTCATACAGTCCAAGGTGCGCAGGGAGCGGATGGGCCATATCACGCTGGCTACGCCGGTCGCCCATATCTGGTTTCTCAAGAGTCTTCCCAGCCGGATCGGAAACGTCATGGACCTGACGTTGAAAGAGCTGGAAAAAGTTCTTTATTTTGAGTCCTGGATTGTGCTGAATCCCAAGGAGACGCCGCTGCGTAAAAAGCAGTTGCTTGCGGAGGAGGAGTTAATTGATTTCCGGGAACAGTATGGCTCGGAGGCTTTCGATGTCGGTATCGGCGCGGAAGCGATTCGGAAACTCCTCACGGAAATCGATTTGATCGAGCTCGATAAGGAACTCCGGGACGATCTGAAGGTGGCGGTTTCCGACACGAAGCGGAAAAAGCTCGTCAAGCGGCTGAAGGTGGTTGAAGCGCTGCGGAAGTCTTCCAACAAGCCCGAGTGGATGGTTCTGACTGTACTGCCCGTCATTCCGCCCGATCTGAGGCCGCTGGTCCCGCTGGACGGAGGGCGTTTCGCCACATCGGACCTCAACGATCTGTACCGGCGCGTGATCAACCGGAACAATCGCCTGAAGCGGCTGCAGGAGTTGAATGCGCCGGAGATCATCATCCGGAACGAAAAAAGGATGCTTCAGGAGGCCGTCGATGTCCTCTTTGACAACGGCCGGCGGGGCAGGGCCATTACGGGTTCCAACAAACGCCCCCTTCGGTCCCTTTCGGATATGCTGAAGGGCAAGCAGGGCAGGTTCCGGCAGAACCTGCTGGGCAAACGGGTGGATTATTCGGGCCGGTCGGTCATCACGGTCGGTCCGGATCTGCGCCTGCATCAGTGCGGCCTGCCGAAAAAAATGGCCTTGGAGCTCTTCAAGCCCTTTGTCTATAACCGGCTTCAGGACAAGGGTTATGTCAACACGGTGAAGAGCGCGAAGAAAATGGTCGAGCGGGAAACGGCGGAGGTTTGGGACGCGCTTGACGAGGTGGTTTGCGAATATCCCATTATGTTGAACCGGGCGCCGACCCTTCACCGGTTGGGCATTCAGGCATTCGAACCGGTGCTCATCGAGGGCAAGGCGATTCAGCTTCACCCTCTGGTCTGTACGGCATTCAATGCCGATTTTGATGGCGATCAGATGGCTGTTCACGTTCCCCTTTCCATTGAAGCCCAGACCGAGGCAAGGGTCCTGATGATGTCAACGAACAACATTCTGTCACCGGCCAACGGCAAACCCATCATCATTCCGGGGCAGGATATTGTTCTGGGCATTTATTATCTCACGAGGTCTCGATCCGCCGTAAGGGGCGAGGGAATGGTTTTTTCCAGTCCCGCGGAGGTTCGGCAGGCTCTGGATGCCGGCGCCGTAGAACTGCACGCCAAGATCAAGGTTCGCATTGATGGCACGCTGAAGGAAACAACGGTCGGCCGTGTCGTTCTTTACGAGATCATTCCCGAAGAGATTTCCTTTGACGCGATTAACCGGGTGATGAGCAAAAAGGAGCTGTCGAACCTGATTGATCGCTGTTACCGTTCTTGCGGCGATAAAACCACCGTCCTGCTCGCCGATCGACTCAAGGACCTCGGTTTTAAATATGCAACGATATCGGGAGCTTCGATTGCAATCGACAACATGGTGATCCCGGAAACAAAAAAGGAAATCGTGAATCGGGCGGACAAGGAAGTGGTGAAGATCCACAAGCAGTACATGGACGGCCTGATCACCGACGGAGAGCGGTATAACAAGGTGATCGACATCTGGGCCCAAGCGACGGAAAAGATTGCCGCCGACATGCTGGTTGGCATCGCTCAGGATGCGGGGGATGCCCTGGCCGGGTCGAAGGGGGAAGACGAGAGTTTCAACCCCATTTACATGATGGCCGATTCCGGGGCAAGGGGAAGTGCGGTTCAGATTCGTCAGTTGGCGGGGATGAGAGGTCTCATGGCGAAGCCGTCCGGAGAGATTATCGAGACCCCCATTACCGCGAATTTCCGGGAAGGCCTGACGGTCCTGCAATACTTCATTTCGACGCATGGCGCCCGCAAGGGCTTGGCGGACACAGCCCTGAAGACTGCCAACTCCGGTTATCTGACCCGAAGACTTGTCGATGTGGCGCAGGATTGCATCATCAGCGAGGATGATTGCGGCACGATCGACGGCATTTACGTTTACGCCCTGATGGAGGGTGGTGAAATCATTGAGACGGCCGGTGAGCGTGTTTTGGGGAGAGTCGCCCTGGAAGAGATTCGGGACCCGTTTACGGGAGAGGTTGTCGTTCAGGCCAATCAGTCCATTGACGAGTTTCTTGCCGATGAGATCGACCGGGTGGGCATTGAAAGAGTCAATATCCGTTCCGTGCTGACCTGCAAATCAAAGCATGGCGTCTGCGCCCGCTGCTATGGGCGCGATCTGGCGCATGGGCATCTCGTCAACATTGGCGAGGCGGTCGGCATCATCGCGGCTCAGTCCATCGGCGAGCCGGGCACGCAGCTGACCATGCGGACTTTTCACATCGGTGGTACAGCAAAATTTGAGGAGCACTCAACACTGCAGGCCCGCCATGACGGCAAGGTGAAATTCGTCAACATCAATGCGGTGAAGAGCAAAGTGGAATCATCCGCAGCATCAAAAGGGGCGGACCTGGTGATTATGAACCGGAACGGTGAAGTGCATGTTCTGGACGAGCAGCAGCAGAGCCGCGGCAAATATCCGGTTCCATACGGAGCTCACCTGAAGGTCAAGAACGGCAGCATCCTGAAGAAAGGCGATCTGATCGCCGAATGGGATCCCTTCTCCATTCCGATTCTGGCCGAAGTGGATGGAACCGTTAAGTTTGGCGACATCACGGAGGGAAAGACCATGCAAGAACAGCTGGATGAAGTAACGGGTCTCTCCAGAAAGGTGATTGTCGAATTTCGTGGGACCGATCTGCGTCCGCGTGTATCCATCAAGGACAGCAAGGGAAAGACTGCGAAGATTCCCGGGAGCAATGCGGTGGCACGGCATTTACTGCCTATCGGGTCGAATCTCGTCGTGTCAGAAGGAAACACCGTCAGCGCCGGGGACATTCTTGCGAAGATTCCCAGGGAAACGACCAAGACCAAAGACATTACCGGTGGTCTTCCAAGGGTTGCCGAACTGTTTGAAGCGCGCAAGCCGAAAGAGTTTGCCGTGATCAGTGAGATTGACGGCACCGTATCCTATGGGAAGGATGCCAAAGGAAAAAGAAAGATCATTATCAGTCCGGATAGCGGAGAGGAAAAGGAATACCTGATCCCGAAGGGCAAACACGTCAGCGTCCAGGAAGGGGATCGCGTAGCGGCGGGCGAGGCTTTAATGGACGGTGTGAACAACCCCCATGATCTTCTAACCATCAAGGGCGAAAAAGAGCTGGCCCGTTATCTCGTCGATGAAGTCCAGGAGGTGTACCGGCTTCAGGGCGTCAAGATCAATGACAAGCACATGGAAGTCATTGTCCGCCAGATGTTGCGCCGCGTCAAGGTTGTTGAACCGGGTGACAGCTCATTTATTTCAGATGAGCAGGTCGAGCGATACCGTTTTCAGGAGGAAAACGAAAGGGTTGTGGCAAAAGGCGGTCAGCCGGCGATTGGAAAGCCCATTTTACTGGGGATCACAAAGGCTTCCCTCAGCACCCAGAGCTTCATTTCAGCGGCTTCATTTCAGGAGACCACCCGTGTTCTGACGGAAGCCTCTCTGGCAGGTAAAGTGGATTATTTAAGAGGACTTAAGGAAAACGTCATCATGGGGCGGCTGATCCCGGCCGGCACCGGTCTTTCGATTTACCGAAAGCTGGGGGTTAAAACGAGCGTCGAGGTGAATGCAGAGCTTGAATATCCTGCGACAGATGCACAAATTGATGAGAAAATGCTTGACACACAAACAGCAAATTGATATGTAGCACCCCTTTTGCTGATACAGAAAACGGATTGTCACAGAGGCTTTCGGGAGGAAGAATGCCCACAATAAATCAGCTGGTTCGCAAGGGTCGGGCCAAAATACAGAAAAAAGCGGCAACACCCGCACTCATCAGTTCTCCGCAGCGGAGGGGGGTGTGCGTCCGGGTTTACACAACGACACCCAAAAAGCCTAATTCAGCATTGAGAAAGGTGGCCAGGGTGCGGCTGACCAGCGGTTATGAAGTCACGTCCTACATACCGGGAATGGGGCACAATCTTCAGGAACATTCAGTTGTCCTGGTCAGAGGCGGTCGTGTCAAAGACCTTCCGGGCGTCCGATACCACATCGTCAGAGGGACGCTGGATTCCGTGGGTGTTCAGGATAGAAAACAGGGCAGATCAAAATACGGAGCCAAGAAGCCGAGTTAGATGGAGATATTCTTATGCCGCGAAGAAGGGAAATCGCAAAAAGGGAAATACTGCCGGATCCGAAATACAACAATAAGCTGGTGGCGAAGTTTATCAACAACCTTCTGAAGAGGGGCAAAAAAAGCGTCGCTGAATCAATACTTTACGGCTCTTTCGGTATCATAGAAAAACGAACCAAGGAATCCCCGGTCGAAGTTTTTGAGAAGGCCGTCAATAATGTCAAGCCGGTGATTGAGGTTAAATCGCGCCGGGTGGGCGGATCCACCTATCAGGTTCCTACCGAAGTCGCGCCGTCCCGACGGGTTGCTCTTGGCATTCGCTGGCTGATTTTACATTCGAGGGAACGAACCGAAAAAACGATGAAGGAAAAACTGGCTGCCGAACTCATTGATGCCGCCAACAATCGCGGTGCGGCGATTAAGAAGAGAGAGAGTGTCCATAAAATGGCCGAGGCGAACAAGGCGTTTGCCCATTACAGGTTTTAGTTTCTCAGTGAAGGTCTGATCCCCGTCTTCATGGCAGGCAGGATCAACAATCGAGCAAACGGGAAAGTCATTAAGCAAGGGTCTGAAATAGCACAGGAGACAGTTGAACCATTCAACGCTTAAGGAGGTAGAAAGAAATGGCTAAGAAAAAATTTGAGAGGACGAAGCCGCATCTCAATATCGGGACGATTGGGCATGTGGATCATGGAAAAACCACATTGACGGCCGCGATCACGAAGCACTTGGCCAAGAAAGGGTTGGCTGAATTCAGGCCTTTTGACTCCATTGACAATGCCCCCGAAGAGAAAGAAAGAGGCGTGACAATTAATATCTGCCACGTGGAATATCAGACCACCAAGAGGCATTATGCCCACGTGGATTGTCCCGGTCACGCGGACTATATCAAAAACATGATTTCCGGAGCGGCGCACATGGATGGCACCATTCTGGTTGTGGCCGCATCCGATGGTCCCATGCCCCAGACCCGGGAGCACATCCTCCTGGCGCGGCAGGTTCAGGTCCCCTTTATCGTCGTCTATATGAATAAAGTAGATCTGGTCGATGACCCCGAGCTTCTCGACCTTGTTGAACTGGAGTTGAGAGAACTGCTCACGGCATACGAGTTTCCGGGGGATGACATTCCCATTATCCGCGGATCGGCGCTCAAGGCGCTCGAGAGTGATGATGAGAACGATCCGGATGTCCAGTCCATCTATAAACTGATGGATGCCGTTGACGAATATATTCCGGAGCCGGTTCGTGTTCTGGACAAGCCCTTCCTGATGCCCGTAGGGGATGTGTTTTCCATCTCCGGCCGCGGAACGGTGGTGACCGGCAGGGTCGATCGCGGGATCGTTCGAACCGGTGACGAAGTGGAGATCATCGGGATCCGCCCGACTTTCAAAACTGTTTGCACCGGCGTGGAAATGTTCCGCAAGACGCTGGACGAGGGCCGCGCAGGCGATGACATTGGGGTTCTGCTGAGAGGAACCAAGCGCGAGGAAGTGGAACGGGGTCAGGTCGTGGCAAAACCCGGATCCATCACCCCGCACACGAAGTTTAACGCCGCTGTTTATGTTCTGACCAAAGAGGAAGGCGGCCGCCACACACCGTTTTTCCCCGGCTATCGTCCTCAGTTTTATTTCCGGACCACTGACGTGACCGGCGTCTGCACGTTGCCCGAAGGAGTCGAGATGGTTATGCCGGGCGACAACGTCAATCTTGAGATCCAACTCATCACCCCTATTGCCATGGAGGAACAGCTCCGGTTCGCCATTCGGGAGGGAGGCAGGACCGTCGGCGCAGGCGTGGTCAGCAAGATCATCGAATGAAGCGAATCGGATGAGACCGTAAAAAATCATGAAAGATCAAAGAATTAGAATCCGCCTCAAGGCGTACGATTACAAACTGCTTGATCGGTCCGTGGAGGATATTGTGGAGACGGCAAGAAGGACGGGCGCCCGTGTTGCCGGACCGATTCCGCTCCCGACGGAAATCAACAAGTACTGCGTCAACCGATCGCCCCATGTGGATAAGAAGTCGAGGGAACAGTTTGAAATCAGAACGCACAAGCGATTGATTGATATTATTGAGCCGACGCAGTCTACCGTGGATGCCCTGATGAAACTGGATCTGTCTGCCGGCGTGGATGTGGAGATAAAACTATAGATCTCAAATGAGGGAGATGAACGGCTCCGGAAAGTTCATCCCCTGTTTTTCTTGAGAAGACCGGTTTCGTAAAGACGTGTGAAATCATGGAAATAGGAATTATTGGTAAAAAACTGGGAATGACGCAGATCTTTTCAGAAGATGGAGAGGCTGTCGCGGTTACGGTCATTGAGGCGGAACCGTCCGTCGTGATTCAAAAAAAGACAAGCGACAAAGATGGGTATGAAGCCATACAGTTGGGCTTCGGGCGGGTCAAGCAGAAGAATGTCACAAAAGCGCTCCAGGGACACTACAAGAAGGCGGACAAGGGTCTCTTCAGGCTGCTGCGTGAATTCAGAACCGCCTCGGATGTTTATGAGATCGGTCAGGAGCTGAAGGTCGATCTTTTCAAAGCGGGCGACTATGTGGATATCACCGGTACCTCCAAGGGCAAAGGTTTTGCCGGCGTCATGAAAAGGCACGGATTCCGAGGGGGCAGGGCGACGCACGGATCCATGTTTCACCGGGCTCCGGGTTCCATCGGTGCCAGTGCAGATCCTTCCAGGGTCTTCAAGGGGAAGAAATTGCCGGGGCACATGGGAAGCGAAAGGGTAACCATTCAGAATATGATGGTTTGGGCGGTCAGGCCTGAACAAAATCTGCTTTTGGTCAAGGGTGCCATTCCCGGAGGAAAAAACGGGATCGTGTTGATTAAAAGGGCGGTCAAAGCAAGATCACTCAGTTGAATTCGGGAGTCGATATGCCGGTTGCGGATGTGTTTGATACGAATAAGAACAAGGTGTCGCAGATTGAGCTGAACGATGCCGTTTTTGGCGCCGAAGCCAATCTCGATATCGTCTACGAGGTCGTCCGGATGCAGATGACATCGAGACGGCGCGGAACGGCTTCGACCAAGCAGCGGGGCGAAATTCGGGGTGGTGGAAAGAAACCATGGCGTCAGAAAGGAACCGGGCGGGCAAGAGCGGGGACAACCCGTTCACCACTGTGGAGGGGCGGGGGAACAGTCTTCGGTCCGTGGCCCAAAGAATATGCCTACAAAGTGCCCAGAAAAGTCCGGAAAGCGGCCATCATTTCCGCTCTCAGCATGAAATTCAGCGAGGACCGAATCGTCATTCTCAAGGAATTCCCCCTGGAAGAGATCAAAACACGGAAATTCAAGGATGTCGTTGACCGGTTTGGCTTGCATAAAGTCCTCTTCGTTCTGGACAAGCCGAATCAGGCACTCGAAAAATCTTCAAGAAACCTCAGTGACGTTAAGATGATAAAATCAGAGGGAATCAATGTTTATGACTTGTTAAAGCATGATCATGTCGTGCTTCTGGAGCCCTCTGTAAGAATGATTGAAGGGGCATTATTGGCATAATGGAACTGTACCATATCATAAAAAAAGCGCTGATTACGGAAAAGAGCACCGCCGCAAGGGAAGAGGCCAATAAATACGTCTTTGAGGTCGATCGCAGGGCGAATAAAATCGAGATTGTCGGCGCGATTGAGAAACTCTTCAAAGTCAAGGTCCTGAATGTTCGTGTCATGAATGTAGCAGGCAAGAAAAAACGGCTGGGGAGGGTTGTCGGACAGAAACGCTCATGGAAGAAAGCCGTAGTGACCTTGGTTCCCGGTAATCGCATTGAGGTTTACGAGGGAGTTTAGTGGGGAGGGATCTGGCTTATGGCAATCAGAAAGTATAAACCCACATCGCCCGGGCGAAGATTTCAGACATGCTCGGACTTTTCAGAGATAACGGTGACGGTTCCGGAGAAAAGTCTTTTGCGCCCCGTGAAAAGGACGGGAGGACGCAATGTTAACGGGCGAATCACCAGCCGTCATATCGGTGGCGGTCACAAGAGAAAATACAGGCTGATCGATTTCAGGCGAGACAAGACGAATGTCCCGGGCAAGGTGGTGACCATCGAATACGATCCGAACCGGACCGCCAGAATTGCTCTGGTCAGTTATCTCGATGGTGAAAAACGCTATGTAATTGCCCCCCATAAGGTGGCTGTGGGCGACAGTATCGTCAGCAGCGACAATGCGGACATAAAACCCGGGAATACCGTTCCCCTGAAGAACATACCTCTGGGATCGTTGATTCACAATCTGGAACTCAAGATTGGCAGGGGAGCTCAGATGATCCGGAGCGCCGGCACCTATGGACAACTGATGGCCAAGGAGGGTGTCTATGCCCAGGTCAGGCTGCCTTCAGGAGAGGTCCGGAAAGTGTTTATCGAGTGCAAGGCGACGATCGGCCAAGTGAGCAATATCGATCATGAGAATGTGAGTATCGGCAAAGCGGGAAGATCGCGATGGCTGGGAAAACGCCCCAAAGTCCGGGGTGTCGCCATGAACCCCGTCGACCACCCCATGGGGGGTGGGGAAGGCAAATCCTCCGGGGGAAGACATCCCTGTACGCCCTGGGGAATCCCCACGAAGGGACATAAGACGAGAAAGAACAAGAAAACGGATAAATATATCGTAAAAAGAAGGGGTTGAAAGGTGGCACGTTCAGTCAAAAAGGGTGCATATATCGATGAAAAGCTTCTCGATAAAGCAAGAAAAGCGGATTCTTCCGGAAGCAAGAGCGTGATTAAAACATGGTCTCGGCGTTCCACGGTGGTGCCCGAGTTGATTGGACAGACCTTTGCCGTTCATAACGGTAAAAAATTTGTGCCGGTTTTCGTAACGGAGAACATGGTGGGACACAAACTGGGTGAGTTTTCGCCGACAAGGACGTTTTACAGTCATGCCGGTGACCGAAAATCGAAAGTCCGTAAATGATCCATTGCTGAGATCAGCGGTTTGGAGTTCAGAGGGACATGGAAGCGAAAGCGGTAGCAAAGTACATCAGAATATCTCCACAGAAGGCGAGACTTGTGGCGGATTTGGTGAGAGGGAAAAAGATTCGTGAAGCCGAAAGTACGCTGCTTTTTACGCGGAAATATGCCAGCGGCATCATCGGCAAGGTCTTAAAGTCGGCCATCGCCAATGCGAAACAGAATCCGAACATTGATGACAGCATTCTTTATGTCAAAGCCGTTTTTGTCGATCAGGGTCCGTCTTTGAAAAGATGGCGCGCTCGAGCACAGGGGAGGGCCGCCGCAATCAAAAAAAGGATGAGCCACATAACCATTATCCTGGATGAAGCGTAAGCACTGAGGAGGTGACAGGTTGGGGCAGAAGGTTAACCCGGTGGGGCTGAGATTGGGGGGCATCAAAACGTGGCAGTCGCTCTGGTACGCGGATAAGAATTACGGATCATTGCTCCACGAAGATCTTAAAATCAGGAAGTACCTCAAGAAGAAGCTTTTTCATGCAGGAATTTCAAAAATCGAGATCGAAAGGGCAGCCAGCAAGGCCAAAGTCAACATCTATGCAGCGCGCCCCGGTATCATTATCGGCAAGAAAGGTTCTGAAATCGATAAACTCAAGAAGGATCTTGAGGGAAAGGTCACCAAAAGCGAGGTGATCATCAATATCCTGGAAGTTCGTAAACCGGAAATCGATGCACAGCTCGTTGCCGAAAACATTGCCCTCCAGCTTGAGCGGCGAGTCGCCTTCAGGCGGGCGATGAAAAAATGCGTAACCTCTGCTTTGAAGTTCGGTGCGAAGGGGATCCGGGTAAACTGCGGCGGCAGACTGGGAGGGTCTGAAATGGCGCGGTCCGAGTGGTATCGCGAGGGAAGAGTGCCTCTGCATACCTTGAGGGCGGATATCGATTGCGGTTTCACGGAGGCCCGTACCGCTTATGGTCTGATCGGAGTAAAAGTACTGATATTTCATGGAGAAGTTCTGCCCGGCAAGAAAGAGACGGATAAATAGACGGATTTTGCATGGCAATAAAGCATATTTGGCAGAAATAGGGGTTGTTGAAGCATGTTATCTCCGAAAAGGGTTAAATTCAGAAAGTTGCAGAGAGGACGCATGGGCGGCAAGGCCGTTCGTGGGAGTCAGGTGACTTTCGGTGAATACGGTTTGCAGGCAACGGAGTGTGGCTGGCTGACCGCGAGGCAGATCGAGGCCGCGCGTGTTGCCATGACCCGTCACGTCAAAAGGGGTGGTAAAATCTGGATCCGAATCTTTCCGCATAAGTCCGTTACCAAAAAACCGGCGGAGACTCGCATGGGAAAAGGAAAAGGGGCCCCCGAAGAGTGGGTGGCCGTTGTACGGCCCGGCGTGGTCATGTATGAAATGGAGGGCGTTTCCCGGGAGATTGCCAGGGAAGCTTTCCGGCTGGCATCGCATAAGCTGCCCATATCCACCAAGTTTCTGTCACGGGAGTTGTCTGATGAAAATTAAGGAGATCAAGGATATGGGTGCGGATGAACTGCGACAGAAGGCCAGGGATCTGGCTGAAGAGCTTTTCAGGCTCCGAATCCGCCATACCTCGGGGCAACTGGATTCACCGGCGACGATGGGCCGGGTACGCAAAGACATTGCCCGCATCAAGACTGTGCTCAGGCAGAAGGAGGTCGCGGGATCATAATGGGCGAGCGAAGCAATAAAAGAACGATCAAGGCCGTGGTGGTCAGTAACAAAATGGACAAGACAATTGTCGTCCGGGCGCAGAGACTGGTGAAGCACTCGGTCTTTCATAAGTATGTACGGAATTATGTTAAATTCAAGGCTCACGATGAGAAGAATATATGCAATGTGGGCGACAAGGTACTGATCGTTGAATCCCGACCGCTGAGCCGCGAAAAGCGCTGGCGGATGGTTGAAGTGCTGGAGAAGGCCAAATAGAAAATCGGGCAGAGGGGCGCTTTCGGATCTGCGGAGTTGACATATGATTCAGATGCAAACGGTTTTGAACGTGGCGGACAATTCGGGTGCGAAAAAAGTCGCCTGCGTTAAAGTTCTGGGCGGATCCAAAAGAAGATACGCCGGTGTGGGCGATGTTATCGTCGTTTCAGTGAAAGAGGCCATCCCGAACTCCAAGGTTAAAAAAGGGGATGTCATGAAGGCTGTCATCGTGCGAACCGCCAAGGGAACAAGAAGGCCGGACGGCTCGTTTTTAAAATTTGACGACAATTCCGCCGTGCTGATCAACAATCAACTGGAACCTGTGGGAACGAGGATATTCGGGCCGGTTGCGCGGGAATTGCGGGCAAAGCAGTTTATGAAAATCATTTCCCTGGCGCCGGAGGTTTTGTAGGTTACGGAATCCGGGGCACAAGGACAAAGCAGGCAGGGATTGAAATATGCAACATTACAGATTGAAAAAAGGGGACATGGTGAAGGTTGAGGCCGGCAAGGAAAAGGGAAAAACCGGCAAGATCATGAAAATCATCGGTGAAGACGGCAAATTGATCATCGAGAAGGTGAACTTTGTCAAGAAACATCAGAAGCCCGATGCGAAAGGCAAGGGAGGGATTGTGGAGAAAGAAGGCCCTCTGCGAATGTCAAACGTGATGTTCCTCTGCAGCAAATGCGACAGAGGCGTCAAAGTGGGTTACAAGATCCTGGATGACGGCAAGAAGGTCCGCATCTGTAAAAAATGTCAGGAAATACTGGACGCATGATACAGGTCGAGAAAATGGCAAGACTCAAAGATTATTATAATAAGGAAGTAACGCCCGCTTTAATCCAGTTTTTTCATTATAAGAATCGCATGGAGGTTCCGAGACTCGAAAAAATCGTCATCAACATGGGACTCGGCGAGGCGATTCAAAACATCAAAATTCTGGACAGCGCGGTTCAGGAATTATCCCTGATAACGGGACAGAAGCCGGTTATCACGAAGGCAAGGCGGTCCATTGCAACATTCAAGCTTCGCCAGGGGATGTCGATCGGATGCTCGGTGACGCTCCGGAAGGAGCGAATGTATGAGTTTTTTGATCGACTGGTAAATGTCAATCTGCCGAGGGTTCGTGATTTCAGGGGGATTTCGCCGAAATCCTTTGACGGACGAGGAAATTTTGCGCTGGGCTTGAAGGAACAGATCATCTTTCCGGAGATCGATTATGACAAGATTGATAAAGTCAGGGGGATGAACATCGTTATTGTGACAACCGCAAAAACGGATGACGAGGCACGTCAACTGTTGAAGCTCATGGGTGTGCCATTCAGGAACTAGAAATTCGCAGGATGCAGACACGGTAAACTTCCGGAGGCGTGGTAGTGGCAAAAAAATCATTAATCGCAAAAACAAAGAGAACTGCTAAGTTTTCAGTCCGCGCATATAATCGTTGCCCGATTTGCGGCAGGCCGAGGGCTTATTACCGGAAATTTGACATGTGCAGGATCTGCCTGAGAAATCTTTCCCTCAAGGGTGAGATACCGGGTGTCGTAAAATCGAGCTGGTAGGAAGAAGATCAAGGAGTCGTTTATGGGGATGACCGATCCGATCGCGGACATGCTAACCAGAATCAGGAATGCGAATCGTGGACGCTTCAAGAGCGCCGATGTTTCCATGTCCCGCATGAATGTCAGTATCGCCGATGTATTGAAAAAAGCGGGTTACATCAGCGGTTATGACACCAAGAAAGAGGATGGCGGCCGCGAAACACTGCGGATTTATCTGAAATATCATGATGGAAAGCAATCCATCATCACGGACATCCAGAGAGTCAGCAGGCCGGGACGCCGCGTCTATGTGAAAGGTGAGAAAATTCCAAGGGTTTTGAACGGTTATGGAACGGCAATCCTTTCTACGTCAAGGGGAATAGTAACGGACAAAGAGGCCAGGGAGCTGAATATCGGCGGTGAGATCCTCTGCAATGTCTGGTAGATGAATGGATTGAGAATATAGGTCGAATGGGAGTCGTTCATGTCAAGGATCGGTAGAAAACCCGTATCGGTGCCGGCCGGGGTCAAGATTGTTCAGGATCAGGAGAGCCTCAGGGTTGAGGGACCCAAGGGGAAACTTTCCATGGAAGTTCCGCCGGAAATCGAGGTGGCGCTGGATCAGAAATCCGTAACGGTCAACAGACTGTCCGACAGCAGAAAGGCAAGATCCTATCATGGGCTGGTGAGAACCCTGGTCGGCAACATGATTACGGGAGTCAGCACGGGTTTTGAAAAGGGTCTGGAACTCTCCGGCGTCGGCTATCGGGCGGAAGCGAGCAACGATCGGCTTCGACTGGTGATCGGTTATTCAAGCCCGGTGGAATACGTCATCCCAAAGGGGATTGCCGTTAAGGTTGACAAGCTTGTGAATATCGTTGTTTCCGGCATTGACAAGCAGCTTGTCGGTCGCGTCGCTGCGGAAATCAGGGCACTGAAAAAACCGGAGCCCTACAAAGGCAAGGGGATTAAATATGCGGGTGAGCATGTAAGACGGAAAGTCGGCAAATCCGTTGGAAGCTGATATTTAATGTTGAAGTCGTCAGGCTGTTTGAAAGGGTAGGGCATTGGCATCAAAGAAGATAGAAAAGATCAGAGCGAAGCGAAAAGCAAGGGTCAGAGCGAAGATTTTCGGAACAGAAGCGAAACCGAGGCTGTCGGTGTTCCGGAGCGGCCTTCATATCTATGTGCAGGCCATTGCCGATGACATGCAAAGGACGATCGCCGAGGCTTCCACGCTGAGCCAGGAATTAAGAGGAAGCCTGGAGCGGTTGAAAAAGGTGGATCAGGCCAAGGAAGTCGGCAAACTCGTTTCCAAGCGTTTGCAGGCCATGGGTATTTCGCAGGTGGTCTTCGACCGGGGGAGTTTTCTCTATCATGGACGCGTCCGTGCGCTGGCAGAGGCTGTTCGCGAGGCGGGTTTGAAATTTTAGTCGGCTGAAACATCAGTGTGTCTATTTTGCGATGGCACAGGGGTTGAATGGGGAATTTATGGAAGAATTGGAACTTCTTGACAGAGTGATTGCGATCAACAGGACGGCCAAGGTCGTTAAGGGGGGAAGGCGCTTCAGATTCAGCGCCGTTGTCGTTGTGGGGGATGGTCATGGTTCTGTCGGCGCAGGCCTGGGGAAAGCTCATGAGGTTCCGGAAGCGATCAGGAAGGGGACGGAGCAGGCAAAAAAAAACATGACCCAGGTAGCCGTTGTGAACAGAACCATTCCCTACGAAGTGATCGGACACTACGGCGCCGGCAAGGTTCTTTTGAAACCGGCATCCGAAGGGACCGGCCTGATCGCCGGCGGTGCGGTTCGGGCAGTGCTGGAGGTGGCGGGCGTTCACAATATCCTGACCAAATGTCTTGGTTCGCACAACCCGCACAACCTGGTTAAAGCAACCATTGACGGTCTTTGCAGATTGAAGAATCCGGATCTGATCTTAACACTTAGGGGGAAGCGAACCGCGGAAGTTCCGCTCTCCTCGTAAAGGGGTCGTTTGTGCAGAAGAAAATCAAGATAACACTTGTTCGAAGCTACATTGGCAAGCCGGAGGCGCAGCGGAAGGTTCTTGTCGGCATGGGACTCTGCAAACTGAATCGGTCTGTAGTGCTCCATGATACTCCCGAAATTCGGGGAATGGTCAGGAAAGTCAGTCATCTGGTTTCCATGGAGGAGGTCGAGGGGAAGGAAATATGAATCTCAGCTCATTAAAACCCCCCGCAGGCTCACGGAAAAAGCGGAAAAGAGTGGGACGAGGCGACGGATCGGGTCACGGTGGTACATCCTGCAAGGGCGCCAAAGGACAGAAGGCCCGCTCCGGGGGCAGTGTCGGGCGCGGGTTTGAAGGCGGACAGATGCCCCTGGCCAGAAGATTGCCCAAACGCGGCTTCCGCAACACCTTCCGGAAAGAAATCATGGCCGTCAATATCGAACAATTGAATAGATTTCCTGAAGGTTCGGTCATTGATGAACCCAGTCTTATCCAGGCCGGTTTGGTCAAGCGAAAATGCGACGGCATCAAGATTCTGGGAAAGGGTGACCTGAATTATCCCCTCTCGCTGAAGGTGCGCATGATCAGCCGCAGCGCCAGAATCAAAGTCGAGGCTGCCGGCGGTTCGATAATAGAGGTTGTCTGATTTGTTAGACGGCTTAAAAAATATTTCAAAGATACCCGAACTTCAGAAACGGATCCTATACACCTTTCTGTTGCTCATTGTTTACAGGATCGGGGCGCATGTTCCCACACCGGGAATTGATACGGTCGCCCTGGCGGCGTTCTTTGCACAGGCGAAGGGATCATTGCTCGGCCTCTTCGACATGTTCGCAGGCGGTGCCTTGAGCAATCTGTCTGTTTTCGCCCTGGGGATCATGCCCTATATCAGCGCATCCATTATCCTCCAGTTGCTGACGGTGGCTTTTCCCTATCTGGAAAAATTGTCCAAGGAAGGGGATGCCGGCAGAAGGAAAATCACCCAGTATACGCGATATGGCACAGTGATCCTGAGCGTCATCCAAGGGTTCGGGATTGCCATTGGACTGGAAAACATGGCGGGTCCGACCGGCGTATCCATCGTGATCGAACCCGGCTGGAGTTTCCGCCTGATGACGGTCATTACACTCACCGCCGGGACGTCCTTTATCATGTGGCTTGGGGAGCAGATCACTGAAAAGGGCATCGGCAACGGAATCTCGCTGATCATTTTTGCCGGCATCGTCTGCCGGGCGCCCGCAGCCATTCTGAGCACCTTCAGCCTCATGTCGACCGGTGAAATGGGCATATTTTTCGTCCTGTTTCTCATCATCATGATGCTGGCGGTGGTGGCGGTCATTGTCTTTGTTGAAAGCGGACAAAGGCGAATCCCGGTTCAGTATGCCAAACGGATTGTGGGGAGAAAGATGTATGGCGGACAATCGACGCACCTTCCCCTGAAAGTGAACACAGCAGGGGTCATTCCGCCGATTTTCGCCTCTTCGATCATCATGTTTCCGGCGACCATCGCCAACTTCATACCGCATCCCTGGATGAAGACGCTGGCCGATGCGCTGGTTCCGGGAAGAGTCGGTTATGAGTTGCTGTACATAGCGTTCATCGTCTTCTTCTGCTATTTTTATACGGCGGTTACCTTCAACCCGGTGGACGTTGCGGATAATATGAAGAAGTACGGCGGTTATGTGCCTGGTATCCGTCCCGGTAAAAAGACGGCCGATTATATCGATGACGTCCTCACCAGACTGACCTTCAGCGGGGCGATCTATGTATCGGCGGTTTGTGTGCTTCCCAGCATTTTGATCAGCTATTACAATGTGCCCTTCTACTTCGGCGGGACGGCCCTTCTCATTGTGGTCGGCGTGGCTCTTGATACGGCCGGTCAAATTGAAACGCATCTGCTGACCCGTCAATATGAGGGCTTCATGAAGAAAGGACGTATTGCAAAAAGGCGCTGACGGGAAGGGCAGATTCATAAGACAGAGTCGGCATGATGGTCATCCTGAAACGACCGGATGAAATCGAGAAGATGAGGGTCAGCAACAGCATTGTTGCGGAAATTCTCTCGGCGCTGAAGGAAAAGACGAAGCCGGGCGTCACGACCATTGAACTGGATCGCTACTCCGAGGATTTAGCCAGGAAAAAGGGGGCCAAACCAGCCTTCAAAGGTTATCGGGGATATCCGTTCGCTCTTTGCACCTCCGTTAATTCAGAGGTCGTGCACGGCATGCCGTCCAACCGGATTCTGAAAGCCGGGGACATCCTGAGCATAGATTTCGGAGTTCGGTATAAAGGTTACTGCGGGGATGCCGCCATTACGGTGCCCGTCGGTGACATTTCCGAAGAAGCCGGGAAGCTGTTGCAGATAACCGAGCAGAGCCTTTATGATGGCATTCAGCAGGCCAGGACCGGAAACCGCCTCGGTGATATTTCGTCGGGGGTTCAGCGTTGTGCAGAGGCTGCCGGCTTTTCCGTGGTCAGGGATTTTGGCGGTCACGGCATCGGGAAGAACCTCCATGAGGAACCGCACGTTCCCAACTATGGCGTTGGCGGCAGAGGGATCGAGTTAAAAAGCGGGATGGTGATTGCGGTCGAACCCATGGTGAACGCGGGTACTTATAAAGTCAAAATCCTGGAAAATGGCTGGACGGTCGTAACACAAGATGGTCGGTTATCCGCCCATTTCGAGCATACCATAGCGATCACGGAACAGGGTCCGGTTATCCTGAGTTTGAATCATTAAACAAAGCGGGATGCGTTTATGCCGAAAGAGGAACCCATAGAGGTTGAGGGTCGCGTCATTGAGCCGTTGCCCAATGCCATGTTCCGCGTTGAGCTGGAAAACGGGCATCGCGTTCTTGCGCACATTTCCGGTAAGATGCGGATGCACTTCATCAAGATTCTCCCGGGAGACAAAGTAACGGTTGAGCTGTCTCCCTACGATCTGACCCGCGGAAGGATTGTTTACAGGACGAAATAGCATGATTCCCGGCCCCGGAGAGTCCTTTCAACGAACAGCGGAAAGGGCTGATGGAGGGCCGAAAAGGAGTGAATACCGTGAAAGTAAGGTCTTCTGTCAAAAAGATATGCGATAAATGCAAGATCGTCAAGCGACGGGGTGTGTTGCGCGTGATTTGTGAGAATCCTAAGCACAAACAGCGTCAGGGATAAGAGCGGGTATTATTATCAGGAGGTTGGCAGGTGGCAAGAATTGCAGGCGTGGATTTACCCAAGAACAAGCGAATGGAGATTGCCTTAACCTATATCTACGGGATCGGGCGTTCCAAAGCCAAAGAGATCCTCGAGAAGGCGGGTGTCCCGCTTGAGACAAAGACGGATAACCTGGCAGATTCTGAGATTACCTCCATAAGAAACATCATCGACAAGGAACACAAAGTTGAGGGGGATTTGCGGCGGGAAATATCCATGTCCTTGAAGCGCTTGATGGATATCGGAACCTACCGGGGACTGCGGCATCGCAAAGGCCTTCCGGTCAGGGGACAGAGGACCAGCACGAACGCACGGACGAGAAAAGGTCCGCGGCGATCCATTGCGGGGAAAAAGAAGTAACGGCTTATAGCAATCCGGAGGAGTAATGGCAAAACCAGTCAGAAAGACAGGAAAGAAAAAGGAAAAGAAAAACATCACCGAGGGGATTGCCCATATCCAGTCGACCTTCAACAATACGATTGTGACCATCACGGATTTGAGCGGCAATGTCATCGCTTGGGCTTCCGCCGGAATGCAGGGGTTCAAGGGGTCGCGGAAAAGCACGCCTTTTGCCGCCCAGCTTGCCGCAGAGGATGCGGTGAAAAAAGCCAAGGAGCATGGTCTGCGAAGTGTTCAGGTTTACGTCAAGGGCCCCGGTTCCGGTCGCGAGTCTGCATTGCGGTCGCTGCAACTGGCGGGGCTCAACATCAGCCTGATCCGGGATGTGACCCCCATTCCCCATAACGGTTGCCGTCCGCCGAAGCGAAGAAGGGTCTGAAAGATCTTCAGGCCGTGTTTTCAGATATTCATTATCCGACATAGAATTCAGACAAAATCAGGGAGGTTTTTTTGGCACGGTACAGAGAATCCGCATGCAGGTTATGCCGCAGGGAAGGCCTTAAGCTGTTTCTGAAGGGGGACCGTTGTTACAGCGAAAAATGCGCTTTCGAGCGGCGGGGCTATGCTCCGGGTGAGCACGGTCAAATGCGCAAAAAGCATTCAGACTATGGTGTTCAGTTGCGGGCAAAGCAAAAACTGAAAAGAATGTACGGCCTGATGGAAAAGCAGTTCAGGGGCTATTTTGAAAAAGCGGATCGCCAAAAGGGGATTACGGGGACAAACCTGCTTCTTTTCCTGGAAAGGCGGCTCGATAACATGGTCTTCCGCATGGGCTTCGCCAATTCCAGGACCGAGGCAAGGCAGCTGGTTCGGCACAATCATTTCCTCGTCGGCGGCAAGCCCGTCAATATTCCTTCATACCTGCTTCAAGCGGGCGATGACATTCAGGTCAGAGAGGGCAGCCGGAAGGTCGAACGGATTCTTGATGCCATGGAATCGATTGCCAGACGGGGGATACCGCAATGGCTCGAACTTGACAAGGAGAACTACAGGGGAATTTTAAAGGTCCTTCCCACCAGAGAAGAATTGACGATGCCGGTACAGGAGCAGTTGGTGGTTGAACTTTATTCGAAGTAAAAGCATCGACATGCCGCAAACGCTGCAATAAGACCCGAAGGGTAGGAAAGTGTAATATGCAAAGAAACTGGCGGAGTATGATAAGACCGAAGCGGATCGAGATTGACGAGGCGACGCATACGCCTTTCTACGGAGAGTTCAGTGCTCAGCCTCTGGAGCGGGGATTCGGCATTACGTTCGGAAACGCGCTCAGAAGGATCCTGCTGTCGTCGATTCAGGGTGCCGCGATCGTTTCCGTCAGAATGGATGGCGTCCTGCACGAGTTTTCAACGGTTCCCGGCGTTAAAGAGGATGTGACCGATATCATTCTAAACCTGAAGGGCGTACGCTTGAAACTTCATCAGGATGGGCCAAGAATGATTTCCCTGGATGCCACCAAAGCGGGTATCATCACGGCCGGAGATATCATCTGCGACGGGACGGTTGAAATCCTGAATCCGGATCATTATATCGCCACGCTCTCCGGAGAGGATTCCCTGAAGGCGGAGATGGCTGTCAAGATCGGAAAAGGTTATGTGCCGGCGAAAAAGGAAAGGGATTACGACCAGCCCGAAGGAACGATCAATATCGATGCCGCATTCTCTCCGATCAAAAAGGTGAACTATACGGTTACCCATGCCCGGGTGGGTCAGATCGCCGATTATGACAGGCTGATTATGGAAATCTGGACCGACGGCAGCGTCCGTCCCGAGGATGCCCTGGCCTATGCCGCCAAAATATTGAAAGATCAGTTGGACATCTTCATTAATTTTAATGAGGCCGAAGAGGAAGCGGAAATTCCCAATATCCCGGAAGAGGGGATTCCGAACAGCAACCTGTTGAGGCACGTTGACGATCTGGAGCTTTCCGTTCGGTCGGCCAATTGTCTGAAGAATGCCGGTATCAATCTGATCGGCGAACTCGTTCAGAAGACTGAGGCGGAAATGCTTAAGACGAAGAATTTCGGCCGCAAGTCTCTGAATGAGATCAAGGATATTTTGCAGGAAATGGACCTGAATTTCGGGATGAAACTCGATTTTCCTCCCTGGAATCAGGACAAATGAGGGGAATGATCGGAAGAAGCGGCAGGGATTGAACAGACATTTTATTGATTGGAAAGGGAAATGATCGATGCGTCATGGAAAATCGGGAAGTAAGCTCGGCCGGACGTCAAGTCACAGAAAAGCCATGCTTCGGAATATGGTTACTTCCTTTTTGAAATATGAAAAGATCCGGACAACCGATGTGAAGGCGAAGGAACTGAAACAGGTTGCCGAGAAAATGATTACTTTGGGTAAGAGGGGCGACCTCCATGCGCGGAGGCAGGCCCTGGCTTTTGTGAGAGATCCTGAAGTGGTCGGCAAGCTTTTCAGCGATCTGTCAGCGCGTTATCGTGACCGGGCGGGCGGCTATACAAGGATCGTCAAGATGGGTTACCGAACGGGCGACAATGCCCCGCTTTCAGTCATCGAATTGATCGGATTGGTGACCAAAGAGAAACCGAAAGCGAAAAAGAAAACGGCCGCGGCAAAATAAGTCAGACCCTTCCGGGTCAGTGCAGGCACCGTTTATTTATTTCCAAAGGCAGGGTCAATTCACCCCTGCCTTTTCGCATTTCTTCTTGTTTTTTTCATCAAAAAAGATATAATTTGAAAAGGGCTATTGTGAGTCCGTTCGTTTGTGATGATCAGCAATCGGAAAGGAGGTCGTTATGGCAGAAGTGAAGATTGGCGAGGTGGTCAAATTTTTTGCTAAACCAAGTGTCGCTGCAGTTAAAATCACCGAGGGTGAGGTTCAGGTCAACGATACGCTCAAGTTCTTCGGTCATACGACAGACCTGACCCAGGTCATTGACTCCATGGAGGTCAACAACCAGAAGGTTGAAAAGGCCGTTGCCGGAGATTATATCGGGATCAGGGTCACGGACCGCGTTCGGCCCGGCGACGAGGTTTTCAAGATTGTTCCCTGATCCGCGGCGGAGAGATTGATTACATTTATCTCCGTTAACGGAGTCCTCCCTGTGGAGATTCATGCCATGGGCCCTACAATCGGTCAGCCGCCCCATGGCTTTTTTTAGCCGTGCCCGCTGTCCCGATGCTCTTTGTAACTGCAGCCGAATGAGACCAGTCGATTCACAGGACTATCTTTCCAGTTTGAACAGCGCCCGCATCCGTCTGGGCCTCGATCGCATGCGATGTCTGCTTCGGAAATTGCGCGATCCCCAGACCAGATATGCTACGGTTGTCATCGGGGGAACGAACGGTAAGGGCTCCATTGCGGCGATGACCGCTTCAATCCTGTCGTCGGGCGGCTTCAGGACCGGTCTTTATACTTCTCCCCATCTGATTGACGTCCGGGAGCGGATCCGCATTGATGGTCGCATGATTTCGACGGAGGAAATGGGGACCGAAATCGAGGAAGTCAGGCATCAGGTGACCGAGGAAGTTACCTACTTCGAATTTCTCACGGCGGTTGCTTTCCTTCATTTTGCGCGAAGACAGGTGGAACTGGCCATACTGGAGGTCGGCATGGGGGGGCGACTGGATGCAACCAATTTGGCCGAGCCGGCAGTCTGCGTCATTTCCAATATCGGCATGGATCACCAAGCCTTTCTGGGATCCCGTCTGGAAGATATCGCGCGGGAAAAAATCGGCATTGTGAAACCGGGTGTCCCCTGCGTAACGGCGATCCGACAAAGTCATCTTGTCCGGCTTTTTGAAGAAGCCTGCTTCAGCAGAAATGCGAGGCTGTACAGACTGGGAAAGGATTTCTGCATCCGAAAGGAAGGGAAGGGTCTCTTTTCCATAAAAGGCATTCTTGGAAGCCATAAACACCTTTTCTGTCCCCTTCGGGGGAGACATCAACTGGATAACGCCGCCCTGGCCGTCGGAACGGTCGAGCTTCTATCGGAGAAAGGTTTCCGGATCGAAGAGGCTGCCATTGGTCAGGGGCTGAAAGATACCCGATGGGAAGGGCGCCTGGAAATTCTTCAGGAGAAACCGCTTGTGCTCATCGATGCGGCACACAACCCGGCAGGCATCTCGGCATTATGCAAGACCTTGAAAACACAATTCGCCGGCAAAAGGATGTTCGTCATTTTCGGCGTACTGGAGGACAAGGATTATCGAAACATGCTGAGAAGACTTTGTCCTTTGGCGCATCGTCTGATCATCACCAGGCCGGATAGCAGCAGAGCACAGTTTCCGGGAAAGGTCTTGAAGGCGGCAAGCCGGTATATTGGAAATAGCGTCATCGCTGAGAATCCGGAAGCAGCCCTGCGACTGGCGCTGGCGGAGACCGGTCCAGACGATCTCATCTGCATTACCGGTTCCATCTATCTGATTGGCGAAATAAAGCGAGCGTACCGAAGAATCCATTGAGAGCCATGATGCTTAAAGAGATTTCAAAATTATACCTGATTCTGGCCCTGGTGTTCTATCTTTTCCCGGAGGCAGGCTGCGCCGCACCACCGGACATTCCGGTTCCAGCGACCCCGACCGCGGCGGTGGCGCCGGACAAAGCTTCCAAAGGGCCTGTGACCATTGAATCGGAAAGCATTACCTATGATTCCGAAACGGATACCTACCATGCCCGTGGACAGGTGGTGATCACCTACGACGGCGGTGTGCTGACGGCCGAGGATGTCTTCCTCAATAAGACGAAAAATGAGGCTCTCGCCACGGGAAATGTGATCCTGAAAAGCAAGAATGATGTGTTGCGGGGCGACCGTGTGGATTTTGACATTGAGACAAAGACAGGGGTTGCCTATCAGGGAAAGGTCTTCTTTGCCCAGAATCATTTCTATATTTCAGGGGACAAGATTGAAAAAACGGGAGAGGCGACCTACCATATCGAGGGAGCCACGGCCACATCCTGCGACGGGGACAAGCCGGACTGGCAACTGGCCGGCAATGAACTGGACGTGACTGTGGAAGGTTACGGCACTCTGAAGCACATGAGATTTCTGACCAACGGCGTCCCGGTCCTGTACATGCCCTATCTCATTTTTCCGGCTAAAAAAAAGAGGCAGTCCGGATTCCTGCTCCCATCGATTGCCAATTCCGATCAAAATGGATGGGATGTTGAGCTTCCCTTCTTCTGGGCCATCTCGGACAGCGTGGATGCCACCTTCTATCAGCGATACATGGAAAAGCGGGGGTTCAAGGAAGGGATTGAATTAAGGTATTTTGCCGGCAAGGACACCTTCGGGACCGTCTATGGAGACTTCCTCAACGACGAAATGCGGATCAACGAGACGGTAGGCGGCATCACAAGGGACTGGCAAACGGACCAGCAGCGATGGTCCTTCTACCTGAACCACCAGACCAACTTCGACCCCACGTTCTATTTGAGGACGGACATCCGGAAAGTATCGGACAAATGGTACTTCAGGGATTTTGCAACACAGAACTACTACCGCGACAATTATTCGACGACGGACGTCCAGCGGTTCAGGAAAGTGCCCTTCCAGGCGGACGAGTCGCTCTCCTCCCTGTCGTCCACCGCCCGCCTGGTGAAAAGCTGGCCCCTGTACAACCTGACGGTTCTGGGAAACTACACGGATAATTTTGCCACGGAAACGAATGACTCGACGCTGCAGTCCTACCCGGAAGTCACCTTTACCGGAACGAAGCGCCCCCTTTTCGGAACGCCGCTGAACCTGGAGTTTTCGTCATTGTACGGTTATTACTATCGAACGGTCGGACAGAAGGGGCACCTTTTCGATTTCAAACCCTATCTGTCTCTCCCCCTCAACCTGTGGGGGTATGGTCAATTGACACCGTATTTTGGTTTGGTCGAAACGGTGTGGCAGCTGGATGACGATCCCGCCGCACCGGCGGACAAACAGGGCAGCAGGAGTATTTACAACCCGGCGCTGAACTTGCGGACGGAAATCTCCAGGGTGTTCGATCTGGGCGGCGATACCCTGCAGAAGATTCGGCACGGCATTGTTCCGGAGGTCACCTACGCCTATGTCCCCAATGTTTACCAGAATGATGTCCCTGATTTTGTCAGCCGCATCGGCGAGCAGAGTGCGATTACCTACTCGCTGACCAACAGCTTCATCGCCAAAGTGAAAGGCCAGGACGGGAAGTCCAGTTACCAGGAATTTCTGCGATTCAAACTGGCGCAGATCTATGATCTCAAAGAAGCGTCAAGGAATGAGGAAGAAACGGGAATTGAAAAAAGGCCCTTCAGCAATGTGTGGGTCGAAACCGATTTCATGCCCTTTAAATATCTCTCTTTGATCGCGCGGAATCAATACAATATCTATGAATCCGAATGGATACAGAACAACTATGATCTGGTCCTCAGCGACAGCCGCGGCGACTCGGCCACGGTCGCCTATCGTTACACCCAGAACGCCATCGAAGAGTTCAACCTCTCTCTCAAGGCGGTGGTCACAAAAACGACGGATCTGTTTTATTCCCATCGAAGAGACCAACTCAACAACAGGGATGTGGAGACGACCTATGGCATCAATTATCACAAACAATGTTGGAATGTAGGCGTCTTCTATTCCGAAAAGATCAAAGCGGATGCCGCGGGCGTAATCGACAAGGATCAGTTTGACAAGACTTTCATGGTTGTTTTCTCCCTGTACGGTCTTGGAAGTTTGGGGAATCGTTAGGCCGGTCATGTTTGCGCAGCCGCGAAACGCGGTGGCGCCTCCAGCAGGGGTGCGTAAAAAGGGGCAATATTAAAAAATGATCCTACCGGAGACGATTTTTTCTTGACAAAAATATCGAAATTAAATATCTATTGTTTTTAATTTTTTCAATGGTTCGGTGGCTTATGAAAACATTTAACGCAAAGAGGGAAAGCGTCGCCAGGGACTGGTATGTGGTTGATGCGGAGGGGAAAATTCTGGGAAGGCTGGCCAGCGAAATTGCGAGGCGCCTGCGGGGCAAGCACAAGCCCGTATATACACCGCATGTGGATACCGGGGATTTCATTATCGTTGTAAATGCCGGAAAAGTAAGGCTCAGCGGCAACAAATTAAGGGACAAGATCTATTACCGCCATTCCGGTTATCCGGGTGGATTGAAGGAAACGTCGGCCGGAAAGATGCTTCAGGAGAAGCCCGCGGAGGTTCTGCGTCTTGCCGTCAGAGGGATGCTTCCCAAGAATTCGCTCGGCCGGACCATGCTGAAGAAGCTTAAAATTTACACCGGAAGCGACCATTGTCATGAGGCGCAGTGCCCGCGCGTCCTCAGTATTTAGGAATTCCCCTACGAGATGACAGGAATGACGGGATCAAGTGGATTTATGATGATTTGGAGAGCGATATGACGGATAAGCGTTACTATGCGACGGGAAAAAGGAAATGCGCCATCGCCAGGATTTATATGAAAGAGGGGACGGGGGTTCTAACCGTCAACAAAAGGAATTTCGATGATTATTTCACCCGGGACAGCCTGAAAATGCTGATTCAGCAGCCTCTTGAACTGGTCGGGAAAAAAGGAAAATTCGATTTCTTCGTCAATGTCAATGGCGGCGGGATGGCCGGACAGGCCGGTGCTGTAAAACACGGCATCTCCAAGGTCCTGGTGGAGTATGATCAGGCATTGCGCGCCACCCTGAAAAAATCAGGTTTCCTGACCCGCGATTCCCGGATCAAGGAAAGAAAAAAGTATGGCCAGCCTGGAGCGAGAAAACGGTTCCAGTTCTCGAAACGGTAAAATCTGAAAGGGGGGCTTGAGGCCTCCCTTTTTTTATGGGGAAGATTTATTCCGGGCGGGCAGATGTCCGCCCGGCTTCAGAGGATCAACCGGGGATGGTTAAAATCGGGATTTATGGGGCGAGCGGCTATACCGGCCAGGAGCTTTTAAGGCATCTGCTTGCACATCCGGAAGCGGATGTCGTTGCGATTACGTCGCGCCGATATGCAGGGATCGCAGTTGCGGACGTATATCCGGCCTTCACCGAATTGACCGATCTCGCTTTTATGGATGCCTCTCCGGACGAAGTGGCGCGCCTGGCCGATCTCGTCTTTTTGGCTCTGCCCCACGGGATTTCCATGACCGTCGCTCCCGCGTTTTTGAAGGCCGGCAAAAAGGTGGTCGATCTGAGCGCCGATTTTCGGCTTCGGGATGCCGTCTGTTACGAGCAGTGGTATGGCGCCCATGCGGCGCCGGAGCTGCTGGCAGAGGCTGTTTACGGTGTGCCGGAACTTCACCGGGAAAAGATCCGGAAGGCGAGGATCGTCGCCAATCCCGGGTGCTACCCCACCAGTGTGATCCTTGGCCTCGCCCCGCTCCTGACGACGGACTGGATGGATCGTTCCTCCCTGATCATCGACTCGAAATCCGGCGTGAGCGGCGCCGGGCGTGAACCGCTGGTGGGTTCGCTGTTCTGCGAAGTCAACGAGGGATTCAAGGCGTATAAAGTCGGCGGCCAGCATCGACACATCCCCGAAATGGAGCAGGAGTTGAGCCTGCTGGCGGGGCATGATGTGAAGATATCCTTTACGCCGCATTTGCTGCCGCTGAACCGGGGAATTTTAAGCACCATCTATGCGTCCCTGAAGAAAGACGTCACCGCGGTGGAACTGACGACACGCTATCAGGACTTTTACAGGGATGAGCCCTTTGTGCGAATCTGCAAATCCGGCGTGTTCCCCAATCTTTCCTCCGTGCGCGGTTCCAACTGTTGTGACATCGGCCTGGCGGTGGATCGCCGGACCAACCGGGTCATTGTCCTGTCGGCCATTGACAATTTGATCAAGGGCGCTGCCGGTCAGGCCATCCAGAACATGAATCTCATCTGCGGCTTCGGTGAGCGCGTAGGATTGACGAGATGTTCCCTCTTTCCATAGCGGAGGTGCCATGGCTTTAAAGCTGTATAACACAATGACCAGACGCAAGGAGGAATTCGAACCCATCGAATCCGGGAAAGTCGGCATCTATGCATGCGGCATCACGGCCTATGATGTCTGTCACGTGGGGCATGCCCGATCCGCTGTTGTCTTTGACGTCATCACCCGGTTTCTGCGCTACCGGGGATATGATGTCACATTCGTAAAAAATTTCACCGATGTGGACGACA
Organism: uncultured delta proteobacterium; assembly: GCA_963709485.1. Classification (GTDB taxonomy): domain Bacteria; phylum Desulfobacterota; class Syntrophia; order Syntrophales; family Fen-1087; genus JAXDBM01. The sequence continues at coordinate 212,916 of CAVPWE010000007.1, forward strand.
AGATCATCCAGAAAAGCAATGCCGAAGGCGTCGGCATTGCCGAAATCTCGGAGCGCTTTATCAGAGAACATGACGAGGATATGAGAAAGCTGGGCGTTATCACACCAACGGTGACGCCCAGGGCCACGGATCACATTGACGGGATGATCGACCTGATCCGTCGACTCATGGAACGGGGCTTGGCCTACGAGACAGGGGGCGATGTGTATTTTGCCGTGGAGAGCTTCCGGGGATATGGAAAGCTGTCCGGCAGAAACCTGGATGAGATGATGGCGGGCGCCCGGGTGGACGTCAATGAGAGAAAAAACAACCCGCTGGATTTTGCCCTCTGGAAAGCCAGCAAAGAAGGAGAGCCTTGGTGGGACAGCCCCTGGGGAAAAGGGAGGCCGGGCTGGCACATCGAGTGCTCCGTCATGAGCCAGCGCTTTCTGGGGGATACCTTTGATATTCACGGGGGGGGCGAGGACCTGATTTTTCCCCATCATGAGAATGAAATCGCCCAGTCCGAGGGTGCGACCGGAAAAGCCCTGGCCCGATTCTGGATCCACAACGGTTTTGTGAAGGTCAACAGCGAAAAAATGTCGAAGTCGCTCAATAATTTTTTCACCATTCGAGAGATGCTGAACAGCTATCACCCGGAGGTTTTGAGATTATTCCTGTTGCAGAGCCATTACCGGAGCCCGGTGGATTTTTCGGAGGCATCTCTGGCTGAATCGCGTCAGGGCATGGACCGTTTTTACAGCACCCTGAAGAACATCAAGGACCGGCGAAACGGCGATCGTCGGACGGTCCCGGCAGGCCCTGCGGACCTTTCCATCAAAAGCAGGGGGCTCTATGAAAAATTGACGGGCCTTCCCGCTTCCTTCACGGAGGCGATGGACGACGATTTCAACACCGCTCGCGCCCTTGGCTACGTCTTCGAGGCGGCCCGGCTTTTGAACGCCTACATGGCGGATTCGGACATGGCCGTCACCGGAGAGATGGATTTCGTGCTTGAACAGGCGCAAAGTGTATTCAAGGAGCTCGGAGGAATCCTGGGGCTTTTCATGACGGATCCCGATGATTACTTCAGCCAGGACCGGGGCCGGAAGTCCGCCGAGAGAGGGCTTGATATTGCAGAAATCGAGAGTCTGATTGCGGAGCGGCAATCTGCCCGGACCGCCCGGAACTGGCAGCGGGCAGATGAGATCAGGCAGACGCTGTCCGCGAAAAAAATCATTCTCAAGGATGCCCCTTCCGGGACGACGTGGCAGGTGGCGTAGGGTTCAGAGCTGCAAGTCGTTCAGGACGATCTTCAGGGCGTCCATGGAGTAGGGCCGAACGACGGCGGCGCTGAATCCATACCTTCTGAATTCGGACATGACCGGTTGGTGGGCATCGTTTCCCGCGATAACGGCCCTGACCTGAGGATCCATTTCCAGGAATCTCTGAAGAATTCCCTCGACGCCTTTGCTTTCCGGCATGGTTGCGTCCAGGACGGACGCCGCAAAGGGCTGCTTCTCATCAACGGCCTTTTTAAACAGCCGGATGGCCTCTTCCTCATCTTTTGCGAGTTCCGCGGCGTAACCAAGAAAATTCAGCAGAATTCCCATCACGTCCCGCATGACCGGGTCATGATCCATTACCAGGATTCTCTTCCGGCGCAGCACGGAACCGGAACCGTGCGCAGCACCATCGCCGTCAAGGCTCTCTGTCTGTGCCGCACGAAGATAGACATCCACGGTCGTTCCCACATGGTGTTCCGAATGAACGGCAATGAAGCCGTCATGCTTTTTCACGATGGAATAGCAGATCGCCAACCCGAGGCCGATGCCCGTCGTCTCACTCTTCTGTTTGGTTGTGAAATAAGGCTCAAATATTCTCTCCCGATGTTCCTCGGCGATCCCCATCCCGTGGTCTTCCACGGACCATTTGACGTACTTTCCCTCCTTCAAGGGCAGATTGTCGCTCTCGGAGACCATGACGTTCTGTGCCCGGACGTAAACGACTCCGCCTGCCGGCATCGCCTCGCGGGCGTTGCTGATGAGGTTCTGTACAACCTGTTTCATCTGCTTGTCATCGATATCCACTGGCCATAAATCGTCCGGCAGATCGAAGTTGCAGTGGACGTTGGAGTCCTGCAGCGGTACGGCGGCCGTCTCTCTCAGCAGGGCGGCAATGGACACGGTCTTTTTGACGGGATTTCCTCCCTGCGCGAAGGTGATCAGCCGGTTGGCCAGTTCTTTTGCCTGCAGGCCGGCTCTCTCCGCGATTTCGAGACCCTGTTCGATAATCTTATCGTCGTCGGTAACGGAAATTTTTGCCACGAAGATGTTCCTCAGCATGGCGGACAGCAGACTGCTGAAATCGTGGGCGATTCCGTCTGCCATCGTACCGAGGGATTCCAGGCGCTTCACCTTCGTCAATTCTTCCTCCGCCCGCTTCAGTTCGGTGATATCTTCCAGCGTTTCTACAGCGCCGATCAGTTTGCCCCCCGAATCCCGAATGACGGCGGCGGTAAAGCGCAGCCACGTTCCCTTCTCGCCCAGCGCCGGGAAATAATCCGTTCCCAGGTAAGCCTCGTCAATAAGCCTGGATTTGATGAACATGCCGGAATACCACTTCGGGATTTCCTCCGGCGCTTCATCGACGAGCAGATCGGCCATGCAGGGCCTCTCTGTCGCATAAAATGCCTTCCAGTGATTCCCCGTGCCGACCACCTCCGCCGCCCTGATCCGGCTCAGAACCTCAAAAGCCCTGTTCCAGTAAAGGACGCGGTGATCCTTCCCCAGCACAAAAGTGGGGGTCGGTGAGCCCTGGAGAATGCTTGACAATCGCCGTTCGCTCTCCCGCAGTTCCTGTTCGGCCCACTTGCGCCAGGCCACCTGGTAAAACTTTCCCAAGCAGATCATAACGGCCAGCAGGAAAAGGCCGATCATGAGAAAAGGCGAGGAATCGAGTTTCTGATCCAGCCGATAGCCGACATACAGAAACAGGAAGGAGAGGATGACAAGCAAGAATCCCCAGAAGATCAGTGTCAGCAGATCGCTGTAGCGGGTTGTCAGCGGGCGTTCCGGTCGCTCGTCACTCACTTCATGATCCCTTCTTTCCAAGGGTCGCCGCGTTGAACTGCGTCCGGAAGATAGGCAATGGCGAATTTTTCTCCCAGGGGATAGGCGCAGCCTTTTTTCTCGCACCAGCGCGTCAGATCGGCCCCATTGAGATTGGAGCCGTAGGCGAAGTAGTAGGGCAAGTTATTTTTCATACGGTCCCACTTGCCGGATTCATCTGGGATGAAAGATGATCGTGGTAAGGATCATCTTTTGAACGTCATTGTTAGTTCGCAAACCCCCGCAACCGTCGTTTTTTTGATATCAAACCCGCCTTTTTCGAAGGTGTGCAGCATGGGTTTGTTTTCCGCCAGTACCTCCGCCGTGAAGCCCAGAAGACCTTCCCGCTTGGCCAGATAGGTCATATAGGCCAGCAATTCCGTTCCGATGCCCCGGCCCTGATGATCATCTCGAACGGCAAACGCCGCTTCGGCCCGGTGACGCTCCGGATCGATGTAGTATCTTCCCACGCCCAGGATGAGCTCCCGCTCCTCGTCGTCTGTTGAGAACGCCAGAAGTGCGACTTCACGGGTATAATCGATTACGACCAGCGCCTGAAGACGTTCATGGGGCATGTCCGTCCGCCTCGACATGAAGCGGCGGTACATGCTCTGATCGGACATCGAGTAGACAAAATCTTTCAGACGGGGCTCGTCGCTGATCTTAATCGGCCGGATGAAAATATTCAATCCGCCACCGGTGGTGCGGTACGTTTCCAGGTGCTCGGGATACTCGCCGCCCTTGCCGGGCATGAAGGCCTGGTCCCGGTATATGAGGTTCAGCTTTTTTGCTTCCGCGATCAGCCAAGGCCTGAATTTCGGGTGGGCAATCCCGATCAGTTCCATGCCCCGCTCCCTCATGCTTTTGCCGTGCAGATAGGCAATCCCGTATTCGGTCACCACGTAGCGGATATCGCCGCGAATGAGGGTTGCTCCCGCACCTTCCCGGAGCGAGGGAACGATCCGGGAAACGACATCCGAGGCCGCCGTGGACTGCAGCGTCAAGATGGCTTTTCCATTCTTTGCCAGAATTGCCCCTCGCATGAAGTCCGCCTGACCGCCGACGCCGCTGTGAGACAGCGTACCGATGGATTCCGCCGTGGCCTGGCCCGTCAGATCGATCTCGAGCGCGCTGTTGATCGCGACCATGTTGTTGTGCTTGGCAATGACCACCGGATCGTTGGTATAATCGATCGTCCTGAAATCAAATGCCGGATTGTCATGAAGAAACGCGTAGGCTTCCGCGTGTCCCATGCAGAAGGTTGCCACCGTCTTGCCGGGATTAATGGTCTTGCGGGAATTGTCGATCACCCCTTGTTTCATCAGATCGACGATGCCGTCCGTGATCAGCTCGGTATGGACGCCCAGATGCTTTTTGCCCGAGAGATGGGACAGCACGGCATTGGGAATCCGTCCATAGCCGACCTGGAGCGTGTCGCCGTCCTCAATCAGGCGCGAGACGTACTTCCCGATCCTCTGGGCAATCTCCGTATCCGCTTCCGGTGCGTATTCGAGGAGGAGTTCGTCATAAGGGACCAGGAAATCCGCATCATCGATGTGGATAAAAGTATCCCCGAGAACGCGCGGCATGTGGGCATTCACCTGCACGACCAGCAGCCTGGCCGTTTCCGCAGCGGCCTTCACGATGTCAACGCTGATTCCCAGACTCATGAAACCGTGTTCATCCGGCAGAGAGGTTTGTATCAGGGCGATGTCAATCCGGGCAAGGCCCCGGTGAAACAGTTCCGGGACCTGAGACAGGAAGATCGGCGTGTAATCCGCCACCCCCCTGTTGACGGCATCCCGGGTGCTGTCGCCGATAAAAAATGAGTTGTGCCGGAAGTTCTGCTTGAATATTTCCGTCGCGTACGGGGCCACCCCCAGGCTTCTGACATGAAGGACCTCCGCATCGAAGAACGCCTTCGGATTGGATTTTACATAGCGGATCAGGCCTTGAACGAGGTGCTGGGGTTCCGCGCATGCGGAGCCGATAAAAATCGTGTCCCCGCGGTGAATATGACTGTAGATGAACTCTAAGGGCGCAAATTTAGATGAATATTTCTTTTTCCAGTCATCCAGCGACATGGTATTGCCCTTTCATTCTTCTCTAACTTGCAAAAAAAAACGACCCTGTCAAGGCGAAAGACGGACACCTTTCGTCTTGACAACCTGATTAATTTTATTATAATTTTAATGTATTAGATCACCGAATGAACAGGGGCCGGTTTCTTAAATCACGGATGGGGAGAGACGATGACTGGCGGTATCGGCGAAGCGGATTTGAAGAGGATCTGTCTGTTCAAAAATGTGAACCTTGAATCAATCAAGGGTCTTCTGGAGGACTGTCCCGTCCAGAAGTTTGAACGCGGCGATGTTGTCATCGGCGCCGGCCAACTCCTTCGGCACATCTACCTGGTTCTTGAGGGATATCTGCGTGTTCATCCGCAGTCGCTGGACCAGGGCCCCATCGTGGTCCTGGGTCCCGGGGATATCGTCGGGGAAATCTCGGTCATCGATCATCAACCGGCAACGGCCTATGTCATTGCGGACGATTCCTGTCTGCTGATTGTCGTGCATGAAGACATTCTCTGGTCGTTAATCCGCTCTTCTCATGCCGCCGCCCTCAATCTTTTGTATATTCTGGCAAAACGTCTGCGCCATTCGGATGTCCTGATCGCGGGTGACATGCAGGATGATCAGGACTATGAACAGTACGGCAGCATGGATGCCCTTACCGGCCTGCACAGCCGCAGCTGGCTGGAGATGATGCTGAAGCGTCAATTCCTGCGATCAACGACCATCGGCGAACCCCTGTCCCTCATTATGATCGATATCGATGATTTCAGGGAATTCAATCAGGCGAATGGCCGGATATACAGCGACCGCGTTCTCTATTCGCTCGCGCACCAGCTCAGCGAGCAGTTGCGCCCGACCGATATCATCGCCCGTTACGGCGGGGACGAGTTTATTATTCTGCTTCCCCACGTGGATATGGTGACAGCCAGAAATGTGGCCGAGCGTCTGCGACGGGATATGAAAAAATCGGTGCCGGTGACGCCGGAGGGAAACAGCGTTCCCTACCCGACCGTGTCCTTCGGTCTGTCGGAAGCAAGGTCGGACCAGACGCCGGAATCATTCATCAAAGAAGCCGAAGAAGCGCTGTCCCGCGCAAAGGTAATGGGCGGAAACTGCATTGTCGGCTGAATCGGAACCGGAGCCGTTGCAGGACTTCAAGGCGCCCCGATCCACCGATCCGACACCGGCATGGAGTGAAGCCCCCTGCGTTCTCCTGATCCATCCCCCGCTCGTCAAGCCCGGGGAGCCGCCTGCAGGTCTGGCAAGACTTGCCGGCGCACTCCGGCGCCACCGGATCCATCATTCAGTCATTGACGCCAACATTGAAGGCTTGCAGCATCTCCTGAAAAGCCATGCCGGCGTCCCTCCGGGCGCCTCCGTAAGCGGAGCAGGCCGGGAGGATCTTTCCGACACCTGGACCCGGCGGGCGAGGCGCCATCTTGAAGATCACCTGGCCCTGATCAGAGGACATCAAGGCTTTGGCAGCATGGATCGCTATCGAAGAGCTGTCCTGGATATCAGCCGTGTCCTGGAAAAATCGGTTCCGGGCGGTCCCGTCCGCATCAGCCTTTCCGATTATGAAGACCGGACCCTTTCACCCCTTCGCAGCCTTGATCTGATCCGGGCCGCCGAGAGGCCGGCAGACAATCCTTTTCATGCTTATTTCCAGGATCGTCTTGTCAGTCTGATGGAAACCGAACCGTTCTCCGTGGCCGGCTTTTCCCTGAATTATCTGAGTCAGGCCCTCTGCTGTTTTGCCATGATCGGGCTTCTGAAAAAATTGGCGGCCGGCATCAAAGTCGTTCTGGGCGGCGGGCTGGTTACCTCCTGGCTGAGTCGTCCCGGATGGCGCAGCCCCTTTCAGGGACTGGTGGATGAATGCGTGGCCGGACCCGGAGAAGGCCCCCTGCTTTCAATGCTGGGAGTGAAGCCGGACCACGAGGCCGTCACCCCGGAATACAGCGCCTTCCCCATGCCGGATTATCTGTCCCCCGGATTTGTCCTTCCCTACAGCGCTTCACGGGGCTGCTACTGGAGGCGTTGCGCCTTCTGTCCCGAAAAGGCCGAAGCGAACCCATACCGGCCGACGCCGTCCGGGCGGGTGATGCAGGATCTCCGTCTGCTCAAAGCCGGGACGGAACCGGCGCTGCTGCATTTTCTGGACAATGCCGTGAGTCCCGCCCTCCTCCGGTCGCTGGCCGGCGAGCCCATCGGTGTCCCGTGGTATGGATTTGCCCGGATATCCCCGGAGCTTGCCGATCCGGAATTCTGCATGGCTTTGAAGCGGTCCGGGTGCGTCATGCTGAAATTGGGGATCGAGTCCGGTTCGCAGCGCGTTCTCGATCTGCTTGAAAAGGGCCTGGATCTGGAGACGGCGTCGAAAACCCTGAAGGCCCTGAAAGCGGCGGGCATCGCCGCCTATGTTTACCTGCTTTTTGGAACGCCGGCGGAAAGGGAAGAGGACGCATTCCGGACTCTTGATTTCACAGTCCGGCATCATGAAGGGATCGGCTTTCTGAATGCGGCCGTATTCAATCTGCCCGCCCGCAGTCCGGAAGCGGAGACACTGGAAACGGAATCCTTTTATGAGGGGGATCTGTCTCTTTACCGGACCTTTACCCATCCCGCCGGGTGGGACCGTCCATCCGTCCGGCACTTTCTGAACCGGACCTTCAAGCGTCATCCCGCCGTGGCGCCTATCCTGCGGAGGGATCCGCCCTATTTCACGTCGAATCATGCGCCCTTTTTTGTTATAAATGCGATTCGCCGGGATGTGACCGGTGATCCGGCGCCCGTACGGTTCCGGAGTATTTTTTTCCCGGACCGGTTCCCGTTGCGTGGCGCCACGGAGGGACGCGGAATCAGGAGGATCCGTTGATCACGGTGATCTGGTCATTGAGGGTCCAGAAGTCGTAGAGATAGCCGATGCCGACGAGACCGGCCGTCAACAGGTAGAGGATCCCCGTGATCCACTTGCCCATGTACATCCGGTGTATGCCGAACAGCCCGAGGAAGGTGAGCAGGACCCAGGCGACGGTATAGTCGATCCGGCCCGCGCGGAAGCGGAAGTCCGCCTGCCGGTCCATGGAAGGGATGAGGAACAGATCGATCAGCCAGCCGATGCCGAGAAGGCCGAGCGTGAAGAAATAGATGGTGCCGGAAACGGGCTTTCCGTAATAAAAGCGATGCGAACCGGTAAACCCGAAAATCCACAGGATGTAGCCTACCGTTTTCAGGTGCGTGTCGCTGCTGTTCGTCATGGCCGTGCCTCCGAATCCGCTTGAGGTCTATCCGTATTTCAGGATGATGCCCTCGAGGATGTCCGAGACGTCCTCGCAGAAATCCGTTGCTTCTTCGATCCGTTCGAGGATCTCCTTGCATTTGATGAGTTCGATCACGTCCGTCTCGTGTTCGAAAAGGGCCGCCATCGACTGCCGCAGAACGGCATCGGCTTCATTTTCCAGGGAATTGATCTCGATGCAGGCATCCAGTACGATCTGCGAATTCTTCGTCCGCCGCCTCATGGCGTGAACGGCCCGGTTCACCAGGACCATGGCTTTGTTCAGGATGAGGGCAAGCTCCCGGATCTGGGGAACAGGCTCTTTGATCCGGTACAGGTACATCTTCGTCGCGGACGATTCGAGCATGTCGAGGATGTTGTCCATCTTGTCGGCCAGGTTAAAAATGTCTTCCCGGTCCAGAGGGGTGATGAAAATCTTGTGCAGGTTCTGGTAAATTCCGTGGGTGATGGTGTCGGCTTCGTGCTCGATTTCCTTCATCCTTGCGACCTTCGCTTCCGATGGCTGACGGTCATTGAGGATGTCCAGGAAAAGCACTCCGCCTTCCTGGATTTTATTTCCCAGCGCCTCAAAGTGATCGGAGAACTGGACTTCCTTTGGAATGAGTTTCATGGTTCACTCCCGTCGTTCCCGCGTTGGCAATACATATGTCGATGCCCCCGGCCGCGGCTGTTCCAGGGATGGCTTCGGCGCCGTTCAAATTTGTTCCCTCTGTTGGCGAGGTCGGTTCCGTTCGGATCGCGAACGAATACATATCACATTTTCAACCGGGGCACTGCGGTATTTTCGCATGCAAAGATCCATTGTGCCGACAAGCGTTTTTTTGCTGATTTCATCACGAGATGTGCTATGAAAAACGGGAACGATCGGAAAATCGGGCGGATGGCATCGATGTTCGCCCCGGTCAGCAAAAACATGTGACTGCGAGAGGATTGGAAGATGGAAAAAATCGGCTGGATCGGCACCGGCGTCATGGGGAAATCCATGTGCAGGCACATCCTGAAGAAGGGCTATCCCCTTTCCGTTCACAACCGCACGAGGGAAAAGGCGGATGATCTCTGCCGCGAGGGGGCGTCATGGTTCGACACACCGGGAGAGGTGGCATCGCGGAGCGATGTCCTCTTTACCATGGTCGGCGTGCCAACCGACCTGGAGGCGGTCGTTCTGGGAAAGGAGGGGGTGCTGGAACGGATCCGTCCGGGTTCCGTAATCGTCGATATGACCACGTCCGAGCCGTCGCTGGCCCGGCGCATTCATGCGGAGGCGAAGCGCCGGACCGTCTCGTCGCTCGACGCCCCGGTCTCGGGCGGAGACGTGGGTGCGCGGGAAGGGACGCTGGCGATCATGGTGGGCGGAGACGAGGATGCCTTCAGGCGGGTGCTGCCACTGTTTGCACTGATGGGAAAGAATATTGCGCGCATGGGAGGTCCGGGCACGGGGCAGCACACCAAGATGAGCAACCAGATCCTGGTTGCATCCACCATGATCGGCGTGGTGGAATCGCTCCTCTATGCCCGGCGGGCCGGCCTCGACCCGGGACGGGTCATCGAAGTCATCGGCAAAGGAGCCGCTTCCTCCTGGGCCATCAACCATCTCGGTCCGCGGATCGTCAAGGGCGACTTTGCCCCCGGCTTCTACATCCGGCACTTTGTAAAGGACATGGGCATTGCGCTCCTGGAAGCGGGGAAAATGAAGCTGTCCCTTCCCGGGCTCGCGCTGGTCAACCAGTTCTATGTCGCGGCCATGGCGGAGGGCCTGGAAATGAGCGGGACGCAAGCCCTCTACAGGGTGCTGGACGGAATGAACCGCCCCGTTTGATCGCGCCCGTCGCAGGCGCCTCGCCGGCCTATTCCATGTATCCTCGCTCCGGCATCAGACGGAAGCGGGTGAGAACGGCCCCGGTTGCCGCAAGAATATCGGCAGGGATGGAAGTTCTCCCGTGAAGGAGCGGCCCTTCTTTTGTACTCGTAGACGGTCCGAAGGCCAGGAAGTGATCGATGCACTTGTTGGCGTTCGTGAAGGCATTGCCGCAGGGCAGTGTTTTTACCAGGCCAAAGACATCGCCGATGGCCGCCGTCAGCCTTTCCGACATAGCCCGGGCCTTTTCCCGTTCACCCCTTTCCAGGTCTTTTATGAGGGTTTTCAGTTCCCGGGGAAAGCAGTTTGCGGTGCTGAGCAGAAATCCCGCGTAGGGCCCGCCGGCTTCCGTGAGCCAGCGGGCGTAGTCGCCCTCGGCGCCCCGCACAAGAAAAACGCCCCCCTTGTCCGCATCGGAAGCCGCAATGCCGTCCCGGCCGCTCGAATCCTTGAAAAAGATCAGGTTGGGATACATCCCGGCCAGCCTGCCGAAGGTCTCCGGCGACACTTCGTTGCCGGTCACCTGGGGGAGCTGATACAGGGCTGTCGGAAGCCCCATGTCCAGGATCCCGGCCAGCCCCGCTTCAATGTCTGCCTGGGAGAGCGTTTTTCCTGCCGGCGGGCACACGGTAAATCCGCAGACATGCCGCTCCCGCAGCGCTTGGGTCCTGTCGTCCGTGCCGGCCGCTGCCGGCGGATCGAGCAGGCCGCGCATGTCCGCGATGGTCTTTTTCATGGATTCGGCATCCGGCTTCAATGCCCCGAGAAGCAGGCTGATCCCATCCTCCCCGGCCAGTTTCATCGCGAATTCCGTGACCTGCCGGGTTTCCCCGTCGTCCAGCTCCCACCCGTCGCCCGTTGAACCCGGAATGAGAAAGCCTTTCACGAAGGGAACAATGTGACGGAAATGAGCGGAGATCCGGTCAAAATCGATGGAGCCGTCTTTTTTGTAGTGGGTCAGCAGCGGACACCAGAGCCTTGGCACCCCGGCAGGGAACAGTGTCCGGATGAGCGATTCTCTCTTTTCAGCGATCCGGTCCATGACAGTCTCTCGGCAGCCTTTCTTGGGATAAACGGGACGGGTTTCTGCTCTCATCCAGCAGGCTTCATGCGGCAATGACCTTTGCGGTTTTCCGGTCGTTCGCCGTTTTCAGGACAAGGGTCGCCGTTTTTCCCTTCCCCGGACTTCCGTAGACGAAATGAATGTCAATGCCGGCTTCGGCGATTTTTTTTGCCACCTTTTCCAGCTGTCCGACCTTGTTCGGCACCTCCACGGACAGCACATCTTCCACGTGCACCTCGGCCCCCATTTTGGAGAGGACCTTTTTCGCCTTGGTGTTGTTGTCCGTGACCATCATGAAATATCCGTACCCTCTCTCGTAGGCACAGACCGCTTCAATGTTGACATTTGCCGCGGCAATGGCTGACGCGACCTCTGAGAGCAACCCAACCTTGTTGGGCAGAGAGAAAATGAGCTGTTTTGATTTTACCGCCTTTGCCATATCGGAACCCTCCTTCCCTTTTTGTTCAACCTCTTCTTCTATACCAAGAAAATAAATAATCATAAAGAGATATCTGGCGCAGGATCTGTTTGTCTCTGTACGGCAGCGCTTTCAGCATCTGTGAAAATTTTCGTTTCCGGCACCCTTGACAACCTGCATTTGATGGCTAAATTACCGACGATGTATTCTATTTTGCATGTTGTATCATATAGTTGTAACCGTTTCGGGACCGAATAATCCAATAAACGAAGAAGTTTCGAGAACAAATCAATACCATTCATTCAGGGAGGCAGCGTATGAAAATTCAACCTTTGCATGATCAGGTTCTGGTAAAGCGGATCGAAAGCGATGAGAAAACCGCGGGCGGAATCATCATTCCCGACACGGCCAAGGAGAAACCCCAGGAGGGCCGTGTCGTTGCGGCCGGCAGCGGCAGGCGGGACAAGCAGGGGAAACGGAACGCTATGGATGTGAAAAAAGGGGACCGGATTCTTTTCGGGCGCTATGCCGGGACGGAAATCAAGATTAACGGCGAGGAGCACCTCATGATGAGGGAAGACGACATCCTCGGCGTGATTGAGTCATAGGAGGGGTGATCATGGCAGCAAAAGAAATCAAGTATGACGTCGCGGCGCGCGAAAAGATCATGAAGGGGGTGGATGCCCTGGCCAATGCGGTCAAGGTCACCTTGGGGCCGAAGGGACGCAACGTGCTGATTGCGAAGTCCTGGGGGGCGCCGACCATCACCAAGGACGGCGTGACCGTTGCCAAGGAAATCGAGCTGGAAAACAAGTTCGAAAACATGGGGGCGCAGATGGTGAAGGAGGTGGCGTCCAAGACGTCGGACAAGGCGGGTGACGGAACCACCACGGCGACCATCCTGGCCCAGGCCGTTTATCGCGAGGGGTCCAAGCTGGTCGTGGCGGGAATGAACCCGATGGCGCTGAAGAAGGGCATTGAAAAGAGCGTCAACATTGTCGTCGACGAACTGAAGAAAATGTCGAAGCCGATCCGGGACAAAAAGGAAATCACGCAGGTCGGAACGGTTTCCGCCAACAACGACCGGACCATCGGCGAAATCATTTCGGAGGCGATGGAGAAGGTCGGCAAGGAGGGGGTCATCACGGTCGAGGAGAACAAGGGGATGGAGACCGCCCTCGAGCTGGTGGAGGGGATGCAGTTTGACCGGGGATACGTTTCGCCCTATTTCGTGACCGACGCCGATAAGATGGAAACCAACCTGGATGATCCCTATATTCTGCTCTATGAAAAAAAGATCAGCGTCATGAAAGACATGATCCCCATCCTGGAGCAGATTGCCAGGACCGGCAGGCCCCTGCTGATCATCGCGGAAGATCTGGAGGGCGAGGCGCTGGCGACCCTGGTGGTCAACAAGCTCCGCGGCACGCTCAAGTGCTCGGCCGTCAAGGCCCCCGGCTTCGGCGACCGCCGGAAAGCCATGCTGGAGGACATCGCCATCCTGACCGGCGGCAAGGTGATTTCCGAAGATCTGGGCATCAAGCTGGAAAATGTTGCGCTTCAGGACCTGGGGACCTGCAAGCGCGTGTCCATCGACAAGGACAACACGACGATCGTCGACGGTGCGGGCCGGAAGGCGGACATCGAAGGCCGGGTGAAGCAGATCCGCGCGCAGATCGACGAAACCACGTCCGATTACGACCGGGAAAAGCTTCAGGAGCGTCTGGCCAAGCTGGTCGGCGGCGTTGCGGTCATCAAGGTCGGCGCGGCGACGGAACTGGAGATGAAGGAGAAAAAGGCGCGCGTGGAAGACGCCCTCAATGCAACCCGTGCGGCCGTTGAGGAGGGAATTGTCCCCGGCGGCGGCGTGGCGCTGCTGAGGAGCCTGGGCGCCCTTGAAAAAGCGAAGCTCGACAACGACGAGCAGCACGGTCTGAACATCATCTGGCGCGCGATCGAGGAGCCGATTCGGCAGATCGCCGACAATGCCGGTTTTGAAGGGTCGATCGTGGTCGAGAAGGTCCGGGAAGGGAAGGGGGCTTACGGATTCAACGCCGAGACAGGCGGATACGAGGATATGATATCCGCGGGAATCATCGATCCGACGAAGGTCGTCCGCTTCGCCCTTCAGAACGCCTCTTCCGTGGCTTCCCTGCTCCTGACCACGGAGGCCATGGTGGCCGAAGCGCCGAAGAAGAAGGCGCCCATGCCCATGTCCGGAGGCGGCATGCCACCCGATATGGGCGATTACGATTATTAGACCGAGCCGTCGGATTTTTGCGGGGGGCCTGCAGGAACAGGCTCCCCGTTTTTTTTTACAGGAAGCGTTCGAACCGTTCCTTTTTCGCCTTGCAGATCGGGCAGACCCCCGGCGCTTCATCCCGGGCGCAAAGATAGCCGCAGACCCGGCAGCGCCAGACCGGATAGGGAAGGGTCTTTCCCGCGAGGGAGGCTGCTTGCTCCTGCTGCTGTGTGCGCTCTTCCGGAATGGGCCTTCTTTCCGGAATGGCGCCGGCCGTCCTTTCGCCCCGGGCGACGGCATCGGACACATACAGGGCGCAATAACAAGCGCCGTATTGCTCAAGGTCCGCGTCGCGGTAATCGCAGGGGCAGACGATGTCCAGGTCTTCCGTCCTGTCCCCCGAGGCCAGCCGGCAGGGGCAGGCCCGGTAGCCGTATCGCGCTTCATTGGCCAGCAGGCCCTGAATCAGTTCCCTGGCAAAGCCGGCATCCGGGGTAAGGCGGTATCCGGAGGCCTCGGCCTCCTTCTTCAGCCGCGCATAAGTCTGATCCACGTCCGGTTCCGTCATGGCTTCAGAACTTCCTTGATCTTGGTCTCGTCGTAGCCGATGATGCACTGGCTGTTGTTGATGACAAGGGACGGGAAGGAACGGCGGGGGTTCCACTTTTTCATGTCTTCCAGGGCCTCCATTCTTTCATCTCCCTCCAGCTGGTCCACATTCGTATAGTAGAAATCGACCTTCATCTCCTCGAGAAGCCCCTTGGTCTTTTTGCACCACCCACAGGTGCTGAGCGCATAAAGCATGACATGCCCTTTGTCCTCGCCCTCTACATGGTTCACCGACATTCTGTTCACCTCGCGATTCAAGTTTTTGTGTGGGATGAATGATACAATCAGTCCGAAGGCATTGCAATTCAAATCATTGCAGCATGCGGACCGCGGGCTCACGGCCCGTTTCCATTGCGATCCATGCGCCCGCGCCGCTCCGGCCCATGCTGCAGTTCACCACCAGCGTTTTTCCCACGATGGCCCAGCCCGGCCTTTCGTGAATATGCCCGCAGATGAGCAGGAAGGGCTGCTTGTCCAGGATCAGACGGCGAAGACCGCGGCTGCCGGCGTGTATGTTCCCGAAGCCCTCGTCGAGGGTCCCATAGGGCGGGGGATGGGCCACCAGGACCGAATTCCGCCCGATCAAATGGTCCGTTTCTCCGATCAGACGCTTCTCCCGGAGACAGATTTTCGAGTTGAAGGGGATGGGCAGCGTTCCGCCCATGCCCACAAAGTGAACCCCCTTGATGGTTGCTTCTCTGCGGTGGAGGGACAGGATGTTCGCATGCCGTTCCAGAAGCGTCTCCACTTCCTGCGAATCCATGTTGCCGCGCACGACCAAAACCGGGGCGGGAAGGTCGTTCAACTGCTGGAACAGGGAATCGTGGTCGCGGTGACCGGTGATGTCGCCGGCGATGACGACCGCGTCGGGCCTCAGCCGCGTTGCATGGCTGCAGATCCGGTCCAGCCTTTCCGGGCGACCGTGAACGTCGGCGACAGCGTAAATGTTCATGCCGGCATGCTCCCCGATTCAGAATTTTCCGTGCCGGCCCTTGCCGCCGTTGAACTGCCGCGCTCCCGCAACGGTCTCGCCGCTGAGGATAACCTTCATGCCCATTCGAAATTCAAGGGCCATCGCTTCGTCCAGCGGCAGATCGAACCCGCGGTGGGCGGACTCCCGGTCGCTGCGCATGCAGACCTGGGGGTGCGCGGCGATCTGGGCAGCCAGTTTTTCCGCCGCCTGCCGGGCTTCACCGGCTTCCACGACGCGGTTGACCAGCCCCATGCCGAGCGCTTCCTCGGCATCGACCGGCCGCCCCGTCAGAATCAGGTCGAGGGCGCGGCTCATGCCAATCAGTCTCGGAAGCCGCTGGGTCCCCCCGTCGATGAGGGGCACGCCGAAACGGCGGCAGAAGACGCCGAGAATGGCGTTTCTCTCGGCGACCCGCAGATCGCACCAGCAGGCCAGTTCAAGGCCGCCGGCCACGGCATAGCCGGAAATCGCGGCGACGACCGGTTTGGAGAGACGCATCCGCGTCGGCCCCATGGGGCCGTCCAGGGACATGTCCTCGCTCAGCCGGTTGACGTTTTCCGCAAGCCCCTCTGAGATTGCCTTCAGGTCCGCGCCGGCGCAGAAATGTCCGCCCGCGCCGAAGAGCACCGCAACGGAGGCGGTCCCGTCCTTCTCAAAGGCACGGAAAGCCTCGGCAAGCTGATCGGCCGTCGCCCGGTTCACGGCATTCCTGAATCCGGGACGGTTGATGATGATGGTGCGGACGGGACCGCGATTTTCCACGCTGACTTCCACAGGGGCACCTCCGCGTTAATAAAGGGTTCGCTGCCCGGGAATGGTTTGCGCCCAGTCTTCCCGGCAACGGGATCGATCCGCACGGGCATGGCACAACGGGGGGCTTGACCGAACCGGACGGGATGCCCTTCCGGGACCATCGGCGGATCACGAAACCTGAATTGCAAGATATGCCGGGGTATTGTAAAGATCAAGCGAATTTTCACAGAAACCGCCGGCTGTTTTCAGATGGACGGGCTTTTTGGATTGTGCTATTCCTATCGGAAATTCCGATCGCAGAAATTCAGAGATGGTTCCGATGACGGAAGGGGATCTGAAACGGGAAATCACGTTGTACCTGCAGGACCGCGGTGCGGACCTGGTCGGGTTCGCCCGGCCGGACCGCTGGCACGAGGACGGCCGCGTGCCGGGTCCCTATCGACCCGACGCCCTGTGGCCGATGACCCGCACCGTTGTGGTAATCGGCATCCAGATGCCCCTGCCGGTTGTGGAGACGACGCCGTCCGTTCAGCACCGGGATCTCTACAATACCTGCAACCGCGCACTGGACGATCTCGCCTTTTCTCTGACGCGCTGGCTGAACCGGCACGGCCACGCCGCAATACCCCTGAGCCGTGACGGATACGCCAACATCCATGTCCTGATCCGAAAACCGGCCGCCGCTTTTGCCCACGGCTTTGCCGCCCATTACAGCGGCATCGGCCACAAAGGGATCAACAATACGATCCTCACGGAGGCCTTCGGCCCCCGTATCCGCTTCGTATCCGTCTTCACCGCGGCCCGGCTGCCGGCCGATCCGCTGCCGTCGGAGAACCACTGCATCCGCTGCGGCGCCTGCGTCCGTTTGTGCCCCGTCCAGGCGCTACGGATCACCAAAAAGGAACTCGCCGAACGAAAGGTCGTCGTGGCGGATTACAATGCGCGGGCCTGCGCCGAATGGGCGCGCGCCCTGACAGAGAAGGGCTGCTATCCCTGCGGCATCTGCGTCAAGGTCTGTCCCGCGGGCGCGGACCGCATCCTCTACGGGCGCGACAAGAGCCTGAACCACTACCGGCGGGAAGCGGGCGCCCCGGCGGACACGGACGACCCCGACTACCGCGCCTGGGCGCATATCCGGGCCCACGGCAGCCTGATCGCGGAAGAAGACGCCCTCTCGCTGGCCGGGCTGCGGCCCGTCGCGGAAAGAATCATGAAGGAGAATAAAACGTCATGACGGTTTCCCCAAAGCCACCCGAAGCCCTGATTGCGTTCTGCAAGGCCTGCTCGGCCGGTCTGACCGGCCTGACGGATAACGAGGCCTGCATCCGGTCGGTCTCCGGAATGCTGCCCCGGCTCATCGCGGACAAGGCACTTTTCCGGAACATTCTTGAAGGCATGGTCGCAGACGCACCCTACCCCGATCTTCGCTATGCCACCATGTTCGACAGCGAGGTGATTCTTTACCGCGACCCGAAGCAGCTTTTTTCCCTGCGCCTGTTTTTCTGGGAGCCGGGGGTCTACGATCCCGTCCACGACCACAATGCCTGGGGGGTTGTCGGTCCTGTCGCGGGTGATCTGGAAATCGTCAATTACCGCCGGTTCGACGACGGCCTGCGGGAGGGTCATGCATGTCTGGAGGAAACGGGCCGGAGGACCATCCGGCCCGGCGAAAGCTATCATGTCTGCGGTCCCCAGACCATTCACAAGACCGGGAATCCCGGGAGCCGGATGACCCTGCAGGTGAGCATCTACGGAAGGCCGTGGAGCCGGCGGGACCATGTGAACGGATTCGACGTCGCCGGACAGCGCATCTATCCGATCTATGCCCCGAAAACCATCAAGCAGCGACTGGCCGCGCAGTCATTGTCCGTTCTCTGACGCTGCGTACATGCCCTCGATCAGTTCCCTGTATTTTTCCATGACCACTTTTTTCTTGAGTTTCAGCGACGGCGTCAGCTCGCCCGTCCTTTCGGAGAAGGGTTCCCGGACGATCCGGTAATCCTTGATCGTTTCAAACCGGGCCAGATGCCGGTTCCGCTCCGCCACGTGCCGGCCGGCGATCGCCAGGAAATCCGGCCGGTCGAGGAGTTCCCGCGGGTCGGCAAAGGGCATGCCGTCTTTTTCCGCCAGCCGGGCGGCTTCCGCGAAATTCAGTGTGATCAGGGCGGTCAGATATTTCCTCCGGTCCCCGATCACCAGGACATGCTCGAAAAGGGGATCCTTGAGAAATAGCCCTTCGATGTTCTGGGGCGCGATGTTCTTGCCGCCGGAGGTGATGATCAGGTCTTTTTTCCGGTCCGTGATCGCGAGAAAGCCGTCCTCATCGAGACGGCCGATGTCGCCGGTCATGAGCCAGCCATCGGGCGTGAAAACATCACGCGCCTGGGCGGGCATTTTCCAGTAGCCGCTGATGACGTTGTCCCCCCTGACCAGAATCTCTCCGTCCGGGGCGATCCGGACCTGATTGCAGGGCAGCGGTTTCCCCGTCGTTCCGAAGCGGTAGTCGTCAATTACGTTCAGGCTGACCGGCGCCGTCGTTTCCGTCATGCCGTAGCCTTCAATCACAAAGACGCCCGAGGCGTTGAAGAAATCCGCGATCTCCCGGGACAGGGGCGCCCCGGCCGCCGTCATCCAGCGGACACGGCCGCCCAGGGCTTCGTTGAGCTTTTTGTATACGAGCCGGTAGGCAATTTTGTGCTGCAGTCCCAGGACCGGCGGAACAGGCTTTTTCCTTTCCCGAAGCGCTCCGGAGCGGGCGCCGACGTCTTTGGCCCATTCGAAAACACGCTGCTTCCAGGCTGGCTGCTGCTTGACCTGCGCGACGATGCGGGCGTAGATTTTCTCGCAGACCCTCGGGACGGCCAGAATGATCGTCGGTTTCTTGGCCTGTATGTCTTCGACGATGGTGTCAAAGCTCTGGGCGTAATGGGTGGTGATCCCCACTTTCATGCCGTAGAAGTGGCCGGCCACCCGTTCGAACACATGGCAAAGCGGCAGAAAAGGCACGGTGACATCCGTTTCGTAGGCGGGAACCACCGCGTCCAGGCCTTCGAAAATGGCCAGGATGTTGCGGTGGGTGATCATCGCCCCCTTGGGCGGGCCGGTTGTTCCCGACGTGTATACCAGCGTGGCCAGGTCTGCGGTCTCGATGGCGTCCGTCAGCCTTTCGAAAAGCCCGGGCTCCCTCGCTTCCAGTTCCCGGCCAAGCCGGATCAGATCCGCGAAGCTGAGGAGCATGGGATCCGACAAGTCGCATCCCTCCGTGTCCATGACGACGATTTTTTCCAGGTCCGGGCACCTGCCGGTTTCACCCCGGACTTTCTGCACGGCTTCCCCGTTCTCGGCGATGAAGACCTTCGATCCGGAATTGCCGATGATATAGGTCACCTCGGCGGCCTGGAGGGTCACGTAGCTGGGGACGGTGCAGGCGCCGATGCCGATGATCCCCAGATCGGAGGCAACCCACTCCAGACGGTTTTCGCTGAGCAGCGCAACCCGGTCCCCCTTGCGGATGCCAAGCTTGTAAAGGCCCAGACCGATGGCCCGGGAGGTTTCGTAGTACTGCCTCCAGCTCCAGCCCTGCCACTCCCCCTGCAAACGCTTTTCCACGGCCAGCCGGTCGCCGTATTTTCCGGCTTGCTGCCTGAAGATCCGGGACAGATTCCCGTCCATCATTGCCTCCATTGATTGCGCAGGTTCGAAATCTCCGGTCGCCCTTCGGAAAAAGCCGACGCGAGCCTCCGTATGGAACAGGGATAGCCGATATTGATTGACATGTCAATCAATATCGGTAAACAATGCCGGACATGGCATGTTTCGGCTCCGCGAAAGGAAAATCACGCTGGACGTTCCCTGGCGGATCGGGTATTGAAGAGCGAATCTTCAATGGGCATGACACCAGCCTTGTCCGGATGCGCGCGAATGCCAATGATCCGGAAGCGCAGGAAAGGAGAAAAAATATCATGTTTATCGAAACCAGGTGCGATTTCTGTGGGGAGTGTCTGGCCGGATGCCGGTACATTGACATGGATCGGCAGCAGGGCGCCCGCGCGTTCGAGATGCTCGCGAAAGGGGAGCCCGCGGACTGGATCAAGAAATGCGTTACCTGCTTTGCCTGCAACGAATACTGTCCCACGGGCGCCCGCCCGTTCGATCTTATCCTGCGGCGCATGGAGGAGATGGGGAACTACGTGGACCCCCGGCTCCTTGCCGCCCTGCAGGCGCGCTTCACGGCGAAAGGGGATTTTCAGCCGCCGCAGGTCAAGGGACCGGTCCTCTCCCTGTGCACGATCGAAGCGGTCATTCCCTGGGCCTTTCAGGGCAGGCTGTTTGACGGCCTGGACGTCGTCAGGGGGCGGCATTATTTCTGCAACGTCCTCTTTCCCCACCTCGGCAACGAAACGATCATGCGGGAGGGCCTCAAGCCGCTCGTGGACAGGTACGCGGCCCTCGGAGCGGAGGAGATTATCTTCGCCCATGATGACTGCTATGCCCTGATGGCCGATGCCGCGCCCCAGTATGGCGTGACGCTGCCGTTCAGGCCCGTTCATCTCTTCGAGTACCTTGCCCGTTATCTGAAAAGCCACCGGGAGGAAGTCAAGCCGCTGCACTGGAAGGTCGCCTATCAGCGCCCCTGCGCGTCGCGGCTCACGCCGGGGAAGGAAGACCACCTGGATGAGATATTCCGCCTGATCGGGGTCGAGCGGGTGGCGCGGCGATACGACCGCGGGGATGCCCTGTGCTGCGGCCAGGCCCTCAAGGGTTTCATGCAGCGGGGGGAGAAATATCCCGCCTACCAGGCCCTCAATGTTGAGGACGCAAAGAACCATGGCGCCCGGGCGATGGGCTTCCTCTGTCCCATGTGCCTCGACGCCCTGGAAGGGACCTGCCGGGATGCCGGTCTGGAAACCTACATGATCAGCGACCTCTGCCGGCTGGCGCTCGGGGAGGCGCTGCCGGAGGGGGCATACGGAAAACGGGCCTGAAGCGGGCTGAGGCGTCGCCGGAGAAGGAGCCCGCATTTCACGTAAACGAAGGAGACACCGGATGCCGGATATCCGCTATGTCTGCCTGTCGGACCTTCACCTCGGTGAGGAAGACAGCCTGCTGACCCACCTGTCCGGCGAGGAGATCGATCCTTTTCAACCCGGGCCGGTCATGCGCCGTCTTGTCGACTGCCTGCGGCATCTCATCGCGGGAAACCGGGAGGCTCCGAAGCCCTCGCTGGTCCTGAACGGGGACATCCTGGAGATGGCCCTCGCCCACGACAATGAGGCCGCCATGATCTTTCAGCGCTTCATCGAACTGATCATGCCGGAGGGGGATGAGCTCTTCGAGAAAATCATCTTCATCCCCGGCAACCACGATCACCACCTGTGGGAGCTGGCCCGGGAAACGCAGTACGTGAACCACATCACGTCCCACCTTGAGCCGGGCAGCCGTCTGCCCGTTCCCTGGCATGCCACGCACCTCTTCACGACGCCCGAACATCAGCCGGTGCCGTCCTATTTCCTGAGCAGCCTCGTCCGCTGCTGTGCCGGCGTCCGCGATTTTCCCATCCTCACCGCCTATCCCAACTTCGGGCTGCTGTCCGAGGACGGCGGCAGATGCGTCGTCTTTCATCACGGACATTTCATCGAATCGATCTTCCATTTCATGAGCGCCCTGATGAATCTGTTTTTCCCCGGGCGCAAGAGCCCGAAGCAGGTCTGGGATATCGAGGCGGAGAACTTCGCCTGGATCGACTTCTTCGGATCCATGCTGGGGCGCTCCGGCGGCGTCGGGCAGGATGTTGAAATCGTCTATGAAAAGATGCAGAATCCGGGGCAGTTCGACAGGCTCCTGCGCACCCTGTCCCGTAGCATCCGGAAGCGCTATGGCTTCCGGCACTATCTGGCGTCTTTTGTGCTGCGGCATTATCTGCGCCGGAAGATACCCGGCGTGGAGAGGTTGAAGGCGGACACCCTGTTGAGCGGCGGCGCCGGAAAGGGCCTCAGGGCATACATCGAGGGACCGCTGCAGGAACAGATCCTGCGGGAGCGGGATGGCGCCATGCCCGACCGGACGGCGTTCCTGTTCGGTCACACGCACAAGCCCTTTCAGAAGCTGACAACATGCCGGGGCTATGCCGGGCCGGTTCACTGCTGCAACAGCGGCGGCTGGATCGTTGAGAGCGAGACCGTCCAGCGGCTGCACGGCGGTTCCGTTATCCTGATCGATGAGCGTCTGGAAGTCCAGTCGATTCGAATGTTCAACGAGAGGCCCGATCGTGAAGAAGACCGCGTGAGGATCGAGAGCTCGGCCGATCCGGATGGGAAAGGCAGCCCTTTTCTCGTGAAACTGGAGGGCCTCGTCGATCCCGAAAGGGACCCCTGGCGGGCCTTTTCGGAAGAAGCCGCGCGGGCGGTCCGGGAGCGGATCGTTCAACTGTGCAGGAGAATCCGAGACTGAAGGAGGTTTGCAGAGGCATTTATGGAAACCATTTACCTGGATCACAGCGCCACCACCCCCGTCGATCCGGAGGTCCTGGGGGCCATGATGCGCTATTTCGGGAATCATTTCGGGAATCCCTCCAGCATTCACGGCTTCGGGCGGGAGGCGAAGAAGGCCATCGAATCGGCGAGGGGGCAGGTGGCCTCCCTGATCGGCGCCGGCCCGGAGGAAATCATCTTCACCGGCGGCGGCACCGAAGCGGACAACCTCGCCCTGATGGGAGCCGCCTTCGCGGAAACATCCGGTAAAAATCACATCATCACCTCCGCCATCGAGCATCATGCGGTTCTCCATACCTGCAGGCATCTGGAAGCGAGGAGTTTCAGGGTGACCTGTCTGCCCGTGGATGCGCAAGGGGTGGTCGACCCGGATGCCGTGCGGGAGGCCATCACGGATAAGACATTCCTGATCTCGATCATGCACGCCAATAATGAAATCGGCACAATCGAGCCGGTTCGGGAGATCGGGTACATGGCCCGCCAGCGGGGGATTCTCATGCATACCGACGCGGTGCAGACGGTCGGCAAGATCCCCGTCCTTGTGGACGATCTGAATGTGGACCTGCTTTCGTTGGCCGCCCACAAGCTCTACGGGCCGAAAGGGACGGGCGCCCTCTATGTCCGGAGAAACACACCGCTTGCACCGATTCTCTTCGGGGGTCGTCAGGAAGGCGGTCGCCGGACGGGTACGGAAAATGTGCCGGGGATCGTGGGCCTGGGAAAGGCCTGTGAAATCGCGTCCAGGGACCTGCCTTTCCAGATGGACCGGCTGAATACCCTGAGAAATCGCCTGGAAAAATGGATCGTAGAGAACATCCGGCATCTGGTGATCAACGGACACCCGTTCCGAAGACTGCCGCACATCCTGAGCGTCTCCTTCCAGTCGTTGTCGGGAGAGACGATCGTCCGTGAACTCGACAAACGGGGCATTGCCGCCTCGGCCGGCGCCGCCTGCACGGCAGACGTCATCACGGTTTCCCATGTCCTGGCGGCTTTGAACGTCCCAAGAGACTTTGCCATGGGGACCGTGCGTTTCAGCCTGGGAAAGGGCAACCGGGAAGAGGAAATCACCCAGGCCGCCGATGCTCTCGCGGATATTGTCGCGAAGCTCAGAGCCGCGCCGTAAGCGGGTCATTCAGGGCGCGCGGCATCATTCAGGCACCGGCTGCGACTCCGTTGGCGGGTTTCCGAAGATGCTACCGGCGGTCCTTGGCCATGCAAAAAAATTCGGTTCATGCTTTTCCAAGATACGCATATATGTCTCAATCATTAGCTTTACTCAGAAGATCTACAGGTGTGCCTTATGATGAGATCACTGTTTATTTATTGAAGTCGAGATTTGTGGCTGGTGCAACAGCAAAGCGGGTTTCAACCCGAACTGTGCAGAACTGTACTTTAGGAAGTTGACGTGTGCTGGAACTTGGAAACACCTACAAAGTCACACAAGGCGATATCCTATCAGATTCAACAATAAGGTTCGTAATGTTGAAAATGTGGATCGTTTGCAATTAATCAAAATCCGACTTAAAACGGTAACCGACGCCGGGTTCATTCAGCAGGAAGCGTGGACGCGTGGAATCAGCTTCAATCTTTTTCCTTAACTGGTTCATAAAAACACGCAGGTAGTGTGTCTGTTCGATATATGGCGGGCCCCAGACTTCCTTCAGGATTTGCCTGTGGGTCATGACCCGGCCGACATTCCTGACAAGAACCGTCAACAGCCGATATTCGATCGGCGTAAGATGGATTTCCTGAAAACCGCGATGGACTTGCCTTTTGAGAAAATCGATCTTCAAATCTTCAATGACAACTACTGATTCCCCCGGGTCCTGGCTTTTGGGAACCGCATGCCTGAGGGCGACACGAATTCGAGCCAATAATTCAATGACTCCGAACGGCTTCGTTAAATAATCGTCTGCCCCTCCATCGAGGGCTTTGACTTTATCACCTTCCTGCTCCCTCGCTGAAATGACGATGACGGGCATAGAGGACCATTCCCGTAGCCTTGTGATGACTTCCAGGCCATCCATGTCGGGGAGACCCAGATCGAGGAGAATGACATCGGGATTGTGAAGCGCCGCCTTGGAAAGGCCGTCCGCAGCGGTTTCCGCTTCAATCAAAACATATTTTTCGTTCTGAAGAGTCACCCTTAGGAACCGCCTCATCTGATTTTCATCTTCGATCAGAAGTATTTTTAAAGGAGTTCCCGTCATGGCAATTCTTTCTCAGGCATCAAGGCTGGCGGTGTTCCCTCTATGGGAATGACGAATTTAAATGCAGCGCCCCCGCCTGACCGGTTTTCCACCCAGATACGACCTCCATGTGCCTCAATAATCGCACGGCATATAGACAAGCCGATTCCTGCGCCCATACGTGTATGAGTACTGCGCGTAAATTTGTTGAAGATGGTTTCTTCTTCACCGGTCGGGATCCCGGGGCCCCGGTCAGCGATTTCGATCATGACGACTGTTTTTTGAGGCTTAACGGTGATTTCGACGGGAGTACCTTTTGGGGTATGCAGCAATGCATTTTCCATGAGGTTTGATAAGACCTGCTCCATCAACAGGGTATCAAAAGGAATTATTGGCAATTCGGGAGGTACCTTTAGTTCCAATGGCCTTTCCTTGAAGCGGTCGGAATAACGGTTCAGGATAACCCCAATAAGTTCTTCCAGGGGCTGCCACTCCTTATGAACCTTGATAGCACCGGATTCAAGGCGTGTAAGGTTCAGAACGTTGCGAATGATTCGCTCCAGACGGTTCGTTTCTTCATGGATTGTCCTCAGCAATTCCAGACGGGATGACGGTTCAAGGGATGTATCCCTTTCCAATAGGGTGCTAGCCGCGCCGGACACGACTGCAAGTGGCGTCCTCAAATCGTGCGAGACGGAGCTCAGAAACGTGTTTCTCATGTTTTGGGCCTCCGCCTTCAGACGCTCATCATGCGCCTCCTTGGCAAGAACGACCCTTTCCGTGGCCATGGCGGTTTGGTTCACGAAGCTTTCCAGGAAGTGGATGTCTTCGGAAGTGAACCCCCTGCCGGGATGGTCTGGAAGGACACCAATAACTCCAACAACGCCCGTGGAGGCGATCATAGGCAGGTAGAGGGCCTGCGCTGCAGGGAGGGTGTCGGTGCCCAAACCGGCGGCGTGACGGTTGTCAAAAACCCACCGGGCAACGCCCAGTTCCTTTCCGTTGACTGGAAAGCTGCCTGTCCGTGTGTCTGAACCTGCCAGATCTCCCTGCTCGTTCAAGGTCAAAATAACAACCCTGCTGCTGAAGACTTCGTTGATCTGCCTGGTTGTGACGTTGAAGATACCCTCCTTCTTCCGCTCCCTCGCCAGTTTGCGGCTTAGTTCATAAAGGGCGGCCGTACTCCTTTCTCGTGTCCTTGAAGCCTCCGCTTGTTCGCGAATTCGCAGTGTTAATCGCGTGATGACATAGGCAACAAAGAACATTACACCAAAAGTCACCAGGAAGCGGACATCACTGACCGCAAAGGTAAAATAGGGAGGTACGAAAAAGAAGTCAAACGCGGCTACACTCATCAGGGTGGCAGCAAGGGCTGGCAATTGTCCAGTCCGCGTGGACGTGATGACAATACCAAGGAGATAGATCATGGCGATGTCCGTCCGGTCGAAATACGGGAATGCAATGGCTGAAATGGCGGTGCTGAGCGCGACCATCCCGAAGCTCCAATACCATTCCTTCATGTTGATTTTCGGTAGTTGGACCCTCGCATGTTGCTTCACCCGCGCTTCCTCTGAATCTCCGGTGATCACATACACTTCGATATCGCCACTCCCCCGGATGATTTCGTCCAGAGGCGATCCCCAAATTTTATCCTTCCAGCGTGGATGGGTTGGCTTGCCGACGATGATTTTACTGACGTTTCGCTGCCGCGCGTAGCTGAGAATTTCTTCACTTGCCTTGTGGCCCGTCAGTGTCACGCTCTGTGCGCCCAGTTGTTCCGCCAATTGCATATGCGCAGCAAGGATCTTCAAATCTTCTTCAGAAGGCTTGATATGGGAAGAAGCCTCTACGTGCACGGCAATCCACTCAGCCCGCAGTCCGGCGGCCATCCTGCGAGCTGCGCGGATAAGCTGGATCGACCGGGGATTCGTTCCAATGCAAACCATGATTCGGTCCGCTGCCGGCCAGATGTTCTGAACACCTGCATCGCGCCGGTAACTCTCCATTTGATCATTTACCCGTTCGGCCGTCCGCCGCAGAGACAATTCTCTCAGGGCAATCAAGTTGCCCTTGCGGAAAAAGTGCTCCATTGCCTTTTCAGCCTGTTCGGGGACGTAAACCTTTCCCTCCCGCAAGCGCTGGAGCAGATCTTCGGGCGGCAGGTCAATCAGCTCGATTTCATCGGCACGATCCAGAAACGTGTCAGGCAGGGTTTCTCGCACAATGACGCTGGTGATCTGTCTTATAATGTCATTCAGGCTCTCCAGGTGCTGGACATTCACGGTTGTGTAAACGGAGATTCCGGCCTGAAGCAGCTCCTGCACATCCTGCCAGCGTTTCTTGTGTCTGGCTCCCGGTAAGTTCGTATGGGCCAGTTCATCAACGACAATCAGGGAGGGGTGTCGCGTAAGGGCTGCATCGATGTCAAATTCCTCGATGTCTCTGCCTCGATAGGAATGCGTCCGGCGTGGCAGAATTTCAAGACCTTCCAGTAGAGACTCTGTTTCCTTCCGGCCATGGGTTTCCGCGATCCCCACCACAATATCGACACCTTCTTCCTGCCGCTTTTGGGCAGCCACGAGCATGGCGTAGGTTTTGCCCACACCTGGGGCAGAGCCGAAGAATATCTTTAATTTTCCCTGGCGCTGCCGTTCCCCTTCAGTAATGGTTTTTTCAAGGAGTTCGTCGGGATCCGGCCTTTTTGTTTCCATTGGATTGATATTCCTCATGCTTTAATTTGGGAAAACCACCCGGGAAATTATACCAGAATCAGCGCATGGTATCCAAGGCCATGTTTAGATGGATTACATGCACTGTAGGTTCGCCAAAAATGCCAAACGGCCTGCGCTTGATGTGAGAGAGGACCAGTGCTTCAACAATGACCTTGTCGATACCGCGCGCTTTCGCTACCCTTGATACTTGGTAAAGGGCGGATGCAGGGCTGATATGCGGGTCAAGTCCGCTCCCCGATGCGGTGACAAGATCCACGGGTATGGGTAAATGATTTCCTGGATCAAAAGAAAGGAGAGCGTCAATGCGCTTCTGTACGGCTGCCTTTAAATCATTGTTCGAGGGGCCAAGATTCGAGCCCGCGGAGTGGGCCCCGTTGTACGCCACCGGGGTTGTCACAGATGGCCGCCCCCAGAAATATCTAGGATCACTGAATGGCTGGCCGACAAACTCTGAGGCGATTTTGATCCCGTTCGCTTCAAAAAGGCTGCCATTGGCCTGCCGGGGAAACAGCGCCTGGGACACTCCGGTAACGACAAGAGGGTATGCAACACCCGTTAAGATTGTTATGGCAGCAAAAAGAAGAACTGCCGTTCGTACCTGTTGCCACATGGCTACCCTCCGTCACTTCAAATTGAAGAGAGATATCAGCATGTCAATGGCTTTGATGCCAACAAAGGGGGCAACGAGACCCCCGGCGCCATAGATGATCAGGTTCCGGCGGAGTATGGCTGCAGCACCCTGAGGTCGATATCGGACGCCGCGCAGTGCAAGGGGAATGAGCGCGACGATGATCATGGCGTTGAATATGACCGCCGAAAGGATGGCGCTTTGTGGTGTCGACAGCGCCATAATATTCAGAGCTGCCAGGCCCGGGTAGATTCCCGAAAAGGCGGCGGGTAGGATTGCGAAATATTTGGCCACGTCATTGGAAATGCTGAACGTGGTCAGCGTGCCCCGCGTCATGAGGAGTTGTTTTCCGATCTCGACGATTTCAATCAGCTTTGTGGGATTGGAGTCGAGATCGACAAGATTTCCGGCTTCCTTCGCCGCTTGCGTGCCGGTGTTCATGGCCACGGCAACATCCGCCTGCGCCAGCGCCGGCGCATCATTGGTTCCATCACCCGTCATGGCGACAAGATGACCCTGCGCCTGATACGATCTGATCAGCTTTAATTTTGCCTCCGGTGTTGCCTGAGCCAAGAAATCATCAACACCCGCATCTGCGGCAACGGCTGCCGCTGTCAGCGGATTGTCACCCGTTATCATAACTGTCCTGATGCCCATGCGCCGCAACTCGGAGAAACGTTCCCGGATACCCCCTTTGACGATATCGCTCAAGCGGATAACGCCAAGTACGCGAGATTCATCGGCAACGACAAGGGGAGTCCCTCCCTGTGCAGCAATTTCTCTGACGATGGACATAACAGTCTCGGGGAAAATACCACCCCTTGTTTTGACGTATGCTTCCATGGCATCCGCTGCTCCTTTTCGAATTTCACGGCCATCGACATTGACGCCGCTCATCCGGCTTGTGGCCGTGAAGGGAAAAAAGAGTGCTCCCAGGGCTTTGATGTCGCGCTCGCGGATGCCATATTGCTTCTTTGCCAGGATGACAATGCTTCTCCCCTCCGGCGTTTCGTCAGCCAGGGAGGCAAGCTGTGCCGCATCCGCCAATTGCTGCGCCGTAATGCCATCAACAGGAACAAATTCAGTCGCTTCGCGGTTCCCCAAAGTGATTGTTCCGGTCTTGTCGAGGAGAAGAACATCCACGTCGCCGGCAGCCTCGACAGCTTTCCCGGACATGGCAATGACATTCGCCTGAATCATACGGTCCATGCCGGCAATGCCGATGGCAGAGAGAAGACCGCCGATGGTGGTCGGAATGAGACAAATGAGAAGAGCGACGACTACCGTCAAAGTGACTGGTGACCCTTGTCCCGTAGACTGGACACTATAGATCGAAAAGGGGATTAGGGTAACAGTGGCCAATAAGAAAATCAGTGTCAGTCCGGCCAGAAGGATATCGAGGGCGATTTCATTTGGTGTCTTCCGGCGTTTGGCTCCCTCTACCATCGCGATCATTTTGTCCAGAAACGTCTCTCCGGGATTTGCCGTGATGCGGATGATGATCCAGTCGGACAGCACCCGAGTGCCTCCGGTTACGGCGCTTCTGTCTCCCCCGCTTTCCCGGATTACCGGTGCGCTCTCCCCCGTAATCGCGCTTTCATCAACAGATGCAATACCGACCACCACTTCCCCGTCTCCGGGTATGGTTTGACCGGCTTCGACAAGAACAAAATCACCCTTTTGGAGTTGCGAACCGGGGACCGTGTCCGAATTGGCACTCCGGTCCGCTTTTTGAAGCCGTTTGGCCACTACATCCCGGCGCGTGCCTTTCAATGACCTGGCCTGGGCTTTGCCCCGTCCCTCCGCGATGGCTTCGGCAAAGTTGGCAAAAAGCAAAGTGAACCACAACCAAAGATTGACGGTCAAGATGAAGGATGTGCTTTCCTCACCGTGGCCGAAAAGGGCCTGGAAAGAAAGTAACGTCGTTAGAAGGCAGCCGACTTCTACGACGAACATGACGGGGTTCTTGATCAGGTGTAGCGGATTGAGCTTTAGAAAAGCGTCAAGGATGGCCTGCCCGAGTATCCGCCGGTCGTAGGGGGAATGCGATTTTATTTTCGCGTGCATGATGTGCCTCATGATCTTATCCAGCTCAGGTGTTCCGCAATCGGTCCCAGGGCCAGGGCCGGAATGAAAGTCAGCGCCCCGACAAGGATGACTACGGCCACAAGGAATAGTACAAACAATGGGGTATGGGTGGGCAGCGTCCCCACCCCGGCGGGAACTGTCTTTTTTCTCGCCAGAGAACCGGCGGCGGCCAGCACGGGAATCATGAGCCAGAATCGCCCGATGAGCATGGCCAGACCGAGGGTGACATTGTAGAAAAAAGCGTTGGCATTCAGTCCGGCAAAGGCGCTGCCGTTGTTGTTGGCCGCCGAAGAGAAGGCATAGAGGATTTCCGAAAACCCATGGGGACCGGGATTGGCGACGCCGGCCAGTCCCGCCTTGGCAATCACGGCAAGCGCCGTGCCGATCAAGATGACGGCAGCCGGAACGAGAATGACGAGAGAAGCCATCTTAATTTCAAAGGACTCGATCTTCTTACCAAGATATTCCGGCGTACGGCCCACCATGAGTCCCGCTATGAAGACGGTGAGGATAACGAACATCAGCATGCCGTATAGGCCGGAACCTACCCCACCGAAGACAATCTCTCCCAATTGTATCAGCCAGAGGGGGACAAGGCCGCCAAGCGGCGTGAATGAATCATGCATAGCGTTCACACTTCCGTTCGAGGCGGCCGTTGTCGCGACTGCCCAGAGAACAGAATTTACGATTCCGAAACGGACCTCCTTGCCCTCCATATTGCCACCGGTTTGCAGAGCCCCCGCAGCCTGATCGATATTCATGGACCGGAAAGAAACATTGCCTGCTTGCTCGCTGTATAGGCATACCCCCAGCAACGGCAGCAGAATCAGCATCATGGCAGCCAAGAGCGCCCAACCCTGACGGCGATCTCCGACCATCCGGCCAAAGGTAATGCACAGGGCGGCCGGAATGAGGAGAATGGCCAGCAGTTCGAGAAAATTGGAGTGCGCTGTGGGGTTTTCCAAGGGATGGGCTGAATTCGCATTGTAGAATCCCCCACCGTTAGTACCCAACTGTTTAATGGCGACCTGGCTGGCCACCGGTCCCAGAGGCACGACCTGTTCGGCCACTATCTGATCTTTTTCATCCCTGGTCTGTTCCAGAAGCTGAACTTTGGCCGGACTGCTCAATGTTTGCACCACGCCTTGCGAAACGAGGAACAGAGCCATAACCAGGGAAAGGGGGAGGAGAACGTAGACAATCGAACGCGTCAGGTCCACCCAGACATTGCCGATGGTCTGGGTAAGGGTTCGTTTCAGCCCCCTGATCAAGGCCATGAGCACTGCAATACCCGATGCAGCGGACGCGAAGTTCTGGACGGCCAACCCCGCCATCTGTGTGAGACAACTCATGGTTGTTTCGCCGCCATAGGACTGCCAGTTCGTATTGGTCACGAAACTGACAGCCGTATTGAAGGCAAGATCGGGAGGGACGGCGGTTAATCCCTGCGGATTGAGGGGTAGAATCCCCTGTAGCCTCTGGAGCAGATAGACGACGAGGCATCCCATCAGATTGAAAATCAGCAAACCTCCGGCGTAGACCTTCCATGACATTTCCTTTTCGGCTTCGACCCGGCAGCACTGGTAAATCCATCGCTCCAGAGGACCGAATAGCCTATTCAGGAAAAAGGGCTTTCCCGAATAAACTTTAGCAATGTAATTCCCCAAGAGTATCGCACCCGAAATCAGAACGAAAAAATAGATTACAATCTGCAGGAGGCCGTTGACTGTCATTGGAACAGCTCCGGCTTGAGCAGGGCCAAAAACAGATACACGATCAGCCCCAGAACGATGATTAATCCGATTAAATAGAATATGGTCATTTCATCATACCGCTAAAACATATCGAATCCCTTGATCAGAAACCATGTTATCCCGAAAAAAATTCCGATGATGCCAACAAATAAAAAATCCATGAAGCACACTCCTCTTTTTGCATTGATTATAACAACGAAGACGTAAAGATGCTGTTAAGAAGAGGATGGGAAAAATAAATATTTAGTTAAAAAAACGGGCTCTTCTCCATGCGCAGATACGCGAATAACATGTGGCAAAGTTCTGCGAAACACGGGCAGGGTATTTATGGGTATATAGGAATCATTTCTGATGACTGAACAGGTAAGTATAACTGATTGAAAGGTTTTATCCTTGCGTGATAACTAGATTTGTTGACTTCAGGAAGACACAAATGAGACCGATTGCCGGAAATATTTGCTATCGGCATGCGCACATTTCTTCCCGTGTTCAATGGTCTATCCAGATCAGCCAACCGCTTGCTTTGTATTTGAAAGATACAAATGCCAAATATATTCTTTTCCGCTTCTGAGAGAACCAGCCCGCCTTCCTGTAGCCAACAAAACGTCAACCTCGATAAAAATGCTTCATTTCAAGTGGCAGTCAAAACACAGCCATACATAGTGATACTCCCCCGGCAGGAGTCGGGGGCATCTTTGGGCTTCAAGCGTAAATCTGCTTGAGTCCTTCGGGCAGCCGCTGCATCTCCAGACAGGAGTCTGGAGTTTTATGCGGCTGAATGAAGGCTGGGGCATTTTGTGCTATAGTCATCCCCTGATGTTCCATTCACAATACACCCTAACCGAAGAAAGATTCCATGGCATCACGCACGGCATCGGCGCGGCGCTCGCAGTCGCGGGGCTCGTGGTGCTCGTCGTCATCGCGGCACAGGGGGGCGATGTATGGCGAATCGTGAGCTTTTCGATATACGGTGGTTCTCTCACCCTCCTCTACCTCGCTTCGACGCTCTACCACAGTTTTCAGAATGAACGACTCAAACGATTCTTCCGCCATTTAGACCATCTTTCGATATTCCTCCTCATCGCCGGGACCTATACGCCAGTAACGCTCATCAGTCTGCGCGGGGCATGGGGCTGGACGCTCTTCGTCCTCATCTGGGGTTTCGCAATGGGTGGCATTGCCTACGAACTGCTGTTCCTCGGTCGCCATAAATGGATATCGGTGACGATCTATCTGGGGATGGGATGGCTCGCCATCGTCGCGATAAAACCCATGCTCACAATGGTTCCACGCGGCCTCTTGTGGTGGCTGTTGGCGGGCGGTCTGTTCTACACAGGCGGAGTGCTCTTCTATGTCCGCAAGAAGATGCGATACCACCACGTGTTGTGGCATCTCTTCGTCCTTTTCGGCAGCGCCTGCCACTTTGTGGGGATTTTTTTCTACCTGACCTGAGCGGAAAATAGGTTCCACCTTTATCAAAGAAGGCGCATGCCGATCCGAAGCAGCAGGCAGCATATAAAAAAACTTCATGACCTGGCGCATGATGGCCGATTCGACGTGTGGGCGGTGGATGAGGTCCGGTTTGAGCAACATGGCTCTGCCTGCCGGATGTGGATACCTCCGGAAGTGAACGATCCTGTCGTCCTGCATCATCCGACACGGAAGGGGATCGGCTACTTTGGGGCTGTGCGCATCCGGGACGGAAAGTTCATCTGCCTCCGCGAGTGAGAAAGCTTCAACGGAGAAACCTTCTTCTCTTTTCTCAAGAAACTCAGACGCGTCAGCATCCATGCCGGTCGCCATGTTGTTGTGATCCTCGATAACGTCAAATATCATCATGCCAGGCTTCATCTCCCCTGGAGGGAAAAGGCAGCGGTCGTTTCACCCTGGAATTCATGCCGCCATACAGCCCTGAACTCAATCCCATTGAGAGGGTTTGGAAACTGACCCGTCGCTTGGCCATTCACAACTGGCATTTCCCGACGCTGGAGTCGGTGATCGATTCCGTCGAAGAAATATTCAACCTGTGGCATGCCGGAAACGACATTCTTCGCAGATTATGTGCATTATAATATGACGTCATGTTTAAGTTACGCAGTCTGTCCTCTCTTCCAAGCATCCCTCAATATGTTGAGGTTCCACCAAATGTTGAGGCCAAGCGAATCATTCATACTTTGCTTCAGTTCTCGCCTGTTAATCTAATCCCCTGTCATTAAAGGACGAATCCACGCTCTTGATTTTCTTTTGCTTGTTGGCAAGCCACTTGCAATTCCTGTTTGTATGATCCTGTTCATCTCACCCGAGAGCGGGTTCTTATCGGTGACTGTCTGATCGCTTCCAGATGGTAAGGTGATGCAATAGCCAACAGTGGGAATGAACAATCGGAAAGGAGGATCACATGTTGTGGACGATGGCTGTGGTTCTGATGAGTATATGGCTGATGGGTTTGGTAACCGGCTCAACGACGGGCTCGTTCATTCACATTCTCCACATAGCCGCGGTTGTCCTGCTGGTGGTCAGTATCAGTCAAGAGGTTACGATCTATCGGAAACCGAATCATATATTACGCAGTCGCGGTCCAAAACCAGACAATGGACGTTGACCTGCCCCTGAGTTAGCACCCTATTCAAGTCAGGGCGCTTCATTTTTATGGCACTCAGTGATGCCATGCCCCGGATGCCGGGGGTCGATACCCGTGATTTGGTAAGGACTCTGCAATCTCAAGGCATCCGTGTCCTGGGTTCCTCGATCATCGGCCTTTAGAATCACCTCCCGGAGAATATGGATGCCATCATCGATCATGCGATCAGCCATGACACGGTTTTTCATCAGTTCATGCTCTATTCACCTGTTCCGAACACACCTCTTTATGAAAAGCACAAGCAGGACGATACACTGCTTTCAGAGTACAAATTTTCCCATGCCGATGCCTACGGGCAGTATCGCTTCAACTACTGCCATCCACATATCAAGGACGAAAGGAAGAGGCGTATCTGCTGGATGCTTTCCAGCGTGACATTCCTTTTAGTGTCTCCCTCAACATCTTGAGGTTCCACCAAATATCGAGGCCAAACGAGTCATTTCATGCTTTTCCGCTGCTCTCTCCTGTTAATCTAACCCCCAGTTATTAAAGCGTGAATTCAACTTCCACTCTTTTCTTCAACGATTGGCAGGCAAATTGCTTTCACAGTTTCCATGATCCTTTCAATCATACGAATGAAAGTCATTCCTGGAAAACGCGTGGAGCTGTCACAGACGATTGCTTCATTGTGCGGATCCATAAGGATGGAGAAGGGATGCCGGCGGTGCGATTTCTGCCAGGGTATGGAAAATGAAAATCGATTCTTTCTTCTCGAAGAGTGGGATACTCAGGAAAACCTCATGGCCCACCTGAAGTCGGAGCATTTCAGAGTGCTCCGGGGGGCGATGAACCTTCTTGAAGAGCCCTATGAAATGATGTTCCACAAGGTTTTCCACCCGGCGGGGATTGACAATCTATAGACCGGGCTGTGGGAAATGGACAAATGACGTACAAGAGA
Source organism: uncultured delta proteobacterium (assembly GCA_963709485.1). Lineage (GTDB taxonomy): Bacteria > Desulfobacterota > Syntrophia > Syntrophales > Fen-1087 > JAXDBM01. The sequence goes on from CAVPWE010000007.1 coordinate 248,718, forward strand.
AGGTGTGGGAAGCTGATCCAAATCGAAAATGATCGTAAGGACTATAGTCCTGAACGTGCGGGGAAGAGGTATTTGAAAAGGCAATCGATCAAAAGGTCCTGAAAGATTGTGCCGACGCTTAACATGATGTCCGGAGAATAGGTCTTGTAATGAACCATGTCACAATCCAACTTACAGAGAGGAGTAATCGCCATGAAAAAGAGAATGTTGCTGGTCGTTGTTCCGTTGATGATGGCAGTTCTAGTACAATGTGTTTCGGTCCCTCAGAGGTGGCCGGCATATGAAAGAAGGACTGAGGATCGAATGTTTGCGCTTCAACAGAAGATTGGCACCGGGTTGGCATCTGGTGAGCTGAACCCGAACGAGGCTCAGAACCTTCTGGCAAAACTTGAGAACGTCCGCGGGGAGTATATGGTTCTCAGGGAAAGAAGGACCACGGCGGAAGAATGGGATCCGCTTCTCGGGAGGCTTGACGATCTGGAGAGGGAGGTTAACAGGGTGCGCGTGCAACCTTCAAGAATCGATGAGACGAGAATCGAGGATCGGATGATCGTGCTCCAGAGGAGGATCGATGAGGGGATCGTGGCTGGAAGGTTGGCGCGTGTCCAGGGAAGGGAATTTCAATTACGATTGGATTCCATCCGAAGGGAATTTTTGCAACGGATAAAAGACCGACCCTTCACCCCGGAGGAAAGAGCAGAGACTGCCAGCCGGCTTGACGTCCTTGAAAGGGATATCAACAGGGTTTGGTAAAATTCATTGGCGCCCGATCGCAGCCCGTGTATTTTGGATATATCGGCGAGAAGAAAACCAAATGAAGAAAGGAGAAATCAATATGGCAGAGCATGAAAAACCACAGTGTCATTTCCTCACGGGATTATTGATTGGTAGCGTTTTGGGGGCATTGGCAGGCATTCTATTCGCACCGAAATCCGGAAAAGAACTGAGGTCTGACATCAAGGAGAAAGGGGGCAAAGTTTTAAAGGACGGGAGGGAAATTTATTCTGATGCGAGTACGAGAGTGAAGGAGATCCTTGAAGAAGTCAAGCATCAAACAAAGGAGCTGAAGAAGGAAGCGGATCGACATCTTACCGAGGCTCGCCAGAAGGCGAAAGAGATCTTGGCACATGGTGAGAAAAGGGAGGCCGAAGCTGCTGAAGAAGTGAAAGGAGACACAGGAGAAAAGAAAGTCTAAATCGGAAGGGGGAAGATCATGAATCCAACGCTGGCAACGCTCTTGGCCATCAGTGTTGCTGTCATTGCGGCCATCCAGGTTTTGATCCTCATCTTCTTGATCCCTGTTCTTCTCCAGGTCCGTCGAACAGCCCATGAAGCAGAGAAATTGATCGATTCCGTGCGCCTCCAGGTTGTTCCTGTCAGTCGCGACGTCACCGCTCTCTCTCGAGAGGTCAAAAGTATCATCCAGTCGATTCATCGGCAGGTACATCGGGTTGAGAGCGGGATTGAAACGGTGCACGATATGTCTGTCCGGGTCGCAGAATTCCAAATCGAGGTTCAGCGCAGAATTAAGGAACCTTTGCTCCAGCTTGCCGCAGTCTATGGTGGCGTTAAAAGAGGTATCGGGACCATTGTCAGCATTTTTAGCCGCTGAATGACATAACAAAAAGGCAGATTATTTGGTTATGACGAAAATGACGACAATGGGAAGCCCACAGGACACGCCGGGATTCCTATGGGCAAAGACCACTCTTAAACAAAGGAGAGAAGCGATGAAGATGACGATGGCGAGATGGATGGTTTCGCTGGTGTGTTTATTTCTTGTTACAGGGGCGATGGTCTCGTCCTCCCCGGCAGCAGACGCACCGGCTATGGTGGTGGGCCGCATATTTCATATCGAAGGGAGTCTGCTCCGTTATGTTGCTGAAGCGGATGACTGGGTGACCGTGGTTAGGGACGCACCCTTCGGCACAGGGGATTCGCTTTTTTCGGGAAGCCGGGGAAAGGCTGAATTGATCGTTCCCAACGGGACCTGGATCAGGATGGGAAACAGCACACAGATCCAGTTCATCGCCCTTGACTCAGACTTGGCCGAAATGGACGTGGCTTCGGGCGTGTCACGGTTCTACAACAAAAGCTCCGACACGGTTATCAAGGTCAGGAGTCCCTTCGGGTACATCCTAGCCTATCCCGGCATGGCTTTCGACTTCTACGTGGGCGAGAACTCCGCTGAAGTGGTCGCGATAAAGGGGAAAGTAAGTTTTATCCACTCGGCAACTGAGGCCAAATTCGACGTGGCGGCCGGATCACCATCGATCCTCGCTGACCAGCAGCAAGTGTCGTCAGGCGATGGAACCGTCGATCCTGACTGGAACCGGTGGAACACGGTCCGTGAAAACTTTTGGGCGGCGAAGGCCAGCGTGAGGGGACGTTCGGTCGAATATCTTCCGGCCAGCCTTCGAGACGAATCGTATGCCCTTGAAGAGAACGGAAGCTGGGAAAGTGTTTCTTATGAGGGAACATCGCGCTGGTTCTGGCGGCCGAGAGTCGCTGCAGGCTGGTCGCCTTTCACCGTGGGCCGCTGGACCGACTGGTACGGGGACCAGACCTGGATCCCGGCAGAGCCCTTCGGTTACGTCACCCACCATTACGGCAACTGGATCTACGCGCGTAATTACTGGTACTGGGCCCCTCCTGTGGCGAGCGTGCGCGCCGGGCTTCCCCTCCTTGACATCGGCTTCTTCTGGTATCCCGGCAGGGTTTCATGGATTCACCGTGACGCCTATGTGGGATGGGTTCCCCTGGCGCCACGCGAGACGTACTACAGCCACCGTCACTGGGGAGGGCCTCACGATGTGGTTGTAACCAACGTCAACATCACCCGGATCAACATCAGCGTTCGGGATCATGCTTACGCAAACCACGCCGTCGTAGTCAATCAGAACAATTTCTACCGTGTGAACAATTACAGGGATGTCCGGGTGACCAACGTTGACCCCGTCAACATCATCAAAAACTACCGTGCGGCGCCGGTCGTCAATAACACCGTGATCAATAATTACACGACGATCAAGCAGCGGTACAACTTCTCCAACGTAACCGTGAAGGAGAAACCCCACAATACCGTGATCAACCGGATCCGGCAGAATGAGACAGTCATCAAGGAGGGAAGGAAGGAAAAGGCTTCCGTGCTCCAGGAGCGAGTGAAGAGCATCCCGGAGGGTAGGGTCAACCAAGAGGCTCGGGTCAAAGCCCCCAAGGTCACGAACTATATCGTACCAGCCAGCGATGTAAACCGGCCGAAATCGGAAATAAAGCTTCAGCAGAGGGAGATCAAAACCAGCGCAAAACCGAGCAAGCAACTGAAACCCCTGCAACCTGCAAGACCGGGGAAAGTGAGTCCAGCAAAACCGGCTCAGTTTAAACAACCTGCTGCTAAGCCTGAGCGTGTGGGGCCGGCGAAGCAACCAGAGAAGGGTGTGGATAAATCAAAGAAGGCAGAAAAATCCGAATCTATAGCCAAAGAAGTCAAACTACAGGAAAAGGCAGGACCTGGAAAAACCAGACAGACGATCAAGCAACCAGAAAAAAAGGCGGTAAAAAGACCAAAGGAAGTTAAACCCACCGAGAAAGTTTTGGAAAAACCCCGGGAGGTCAAACCGCCGGGAAAAGATCTCGAAAAACAGAAGGGCCAGAGGACGTTGGAAAGGCCAATAGAGAAACCAAGAGAGCAGAGACCTGTACAAAAACAAATTGAGCAACCGAATGAACCGAAGCCATCTGAAATAGATGTCGACAAAGGAAAGGAGCGGAAGCATCCCGAAGAAGGGGGAAAACCGAAGAAGTAAAAGGGGATTTCATGACTGGTAAGGCGCGAAGAGATGAGATTCAAATGGCTCGATAAGACTCTCAAGAACTTTGGTCTCCTCTGGAAGGCTCTAAGAAAATTCAATGATGACAATGGATTTTTCTTATCTTCGGGGCTTGCGTTTAATATTCTCATCAACTTGATCCCTTTTATCCTGCTGCTGTTGGCAGTGGTCGGAACTTATCTCTATAACGACCAAGATGTGCTCAATCATATCCGTGCCTATTTCAGAAATATGGCCCCGACATTGGATCCAAAGATAACGGGAAGCCTCATGGATCTGATCGAGAACCGTCAGATTGTGGGGATCCTGGGATTTGCAGGTCTGCTCTGGTTCTCCACGTGGGTCTTCAGTTCTCTGCGGATCGCTCTCAACATTGTGTTCCGGGTTGGGAAAAGCCGAGGGATGCTAAAAGGAATAGCCGTTGATCTTTTGATGATTCTCCTGGTGGGAATTCTCCTCCTTGTGAGTATGATTCTTACCTCCGTTGTCACCTTCCTGCAGGGTTCCCAAGGACAGATTCCCCTGGCGATAGGCCCGGCGATTCAATGGATTCTAAAATACCTGCTCCCTTTTATCCTCACCATTGGCATGTTTTTTCTGATTTACAAAATCATCCCGAATAAAGGGATCCACTTCAAATCCGCCCTTCAGGCGGCGCTCTTTACCGGCCTTCTCTGGGAACTGGCCAAACATCTTTTCAGCATGTATGTCGTCCACCTCGCCGATTATTCTCTTTTCTACGGTTCGTTAAGCACCTTGGTCGTTATCGTTTTGTGGGTGTATTATTCTTCGACGATTCTCATTGTGGGTGGTGAGTTTGCTTATTTCTTGGAAGAAGATCGACAAAACTCAAAGATCAGATAAGGACGCCTCAGGCTACAGAAACCTTGCCAGGCCCGCGTCGTTCTCTGCAAACAACTTTCGACACGCCTGAGGCGTCATGGAGAGGGCGATCCGTTTGCATTGCTGATCGACCTCTGTTTGCTTCTCCTCAAAAGTTCCCTCAATATGTTGAGGTTCCACCAAATGTTGAGGTCATACCGAGTCATTTCACTCTTTTCCGCTGCTCTCTTTTTCCAATCTAATCAACGGTTATTAAAGGATTAATTTAAACTTCTGGTTTTCTTTTGGCGATTGGCAGGCCATTTGCACATCTGATGTGAAAAATCACCATGAATTCATTGAACGAAGGAGATATTTTTGAATACATCTCAATCGCCTCAAAATATAACAACGGAGACCGGACGAGAGAAGATCAACGAATAAAGGAGGAAACATTTTATGAAAGTTATTAAGATTTTGTTTTGTCAGTGTTTGGCATTAACAGCTGTATTGGCTGGTTTTAATGTCTACGCCGTTGACCAATCGATTTGTCATTCCGGTGCAAACGTTTCTCTTTATAGCGACGGGTCGTTAAAAGCTTGCCAACTTAAAAGTGATTACGCTGTGAGTTATGATGCGAATAGCATCAGATGTAAAAAAGATGGTCCTGTTAGTTTTTATACAAACGGCAACTTAGAATCTTGTGTCCTCTCTATTCCGACAAGCATCGACATGATTAAATGCAAGCAAAATGGCCTGATTTCTCTTTACATCGATGGCAAGCTGAAATCATGCGTGAAACCAGACAACTGAAAATGAGGAATTGAGGAGAGAAAAACAAGGAGGGGGGATGATGAAGAGAATCATTAATATTGTCAATAATTTTGGGGTGATGATTGCATCCGGGTGAAAGTATCCTTTCCCCCTCGATGCTGCAGCATGAAAGGAGAAATGCTATGCCGTTGATTCAATTAGTGATTGTTTTGGTAGTTGTTGGGGTGGTTCTGTGGGTGATTAACAGCTACATCCCGAAAAAGGGTGGATTTTGGCGAGTTTCAGTTTGATCGGGCCGACGGCACGGTTGAGAAGATTTATCTCTTTTCGATGATCCTGGGTTTTTCGCGGAGTCTCTACGGTGAGTTCGTCGATCGGTGCGATTTGCCGACCTTTCTGGCTTGTCATATTCATGCCTTCGACCATTTCGGCGGCGTGACCGAAGAGATCCTCTACGACCGGATGCGGAACGTTTTCATCAGAAAGTTAGCCGGCAAGGACCAGTTCAACGACAGCCTGACGGGATTTGCCTTGCATTACGGTTTCAAGCCTCAGGTGGCTCCGCCTTATGCCGCCTGGGTGAAGGGGAAGGTGGAGCGGCCCTATCACTTCATCCGGGAGGGGTTCTGGCGGGGGTACGGATTCAGTTGCCTGGAGACGGCCAACAGGGACCTTCTCCAATGGCTTCAGCGCAAAGAGCAGCGGGTTCATGGGACAACCCATGAAGTGGTGTCGGAGCGATTCGAGCGCGAGCGGCCTCATTTACAGGCGCTGCCGCCGCAGGCATTCGACACCTCCTGGCGGGTCTACCGCAAGGTGAACAAAGACTGCACTGTCCGTTTTGAAGGCAACAGCTATGTGGTGCCTCATACCCTGGTGGGGAAGGATCTTGTCCTGCGGGTCAAGGACCGATCCATGCGGATCTTTTCGGATGATCATCTGATTGTGACCTACGAAATCCCTGAGGGTAAAGGACATCTGGTGCAGGACAAGCGATTTTACGAGGCGCTGAAAAAGGATCGCGAGATGAACCGGCGCAAGTACGGCCAGGGCAGACGCGGCAAGGGTCGCGCCAAATGCACGATCAGCCCGATCAAGCCGCTCTATGACATGGATGTTGAGATCCGTCCGCTCCATATTTATGACGGCATGATCGGGGAGGTGCGGATATGAGCGATGCCCTGGTCCTGGATCGCATCCAGAGCAGCCTGACAAGGCTGAGGCTTCCGCGCATGGGTGAGATCCTGGAAAGTGTGATGCAGTCGGCACAGGAAGGAAGCAAGAGCTATCTGTCCTTTCTCGACGCACTTCTGGAAGAAGAGGTTGGCTGTCGGGAACAGCGCCGGATTGAAACATCCCTGAAGATATCGGGGCTTCCCTTCATCAAGAGCATCGACGAGTTCGATTTTTCCTTTCATCCCAAGCTGGATCGCCAGAAGGTGATGTCCCTTTTTGATCTGACCTTTATCCGGCAGAAGGGCAATGTGGTCTTTCTGGGACCCCCCGGTGTCGGCAAGACCCACCTGGCTGTATCTCTTGCGGTGAAAGCCTGTCAGGCCGGCTTGAGCATCTACTTTACCACCATGGAGGATCTGATCGGAAAGTTGAAAAAAGACCATGGCGCCGAGCGGAAAGGCAGAGGCCGGGGCTACAACAAATCGGCGCTGGTGATCGTGGATGAGGTTGGCTATACGCCGATCGACAGAGAGGAATGCAATCTCTTCTTCCGATTCATTGCCAATCGGTATGAGAAGGCCAGCACCATCATCACCTCCAACAAGGCCTTCTCCGACTGGACGGAACTGTTTCATGATCCGGTCATTGTCACGGCCTTTCTGGATCGCCTGCTGCACCACAGTGTGGTCATCAACATGCGGGGCAACAGCTACAGGCTCCGTGGAAAGGTCGGAAAAGAGGGGGTGGAAATGAGCCGGTCATAAGGTCAGGGTGGCTCAGTTTTCACGACCGAAAATGGCTCACTTTGAAAAGACCGTTGACAGATGCAGTCCACCATCAAGAAAATCCTCAATGTCGTCGTGATTATTGTAGTGATTGTCTGGCTATTGAGTGTCTTCGGATTCATAGGAGAGCTCTCAAAGATTCGTATTGGGAAGTGAAGAGTCCGCGAACATGCCCTTTATGACGTGAAAACGGAGAGTGCCTGCGCATGTAAATGCATATCATCTGTTAGGGTCTGAATGCGATCTCCCTTTTCTGTCATTCAGGAATACCTCTGCGTGATGTTTGGGGCTCCGGTCGGCACAAATTGCATCCGGAAAATCTTCCTGCAATCTCGAAAACTTCCTGGTTTGCAGGAATGACATCCTTTTTGATTGAGAATACGAATATTTTCCAATGTGCTCTAAAATCATGGGGGATGCAATAAAGAACCATGAAGCTTTTGTAAAAGAAAAGTGAGATGTAGATTTCTTGAAACCACCTGAGACAGAGTCCTTTTGGGGCGGTATAATCAAATCAATGGGATTGGTCTTTGGTGACATTGGCACCAGCCCGATTTACACCCTTACCGTCATTTTTGTGCTGACAAAACCAACCGATGACAACGTCCTGGGCATCCTGTCGCTTGTCGTCTGGACTATGCAACCGTGAACACGTCAAGTTCGAGACCCTCAATTGGTTGGACTGGTTCAACAACCGGTGGCTGCTTGAACCGATCGGTCACAACCCGCCGCCGAGTATGAAGCGTTTTACCATCAGTGTCAGAAAGCCCCGGATAGAGTGGCCGGACTCAACTAACGGAGGCTCCGGAAATTCCGGGGCGGTTCAGTAACGCGGGTGGAGATGTAAACGGTCGTTTACTATCGGCACCCTTTTCGAACGATGATGCTGATGATTGACAGCTGGGGATCATACGATCATCTTCCTTTTTCAGTTGCCATTGCGAAAAGATCGATCCAATCATTGTCAAGGTTTGCATCGGCGTCCCCTCAAGTGACTGAAAAGAAAGGCTTGACATGTTCTGCAGGAGATAAATTATGCTTAGAATTTTCTTGAGAAAGTTTTCGTTTTTGATGGTGAGCTTATTGTTTGTCAATTGTGCATCTCAAAGATCTATAACCCCATTTAACTTATCAGATGTCAATCCAGAATTGAATTCAAGCCAGTCAACCCGGAAGGTCGATAACCGCATCGCTGATAAACCGATAGCGATTCCCCTGTCTCAACCTGCTGAAGTTGAAAAAGAGGTGAAGCCTGTAAAAGAAACCGGCTCATCCATAGACCAGACACCCGTTTCTAAAGCGGAACCTGTGCCAGAAAAGGTTTCCATTACGCTGAATGTTCGATTTGACACCGGTAACGCAAACATCAAACCAAGGTATCACAATGACATGAAGAGAATTGCCGACTTTCTGAGCCACTATCCCGCAACGTCAGTGATCATCGAAGGACATACAGACAATGTCGGCAAAAAGGCGGTCAATGTTGAACTATCCCATCGACGCGCCACTAATATAAAAGCACATCTTAACAAGAAGTTTGGCGTCGACAATTCACGCATTAAGGCGATTGGCTATGATTCCCAAAAACCCGTCGGGAGCAACAAAACGGCGGAAGGAAGACAAAATAACCGTAGAAGCGAAATCCGCATTGAAACCAAGACCTATTCTTTTTTTGAAGACTCAGCTCTTTCGAAGGGGGGATTTTCTATAGTAAATCAAGAAACTATTGATGCAAAGATCAAATCTTTTCAGGAAAAACAGGGAGTCGCGTCATACTCCTCAAAAATAGTTGAAGGGCCTACACTGGAACTTTATGTAATGTGGGCGGGGATCTTTTCTCATTGTGCCATTCGTATCGACACGGAGTCACATTCATTTTACCAGCTTGAGTTACAATCTTTGCCTGATCTAAAAAAAGCGGGGCTGAAGGATTTTCATCAAATTGGAGCGGCAATAAATTTGTTGGGCGTGACTGTAGATCAATTTGATGTTGTGGAATTTACCGACAAAAGTGAACGAGAAAAGTTGGATAATAAAGAACCCCATTATGCAACAATGCCAATATGCACTGACAAAGAAGCCACCAAGAAATCAACACAATGGTATAAGGATTGCCTAAGTCGCTATGCCAGAAGTTACAATCCTGAAAATACACGAAAAGCTGGAAAACGGACAAAAGCATTCAACTATAATCCACCGACCCACAATTGCTGTAACTTTGCAGAGGAGGCTTTGGAAGCTTGTGGGTTAGCACATTGTTTTGATTTGGGAAAAAGTGCCGGCATCTACAGTAAAACTGGCCCGCTGGAAGAATAATTATCTTGCTGATGCGTTTATCAAGAGAATCCAAGTCTCCCTCAATATCTTGAGGTTCCACCAAATGTTGAGGTCAAACGGGGCATTTCAGGCTTTTCTCCAGTTCTTTCTATTAACATAATCCCTTGTTATGAATGGATGAATCAAATCTTCTGACTTTTTCAGGCGTATGGCAGGGTCTTTGCATTTGTATCGTTGTGATCCTGGTCATCACTGGAATGAAGATTTGAGCAATGATCTGAAAGGAGAGAGCTTCACGGGCTTCCTTGATGGCATCGGAATACTTTGTGGAAAACCGGAAATCGGGTGCGGCAAGCATGTTGGAATCCAGATTTAAAACACGGAGAAGCTTAAATGAAATCGGCGGATAAAACGCGGAAAACACTGTTGGACGAGGCAGTGATCATGAGCAAGAAGAAAGGAGGGTCACATGTTGTGGACGATTGCGGTGGTAATGGTGATTCTATGGCTGCTGGGTTTGGTGAGCGGCTACACAATGGGTAATTTCATTCATATCCTGCTGGTCGTCGCCATCGTCGTTGTGGTGATCCAAGTTATTCAGGGACGAAGGTGATGGCAGCGATTTGGGTCCTTGCCGGAGAAGGTGAGGGACTTGGAAAGGAGGTGGCAACGGGTCTGGAAAGACGGTGCCAAAGCTTATTATACTTTCCGGAGAAAAGATTTCGTAAAGAACCATCTCACAAGCAAACTTACAGAGAGGAGTAAGCGCAATGAAAAAGAGAAATATTGTTATCCACTTTATGGTGATTCTTATGCTGGTCGCCACCTTTGCAGCGTGCGCATCGACACGCACACATGAAAGTGCGGGGGAATATGTTGACGATTCGGTCATCACGAACAAGGTGAAAGCGCAGCTTGCAGCGGATGATTTTCTCAAGTCGTTCCAGATCAGTGTCGAGACATTCAAGGGCACCGTTCAACTGAGCGGCTTCGTGAATTCTCAGAAGGCCGTCGACAAAGCGAGTGAAATCGCAAGGAGCGTCCAGGGGGTCAAAGACGTAAAGAACGATCTGATCGTGAAATAGGAGAAGGAGGAATACCATGAAATCCAGTACGAAGGACCAGGCGGAAGGCACGTTTCACCAGGTGAAGGGCAAGATCAAGGAGGTTGCCGGGAAAGTCATCGACAATCCCGAGTTGGAAGCTGAAGGCGCCGGTGAAAAGTTAGCCGGCGAAGTTCAGGAAAAGATCGGTGAGGTCAAGAAGATTTTTGGGAAGTAGCGTGAATACGGGAGAATTTAACGCTGACACGGCTGTTCTACAGTGTAAAGGGAGGAAATTACCATGAGTACAGAGCTCATCATTCTCATCGTCGTGTTGTTCCTGTTGTTCGGCGGTGGCGGTTACTGGTGGACTAGACGAGGGTAAGTGCCGTTTCTCACATTATTTCGACGCGGAAATTCACAATGGTTTGACATGTGGCAGGATTATCTAACCCGGAGGGGAATGTGATTTCCCTTCCGGTTGCAGAGAGTTGGATGCCGTGCCGAAATTATCACCGGCGCACAAGCGCACCGTTTTTTCCCACAAACTCTACGACATGGACATGCATTTCTTCCGGGGCGTGCGTCCGTACTCGAATCGCTGGTGAACTTCTTCAAGACTGCCATCTCCGTGGTGCGCCATGGATTGTTCAGTGATCATCCCCATCCTGCGAAGATGACCGAGGATACCCCCTTTGCTGATGCTGTTCACGCAGCCGCTATGAAAGGACACATAAGAAGAAGAAACTTTGGTAGTGTAAAATGAGAGGGAGTGTTCAAAAACATAGGTGGTCTGGGTTCTTAGGACAGGAGACAGGGGTTTATAAGTGGGAAAGCGCTCCTGGTTGATGGTCATGCCGCAGCCTGCCTCTGCGGCTGGTTGCTGAAGTAAACCATAGCCGGGGTCTTCCTGTCAAAGTTTTGATGCCACCGTTTTTGGTTGTAGAATGTGAAATAGGCGGCAAGTCCTTTCCTCACCTCCGCCATGGAGCCATAGCCTTTCAGGTAAATGTCTTCGTACTTGACGCTTTTCCACAGCCGTTCGATAAAGACGTTGTCCATCCAGCGGCCCTTGCCGTCCATGCTGATCGCAATGCTTTTTGAGCGGAGCGTGCCGGTAAACGCCTCCGCGGTGAACTGGCTGCCCTGGTCCGTATTGAAGATCTCGGGACAACCGTACCTGCGGATCGCCTCCTCCAGGGCGTCCACGCAAAAGGAGCTGTCCAGGGTGTTGGACAAACGCCAGGCGAGAACCATCCGACTCACCCAGTCCATGACCGCCATAAGATAACAGAACCCCTTCGCCATGGGAATGTAGGTGATGTCGGCAACCCACACATGGTTTGCCCGTGTGATCTCAAGGCCGCGGAGAAGGTAGGGATACTTCACATGCGCAGGATGCGCCAACGAGAGCCTCGGCTTGACATACAGCGCCTCCATGCCCATCCGGCGCATCAGACGCCGCACCCGGTCACGTCCCACGTCATACCCTTTGGCCCACAGCTCGTCGCGAATCTTGCGGCTTCCATAGAACGGGTACGCCAAATGGATCTCGTCGATCCGGCGCATCAGCTCCATCTCCTGCTCGCTCGGCGGAACCGGCTTATAGTAGATGCCGGATCGGCTCAACCCCAGTAGATTGCACTGCCGTGTCACGGGAAGTTGGTCCCCTTTGTCGATCATCGCTTGGCGCTCGCATCGCCGATACGACCGAGCGCGCCGGATAAAAAATCGTTCTCCATCGACAACTGCCCGATCTTCGCGTGAAGATCCTTCACGCTCGGAACCGGCTCGGGCTTCCTTTCTCTGCTGAAAATGTCCGGGGCATGTTCCAGAAGCTGCTTCTTCCACTCCGCAATCTGGTTCGGATGCACCTGGTAACGCTGCGCAAGCTCAACGAGCGTCTGCTCTCCTTTCAAAGCGTCCAACGCCACCTTCGCCTTGAACGCCGGCGCGTGATTCCTTCTCGGTCTCTTACTCATATGCTGCTCCTCCTTGGCATTCATTATAGAGCAGCTTCACCACTTATGCACCTTGTATGGTCCACATGAAGCCATGGTTCATATAATCAACCTGTAGTAAGTGATTGAGCGTTACGGTTGTGGCAGATCGATTGCACCTTGGGATAACGAGCTCGTTGGACAGCTGAGGGTCGCCACAACCTTCTCCAGATTAACCCGGACAGTTGCCAGGGACCGAAGAGGATCCCGAATCTTTTGCAAGGAAGGGGGTAAGGAGTAGCAATGGTAGAAAAAAATAAGGCAGTATTTGTCGGAATAGATGTCTCCAAGGAAAAGTTGGATGTGGCCGTCAGACCATCGGGCGAACTCATGAGTTTCTCCAATGACGAGGACGGCATATCGATGATGGCCGACTTTATAAAACGATTTTTACCTCTGCTGATTGCCTTCGAAGCCACTGGGGGCTTGGAAACGGCAGCCGTTGGAATGCTGACAGCCCAAGGATTACCTGTTGTCGTCATCAATCCCCGACAGGTGAGAGACTTTGCTAAAGCCACCGGCAAGCTGGCCAAGACTGATGCAATTGATGCCCATGTGATCGCTAGGTTTGGAGAGTCTGTGCGCCCAGAAGTGCGCCCTCTGAAGGATGAGGAAACACAGAAATTGAGTGCGCTTATCACGCGTCGTCGCCAGATCGTGGAGATGATAACGGCCGAAAAGAACCGGCTTAGCAGGACCACTCCTTGGACCGTCAAAGACATCCAAAAGCACATCGCCTGGCTGGAAAAATGTCTTAAAAAGGCTGATAAGAACTTGAGCGATCTACTCAGGAAAAGTCCCGTCTGGCGAGAAAAGGATGATATTTTACAAAGCACTCCCGGGGTAGGGCCGGTGCTTTCCATGACACTATTATCCAGCCTTCCCGAGTTAGGAACCCTGAATAGGAAACAGATCGCTGCTCTGGTTGGCGTCGCACCATTAAACCGCGATAGCGGCCTGTTTCGGGGACAACGAATGATTTGGGGTGGCCGGGGTAGGATCCGTTCTGTCTTATATATGAGCGTCACCTGTGCCATACGTTTCAATCCCATGCTTAAGACATTTTATCAGCGCCTTCGTGATGCTGGTAAACTTCACAAAGTGGCTATGACGGCATGTATGCGCAAGACTAGTGGTAATCCTCAATACCATGATTAAAAATCGCACCCATTGGGTTGCCTGTAACGAGTGAAAACGTCTCTTGACTAAAAACACAGTTGCTGTCCAGTTTTGCCAGACCAGCTCTAACAGCCCCAGATTAAGATCCTCCCTAACCTGAAAATTAATGAGAAGCTCAGATTGCGGAAGGCGGGTGACCCGGCTCGAGATGAAGTCGAAAAACTAAAGGGGGATGCGATGAAAGAAACAACATTAACCATGCCGGAACGCTGCCATCCTCCCTTCTAAATATCCCTCATCATGTTGAGGTTCCACCAAATATCGAGGCCAACCGAGTCATTTCATATTTTTCTCCAGTTATCACCTGTAAGCCTAAGATTCTGTTATCAAAGGGTAATTACAAAGTTCTGATTTACCTTCGGTGGTTGGCAGGCCATTTGCAATTACTAATTCCATAATCCTGGTCATCTCACCCAAGATCAACTTGAAGCTTGAAGAAAAAGATGTGAAGCCAGCGAACATCCGAATAGAGAAAAAACGAGTAGGATGGCAATAAGCGACAACTTCAGCCAAAAGGATGATGAGCGTGAATAGAAATATTATGAAAGGGAAATGGCTGGAGATCAAGGGGAGGCTTAAGGAGAAATGGGGCAAACTCAACAGTGATGCGCTTGGCGAGATCGAAGGAAAAGGCAAGAAACTTCTGGGGCGTTTACAAAAGAAATTATGAATATATCAGGGACAAGGGCGAGCCGGAATATAAAGATGGTGTCGAATTGGCAGAAATTGTCAGCAGTATGCGCGAGATAATGAAAAAAAGAAGATTTTATCCCACTTCTGTTTATTGCTCGCTACGGGTCGCCTTTGTTAGTGTCCTCATCGGGGATGGTTGAAACCCCTCGCCTTTAGGCGAAGCGAAGTTTGGCGATGTCCCGGAGGGAAGAGCCAAAAATGACTTTTAATAAAGCGGTCGCAAAAAGTCGAATTCATTCGACACGACCGCTGAACCCATCGACTTGGAGCCGATGGTGAATCAGTTAAGAAAGAATGGGTTCAAACAGCAGGAAAGGAGGAAAAACATGGGTACGATACTGATCGTTATTTTGATTCTCATTCTCGTCGGCGCACTGCCCACCTGGACTCACAGTAAAAGCTGGGGATACTATCCCAGCGGTGGACTTGGATTGGTTCTTCTGATTGTGATCATCCTGATGCTGATGGGGCGGATCTGATGATGCCCATGAAGGTGGGTGAGAAAAAACCGTCAAAGAGGAGGATGAAGAAAAAATAATGATGACAGTTTTTTGCGAAGCTGGAAAAAGGAGAAGGCGATGAAGAGAATCATTATGTTGGGGATTGTTTTAGTGATCATGCTGATATCGATTGGAGGATGTTATCCATGGTGGTGGGGTCCAGATGGCGGGGGTGGAAGAGGTGGAGATTATGACAGAGGCGGAGGTCATGACAGGAGTAGAGGTCATGACAACAGGGTTGGAGGTCAATACCAAATGCATGATGAACGACGTTAGGAAGAAAAGGAGAGCAACATGGTTCCAATGTGCGGAAGTTGAGTCATTTGGTTTATAACCTTTTAGCGCTTTCAGGCGCTGATTATCAAACTTAGAAGGAGACGGAACATGAAGCGAAGGGATTATCAAGTGGTATTTCCAGTGATACTCGTTGTTGTGATGGTGGCGTTTCTATCCGCTATCTTTTTCGCCAGTGCGGATCTTTCTTTTGCAGCCGCAGGAAAGAAGAGATCGTCGGCAGTTGCCAGAACTTCGGCCGTCGAGCATACTGAGGCCCAGATCAAACAGCTTCAAGGTGCGCTAAATATCACCGAGGCCCAGAAAGAATTATGGAATAGCCTTACTCAGGTGATGCGGGAAAATGCGAAAGAAATGGACGCCCTTGCCAAGGAGAGGGCTGAAAACACGAATACCATGAACAGCGTCGAGCGCATGAAACTTCACAGTCAAATTACCAAGGCCCATTTAGATCAACTGGAGAAGCTCATCCCGCCTTTCGAGGCATTCTATTCCAGTATGTCGGATGAACAGAAGAAAACTACCGATACAATATTCCAGACAGGGCGATATGGAAAGTCAAAGGCCAAAAGGAAATAACCGGTAAAATTATACAATTAACGGTTGAGGCCAAACAAAAAATTGGAATCGATCCAGGAATGGAGTGACTTTATGAAAACATCAAGCACATGGAGTTTCAGATCCATCGTGGGCAAGGTGATGATGGGGCTCGTCTTAGCCGCGATGATCGGCAGTATAGACGCAACGCCGGCCCTCGGTAAAAAAGATAAACATGACAAAAACCGTTACGAGCACAGGGGCCTTGGGTATGACCGGGACCGCTATGTGCAAGGCAGGCGTGTTTATGGACCTTATGGCTACAGGGAACGGGTTTATGCCCCGCCGAGGGTTATCTATGCCCCGCCGCCTCCGCCACCGGGCATCCGTATCTTTTTCCCTCCCATCTTTATTCACCCCTAAGGGGATAAAAAGATTGCTTCGCGTCAGCTGCCCACCGTTCAAACTGGGTTGATCTGAGCAGTTGCAAGTAATGCCGTTTGTTAGGAGTGAACGGCCAGCGCGGGATGTATGAGCCTCGACAAAAAAAGTTCTTAGTACAAATTGTAGTGTTTCAAAAGAAAGTGGACAGATAAAGGAGTAAAAGAAGAGAGGGGCTTCCCTGTTGAAATTCCCTTTACGGGATGAAAGCTGCAAGCACGGAGCAGTGGATTTTCTGCACCTGGCTTGACCAGTATCCTTCCTGTAAGTCTCGGGAATCTGCTTTTCTAATTCACAGTAGATCTACTCGACTCAAAACAATCGAGCAGAGACCAGCGTAAATAGATATTTCAAGATATCAGGGTTTTTACGAAGGGAGGACAAAATGATATTACCGGAGTACGTAACAGCGCAAGAGGTCGCAAGGGTTTGTGCTGAGACTGGGATAGATGACTGGTCAAAACGGATTGAAGCTGTTGTTTCGGCACAAGAGGCTTCTAAAATCCTGACCATTGTCAATACTGAAGGAATGCCTATACCTCTCGAAGCTTTCCGTATGGGATTGGAGGTGGAACTTGAGCACGGGACGAGATTTAAAGACGCCAATGTCACAAACAACCATCCCATCCTGACCGGAAAGATCGTTCTGGCCCATCTCAAGGAAACCATGGACTACTACAGGAGACTCTATGTAACCGAACTGGAAGGCGATCTTCGGTAATCCCTGGTTCGGATGAAATCTCACCATTAAACACTTGAAGGTGATTTCAAGTCTGTCGCATGTCATATTCTCATTAACCGCAGTCATCCAGTTCGAATACAAGTCCACACGAACGCCTGTCGGGAAATTTGACGAACTTCGGATACAAAGATTCAGAAATTATAGAACCTCGCAACTGTTCGTTCCGTCGCGTGTAAATCAGCTCACCGGGAACACTGTCACCCAAGATTATGCTGGCAACTCACCCATTAAAAGAATAGATTATATGCATTAATGTGACCCACAACCACTTCGAACGAAACTACCCGTGATGACCGAGGAATGGGAGTCCAAGATACTACTATTGCGCAATCCGGTTGATTTACACTTAACTTCTCAACAAGGAGATATTTAACTTGGCGTCACCCAGCACGACCCTTATCGGAAGCCGGCACCCATTGTGGGCACGCCTTCGCGGAAGCAGTCCAGCGCACAAGCGCGTCAGCGATGAACCGCCCCTTAGATCGGAATTGTTCAGTGCATCCCAGATGGAGCAACACGGCAAGACCCTTGCCGCAGCACATACCTTGAGCGCAGACCATAGCCCCGAACAACTGCTGACGCGGCTCGGTGAGAATGAAGGCGTTCTCCATGAAGTTCGCGACCTGCTCACAGAGGCCGTGAAGGGAAACAGAAGGATTACACCGGCAGGGGAATGGCTCCTTGACAACTTCTATCTCATGCAAGAGCAGATTCGCACGGCCAAAATACACTTGCCAAAGGGGTACAGCAAGGGACTGCCCCGCTTGAAAAAGGGTCCCTCAATGGGTCTTCCCCGTGTGTATGACATTGCACTGGAGACAATCTCGCACGGTGATGGGCGGGTCGATCCTGAGAGTCTCAGCAGTTTCGTAGCTGCCTATCAGACGGTCACCGTGCTTCAACTGGGTGAATTATGGGCCATCCCCATCATGCTCCGCCTGGCGCTGATCGAGAATCTCCGGCGCATTGCAACGCGGATTGCTGCCGACAGAATCGACCGGAACCAGGCCGATTATTGGGCAGACCGGATTACGGAGACCGCCGAGCTGAACCCCAAGGATTTAATTCTGGTCATTGCCGACATGGCACGCTCCAAGCCTCCCATGGTCAGTTCTTTTGTTGCAGAGCTTACACGCCGTCTGCAGGGTCAGGGACCTGCTCTCGCATTGCCGCTCACCTGGATTGAGCAGCAACTCTCCGAGTCAAGTCTGACGATTGAACTGTTGGTGCAGTCAGAGAACCAGCAACAAGCGGCAGATCAGCTTTCCATAAGCAACAGCATCGGCAGCCTCCGTTTCCTGGGCGCCATGGATTGGCGCAAATTCGTTGAAACCATGAGTGTTGTCGAACAAACCCTCTGCGAGGACCCTGCGGGTGTGTATGACAGGATGGATTTCGCCACTCGCGATCAATACCGTCACGTCGTGGAGAAGATGGCGAAAGGTAGCCGATTGTCCGAAAACGAGGTGGCTCGCGCTGCGATCAATCTTGCCAGGAAGGCAGGGGATGGGTTGGACAGCAACAATCGGGAGAATCATGTCGGATTTTATCTTATGGACAAGGGGTTGGCTCTGCTCGAACGGTGTGCCGGGGTACGCACCTCTTCAACGGAGATGTTACGAAAGACCATTCATCGTTTTCCTTTACCCTTTTATCTTGGCACGATCTGTGCGCTCACCGCGATCTTCACAGGGTGTCTGATTGCAGAGGCCCATGAGAGCGGGTTGCGCAGCCCCTGGATGTGGCTTGTCGGCATCGTCTCCCTTCTGTCTGTAAGCCAGTTGGCAATAGCCCTGGTGAATTGGCTGACGACACGCCTGGTGGCGCCGCAACCGCTCCCGCGCATGGACTTATCCAAAGGGATTCCTCCGGAAGCGTCTGCTCTGGTTGTCGTGCCGACGATGATCACGGGCACTGAAAATATCGAGCATCTGATGGAGGCGCTGGAAGTCAGGTTCCTGGCCAATAGAGACGAAAACCTGCGTTTTGTCCTGCTTACCGATTTCCGGGACGCGAACGAGGAAACCCTGCCTGAGGATGGGCCGCTGTTATCGTTGGCCCGGCAGGGCATCGAAGAGCTGAACGAAAAATACAGAACATCGAAGAATGACAACTTTTTCCTTTTCCATCGTCCACGCCGCTTCAATCCCCAGGAACAGATCTGGATGGGTTATGAACGCAAGCGGGGGAAGCTTGCGGAGCTCAACTCTTTTCTCCGCGGCGGGTCGAGAGAGTGCTTTTCGCTCATCGTCGGAAATACGGAAGGATTGGAGAAGGTAAAATATATCATTACGCTGGACACGGATACGCAACTCCCCCGTGACGCGGCGTGGCAGCTTGTTGGGGCCATGGCACACCCGCTGAATCGTCCGCTTTATGATGAAAGCAGGCAACGTGTCTGTGCCGGATACGGTATCCTTCAACCACGGGTGGCGGTGAGCCTGCCCGGTACAAACCGGTCACGGTATGCCCGCATGTGGGGAAGTGATGCAGGCATCGATCCTTATACACGCGTTGTCTCTGACGTGTACCAGGATCTTTTCGGGGAAGGCTCCTTCATCGGCAAGGGCATCTACGAGGTTGATGCGTTCGAGCAGGCCCTCAGGGGACGTTTTCCCGAAAACCGGATATTGAGCCATGATCTCATCGAAGGGTGCTATGTACGGGCGGGTCTTCTGAGCGATGTGCAGTTATATGAGGAATACCCCTCTCGCTACAGTGCCGACGTGAGCCGCAGACACCGCTGGATTCGCGGTGACTGGCAGCTTTTCAGATGGCTGCTGCCGGGGGTCCCTAGTCTGGATGCGCGTTTTCAGAAGAATCACCTCTCACTGCTTTCCCAGTGGAAGATATTCGACAACCTTCGGCGCAGCCTCTCGCCCTTAGCGGTGACACTCCTGCTTCTCCTGGGCTGGACAGTAATGCCCTCGCCCTGGTTCTGGACCTTGTCGGTCGTGGGGATCATCGTGATCCCCTCCTTGATGACCTCTCTGATGGATCTGTTTCAGAAGCCAAGTGATGTCCTTCTCCATCGGCACATTCTTGCCGCTTTCCGTGAGACCGGAAGGAGCCTTGGCCAGATTGCCTTTACCTTCCTCTGTCTGCCCTATGAGGCATTTTTCAGTATGGACGCTGTTCTGCGCACCATCTGGCGAATGCTGGTTGCGAACAAGCGGCTTCTCGAATGGAACCCTTCAGGCAACTCCGATCGCGTGGGCCGGACGGGTCTGGCCGGCGCCTTCCGGGCCATGTGGTTTTCTCCGGTCCTTGCCTTTGCCACGGCGGTTTACCTCGCATTTTCAAGGCCGGAGGCTTTGGTTGTTGCCCTGCCGGTTCTTTGCCTCTGGTTTTTTTCTCCCTGGGTAGCGTGGTGGATCAGTGAGCCGCTTGGTCATCGTGAAGCAAGGCTCACCTCCGACCAGATGACCTTTCTGAGAAAAATATCCCGAAAGACCTGGTGCTACTTCGAAACCTTCGTCGGTCCGGCTGATCATTGGCTTCCGCCCGATAACTATCAGGAGCATCCCCTGGTTAAGGTTGCCCATCGTACGTCGCCAACCAACATGGGGATTGCGCTTCTCGCCAATTTGTCCGCCTGGGATTTCGGCTACATTTCTGCAGGGCAGCTCATCGATCGCACGGCAAACGCATTCCATGCAATGGCAGCCATGGAGCGCCACAAAGGACACTTTTACAACTGGTATGACACAGAGACTCTGAAACCGCTCTTACCTATGTATATTTCGACTGTAGACAGCGGAAATCTTGCAGCCCATTTGTTGACTTTGCGGGCAGGTCTTATGGCACTCCCCGATGAGCGGATTATGGGATCAAAGGTATTTGACGGTCTCCTCGATACACTCAATATTCTGATGGACGTTGCCGGGCAAACCGTTCCGGCCCGGCTCACTCAGGTGCGGGATAATTTGGCGTCTCTGTGCGCTTCTCCGCCGGATACATGCGAGGCGGCACAGGAGGGCCTGAGCGGACTCGCGGCGTCTGCCGTTGATTTGGTCCAGGGCTTCGACGCCGACCCGGAGGGCGAAGCCGCAGGGTGGGCGCAGGCCTTTGCCGGCCAATGCCGGGCCGCCCTCGATGAGTTGCGTTTTCTTGCAACATGGACAGTACTGCCTTTTTCTTTGAAGGGGATAGGCGATTTCCCGGGTCTCGGCCAGATTCCGACGCTGCGCATATTGGCAAATCTTGACGAGGAGTCACTGTCGGCAATGACAGATCCAGACTGCGGAACGGCACTGCAGCGGGCGCAGCTTGATGAGTTTGCAGGGGCCATCAAGGAGGCAAGCATCCGGGCCAGGGCGAGAATCGCGGTTATTGAAGACCTTGCATCGCAATCCGGTGAACTTGCCCGTATCGATTATGACTTCCTCTATAACGAGGATCGCCGTCTGTTGGCGATCGGCTACAACTTTAGCGAAAAACGAAGGGACGCGAGTTACTATGATTTACTGGCTTCGGAAGCGAGGCTCTCCAGCTTTGTCGGCATTGCCCAGGGACGATTGCCGCAGGAGAGCTGGTTTGCCTTGGGGCGCCTGCTCACTGCCACCGCAGGAGAGCCGGTTCTCCTTTCCTGGAGCGGCTCCATGTTCGAGTACCTCATGCCGCTCCTCGTCATGCCTACCTATGAGCAGACGCTCCTCGACGAAACCTATCAGGCGGCTGTGGCAAGACAGATCGATTATGGAAAAAAGCGGGGGGTGCCGTGGGGTATTTCGGAATCCGGTTATAACATGATCGACGCTCATCTCAATTATCAGTACGGCCCCTGCGGCGTACCCGGCCTGGGGCTCAAACGCGGGCTTGCCGGGGATCTGGTCGTTGCCCCCTATGCCTCAGCGCTGGCGCTCATGGTGGCGCCTGAAGAAGCCTGTCTCAACCTCGAAGCACTCGCCGCTCAGGGCCTTGAGGGAAAGTACGGTTTTTATGAATCGATTGACTACACCCCTTCCCGCCTGCCCCGCGGGCAATCGAGCGCGGTGGTTCGATCCTTCATGGCCCATCATCAGGGTATGAGCCTCCTCTCTCTGGCCTCTCTGCTCCTCAACCGCCCCATGCAGAGGCGATTCGAGTCGGATCCCTCATTTCAGGCCATCATGCTTTTGCTTAAGGAGCGGGTGCCAAAGGCCACCGCCTATTATTCGCTCACGACCGAACTTGCCGAGGTGCAGACAGCCTTAGATGACACAGGAGAAATGCCGATACGCGTTTACACGAGCCCCGGCACAGCCGTACCGGAAGTGCAGTTGTTGTCGAACGGCAGATATCACGTAATGATCACCAATGCGGGCGGCGGTTACAGCCGCTGGAAAGACCTGGCGGTGACTCGGTGGCGCGAAGACAGCACCTGCGATAACTGGGGTGCATTCTGTTATATCAGAGATCTCGCAACTGGTGATTTCTGGTCAGCGGCATACCAACCTGCACTTAGGGCTTCGCGGCAGTATGAGGCCATATTCTCGGAAGGACGAGCGGAATTCCGCCGCCGGGATCAGGACTTCGACACACATACGGTGATTTCTGTTTCACCGGAGGATGACATCGAACTGCGCCGGGTTACCATCAGCAACCGGGCGCGGACGAGCAGAACAATCGAAGTGACGAGTTACGTGGAAGTTGTTCTCGCACCGCCTGCTCAGGATGCGCTGCACCCGGCCTTCAGCAATCTCTTTGTCCAGACCGAAATCATCCATGAAAAGAAGGCAATACTCTGCACGCGCCGTCCCCGTTCCCTTGATGAAGAACCGCCATGGATGTTCCATCTCATGGCTGTGCACGGGGTCGAGACCGGTGAAGTATCCTATGAGACGGATCGTATGCGGTTTATCGGCCGCGGGAACACCATTGCCGATCCGGAAGCGATGAAAAGTCCATCCAGGCTTTCGGGCAGTGCGGGATCAGTACTCGATCCGATTGCCGCGATCCGGCATCAAATAACCATCGGTCCGGAAAAATCGGCAACCATCATTATCGTCAACGGTATGGGAGAAACCCGGGATGCCTGCATGGACCTTGTCGGGAAGTACCAAGACCGGCATATCGCCGATCGAGTCTTTGATCTGGCGTGGACCCATAGCCAGGTGCTGCTGCGGCAGATCAACGCCACGGAAGCCGATGCGCAACTTTATGGCCGTCTTGCCTCCTCTGTCATCTATGCGAATTCGTCGCTGCGCGCCGGTTCGGGGACCCTCATCAAAAACCGGCGCGGCCAATCCGGCCTCTGGGGCTACTCTATTTCCGGCGATCTCCCTATCGTGCTGCTTCAGATTGAAGATCCGGCCAGCATCAACCTGGTGCGACAGCTCGTTCAGGCCCATGCATACTGGCGTCTCAAAGGTCTGGCGGCGGACCTGGTCATCTGGAACGAAGATCACGCCGGTTACCGGCAACTTCTTCACGAGCAGATCATGGGGCTCATCGCTGCAAGTACAGATGCCAATGTGACTGATCGACCGGGCGGTATTTTCGTAAGACCTTCAGACCAGATATCGAAGGAGGACCGCGTCCTGTTCCAGGCGGTTGCCCGCGTCATCATTACGGACCGCAGGGGAACGCTTACGGACCAGTTGGAGCAGCCGGGCTTTACGGAAAGCATGTTGCCGGCCCATCTGCAAACCCGAACCAAACGGGGCGATACCCAGTCAATAGCAGCAAAGCCTCGCCAGGACCTGATGTTTGGGAACGGTCTGGGAGGGTTCACACCTGACGGCCGGGAGTACGTGATTTCAACCGCCCGTGGCCAGGTGACGCCGGCGCCGTGGGTGAATGTGCTGGCAAACCGGCATTTCGGAACGGTTGTCTCAGAGAACGGTCTTGCCTATACCTGGAGCGAAAACGCCCATGAGTTTCGCCTCACCCCCTGGTACAACGATCCTGTCAGCGATGCGAGCGGGGAGGCCTTCTATATTCGCGATGAAGATCGCGGCCACTTCTGGTCCCCCACGCCGCTGCCCAGCCGCGGAGCCACGCCGTACGTCACCCGCCACGGCTTCGGCTACAGCGTATTCGAGCATACAGAACGCGGCATCAGCACGGAGGTGTGGGTTTACGTGGCCCTGGACGCCGCGGTCAAGTTTACGATGCTGAAGGTTCGGAACCTATCAGGACGGACAAGGCGACTTTCCGCCACAGGATATGTGGAATGGGTGCTGGGAGATTTGCGATCCAAAACTGCCATGCACGTCATTACGGAGATCAACCCGACCAGCGGCGCCCTCTTCGCACGCAACCCTTACAACTCTGAATTCGGCAACCGAACGGCCTTTTTTAATGTGGACGACGCAACCCGGACCATGAGCGGCGATCGGACGGAATTTCTCGGGCGTAACGGAACGCTCGCTCATCCGGCTGCTATGGCGCGGTCACGGCTTTCCGGCAGGGTAGGGGTCGCTTTGGACCCATGCGGCGCCATCCAGGTGGCCTTTGAACTGGCGGACGGGGAAGAGCGCGAGATCGTCTTTACCTTGGGAGCAGGCCGTGATGCCGATGACGCCGGCAACATGGCACACCGCTTCTGTGGATCAACTGCGGCCCGTGAGGTCCTTGAAGGAGTATGGCAATACTGGAACCACACCCTCGGCGCCGTTCACGTGGAGACACGGGACAGGTCCATCAACTTCCTGGCCAACGGCTGGCTCTTATACCAGACCCTGGCCTGCCGTCTTTGGGGGCGGAGCGGTTACTACCAGTCGGGAGGCGCCTTTGGCTTCCGTGACCAGTTGCAGGACGTGATGGCCCTCCTCCATGCCGAGCCACAACTCATGCGGGAGCACCTCCTCCTCTGTGCGTCGCGGCAGTACTCTGAAGGAGATGTCCAACACTGGTGGCATCCGCCCTCGGGCCGGGGCGTGCGGACCCACTGCTCGGATGATTTTCTCTGGCTGCCTTATGCGACGTGCCACTACGTTCTGACCACGGGAGATAAAGGAGCGCTGGATGAATTGGTCCACTTCATTAAGGGACGTCCGGTCAACGCCGAGGAGGACTCCTATTACGATCTGCCCGGCAGCTCTGAAGAGAAGGCCAGTCTCTACGATCACTGCGTCCGAGCCATCACGAGGGGGCTCAGATTTGGTGAACACGGCCTGCCGTTCATCGGTTCCGGCGACTGGAACGACGGCATGAACATGGTGGGTAAAGACGGCAAAGGCGAAAGTGTCTGGCTTGCTTTCTTTCTCTATGCAGTACTCATGAGGTTCATTGAGGTCGCGCGCATGCATGGGGACCTGCCCTTCGCCGAACGTTGTGAGAGAGAAGCAGGCAAGTTGAGCCGGAACATCGAGGAGCACGGCTGGGATGGTGAGTGGTACCTTCGGGCTTTCTTTGATGACGGCACGCCCCTCGGTTCAGCGGACAATCCCGAATGCCGGATCGATTCCATTGCGCAAAGCTGGTCTGTCCTGTCCGGGGCAGGGAGCGCCACGCGTTCCCGTAAAGCCATGGACGCGGTGGATAAGCACCTCGTACGCAGGGAAGACGCATTGATCCAGTTGCTTGATCCGCCCTTCGATAAATCGGATTTGAATCCCGGCTATATCAAGGGTTACGTTCCCGGGGTCCGGGAAAATGGCGGGCAGTACACCCATGGGGCCATCTGGGCCGCCATGGCCTTCGCAGCCATGGGTGACAGCAAACGGGTGTGGGAACTCCTGACCATGATCAACCCTGTAAATCACGGGGGATCAGCGAAAGGGATGGAGACGTACAAGGTGGAGCCTTACGTTGTCGCGGCGGACGTCTATGCCGTCCCGCCCCACACCGGCCGTGGCGGATGGACGTGGTACACGGGAGCAGCCGGATGGATGTACCGGCTGATTGTGGAATCGCTCCTGGGGCTGAGACTCGAAGCAGAAAAACTTTACGTCAAACCCTGTCTTCCTGCCGATTGGGAGGGCTTCACGGTACACTACCGGTACCGGGAGACCGTCTACCATATAAAGGTCGTGCAGGGTCGCGCGGGCGAAGGTGGGGAAAGCGTGACCGTTGACGGGGTCGTGCAACGGGAACAAACAATTCCCCTGGTGGACGATCACAGTGAACACTTCGTAGTGGTCGTCGTAGTGCCCGGGTCAGTTCGGGTCAGCTAACAGAATATTCGATGCTCTGGCCACAAAATCAGGCAGCTCGCATACTCCACTTACAAATAAAAGACGAAACCCACCTATGCCGTCTTGTCTTTTACTGGAGTCCATCATTTAAGATCCGGTCTTTAAGGGTGATAATCACCACGAAGACCCGTAATTCTCTTTTTCGTTAACATCCAGTAGATAGACTCAATACGCACATCGCAGCATTTCGTCAATTATAAGATAGTGATGCTCATCATCCATGTCAAGGGGTATGCTACAGATCAGAACCCCTCAAGCAAGGTCCTACAGCTTGCGAACATTCTCGGCAGCAGGACCCTTGGCACCCTGGGCAACATCGAAACTGACACGATCACCCTCAGCCAGCGATTTAAAACCGTCTCCCTGAATCGCTGAATGATGCACAAACAGATCCTTGCCACCGTCCTGCTCGATAAAACCAAATCCCTTTGAATCATTAAACCATTTAACTTTTCCTTCTGACATCTTTAACTCTCCTTTGTATTGGGTTTCTCCTTGGGTAACATTTAATTTGAGCCGATTCGTCAATAATCTCCCTGAGGCATGGCCGGCATCGCCGGTTTCTTTTCAGGTTTGTCCGCGACCATGCACTGCGTCGTCAGCATCAAGGATGAGACGGAGGCTGCATTCTGAAGTGCGAACCTGGTGACTTTGGTCGGATCGATGACGCCGGCCGCGATCATGTCTTCGTACTGTTCGGTCTGGGCGTTGAATCCGTAGGCCCCCTTCTTCTCCTTGACCTTTTCCACAACGATATTGCCCTCGACACCAGCGTTATTCGCGATCATCTTGAGAGGCTCCTCAAGGGCCTTTTTGACAATGGCCACGCCGACCTGCTGGTCCCCCTCCAGCTTCATCTTCTCCAGGGCGGGAAGGGTACGAAGATAGGCCACGCCTCCGCCGGGAACGATTCCCTCTTCCACGGCTGCACGGGTTGCGTTGAGGGCATCCTCGACGCGGGCCTTCTTCTCTTTCATCTCCGTCTCGGTTGCGGCGCCGACCTTGATCACGGCCACGCCGCCGACCAGCTTCGCCAGTCTCTCCTGGAGCTTCTCGCGATCATAGTCGGAGGTGGTCTCCTCAACCTGGGCGCGAAGCTGCTTTACGCGACCTTCGATGGAGGCGCGAGAGCCGGCCCCGTCGATGATCGTTGTGTTGTCTTTATCGATGATGATCCGTTTGGCGCGGCCGAGGTCTTCAATCTTCGTGTTCTCAAGCTTGTAGCCCATGTCCTCGGAGATCATCTTTCCGCCCGTGAGGGTGGCGATGTCTTCCAGCATGGCCTTTCTCCGGTCGCCGAATCCGGGGGCTTTCACGGCCGCCACATGGAGGGTCCCGCGCAGCTTGTTGACCACCAGGGTCGCCAGCGCTTCCCCTTCGATGTCTTCCGCGATGATCAGGAGGGGCTTGCCCATCTTGGCGATCTGCTCGAGGATGGGGAGGAGGTCTTTCATGTTGCTGACCTTCTTCTCATTGATGAGGATGTAGCAGTCTTCCAGGTTGATTTCCATCTTTTCGGCATTGGTCACAAAATAGGGGGAAAGGTATCCGCGGTCGAACTGCATCCCTTCCACGATCTCCAGTTCGGTCTCCATCCCCTTGGCTTCTTCCACGGTGATGACGCCCTCCTTGCCGACCTTGCCCATCGCCTCTGCGATGATGCCGCCGATCGACTCGTCGTTGTTTGCGGAAATGGTGCCCACCTGGGCAATTTCCTTCTGGTCTTTCGTCGGCTTGCTCATCTTTTTCAGTTCGGCGACGACGACTTCCACAGCCTTTTCGATGCCGCGCTTCACATCCATGGGGTTGCTGCCGGCGGCCACGGTTTTGGCGCCTTCCCGGTAAATCGCCTGGGCCAGGATCGCGGCCGTGGTGGTTCCGTCGCCGGCCACGTCGCTCGTCTTGCTGGCCACTTCCTTCACCATTTGGGCGCCCATGTTCTCGAACCTGTCTTCCAGCTCGATCTCTTTGGCAACGGTTACGCCGTCCTTCGTGACATTGGGTGCACCATAGCTCCGGTCAATAATTACATTCCGGCCCTTGGGTCCAAGGGTTACCTTTACTGCATCCGCCATGGTGTTGACCCCTTTGAGGAGCGATTTCCTTGCTTCCTCATCGTATTGAATTATCTTTGCTCCCATTTATGTTTCCTCCGTATATGATCAACAGATCACTTCTCTATAATTCCCAGAATGTCGTCCTCTCGCATGATGAGGTGTTCCACCCCGTCAATCTTTACCTCGTTCCCCGAATACTTGGTGAAAAGGATGCGTTCACCCGCCTTGACATCGGGTTTGATCAGTCTTCCGTCTTCCGCTGTCTTCCCCTTACCCACGGCGACGACGATTCCTTCTGCGGGCTTCTCTTTGGCGGTGTCGGGAATGATGATTCCCCCTTTGGTCTTTGCCGCCTCCTCCACGCGCTTTACAATGACTCTGTCCTGTAACGGTCTGATCTTCATTTGTTCGCCTCTCGCTTTGCTAATACCATTTATCTGCAAATCTGCTTATGGCTCCGCTTATCTAAATTAATATAATCATTTATATTTGCATGTCAAGGTGACATAGGGAAGACTGTTCTTTGAGAACTGGAAAAGCCGGTTGCGCTGGCAGCGTCTCCAACTCTTCGAGAAGATTGCCGCGCTCATCGAACGCCACTGGGACGGAGTCGTCACTTTCGGTTGAATCGGTACAAAAAAAATGCTAATATTAAAGTAGTTGTAATCCCTTGAAGGTAAGGAAGGGGCTGTAATTTAACGCGGTATTATTGAGCTGCCTGAATTGCATTTACGTTTAAACGGATTGCTCCAGATTCGTAAAGCACGGGGAGATAGCAATGGTAAAGAAAAGACATGATGTTGATGTTTTGGAAAAATGCCCAACGGGCATCCGGGGTCTCGATGAGATCACGAAGGGAGGGCTTCCGAGAGGCAGGCCAACTCTGATCTGCGGCAGTGCAGGTTCCGGCAAGACGCTTTTCGCTATAGAGTTTCTCATGCGGGGCGCGATGGAGCATGGAGAACCCGGGGTTTTCATGACCTTCGAGGAGACGACGGAGGATCTCGCGAAGAACTTCATCTCCCTTGGTTTTGATCTCCATGACATGGAGTCGCGTGGACTCATCGCAATGGACCACGTCCGCATCATGCGAAGCGAGATTGAGGAGACAGGCGAGTATGACTTGGAAGGATTGTTTGTCCGCCTGGGGAGCGCCATTGATTCCATCGGGGCGAAACGGGTTGTCCTGGATACCATAGAAGCCCTTTTCTCCGAACTTCCGAATGCCACGATCCTTCGGGCAGAACTTCGCCGGCTCTTTCAGTGGTTGAAAGACCGCGGTGTAACGGCCATCGTAACGGGGGAAAGCGGCGACAAGACCCTGACACGCTATGGGCTCGAAGAATATGTCGCCGATTGCGTGATCCTTCTCGACTTCCGCATCGTGGAGCAAATTTCAACCCGCCGCCTGCGGATTGTCAAGTTCCGTGGCTCAGCCCATGGCGCCGATGAATATCCCTTCCTGATCGACGAGAGAGGCGTCTCTATCCTGCCCATCACTTCCCTGGGACTCGACTACCCCGTTTCCAAGGAGCGCATCTCCACGGGCGTCACAAAGCTGGATGCCATGCTGGGTGGTGAGGGGTTTTTCCGGGGCAGCACCATCCTCGTTTCCGGAACAGCGGGCACAGGCAAAACAAGTTTGTCGGCTACCTTTGCCGACGCGGCCTGCCTGCGAGGCGAGCGCTGCCTGTTTTTTGCCTTCGAGGAATCGCCCAGACAGATCGTTCGGAACATGGGTTCCATCGGCATCGATCTCGCCCGGTGGGTGAAGAAAGGGCTTCTCAAGTTTCACTCAGCCCGGCCTTCGCTTTACGGACTGGAGATGCATCTTGTCACTTTCCACAAAATGATCGAGGCATTCAAACCCCAGGTTTTCGTTGTAGACCCGATCAGCAACCTGATCAATGCGGGAACCGCCTCGGAGGTCAAATCCATCCTCACGCGCCTGATCGACTATTTGAAGATGCAACAGATATCCACTTTCCTGACGGACCTTACCCATTTTGGAGGCAGCCTCGAGCGCACAAGCGAAGAGATCTCTTCGCTGATCGATACGTGGCTTCTCCTCCGGGACATCGAACTCAAGGGAGAACGCAACCGGGGCCTCTATATTTTAAAGTCCCGCGGCATGCACCATTCCAACCAGATTCATGAGTTCCTGCTCACGAACCAGGGCATTAATCTGATCGACATCTATACCGGTTCCGGCGAGGCATTAACCGGCAGTGCGCGGGCAGCCCAGGAAGCGGAGGAAAAGGCCTCTGAGCTGGCACACCAGCATGAGGCGGACCGCAAGCTTCGAGAGCAGGAGCGCAGGAAGAGGGCTTTGGAAGCAAAAATTGCGGCGCTGCGTGCCGAGTTCGATGCGGAATCCGCAGAACTGCATTTGCTGACGGAGGAAGAACGGAAAAGGAAAGCTGTCCTGACAGAAGACCGTTTGGAATTGACGCGTCTTCGCAAGGGGGAACGTACGGCAGGCCGGCAAAGTACTCCAACAAGAAGAAAGAAAGGACGGTAAGATGAAAGCCGCCTCATCAGGAAAGGTCAAGAAAGCAAAGACCGATTCGACGGGAGAAATCTGGAATCTCCGTTTATATGTAGCCGGTCAGACCAAGAAATCGATTACGGCTTTTGCGAATCTAAAGGAGATCTGCGAAGAGCACCTCGCGGGGAAATACCGTATTGAAGTCATAGATCTTCTAAAGAATCCCCAGCTTGCCAAAGGGGACCAGATTATTGCCATACCGACACTGGTCAGGAAGCTTCCTGAGCCGCTGAAAAAAATTATCGGAGATCTGGCCAACACAGAGCGCGTGCTCGTGGGCCTCGATATTCGCAATGCTTCCGGATGATAAAATCAATTTTGGAGTTACCGCGATGCAGCAAAAAAAGGGGAAAACGCGCACTGAGGAACTCGAAAAGGCCTCAGCGAGTCGCGACAGTGAAAAGTACGTTCTTCGGCTATACGTTACAGGGTTGACCCCAAAATCAACCCTCGCAATCAACAATGTCCGGAAGCTCTGTAAAGCACACCTTGCAGACCGCTACGAACTCAAGGTGATCGACATCTACCAGCAGCCCAAGCTGGCCGCGGGAGAGCAGATTGTTGCCACCCCCACGCTCATCAGGAAGCTCCCTTTGCCACTCCGGACACTCATCGGCGACATGTCGGATACGGAAAGGTTTCTTGTTGGCCTCGATCTGATACCCAGGCATTCCTGAGCATGAATCAATGAGCAAAGCGGATAGAACACGCGAGCAACATGTGGATGCGTTGAAGGAAATCACGTCACGGATGATGGTAGCCGAGGAAACGCTGCGCGCTATCACAAGCGGCGAGGTGGATGCTCTGGTTGTCAAAACAGCGGAAGGAGATCGGGTTTTTACGCTATCGGGCGCTGATCAGCCTTACAGGGTCATGATCGAAACCATGAACGAAGGGGCCGTCACGCTGGCCGTTGACGGCACGATCCTTTTCTGTAACCGACGTTTTGCAGATCTCGTCAAAGGATCTCTGGAAAACATCATCGGGGCTTCAATCTTCCAATACATTTCATCAACAGACCTTCCATTATTTGAGGGACTGGTTGCGCAAGATTTGAAGGAGAACCGCAGGGTGGAACTGGCCCTACGGACCGGTGATGAAAATTCCGCACCGGCCATGCTTTCCATTAGTCCCCTTCAGATCTCGGATGTGCCCGGTGGCATGTGCATGGTGGTTACCGACCTGACGGAGCAAAAGCGAAATGAAGAGATGCTTGCAGAGGAAAAACTGACCAATCAAATCCTTCATCAAGCTGCGGAAATATTTGTTCTCTGCGATCACCAGGGCCGTATCATCCGTGCCAGTCAATCGACTGAGAGGCTCTTGGGCAGTATCCCGGTCTTCCGGCAGTTTGACGAGGCATTTCACCTCCTCTGCCCCGACGGCACTCCCTTTGCCCTTCTGTCTGCAATGAGTGACAATTTCCGCCATGCGGTTGAGGTTGTCTTTAAGCAGGGGGATCACGAGGTTTTATCTTTTCTATTGAGGGCAAACTCACTGACCACGCTTAAAGGTGTCATCGGCATTGTTGTTGTCATGGTGGACATCACCGAGCGCAAGAGAATGGAGGAGGCGCTGCAAACAGCCCATGACAAGCTCGAAGGGCAGGTCGAGGAGCGGACAGTCGAGCTTCGGACCGCTCTTGCCGAAGTCAGCACATTAAAAGAACAGCTCGAGGCCGAGAACATTTACTTCCGTCACAAGAACAGAATGCAGCATCGATTTGAGCATATTCTCGGGCAAAGCGATGGTCTCAAGTATGTTCTTTATCGAGCGGAACAGGTTGCTCCGATCAATACAACGGTACTCATCCTCGGGGAGACCGGAACGGGAAAGGACCTGATCGCTTTTGCCATCCATGACATGAGTCCGCGTAAGAAACGGTCCCTGATCACGGTCAACTGTGCTACCCTGCCGGGCAATTTGATTGAGAGTGAATTGTTTGGCCGGGAGAAGGGGGCATTTACCGGGGCAGATGCCCGGCAGATCGGCCGGTTCGAGATCGCCAACGGTTCCACCCTTTGCCTGGACGAGATCGGGGAACTGCCGCTGGAGCTGCAGGCCAAGCTGCTCCGGGTGATCCAGCATAACGAGTTTGAGCGCCTGGGATCGTCCCATACCATTAAAGTCGACGTGCGGATCATCGCGACGACCAATCGAGACCTTGAGGAAGAGATCCGCAAGGGCCGGTTTCGGCAGGACCTTTACTATCGGCTCAATGTCTTCCCCATCACCGTCCCGCCACTAAGGCAACGGAAGGAAGACATTCCGATGATGGTCCAGGCCTTCACAGAGCGATACGCCAGGAAATTGGGCAAACAGATCACATCAATCCCAAAAGAGACCATGAAGGCGCTGCAGGATTACCCTTGGCCCGGGAACGTCCGGGAGCTGGAAAGCGTCATTGAACGGGCCGTGATCTTGTGTCCCGGGCCGGTTTTACAACTCACAGATAAACTGGAGATTTCGTCTTCCGCACTCTCATCTGCCGTGAAAACATTGGAAGAGGCGGAGCGAAGCCAAATTCTTAAAATCCTTTCAGAAACCCGATGGCGCATCGAGGGAAAGGATGGCGCTGCGGCGATCTTGGGTATCATCCCAAGCACCTTAAGAGCCAGGATGCATAAGCTCGGAATCGCCCGACCGGCAACCAAAGAAAAAAACTAGACGGCCTACCTCCCTTCCAAGGTCTCCCTCAACATCTTGAGGTTCCACCAAATATCGAGGCCAAACGAGTCATTTCATGCTTTTCCGCTGCTCTCTCCTCTTAATCTAACCCATAGTTATTAAAGCGTGAATTCAACTTCCTCCCTTTTCTTCAACGATTGGCAGGCAAATTGCTTTTACAGTTCCCATGATCCTTTCAATCATACGAATGAAAGTTATTCCTGCAAAACGCGTGGAGCTGTCACAGACGATTGCTTCATTGTGCGGATCCATAAGGATGGAGAAGGGATGCCGGAGTTGCGATTTCTGCCAGGGTCTGGAAAATGAAAATCGATTCTTTCTTCTCGAAGATTGGGATACTCGGGAAAACCTCATGGCCCATCTGAGGTCGGATCATTTCAGAGTGCTCCGGGGGGCGATGAACCTTCTTGAAGAGCCCTATGAAATGATGTTCCACAAGGTTTTCCACCCGAAAAAGATGGGGGAGATTGAATGGACAGATTAATATTTATGAAATGTCTGCGCTGCAGGGGCGCCATGACCTATGACAAATTTTACGGCCCCGGTGAACAATTTTGGGGAGGAAATGTTTGATCTGCGGGGAGGAGGTTGTTGACCCGGTGATTCTGGAAAATCGGCAAAGGATGAGAGCGGGCGAGGGAATAAACGTTCGAAGGGTAGGGAGGTAAAGGAGCGATGCAATAAAAGTCAGTCGCGTCAAAGCGAGTGCTGAGCAGACCAAACTGACATTCAGCAAACATTGAATATAAAGCAGAAATGAGAGGAACGGAAATGGACCACAATTCTACAGATCAAAATTGGCAAAAACTACAGGACCGTATCGATCAAAAGTTCGGCAGATACCTCAGGGATAGTCTGGACCTGATCGAGCATAAGCCCCGGAATCCAGTTTACCTGTTGCCGATGTCCATGGATGACAGGAAAGGCCATCCGGCGGCATTGCGAGCCAAGTAGAAAACGGTATGTCGCACAGCTTCTCCTGCGCAAAGGGTGTTTTGCTCCCGGAGCGATGATAACAACAGACAGGCGTGATTAGATATTCATGCTGATTCGGAAGGGCAAATAAATGTTGGCATCTCAGATGATCTGCATGCCATGCGGATACCAGGGTTCGATCGATACGCAAGGCGCATCCATCGGCAATTCGCGGTCGGACGCTTTTAGATATTTGGGACATAACCCGTTTTCGGGCGCAATGCACTATCAGTGTCCTGAGTGTAACTCCTGTCTGAATGTCGATCCTATGGATATTTTCAAAATGGATCCTGCGCGAGGACAACTCAGCGCGGGCCTTCTGGAAAAGGATCCATACAGTTTTTCGGTGGATACCGTCGACTTTCTCTGGCAGTTGCCCGGTACGATCAAAGACGGAGTACTCGGGCTGACAAGATATATCAGCAAGAATCTCGGCCGCATTTTATAGAATATTCGATCTTGTTGATCCATAATTTTCATAAAAAAGCCTTTATCGCCATCTCTGAGAAGGAATCGCACCATGCATGTCAACGAGAGAGAAAGGGAGGCCGGAGATGAAATGGAAGATATTCCGGATAATGCTCCTTGTTTTGATTTTCACCCCTGTCACAACCCTGACGATGTTGAACCCGCCCATGCAGCATCCGGGAAAGTTCAGCTCCTTCAAGCAGATGATGCGATATTACCGGAGCATCAAAAAGGATGGCCTGGAGAGGCACATAACACCCACCGAGCGAGGTCGTGGCAAGGACATGTCTTTGGGACGGAATGGACCGAAGGTCCGATTGTAATGGTATAAGTTCAGAAAAAGATTGGTCAAGTCAAGAAGGCTCTTGGAGGTGTAAAATGCGAGGGAGTGTTCAAAAACAGCCCCGGATTAAGATCCTCCCTGTCCTGAGAATTAATGAGAAGCTCAGATTGCGGGAGGCGGACATCGAAGATGTTGTGAAAACGGTGCAGGGTGTCATGCCACAGCATGTTTACGGGGATATTGATATAACCATAACGCTCTTGGAAAAAAACCTGAAGATCATGGCAGACATGGCCATTATGAAGGAAGCCTTGACACATCTTCTCAGAAATACATTGCCCGGTTGTGGCAATTTCCCACTGTCGATCAATCAGGTCCATTTTGAAATCGAATCTCTGCTCAATGGCAACGACTCTATCGTAGGCGCATGCGCTTTCATTTCCCTTGAAGCAATAGGTACATACATGTGTGTTGATGAGAAGATAAAGGAGAAAATACTTGAGCCCTTCTTTACCACAAAAACAGAGGGCAATGGTCTGAGTCTCGCCATGGCTTATCGCACTGTCAGGCAGCGTTTCGAGCGAAATAAAGTAAAAAGCCGAGCGGGACAGTTCAAAGAAGCCAACATATATCTTCCGCTTACCCGATTGGAAATGGTGAGTATGATGTCAATACCGGTAGGGTAAACCTTTGCTATCAACGTCAAGGTTTAGGACAGACAATTCAAGATAAAGGAGACGGAACATGGATTTTATGAAACATATTCTTGTTGTCAGCTGGTTGACAAAACATTGTGACAAAACGATACAGATTGGAATTTCACTGGCCCAAAAATATAAAGCCGGACTTTCTGTTATTCACGTGATTGATACAACATGGCTTAAGGGTTGGAGCATACCCATGGTGTCCATTGAGCAAGAACATAAAAAGGATATGGAAAAGCGTAAAGCAGAATTGCATGAAATTATAAATGCAGAAAAAATGAATGGCATGGAGATTAAAGAATTTATCAGGGAAGGTGTCTCATCCGAAATCATCATGAAACTCATAGAAGAAGAGAACTTTGATTTGCTTATCCTCCGTAGCCACGCAGAAAGCCGTCTGGAACGCATGCTTGTGGGGGGAAGTAATGATGAAATCATCAGAGCAATGCCCTGTTCTGTTTTTCTGGTAAAACAAGAAGTATGCATGGTGGATTAAATCTTCTATTGGGACCGCCTGAAATCATCCTCTCTTTAAAGTATCCCTCACCATCTTGAGGCTCCACCAAATATTGAGGCCAAACGGGGCATTTCAGGTTAGTCCGCCGCTCTCTCCTGTTAATCTAATTCCCTGTTATTAAAGAGTGATTTCAAAATTCTCCTTTTTATTCAGCTCTTGGCAGGCCACTTGCAATTACAATTGTCATAATCATGGTCATCTCACCCAAGATCAACTTGGAGGTTGAAGATGATCCGATCACGCGAAAGAGAGGAGAAACGGACATGAACAGTATATTTTACATCATTGGCGTTGTTGTTGTTGTGATTTTCATAGCAGGCTTTTTCGGACTGAGGTAGTCCCGGCCTCAGCATGACCCGGATTATTGCCGCCGCGCAACGAAAAAAAGCATCAACCCGTACATCGGGAGAAAACGGTCCACTCGACTCAGTTTGAAGTATTCAAAGAGTTCGGTGCGTTTTGCGAAGATAGGGATGCGGTGGTTGACGGCAATCCGGTCAGTTCCCTAGAAGAGGCCATTGCATCTCTGCATTCCAATGTTTGCGTGAGTTTGCGCACTAATGAAAAATCACGGGAGCCTGCCATGAAGGAACAGATGAAAGAGCTGCAAAAACTCAAAGGGATAGGGGAAGTCCTGTCACGGCGCCTGGTCGAATCCAGCTATGACACAATTGCCAAGGTGGCTGCTGCAGAAAAAAAAGGGTTGGAGAGAATAGCGGGGATGAATCCGCAAAAAGTGCGGTCTGTCGTAACCCAGGCAAGGGAGATGACGGGCGAAGCTGAGAAAAGCCGGCACACATGGCTGAGGTGAGGCCTCAGACCGAGGGGAGGATGCAAATGAAGAAATTTGTTCAAGGCATCATCACAGCTTTGATGATGATCGTCCTGATGTTGGGGCTGTCGGGTTGCACGAAAGAGGGCCCGGTCGAGAAAGCCGGCAAGAAAGTCGACAAGGCTGTAGAAAAAGCCGGAGATCAGATCGACAGGACGAGCGAGAAAGTGAAGGACGCCGTAAAAGACGTCAGGAAGTGATACTCCCCCGGCAGGAGCCGGGGCATCTTTGGGCTTCAAGCGTAAATCTGTTTGAGCCCTCCGGGCAGCCGCTTCATCTCCAGACAGCAGTCTGGAGTTTTATGCGGCTGAATAATGAAAGGAGAGACAGACTGCACAACGAGAGGTTAATCGAGAGCTGTCCGGCGAAATTCTGGAGCAAGCGGACGAGACGTCGTATCCCTCTTCAACTTGATTTCGACAAACGGACGAAGGCGGGCAAGTAAGATCAATTCACGAACCTCTACCCAGGGCAAGGCCTTGGACAGAGGACAGTCTTTAATTAAAGGAGAATGAAAGATGGAACCGAAACAG
This sequence comes from uncultured delta proteobacterium, assembly GCA_963709485.1. Lineage (GTDB taxonomy): Bacteria > Desulfobacterota > Syntrophia > Syntrophales > Fen-1087 > JAXDBM01. Next base: position 286,538 of record CAVPWE010000007.1, read on the forward strand.
TTTGCGAAACAGATGATTCAATTCAACAAGACAGCATTTGACAACACCTTCAATGCCATGACGGTGCTTCAGGAGCAGACGGAGAAGATGGTGAACGGTTTCATGGAGCAGGGCACCTGGATGCCGGCGGAGGGCAAGAAGGCCGTTTATGACTGGATCAAGGCCTGCAAGCGGGGCCGAGAGGATTACAAGGCCACGGTGGAGGACAACTACAAGAAGGTGGAGGAGTTTTTTGCCGGCTTTGACAAGGGCAAGAACGCGTAAGCCGGAATAGGAACAGCGTGTTTCTCAAATAATTTCTTTTACCTTGAGAAGAGAAAGCAGGGCCACTTCTGGCACTGCTTTTTTTAACTGTCCTGACCTATATTTGACTCGACAGACAGCGTTCAATAATCTTTTGCCTCGATTATCGCTAACAGGTACAAAGCTACATCGACAGACATTTGTAAAAAATGAGAATTACTGGATGATAGTTATAAGGACGTGAGAACTTGGATGCCATTCCCAGGGAAACGAAAGTATTTCCTGTTATGTTGTTTTTTAATTTTATTTAATTTCCACAATGTTTACAACCTCACCCACACCTTACAATTGGAAATAATCAAAACGCTACCCGATTTGGTGGGGCACCATTCCACCTCCGGTCAAAGCCTTTTTGTCGGAACATGATTTCTCGGGAAAAACCATTGTGCCGTTTGCACGCATGGCGGAAGCAGTTTGGGACGAAGTGTTACGGCTGTTTCAGAACTTTGCCCGAAATCAACTGTTCTGGATGGTATGGCATTTTGGGGAAGAAATGCAAAAACCGCACAAAACGAGGTATCTGAGTGGCTGCGAAAAATTAAAATCACTCAATGAGAAAGTCGACGGTCTTTGATGGCGTTAGCCCCGCCGGAAATGCTGCCGGTTCTCTTCAACTCAAGTCCATAGAACCGCTGAAAAAAGACGTGCTCCGGATTCGATACGAAGTGGTTCAGTCCTAAACAGTCAGAAGAAAGATAGGAGGAAAAAATGCAAAAGCGTAAACTGGGAAAAAGCGGACTGGAAGTTTCGGCTCTCGGGTTCGGCTGCATGGGAATGAGCTTCGGCTATGGCCCTCCAAAGGACAAGAAAGAGATGACTTCGATTCTGAGGGACGCTGTTGAACAAGGAGTGACCTTCTTCGACACGGCGGAAGTTTATGGTCCTTACATCAACGAAGAACTCGTTGGCGAGGCTCTTGCTCCTTTCCGTGGAAAAGTCGTCCTCGCGACGAAATTCGGTTTTAAACCAGACGCCGGCGGAAAATGGACCGACCTCGATAGCCGCCCGGAACATATTAAAGAAGTCGCTGAAACCTCACTGAAGCGTCTAAAGGTCGACGCGATTGATCTCTTTTACCAACACCGGGTTGATCCTCAAGTGCCAATCGAAGATGTTGCCGGCGCGGTCAAGGACCTCATCAAAGAAGGTAAGGTTAAGCACTTCGGTCTTTCAGAGGCCGGTGTAAAAACGATTCGTCGTGCACATGCAGTTCAGCCGGTGACGGCCCTTCAGAGCGAGTATTCGCTATGGTGGAGAGAGCCTGAGGATCAGATCATCCCAACGCTTGAAGAGCTCGGGATCGGGTTAGTCCCCTTTAGCCCCCTCGGCAAAGGATTTCTGACAGGTAAGATCGCTGCGAAGACTAAATTCGATCGCACTGACTTCCGCAGCATCGTTCCACGCTTCACAACAGACAATCTTGAGGCGAATCAGGCTTTTGTCGATCTCTTGGAAAAAGTCGCAAAAGATAAAAATGCAACACCCGCGCAGATTGCCCTCGTATGGCTACTTGCCCAGAAGCCGTGGATTGTGCCGATTCCAGGTACGACCAGATTAGAACGCATGATCGAGAATAATAAAGCGGCTCAAGTTGAATTGACACCAAGTGATCTAAGCGAAATCGAAACTGCTGCATCGAAGATAACAGCCAAGGGAGATCGCTATCCTAAACACTTACAACGAAAGATCGATCGATAAAGATGAGGAGTCACGAAGGAAATACTCGGGCTGCGATTCTGATTCACAACGACAGATTACATGCGGCATTTAGTGAAAATGCACATGAAAAATGGGCAACAAGATCGTGTCTCGATGCCCCTGGCAAAACGGCAATGTTCATCGGATCATTTGGGTGTCGGCGCGACAGTCACCGGGACGGGATTGTCGGCTGCCGGTTTTTTTATCTTGACGTTGTCAGCCTTGACAACCCGGGTCGCAATCATTTTTCCATCCTTCTCCACGTAGGTGACCCGCACCCGGTCCCCCGCCTTGAATTTGACCGGTTTTTCCAGCACGAATTCCATCGTTTCGACTTTATCCTTGGTCTTTCTTTCAATTTTCAGCAGGACATCGGAAATTTCCAGGATGGTCCCGGGCGCCCTCATCTTGGTGATTTTAGCGGCCTTGGCCGGCGCCACAGGCGCCGTTGAAACGGGCGGGTCGGCCGCAACGGCCCACGCAAAAAGAAGGAAAACCAATCCTGCCGCAATAAGCATCAAGCGTTTCATCTTCCTGCCTCCATCCGTCAGTCTCCATCCTTGCATCAAGGATGGAACAAACTCATCAAGCAATCTGTGTACCACAAGGGTGGAAATCCGGCCGGGAATGAATAACTATCCGGTATTCTGTAAAAATATCGGTTGCCGAATCGGCAGAACTGAAGAATGACGAAGCGAAAATGAGGCATCACTCCCCACAAGGCGGAGAATTATTCATCATCTCTTGGGGCATTATACCCCATTTATCCGGATTTCGCACGGTTGCAAAACTCCTCCAAAAATTTATTAAATAATATTATCGTTTGATATCGGTTAGTTACCTGATGTTCGCGCATTCATGACATTTCTGGTACGGTGTTTGCTTTTCATTAAATCAACAAAAACTTACAGGAGGTAGTTCAAAATGAAGCGTTTAGCGTTATTGGTCATCGGTTTGGTATTCCTTTTTACGACGTCCGTATTGGCACAGGCCCCGGCAGCAGCTCCGGTAGCGGCGGAGAAGAAGGCAGCGGCTGAGGTGAAAGCGGCGGACACGAAGGCGGCGGCTGATCTGAAGGCGGACGACAAGAAGGCAGCGGCTGACAAGGCGGCGGTTGAGAAGAAGGCTAAGGCTAAGAAGAAGGCAGCGGACAAGAAAGCCAAGGCTAAGAAGAAGGCAGCGGACAAGAAGGCGGCTGAGAAGAAAGAAGCGAAAGAACTGAAAGACGCAGCACCGGCACCGGCACCGGCACCGGAAAAGAAATAACCAGACATTTCACCGTTTTTAAAAAGGGGTACGAAGTTCCACATCGTGCCCCTTTTTTATAAAAATCATGCAGAAGTTTCATGCTTTTGTCTTCTTCAAAATTACTTTGCCACAGTCTTGGGTATGAGGCATATCCGGACAGGTACTATTGCGATTCGTCAGGTCTGTATGAAGTTCCAACCAAGTCTCCGTTTAATACCCCTCACCATATTTAGGTTCCACCAAATGTTGAGGTCAAACGGAGCATTTCAGGCTTTTCCGCTGCTCTCTCCTGTTAATCTAACCCCTTAATTCCATCGAACCGCCGTGGTACGTGACCCGTATGCCCGGTGGTGTGACAGGGAAAGCCCGTGAGGGTCTACCTATGTCGATCTTCAAACGATATTCGATAAGCTCTGGATGGTCTGTACGGAGACAAAAACCAGATTAGACGGTCCTCCTCCCTTTCAAGTCTCCCTCAATACCTTGAGGTTCCACCAAATGTTGAGGTCAAACGGGGCATTTCAGGCTTTTCTCCAGTTCTTTCTATTAACATAACCCCTTGTTATGAATGGATGAATCCAATCTTCTGACTTTTTCAGGCGTTTGGCAGGGTCTTTGCAGTTGTATCGTTGCGATTCCAGTCATCATAGGAATGAAGATTTGAGCAATGATCTGAAAGGAGAGCGCTTCACGGGCTTCCTGGAGGAAATCGGAAGACTATGCGGACAACCGGAAATCGGGTGCGGCCAGCATGTTGGAATCCAGATTTAAAACACGGAGAAGCTTAAATGAAATCGGCGGATAAAACGCGGAAAGCACTGATGGAAGAGTTGGAGGCCTTGCGGGCGCGGGTTTCCGAACTGGAAAAGCGTGAAAAAGATTCAAGGCAGCCCCCGGGGAATTATGGAGAGAGGACGGAGCGAACCTTAGCTCAATTGTCACACATGCATGAGGCCGTATTTGTCATTTTCGACAGGAAGTTGGAATTCGTCAACGACAGATTTGCCGACTTTTTCAACCTGTCGCCGGAAGAGGCCTGCAGTTCCGGCTTTGATCCCATGACACTCATTGCGCCGGAGGACCGCCGCGACATCCGGGAACTATACCGGGAAGGGTGCTGCGGCGCTTTTACGACGAAGCAGTTGAATTTTACCGGTCTGTCAAAAGATGGCCTCAAAAAAGACTGTGAAATCTTTCTCCTGTTCATTCCTTATAAATGGGGCCTTGCCATTCATGGCACGCTGCGCGGCATCTCCGCCGGCAGGAGCACCGATGATGCATTGCACAGGCGCCACAGCGATTTACGGGGTGAATTAAACGCTGTCCCGACGGGAGTCCTGTACGCCGACCGAGGCCGCCTGCTTATTCAGTAAAATGAAACGTTCGGCAAATCAACGGGAGAAGATGGAATGAAAACTCCATTCACTGACTGTTATGACTTTTTGGTGAAGCAACTTGCAGAAATCGACCGGTTGTTACTTTTTTCGGCGCACGGTCAATTTGAACGGCAATTTTTTATCTTGCGATTGAGACAGAAGAAGGAATGGGATGATTTGCAGGATAAATTGGTTTTGAAGGGGGGAGCAGAGAGCAAATCCTTCAGATGGGAGCAGGCGCCTGTCATGAATCGGGCAAAAGCATGATCCGGAAATCAGGCCTTCGGAGGGCATGAGCTCTTCGGGGTAAATGAGTTCAAAAACAGCAGTAACAACAAGAAAAGGAGGAATACCATGAAATCGGGCATCAGGGACGAGGCGGAAGGCACGTTTCACCAAGTGAAGGGTAAGATCAAGGAGGTCGCCGGGCAACTTATCGATAATCCTGAGCTGGAAGCCGAAGGTACCGTTGAAAAAATGGCCGGTAAAGTTCAGGAAAAGATCGGCGAGGTGAAGAAGGTTTGGGAAAAGTAGAGAGAGTCGAAGGGGCGGTGAAGGATTTGATGTGCCCTGTCAACCCCCGCCAAATGTAAGGTCAATTCATCTTAGATCAATTTTTTTATCATTTCACACCGAAAGGAGTCGTTATGAGCCTGTTTGGCAAGATTCTCGAGAAGCTTGGCTTCAACCGTCCCGCAAAGGCAGAGCCAGTCCCACAGGCACCTCCTGCACCCCAGGCGGGGCCGACCACACCAGCAACTCCGGTGCCATCTGTTCCGGCACCGATTGCCGTCGTTGATGTCGTGGCGCAGCTTGAGAAACTCGCGGTCTCAAACGCCCAAAAGCTCAATTGGAAGGTCTCGATCGTGGACCTGCTGAAACTGTTGGGTCTCGAGAGCAGCTTTGCCACACGGAAGGAGCTTGCAGTCGAACTCGGGTGTCCATCCGAGAAGATGGGTGACTCGGCACAGATGAACATTTGGTTGCACAAAACCGTGCTGCAGAAGCTCGCCGAAAACGGAGGCAACATCCCCAAGGAGCTGCTCGACTAGCGGACACTGACACACCACGCGTGCATCGAGACCCTGGATACTGGGATGGTGCCTTGAACTTTTTAGGCACGCCGGGGAGGTTTTTCCGAATTGTTTCCAGAATGGCCTTGACCACGGGAGAAAGGGTCACCAAGTGGGAAAGGAAATTCTCATCAATCCAAAGCAAACTTACAGAGAGGCGCAATTGCAATGAAAAAGAGAAATATCGTTATCCACTTGATGTTGATTCTTATGCTGGTCGTCACCTTTGCAGCCTGCGCATCGACGCGCACGCATGAAAGTGCGGGGGAATATGTTGACGATTCGGTCATCACGAACAAGGTAAAAGCGCAGCTTGCAGCGGATGATTTTCTCAAGTCGTTCCAGATCAGTGTCGAGACATTCAAGGGCACCGTTCAACTGAGCGGCTTCGTCAATTCTCAGAAGGCCGTCGACAAAGCGGGTGAAATCGCAAGGAGCGTCAAAGACGTCAAGTCCGTAAAGAACGATCTGATCGTGAAATAGGCAACCGCTGTCCTTTTCAGGACGGGGCGCTGCTATTGAAGAAAAAGGAGAGAACTGTCATGCCAACAAATATTCTGGAATTATTGAAGAACGAGTTCAGCGATGAGATTGTTGGAAAGCTGGGGAAATATGTCGGCGAAGATTCAACCAAAACAAAGTCCGCGCTGGGTTCAATATTCCCGGCGGTTTTAGGCGCACTCATCAACAAAGGTTCCACGTCTCAGGGCGCTTCAGATATTTTGAGCATGATTACCAAGGGCGGCTTTGGTGAGGACACGCTGAAGGGGCTGTCAAACGCATTTGCAGGCGGTGACGCCACCAAAAACCTACTGAATATCGGCACGAATCTGCTGAGTGGCATTTTTGGAGATCGAGTTGCTAGAGTGATTGATTGGATTTGCAGTTCCAGCGGAGTCGGAAAAAATTCTGCTTCCTCCCTGTTGGGCCTTGCTGTACCCGCTGTATTGGGACATTTGGGAAAGGTAGTAAAGGGGGCTAATTTGAATGCGACCGGCCTGATGAGCCTGTTGGGAGACCAGTCAGGATATTTGAAGAATCTGGCTCCTGCAGGATTGGCGGGCGTACTGGGGTTGTCAAGCCTTCCGGGTCCTGCCAAAGCGGTCCCGCCGACCGCTCCGGCGGCCTATCCCGGTTGGAAATCGTTTATCCCCCTGATCCTTCTCCTTGCCCTCATGCTCTTCTTGTATAGGGCCTGCAGTGCCCCTCCCGCTGTCGAAAAGGCGGCGGTAAAGGTAGCTGCCGAGGCATCCAAGGCAATAGACAAACTCGGCAAATTCCTGACGGTCAAACTGCCAAACGGGATCGAGCTCAATGTTCCTGAGTTGGGCGTCGAGAAAAAGCTGATTGCCTTCATCGAAGACGCGAACAAGCCGGTTGACAAAACGACATGGTTTAGCTTTGACCGACTGGAGTTTGAAACGGGAAGCGCAACGCTCAAAGCTTCCTCCCTGGAGCAATTGAAAAATATTGCACAGATCCTGAAAGGCTACCCGAAAGTCGGGTTGAAGATCGGAGGGTACACGGATAACGTGGGGAATCCTGCTGCCAATCTCACACTTTCCCAAAAGAGAGCTGACAGCACTATGCAGGAGCTGGTCAAATTAGGCATCGATGCGAAGCGGCTGGAAGCCGAAGGGTATGGAGATAAGTATCCGGTTGCGGACAACTCCACGGAAGAAGGAAAACAAAAGAACCGGAGAATCGACCTGAGAGTAACGAGCAAGTAAAAGGGTGATGCGGTTACAATTATAGGTTTTGGCGCCTTTGGCGTGAGCAAGAGAAAAGCCCGCAAAGGCAGGAACCCCCAGACGGGCGATGTCATTAAGATAGCCGCGAAGAAGGTTCCCGTGATTAAAGCCGGGAAGGGGCTGAAAGAAGCGGTAAAGTAGACCGACCGCTCACAAGCTTGGACATGAGCACAGAGCCGTCTCATTTTCCGGGGGGACGGCTCTTTTTTATTTCAACCAGTGTTGTTACCCTTTCCGGGCTGGCAGAGGCCCAGACGAAGCCTTTTTTAGCGGACAAGCACGGTGCAAAGGGACTGAATTGTGCAACCTGCCATAAGGAAAGTCCACCAAAAAATGTCGTTTCGTCGGCCGTCTGTCTCGGCTGTCATGGCGATGCTGAGAAGTTGGCCATGAAGACCGGTGCTCTTCGGCATAATCCTCATGATAACCACCTGGGGGAAATGGCCTGTGAAGAATGCCATCATGCCCACAAGCCATCGGTAGATGCGTGTGCGAAATGCCATCAATTCGGCATGCAGGTTCCATGATCTGGGAGATTGGTCTAACCTAAACCTGAAGAACGTTCAGGGGAAACTGCCGTGCAGCGGTTTAGTTCTTCTTCATAGAATAGTCATACCAGGGCCTTGAATTGAAGGCTTCATTGATGATCCCTGCGGCAGCCTCGGCAGTGTAATGGGCTGTGTTCAGTGTCAGATCATAATTGGTCGGATCAGTCAGGTCGGCATTGAAATACTTCTTGATGAAGGCCTTGCGTTCCTTCTCAGTTTTCATGATCCGTTTTTCCGCCTCGTCATGAGTCACTTTATAAGCATACATGACATTACGGACCCTGACATCCATGGGTGCGACAATGAGCAGGCGGAGGCAGACCTCACTGGGCAGGATGAAGCCGGATCCTCTCCCGACAATAACCGCATGGCCGTGTGCTGCTATGGCGCCGACAACTTTCGTCAGATGCAGGATATATTCGTCTGGCCAGAGGTGTCGTTTTTCTTCGAGGGCGGCGATCCAGTCATCCAAAATAGAACGATCCTGCTCGTCGAGCGATGCGACCACAGTCTCGCTCACCTGGGCGCTCTTGGCGACGGCTTCCACGATTTCATTGTCAAACAGATCAATGTTCAAATCATCCGACAGTTGCTTTGCCAGCGTATTTGCACCACTTCCCGGCAATCTTGAAATAGTGATGACGGGGCGGATCGGCTTTTTATATTTCTTTTTCGTATTCAACTGCCATTTTTTTACCTGATTTGAGATGATTTTCTCCATCAGCACTTCCTGCGATTGGAATGTTTCCATAATGCCTCCCTTTCAATTTTCTCTATTAGCCCCTTCTCATGATGTTTGCCAATTCAACCCGCTTATGGCGGGCTTTTTTATATAGGCAACGGAATCCTATTTCAAGAAAAAACTACTTGCCGTTTCAGCAGTCCGTCATAGCGGTTCATGACTGAACACTTTATATAAACGCCTTCAGATCTACATACTCTCGCACCATTTTTTCTATCATATCAATTTTCTCCAAGTCGTCCTTTGTCGGCAGGGGTTCAATCTCGTTGACCTGCTTTGCCGTCTCGTGGGTATTCTTAGAGACCAGCAACAGTGGAATGCCCAGGGTTTCTGCCTTTGCGAGGATGACCGGGGAAGGTAAAATATTGTTGGTCAGGATCACCGCTGCGGCATTGTTCTGAAGGGACATCAGGATCAGATCACTGCGGTCTCCGCTCGAGATGACGACTTGATGATGATCCTGAAACAGAGGGCTTTTCATCGCCTCGCCCCCGCCCATGGAGCCCACCACAATGTTTCGGATCTGGCGGCTCAAGCCCGACTCACCAGCTAATACTTTCGCAAACATCCGTTCTGCAAGATACCGGGCGGAAAAATAGGTCAGCTCGGGAACAACCGGAATGACGCCCAGAACCGAAATGCTCATCTGGTGGATTCTGGGCAGATAGACATTGTTAAAATCGTCGATATTGGCAACTTTGTTGATGATAACACCCTTGAAATGAAAACCGTCCAGCCGGATATACTTTGTGAGGAAGCCCAAATCATCGATGATGGAATCCTCATCCCCGCTCACGATGATCAGGAGCTGTCCTTCCAGAGTCTTTGTCAGGGCGATGGCGTCCAGGTAGACCGATGTCCCATAAGATATGTCCTTGCCAGCTTCCACAAAAACCACTTCTTTATTTTTACAAACCTCGCTCATAGCTTCCAGAAGTTTCGCCTTCGTCCCTTCTTCATCCAGTGAATAGAGAAGCCGAGAATGATGAAAACCGATGCTCATATCTTCCGGTCTATCATCAAGGTTGAAGATATGGGTCATTAGGGCGGCATCGTAGTCCCAGAGTCGCTTTTTTCTGTAAAGCAATCTGGCTCCGAAAGGTTTGAGATAACCCATTTTTTTATTCAGCGCCCTGGTCAGGCCAATAATCAGGCTCGTTTTACCTGCACTTTGTCGCATGGACGTGATGACGAATTTATCCATCGGTTTCACCTCTTTTCGTTTTTTGCAAGGATGATGCGCACATCCACGGCCCGAACACCTTCACCCTGTTCATAGACAACCAGAGGATTGATTTCAATGTCGGAAATCTCCCGACAGTGACGAAGGATGGCCCCCAGGGTGACGATGACATTCACAACAGCTTTGATATCCTTCATTTTCTCTCCCCGCACGCCGAGCAGCAGCGGATAGGACCGGAGTTCTTTTATCATGCTGATGATATCGCCTGCGTTGGCGGGGAGCGACCGGAATGTGACGTCTTTCATGACTTCGACATAGATCCCTCCCAGACCGACCATGATCGTCGGACCGAAGGTCGGATCAATCCTGGCGCCGACAATCAATTCCGTTCCGGGCTTAACCATTTCCGAAATATCGACTCCTTCAATCACTGCATTGGGAACATTCGTTTTGCAGCTGCGCAGAATGGCGCCATAAGCGTCAACAACCTCACCCTCATTTTCCAGATCCAGGGCAATCCCGCCGGCGTCGCTTTTGTGGATGATGTCCCTGGAAACAACCTTCATGACTACGGGATAACCGACAGCGTTAGCCGCCGCGACCGCGTCCTTGACTGTCTGGGCCTGGATGCTTTTCGGAATGGGGACGCCCTCCATGTTCATGATTTTCTGGGCTTCATGGGCAAGCAGGAAGTACCGGCCCTTCCTCCTTGCATCAGAAACAATGGCCGTGATGGGAGCCGCATTCAGTGCAGCATCAGTAGAAACATCCACATCGGAATGACTTCCCAGGTATTCCTTGTACCTGTACATTGCGCCCAATGCGGCAGAGGTCTCATAAACGTCGTCAGAAACGGGTAGCCCACTTTTCTTCGCCGAAACCACGTAATCAGACGTATTCTGCCCGCCGAACAGTGAAAACAGGATGAGCTTGCCCCTCGATTCATATTTCCGGAAGCTCTCTTCTACAATGGCACCAAGGTCGGCAGCGGGTGCAAGGGCCGTTTCACAATAGATGCCAAACACCGCGTGAATATTGTCATCCGCAAGTGCGGCCGCGAATGTTTTCGTGAAATCGGCGGCCGACGCCTGGCCGCTGATGTCAACTGGATTTCCGGTAGAACCGAAGGCAGGGATGACAGGGGAGAAGACGCGCTTCAGATCTTGAAGATCGTCATACAGATTTATCCCGTACTTTTCGCATGCGTCTGCCGCCATTACGCCGACGCCGCCGCCATTGGTAATGATGACCGTGTTGCCCCCTCCCGGAAGCGGGTTGGCCCCTAGAAGCATGGACCAGCTAAACGCCTCTTTGGTGCTTTCCGCGCGCAGGGCGCCGCACTGCCGGATCAGATCGTCAAACACCACATCCGATCCGGCCAGGGAGCCGGTATGCGACGCGGCGGCCCGGGCGCCTTTCTCTGAACGGCCGGACTTGATCACGATCACCGGCTTTTTCAGTGTGGTTTTTCTGACCGCCCGGAGGAATTTCTCACCATCCCGCACACCTTCAATATACACGAGAATCATCCGGGTGGCTGCATGATCGCCAAGATAGCCCAGAAGATCGGACTCATCGATGTCTGACTTATTCCCCACGGAGACAATGGCCGACAGGCCAATATTTTGAACAGCAGCCTGACCAACAAGCGTCAGCCCGAGCGCACCACTCTGTGTGATCATGGCCAAACGACCCGATGGAATTTCGCCGGAGACGAAAGTTGCATTTAATAAAACCTGAGAAGAATAGACGCCGAACACATTGGGTCCCAGGATCCTCATTCCCCTGGCGCCGGCGTATTCGGTAATTCTTTTCTCTTCTTCAAAATTTCCGATTTCGGAAAAACCGGAGGTGATGATAATGGCATGTTTAACTTTTTTGTCGGCGCATTGTGCAACCGCATCATAGACAAATTTTGCGGGTATGGTAATGCACGCCACATCGATGGCATCATCGATATCAAGGACGCTGTGGAAAACTGGTAGTCCATAGATTTCTCCACCACTGACGTTCACGGGATAGATTTTCCCCGCATACCCGCCGTCAATGACATTCTTCAATACCGCGTGTCCTATCTTGCTTTTATCCGCGGAGGCGCCAACAATGGCCAACGACACAGGCTCAAAAAGATATTTGATATTTTCAGCATCCTGTTTCGTCATACTTACTCCTTGAAGGCCATCGTCATTTCATAGATGCCGGCGATATTATGCTTTACGATATCAAACCCTCCTTTTTCAAATACGTGCATCATTGGCTTGTTGTCTGCCAAGACATCTGCAGTAAATCCCAGGAGCCCCTGTCTCTTTGCAAGGTAAGTCAAATAGGCAAGCAACTCTTTTCCAATACCTTTGTTGTGGTACTCATCCCTTACAGCAAACGCCACTTCTGCTGAATGCCTGCTTTCGTCAATAAAATATCTTCCTACTCCTACGATTTCCTGATTATCTTCATTGCCACTAATCGCAACAATTGCCATTTCTTTTTTATAATCGATAACGACAAACTCCTGAAGACGCTCATGCGGCATATCTTTACGAGCGGAAATAAACCGTCGGTACAAACTATTATCAGAAAGAGAATAAACGAAATCCTTTAAAATCGGTTCATCACTGATTTTGATAGGACGGAAGAAAATCTTAAAACCAGCTTTAGTGGTTTTGTACGACTCCAATTCTTCAGGATATCTTCCTTTCTCCCCCGGAATGAACGCCTGATCCTGATAGATCAGCCCTGCCTTTTTTGCTTCTTCTACAAGCCAGGGTCTAAACTTGGGGTGCGCAATGGCTATCAAGTCCATAGCACGTTCGCGGATGCTTTTTCCGTGAATATATGCAATGCCATACTCTGTGACAACATAATGGATGTCACCGCGAATCAATGTCGCCCCGGCCCCCTCTTTCAGGGCTGGTGTGATCCTTGAGATGCTCTCGCCCACGGCGGTTGACGGAAGGGCAAGAATGGCCCTGCCATTTCGGGACAAGGAGGCCCCTCGCATAAAATCAGCTTGTCCGCCGACCCCGCTGTAAAAAACCTTCCCGATAGATTCTGCCGTAGCCTGTCCGGTAAGGTCGATTTCCAGAGCGCTGTTGATAGCCACCATGTTTTCATGCTGGGCAATCACGATTGGATTATTGGTATAGTCGATTGTCCTGAATTCAATATCCGGATTGTCATGGATAAAGTCATATGTGTCTTTGTGACCCATACAGAATGTGGCAACAGATTTCCCACGGTTTATGGTTTTCTTTGTGTTATCGATAACACCTTTTTTCATGAGTTCGACAATGCCGTCACTGAAGAGCTCCGTATGCACGCCGAGATGCTTTTTCCCGGAAAGGTTTTCAAGGATGGCATTGGTAACGGCTCCATATCCGACTTGGATCGTATCGCCGTCCTCGACAAGACGAGCGATATTTCCCCCAATCTTATGGGTAATTTCCAATTTTGACTCCGGACTGTATTCCAGGAGCAACTCATCATAAGGCAATATAAAATCGATATCATCCATGGAAATAAAAGAATCTCCATGGACACGAGGCATATGATTATTCATCTGTGTGACAACGTAGGACGCATTTTCAATAGCCGCTTTCACGATGTCCAGACTGACGCCAAGGCTCAAATGACCATGGTTGTCGGGCAGTGACGTTTGAATAAGGGCCACATCAACGTGGACGAGGCCCCTATGAAACAAGGACGGCAACTGGGACAGGAGGATAGGCGTGTAATCCGCCTGCCCCGTGTTGATGGCAGCTCTGGTCGTATCGCCGATAAAGAAAGAATTGTGCCGGAAGTTTTGCTTGAATTTCTGTTCGGTATACGGGGCTACGCCGAGGGTTCTCACGTGAATGATTTCAGCATCGAAAAAGGCATGGGGCTTTGACTCGACATAGCGGATCAGTCCCTGTACAAGATATTGCGGTTCCGCACAGGCTGACCCTATAAATATCGTATTGCCTCGATGAATATGGCTGAAGATGACATCTTCCGATGCAAACTTCTCAGGATATTTCTTTTTCCAATATTCTATCGAAATTGTCTCTAATTCCATATCGATCTGTCTCCCTCAGCAAACCGAAATTGGTCTGACCCAATAGGTTTATAGAACGTAGACGAAGCCGGGCAGAATGCATCGGGGTCTATTTTGCTGTACCGCCGTGAGGCTTGTAGAAGACATGCTCGCCAACCTCGACCGTCTTGATATATTCCGCGGACCAACCGGGGGTTGCTTTCCGCTGGTGGAAATACAATGCGCCACCGGTTCGGTCCGTTAGTTGCCGATTGAGAGCTTTTCGAGTTATTTCCTTGGCGATCGCGTAGGATTCATCCTCCTTTGCGTCATCCGAACGGCCATCGCACCACCACGAGAACTGGCAGGCACCCTGTTCGTGGCCTTGCCTGACAACTTTACAAATCGTGTTTGGAAATCCCTTGTGGCCCAGCCGGTTCATAACAACATTGGCGATTGCTTCCATGCCGGCAGCCCCGACTCCCCTGGCCTCCCAGTAGATGGTGCGTGAAAGACAGGTGATCGCATCGTTCAATGGCTCTTCACCGACAGGATCGACCGCCTGCGCTTCAGGCTTCGTGATGATCTCGGATGGGGAAGGGAGCTTCTTGCTGCCAACGACGGCTGCGTTCTGCTCCAGGACCCCCGCCTTGCTCTCAGCGGCTTCCGCCTTCTGTACCCGGTCGGCCGCGATCGCCTGGTTCACGAGAAGAATTGTCGCAAGGCAGGTCGCAATCCATATCTGGCGCATGGTCGAACCTCCAGCATGACTCAAACATGGCCCCACGCCCATGCGATACGTCCGATCGGCCATCGCTGCCTCACCGCCTGGTCCTTCATACCGGATTTCATGGTATTCCTCCTTCTCCTATTTCACGATCAGATCGTTCTTTACGTCTTTGACCCCCTGGACGCTCCTTGCGATTTCACTCGCTTTGTCGACAGCCTTCTGAGAATTCACGAAGCCGCTCAGTTGAACGGTGCCCTTGAATGTCTCGACACTGATCTGGAACGACTTGAGAAAATCATCCGCTGCAAGCTGCGCTTTTACCTTGTTCGTGATGACCGAATCGTCAACATATTCCCCCGCACTTTCATGCGTGCGCGTCGATGCGCACGCTGCAAAGGTGACGACCAGCATAAGAATCACCATAAAGTGGATAACAATATTTCTCTTTTTCATTGCGCTTACTCCTCTCTGTAAGTTTGCTTGTGAGATGGTTCTTTACGAAATCTTTTCTCCGGAAAGTATAATAAGCTTTGGCACCGTCTTTCCGGACCCGTTGCCACCTCCTTTCCAAGTCCCTCACCTTCTCCGGCAAGGACCCAAATCGCTGCCATCACCTTCGTCCCTGAATAACTTGGATCACCACAACGACAATGGCGACGACCAGCAGGATATGAATGAAATTACCCATTGTGTAGCCGCTCACCAAACCCAGCAGCCATAGAATCACCATTACCACCGCAATCGTCCACAACATGTGACCCTCCTTTCTTCTTGCTCATGATCACTGCCGGCGATTGCATCACCATACCAGCCGGCAGTGATCATAACAGACTCTTCGAACTCGGACTACTCGATCGTCATAAGGTTCTTTACGCTCTTCACACCGTTTACGTCTTTGGCGAATTTGGTGGCCAGATCCTTTTCGGAGGCGTTGCCGGCCTTGCCGGACAATGTGACCACACCCTTATTCGTGGTGACCGAGGTATTGAGTGCACTGGTCGAGCGATGATAGAGCAGCGTCATCTTGACCAGGGCAGTGATGGAAGCGTCATCAATCTCTCTGCTCACCGTTTGCGCCTTTTTCGAGGCCTTTGTTAAGGTCATCTGATTATTTACATCCTTGACCCCTTCGACATCCTTGGCGTATTCGGTTGTCAGATCCTTTTGTGCCTGGCTGGCCGCCTGGCCTTGCAGGGTGACGATTCCATCTTTGGTATCAACCTCCGTCATGGCGCTCACATTTTGATGCAGCAGGAGCATCGTTTTCACTTTCGCAGTAATCCACGCATCCGAGTTCTTTGCGGGGGGTGCCCCTTTGACTTCCAGCCTGTTGTCCACGCTTTTGACACCGGGGAGGCCTGCTACGGTCTCCTGTGCCAATGACTTGTGGGATTCCTCGGAGACAGTTCCCGTTAAGGCAACAACGCCTTCATTGGATTGGATTGTAATATCATCCGCTTTGAGGTAGGTCTTGAACACATGCGACTTTTTGGCAGAGGATACGATGCGGTCATCCATCTTGGACGCGTTTACAGGCATGCTGAGCGCCAGCAGAGCCACCGCTGTCACCATCATCACTACAAGTCTATACATTGTCTTCATTTGCACGTTCTCCTTTTGTTGTTGTTACTGCTGTTTTAGAACTCATTTACCCCGAAGAGCTCATGCCCTCCGACGGTCTGGTTTCCGGATCATGCTTTTGCCCGATTCATGACAGGAAGCCCGTGAAACTTTCTCCTTTCAGATCCTTGCTCAAATCTTCATTCCTATGATGACCAGGATCGCAACGATACAACTGCAAAGACCCTGCCAAACGCCTGAAAAAGTCAGAAGATTGGATTCATCCATTCATAACAAGGGATTATGTTAATAGAAAGAACTGGAGTAAAGCCTGAAATGCCCCGTTTGACCTCAACATTTGGTGGAACCTCAAGATATTGAGGGAGACTTGAAAGGGAGGAGGACCGTCTAATCTGGTTTTTGTCTCCGGACAGACCATCCAGAGCTTATCGAATATCGTTTGAAGATCGACATAGGTAGACCCTCACGGGCTTTCCCTGTCACACCACCGGGCATACGGGTCACGTACCACGGCGGTTCGATGGAATTAAGCATTAAAAGATGCGGCAACTCTCTGGGTCAGTTTTCAATGCCGATTGACAACCAATACCTGTATTGGAGCCTCTGAAGGGTCCGTGTCGGTACAAAAGAGGCAAAAAAGCCCCTTACTCACCTGTTTTTCGATAGAGAAAACAAAAAAGACAGGATTGAAACGCCATAGGCCCGACGCAGCGGCTAAGTTCTTCAAGCGTCATTCTGCAACTCCCCTAAAGAATGACGCTTATTCGAAATGAAGTAATTGATGCTGTTGTCGAATCAGTAGTGCTTTACCATTATATGAATTTACGTTGGTAAGCCATTCCAGCTTCGTGCGGACCCTGCTTGCCTTACTGCTTTTCAGTATAACCCAAATTTCCCGGGTGTTCTGCGCGCTGTCCGGAATCAGCTCCAACTCCCGTCCCACCTCTCGGAAGATCTCCAGGGCTTTCGCCAGATGTTCTCGAGTGTGGGTGGCCATCACACCCACCCGGATGCGTTCCATCATCAGTGGAACGCCGGGGTGGATGACGGGTGTCTCCGATTTTTCAGTACCGAACCCCATGGACTTGAATCCGTCCAGTAAGAACCCGACCTTGCTCCAGAGCCGCTCGTGCCATTCGGGTTCGAAGGTGAGTAGATCGAAGGAAGCCTGTACCGCCGCTACGATGGCCGGGGGAATGGAGGCGGAGAACACAAACGGAGAGGAATAATGGCGCAAGTAGTCTATCATGTCGCGGTCCGCGACTGTAAAGCCACCCACCGCATTGCAGCCAGCTATTCTATGACAGGCAATGCCGCAACGAACTCAATTTTAACCCGCATTCCGGTTGCTTCAGCGATTTTTTCCAAGGTCTTAAGCGTGAAGCCCTCATATTCGCCGCTCTCTATCCTCGAAATCGCCTGCTGGCTGGTTCCCATAAGCTTTGCCAATTCCTGTTGCGATAAGCCCTTCTGATCACGCAGTTCCGCAATCTTCATTGCCAGCTTTAGTGCTTGTCTCTCTTCTTGGTAATGCTTTTTGAACTCGGGATCTTTCATGTCTTCCCGCAACCTGCTTTGGAATGTCCGAACTTTGCCTTTTTTCATATTTCACCTCCCGCAGGAAACGTCCGCATCCAGTCTTCCATGCGTTTTTCAGCCAAGTCAATATCCTGCTTTTTCAATTGCTGCGTTTTCTTGGAGAATCCATGCACCAACACAATCTGATCAAGCATCTGAAAAAAGTAGAGGATGCGAAACTGGTTGGAGGTGTAATGTATTCTCAATTCCCTTATTTTACCCCTGACAGTATCAGCGTAGGGCCGCTTAAGATTCGGCCCCTGCTCTTCCAGGAGCGATAGGTATGCAGCGACCTTGGCCCGAGACTTCTTGTCTAACCCATCAAGAAACCCATCAAGCGGCGAATCGCCCCGTTCAGCCGTGTAGAAGATCAGATTGTACAAGCACAACTCCACATTACAGCTATCACAATACATCATGTTTGATGTATTGTCAAGAGGAGTTGTTCCTTCAAAGGTTATTGTTTGGTGATTTATGATTCCAAAATGGATCTTGCCGTTATGGGTACTCTGTTCAACCTTAATAAACCCCAAAGACCTCAATGTCGCAACCGGTTATGCCGGACATCCTATTTCCCATGCAGGACGTCCTTCCATGTGATCGCTTCGGTGTCGTTGATCTTGCCGAGATAGACCTGGGTAGTCATTTTCCCCCGGCTGCATATTCCATGTAGTACCTGTAGAAAGCGGCGATGACCAGGGCATGGGTGATGACGCCCTCCCGAATGAGGCGCGGAATGTCGGCGAGGGGCTGAAGAACCACTTCGATATCCTCTTTTTCGTCCTGCTGCTGATCCCCGGAGAGATAGACGTCTTGGGCGAGAAAAGTGTAACAGCGATTGCTCTGAATGGCCGGGTTCGGGTGAACGCAGCCCAGGGAAACCGCCGAAGCGGCCGCATAGCCCGTTTCCTCACGGAGTTCCCGGAGCGCCGCTTCCATCGGCTGGTCCCCGTCCTCGACAAGGCCGCCCGGGATTTCCAGGGTGATGTCCCGCGTGCCGTGCCGGTACTGCCGCACCAGAACAACCTCCTGCCGCGGCGTCAGCGGAATGACATTCACCCAGGGGGAAGATTCCATGACGAAGAAATCGTGGGATTCGCCGGTGCGGGGCGAGCGGGCATGGTCGGTGCGGAGAGTGAAAACGCGATAGGACTTGTCGGGATGGCTGGCAAGAATGGTCCAGGGCTTGAGTTTCATGGCGGCTCGGGTTTCGTACATTCTGTGACCGGGGTTTGCGGAGGAGCGCGGGCCTTTCAATATCCATAGACGAGGAACGGCAACTTGACAAGAATTTTTTAAGTGTGTAGAAATATTCCCGGTAAGGACCACTGATTCGCAGGAGCGCCTATGCATACCATCAAGATCAGATTCGGCGACGATCCCGGCAAGCTGGAGGCCGATCTTCGGAAGGCCGTGGATGAAATGTTCAGTCTTGTGAACCCGAGGTACAACGCCTGCCACCGCATCTGGCGGCCGCAGATGGATATCTACGAGGCGCCGGGTGAAATCATTCTCCTGGCGGAGATCGCCGGGGCGAAGCGGGAGGACCTGCATGTGGAAATCGGACGCAAGACCGTCAAAATCTCCGGGCGGCGGCGGATCCGGCCGCTTTCGGAGAACGCACGCTACCGCCTTGTGGAAATTCCCTACGGCTATTTCGAGCGAAGCATCGTACTGCCCGCGCCCATCGACGCGGAGCGCGTCGACGCGACCTATGTCGACGGCCTGCTGCAGATCCGGATGGAAAAACTGCCACTGGACAAATCCCGCAAGATCCCCGTTCAAAACGGTTGAGTCGATTCTCACGGAGGTTCGCGATGTCGGAACAGACTGCGCCTGAAGATCTCAAAATCATCAAAATTCCCGAAGTGCTGCCCCTTCTCCCCCTGTTCAACGTTTTGCTTTTTCCGAAAATGATGTTTCCCATGGAGATTTTCGGCGAGCAGTCCATGACCCTGGTCGATGAGGCCATGGCCAGAGACCGGCTCATCGGTCTGATCATGGCGAAAAAATCCCCCCCGGAAACCCGGTACGAACCGGAGGATTTCCATAAGATCGGGACCAGTTGCGTCATCCTGAAAATGGCCAAGACCGGCGATCACAGGGCGCAGCTCCTCGTCCAGGGGATCAGCCGTTTCCGCATCACGGAATTCGTGCCGGGCAAGCCGTACATCCAGGCCCGGGTGGTCAACCTTGAAGATGAAGAGGTCAAGGACCTGGAGGCGGAGGCGCTGATGGCGAATCTGGTGAACCTGTTCGACCGGATCGTCAAACTGACGCCCCTGCTGCCGCAGGAATTCGGTGCCATGGCCAAATCCATCACATCTCCCGGGATCCTGGCCGACATGATCGCCTCCATCATCAACGCCACCGTGGAGGAGAAGCAGCGGATTCTGGAAACCCTGGACGTCAAGGAGCGCCTCAAGGAGGTGACCCGTCTGGTCAATCATCAGGTCGAGATCCTGGAGCTGGGCAGCAAGATCCAGTCCCAGGTCAAGAGCGACATGGACAAGAGCCAGCGGGAATATTATCTCCGCCAGCAGCTCAAGGCGATCCAGCAGGAGCTGGGCGAAGCGGACGAGTCCAAGGTCGAGGTCGAGGAGTACCGCGAGAAAATCGCGAAAAAGAACTTGCCGGAGGAGGCGAAGAAGGAAGCGGAGCGCGAACTGGACCGGCTCTCCCGGATGCATCCCTCGTCGGCCGAGTACACCGTCGCCTCCACCTATCTGGACTGGATCACGGCCCTCCCGTGGCATGAAAGCACGGAGGACAACCTGGACATCCGGAAAGCCCGGAAAGTCCTCGACGACGACCACTACGGCCTGGAAAAAGCCAAGAAACGCATTATCGAATACCTGGCGGTGCGCAAGCTGAAGAAGGACACCAAGGGCCCCATTCTCTGCTTCGCCGGTCCTCCCGGGACGGGGAAAACCTCCCTGGGCCACTCGATCGCCCGCGCCCTGGGCCGCAAATTCATCCGGATCGCCCTGGGCGGCGTGCGGGACGAGGCGGAGATCCGGGGGCACCGGCGGACGTACATCGGAGCCCTGCCGGGCCGCGTGATCCAGGGGATCCGCCGGGCCGAATCCAACAACCCGGTTTTCATGCTCGACGAGATCGACAAGCTCGGCAGCGATTTCCGGGGCGATCCCTCATCGGCGCTCCTGGAGGTCCTGGACCCGGAGCAGAACTTCTCCTTCACGGACCATTACCTGGATGTCCCCTTCGACCTGAGCCATGTCATGTTCATCACCACGGCCAATATGCTGGAGACGATCCCCCCCGCCCTGCGGGACCGTCTGGAGATTATCGAACTGCTGGGCTACACTGCCGACGAAAAGCTTAAGATCGCCGAGCGCTACCTGATTCCGCGGCAGATCGACATGAACGGCCTGCAGCCGGGCCAGCTCGCCTTTACGAAGACCGCCGTCCGGATGATCATCGGCGGCTACACCCGCGAGGCCGGCGTCAGAAATCTGGAGCGGGAAATCGCGACGGTCTGCCGCGGCGTGGCCAGCTTGGCGGCCTCGGGCGCGCTGAAATCGGCGGTCATCAAAGCCAGGGATCTTCACCGCTTCATCGGCCCGGTCCGGATGATCTCCGAAGCCGCCGCCCGGACCTCCAAACCGGGGGTCGTCATGGGGCTGGCCTGGACGCCGACCGGGGGGGACCTTCTCTTCATCGAGGCCACGGCCATGAAAGGCAAGATGGGGCTGACCCTGACGGGCCAGCTGGGCGACGTGATGAAGGAATCCGCCACGGCGGCCCTGAGCTTCATCCGCGCCAACGCGGAGACCCTGGGCATCGCGAAGGACTTTTTCCAGGACATCGACATCCACATCCATGTACCCTCCGGCGGCATTCCCAAAGACGGCCCCTCGGCCGGCGTCACGATTCTGACCGCCCTGGTGTCGCTGCTGACCAATCAGACCGTCCGGAAAGACCTCGCCATGACCGGGGAAATTACCCTGAGGGGAATGGTCCTGCCGGTCGGCGGGATCAAGGAGAAGGTCCTGGCGGCACACCGGGCGGGCATCAAAACGATCGTCCTGCCGAAATGGAACCAGAAAGACCTGGTGGATATACCCCCGAAAGTTCAGAGGGAGATCGCATTTCATTTCGTGGACGAAATGCTGGATGTCCTGAAAATTGCCCTGGTGAAGGCATGAGGACAAGCGAAATCGCGTTTGAGGAGGTGGCATGGGAATGAAGGGGAAACGCGGACGCCGATGCCGGTTTCTGGCCGTCCTGGCCTTTGTCGCCTGGATGGCAGGGCCGCCGAGCGTTCAGGCGAAGGACTTTCTGACCCTGGAAGAGAGCATCGACATGGCCCTGAAGCAAAGTGTTCTCATCCATGCGGCCGAGGAAGGCGTTCTGGCGGCGGAGGCGCTGAAGAAGGAGGCCTTCACGGGCTTTCTGCCCAAGCTGAGCACGTCATACAACTACACGCGGCTGAACAGCGAACCCTATACGACGATATATCCGCTGCCGTCGCTGACGACAAACCCGAGCCGGCTGGTGGTGGGGACCCAGGACAACTACGCCTGGGCGTCGGAGATCAGGCAGCCCCTGTTCGCCGGAGGCGGGATCCTGGCCAACTACGAGGTGAACCGCCTGGGGCACGATATTTCCCTCACGGAAAGGGCCGCCACGGTGCAGGACATTGTTCGGGAGGTCAAGATCGCTTATTTCAATATCCTGAAGGCGGAAAAGCTGGTGGAGGTGGCCCGTCAGTCCGTTGCACAACTGGAGTCGCATCTGAACATGGCCAGGAACTTTTTCGAGGTGGGTCTGATCCCCCGCAACGACGTGCTGCTGTCGGAGGTCTCGCTGGCCAACGGGGAGCTTTCGCTCAGCCGGGCGGAAAACGGCCTGGAGCTGGCCCGTTCGAGGTTCAACACGGTCCTGCGGCGGGACATCGGCGCCCCGGTCCGGATCGAGGACATCCTCTCCTACCGGCCCTACGAACAGACGCTGGAGCAGAGCATTGCGGCGGCCCTGGAAAACCGGCCGGAGATCCGGGGTCAGTCGCTGAAGGTGGATCAGGCCCGCAGCCAGGTGAAACTGGCCCGGAGCGACTATTTTCCCACGATCAGCGCCGTCGGGCATTATGAGCGGGTGGGGGACCGGCCGGGAGTCAGCGGCAGTGACTTCAAGGACGCGGAGAGCTGGTATGTGATGGGGCAGGCGAGCTGGACCTTCTGGGAATGGGGAAAGACGAAAAACCGGGTGGATGCGGTCCGCAGCCGGGAGAGCCAGAGTCAGGACCTTTTGGCCAATCTGAAGGATCAGGTCATCCTGGAGGTGAAGGACGCCTACCTTCTCCTGAAGGAAGCGGAGAAGCAGATCCGGGTGACGCAGAAGACCATCGAGCAGGCCCGGGAGAATCACCGCATCAATGAGGAGCGTTACCGGGAGCAGGTCGCGACATCGACGGACGTGCTGGACGCCCTCACCCTTCTGACCCGCGCCCGGTCGGATTACGCGACGGCGCTCGGGAATTACAGCATCGACCGTGCCCGGCTCGAACGGGCCATGGGCGCGGGCGAAACGAAGAAATGATTCCGGAGGAACGGCTGTGAAAAAGCGGATCGTGATCGGTGCTTTCCTGGCCCTTCTCATCGGCGTTGCCCTCTTTGTTTATTTCGGGCAGCGGGGGGCGCAAAAGGGCGAGACCTACTATTCCGGCACCATTGAGGCAACGCAGGCCAATCTGGCCTTTCAGGTCGCGGGCCGCGTCCAAACGGTGCTGGTCCGTGAAGGGCAGGCCGTAAACCGGGACCAGGTCCTCGCCGAAATCGACCCTTCCGAATTCCAATCCCGGATCGCGCAGGCGCAGGCCAATCTCGAAAAGGCCCTGCGGAACCGGCAGCAACTGGAAACCATGCTGGACGTCTACACCCGGACGCTGCCGGCGGAAGTGGCCCGGGCCGAGGCCGGCGTCGCCTCGGCGCGCTATGCCATGGAGGACGCCCGGAAAAACAGCCTTCGCTACGATCATCTCTTCAAAAAGGACGTGGTGTCGGAGAAAGAGCGGGACCAGATGAAGCTCGGCCACGACACCGCAACCGCACGGCTGGCCGAGGGGGAAGCCCTTCTCCGCGTGGCACGGAGCAATCTGCAAAAGATCGACGCCACCCGGCAGGAGATCGCGGCGGCCCGTTCGCAGGAGGCCGCCGCCAGAGCGGCGCTGGACCAGGCGGATATCCAGATGGGCCACACGCGGCTCAGAGCGCCGATCAGCGGCATCATCACCGGCCGCAATGTCGAACCGGGGGAGGTGGTGAACTCGGGCCGGGAGGTATTGAGCCTCGCCGATCTCTCCGTGGTGGACCTGAAGATATTCATCGAGGAAACGGCCATCGGCAGGGTCAAACCCGGCCAGAAAGTCGACGTCAAGGTGGATACCTTTCCGCAAAAAGTCTATGCGGGAGAGGTCTCGTTCATCTCCCCGGAAGGCGAGTTCACGCCGAAGATCATCCAGACCAAGAAGGAGCGGGTCAAACTGGTCTATCTGGTGAAGGTTTCCGTTCCGAACCCGAGTCTCGAGCTGAAGTCGGGGATGCCCGCCGATGCCTGGCTGCGATAGCCCCTTCGTTCAGGTCGACCGGGTGTCCATGCAATTCGGTCCGGCCGAAGCGGTCTGTGAGGTTGACTTCAGCGTTCCGCGGGGCACCCTCTTCGGCCTCGTCGGCTCCGACGGCGCCGGCAAATCCACGCTGCTGCGGATGATCGCCACGATGATCCGGCCGACATCGGGAACGATCCGGATCGACGGCCTCGACACCGTGTCCGGGAAAAAGCAGGTCAAGGAACGGATCGGCTACATGCCCCAGCGCTTCGGCCTCTACCAGGACCTTACGGTCGGCGAAAACATCGATTTCTTCATGGATATTTACGGCATCCGCGGCGCCGAAAGGAGAAGACGGCGGGAACGGTACCTCGGCTTTTCAAACCTGCTGCCCTTTTTGAACCGCCAGGCGGGCAACCTTTCCGGCGGGATGAAGCAGAAGCTGGGGCTGGCCTGCGTCCTGGTCCATGAACCGCTGATGCTCATCCTGGACGAACCCACCAACGGCGTCGACCCGGTTTCCCGTGCGGAATTCTGGGACATCCTGGGCGAGATGCGGCGGGACGGAATGACCATTCTCGTCTCCACGGCCTATCTGGATGAAGGAGAGAAATGCGATGCCGTCGGCCTCATGCACCGGTCCCGGCTGCTGGCCGTCGCCCCGCCGGCCGAGGTCCAATCCGGTTTCCCGTCCCTGGAGGACGCCTTCGTCGCCCGCATCCAGGAAGCCGACAAGGAGCTGGCTGATGACACCTTCAAGCGATGACGTCATCCGCGTCAGCGGGCTGGAGAAGCGGTTCGGTCCGTTCGTTGCGGTGGACCGGATCTCCTTTTCCGTGAAGAAGGGGGAGATTTTCGGCTTCCTGGGCTCCAACGGCTCCGGCAAGTCCACGACCATCCGCATGCTCTGCGGGATCATCACGCCGACCGCCGGCGAGGGGGTCGTGGCGGGTCACGATCTTCTCCGCGAGCCCGAGGCGATCAAGCAGTCCATCGGCTACATGTCCCAGAAGTTTTCCCTCTATGAAGATCTGAATCCCTACGAGAACCTGAGGTTCTATCTCGGCATTTACACGGTGCCGCAGGACCGGTGGGAAGAACGGATTTCCTGGGTGCTGGACATGACCCGGCTGCGGGATGTCCGCCACCGGCTCACACGGGAACTCCCGCCGGGATGGCGGCAGCGGCTTGCCCTCGGCTGCGCCCTTCTGCACCGGCCGGACATCCTTTTTCTGGATGAGCCCACCTCCGGGGTCGATCCCATCACCCGACGGAACTTCTGGCGCTTTATCGGCGAGCTCGCCGCGGAAGGCATCACCGTGTTCGTCACGACGCATTACATGGATGAGGCTCGCCACTGCAGCCGGATCGTCATGATCAACGAGGGAAGGATCGTTGCGACGGGAAGTCCGGCGGACATCGTCCGCCAGGCCTGCCCGGAAAACCCGGATGCCGATCTGAACGACGCTTTTGTCGCACTCATGACCGGAAGGGCGTGCGGAATCAATCACCCGACCGGAGGCGGACAAGCCCATTGAATCCGAGAAAAATTCAGGCCATCGCACGCAAGGAGATTTACCATCTGATCCGGGACCCCCGCAGCCTCTACCTGGCCTTTGCCATCCCGCTGCTGCTCATCCTGCTGTTCGGCTACGCGCTGAGCCTGGACGTGGACAACATCCCGACGGTGGTGGTGGATCAGGACAAGACGGACCTGAGCCGCGATTTCATCCGCCGCCTGGAAGCCTCATCCTACTTCACGGTGACCGCCCACCTGCCCGACGGCCGGGCCGTTGCGGAGACGCTCGACCACGGCCGGGCCACGCTCGCCGTCATCATCCCCCCGGACTGGACCGAAAACATCCGGGCGGACCGGGAGGCGCAGATGCAAATCCTGCTGGACGGCAGCGATCCGAATTTCACCGGCATCGCCCGCGGGTACGTCAATGCTTTCATCGAGCGTTACAACCGGGAAATGCTGGCCGGATTCCTCCGCCGCCAAGGCATGGAACAAATCGACCCCCCCGTGGAGGGTCGCATCCGGGTCTGGTTCAACGAGGACCTGGAGAGCCGGAACTTCATCATCCCCGGCATCGTAGCCATCATCATCATGATCGTCGGCGCCATGCTGACTTCGCTGGTCATCGCGCGGGAATACGAAAACGGGACCATGGAGACGATCCGGTCGCTGCCCGTCACGGGAAATGAACTCCTGATCGGCAAGGCGATCCCCTACTTCTTCATCGCCTTGGCGGACGTGCTGATCGCCGTGCTCATGGGGCAGGTTCTCTTCGGCGTCGTCATGAAAGCCGGCTTCTGGCTCATGATCCTGGCTTCGTCCGTCTATATTCTCGTCGCGCTGATGCTGGGCCTTCTGATTTCCATTGCCACGAAATCGCAGCTCGTGGCCAACCAGGCGGCCGTCCTGATCACCTACCTCCCTTCGCTGCTCCTCTCCAACTTCGTATTTCCGGTGGTCAACATGCCCCTGGCGCTGCAGTTGCTGACGAACATCGTGCCGGCAACCTATTACATCGAGATCCTGAACGGCATCTACCTCAAGAACCTCACCCTGGCCCAGATGTGGCCGAATTATCTGGTTCTGACCGGGATGTTCCTGCTGCTGGCCCTGCTGAACGTCGCCGCCCTGCGCCGGGAGGGTCTCTGAGATGAACTGGCTGCGGATCCGCGAACTGGTGCGAAAGGAATTCATTCAGCTCTTCCGGGACAAGAAAAACAGGCCCATCCTGATCATCGCGCCCATCATCCAGCTTCTCGTTTTCGGTTACGTGGTCAATTACGACATCCGGGACATCCGCGTTGCCCTGCTGGACCAGTCCCGCACGCGGGAGAGCCGGATGCTCGTCGATGCCTTTCAGGCCAACGGGATCTTCCGGATCACCCATCATGCCGCCGATCCGAGGGAACCGGAACGGCTCCTTCTCCGGGGGAAGGTCGACCTGGCCGTCAAGGTGGGACCCGATTATGGCGAAAGAATCCGCCGGGGGGACACGGCCGGCATCCAGATCCTGGCCGACGGCAGCATGAGCAACATGGCCTCCATCCGGATTGCCTACACCGTCTCCGTCCTGGACCGGCTGAACCGCCAGATCATGCGGGAGCTCTATCCGCAGCGCATGGACTACGGCAGGGCCGATGCCCGAATCCGCGCCTGGTACAACCCGAATCTGGACAGCCAGAATTTCTTCGTCCCCGGCATCGTGGCTTTCCTGATCATGCTCATTTCGCTTCTCTTCACCTCCATGGCCATCATCAAGGAAAAGGAGGCAGGGACCATGGAGCAGCTGATCGTGACGCCCCTGAGGCCCGTGGAACTCATCGTGGGCAAGACCATCCCCTACATTCTCATCTCCCTGGGCCAGATGATCATGGTCACCTCCCTGGCGATCTTCTGGTTCGAAGTTCCCCTGGAGGGCAGCGCCGCCCTGCTCTTTCTGGCTGCCTGTCTGTTCCTTCTCAGCACGCTGGGGATCGGGCTTTTCATCTCCACCATCTCATCGACCCAGCAGCAGGCCATGATGACCACCTTCTTCTTCATCCTGCCCTTCTTCATGCTCAGCGGCTTTGTCTTCCCCATTGCGAATATGCCCGAGGCTGTTCAATGGTTGACTTATCTGAATCCTTTGCGGTACTTTCTCGTCATCATTCGCGGCATTTTTCTCAAAGGGGTGGGCATGAACGTGCTCTGGCCCCAGTACGTCAGCCTGATGGTCCTGGGCCTGGCCGTTTTTGCCGGGGCCATCGGGAGATTCCGGAAGCGGCTGGATTAAGAAGCGGTTTTCTGGTAAAAACCGGTGCCAGGGGGTCCATCGTGCTGAAAATCATCCAGGATGAACAGACCATCCGGAGGTGCCAGCGGCAGTTCGTCAAGAGCTTCCGGCCCTTTGCGGACGAAAAGATCCCGGTTTCTCTCGGCCACCCGGGAGCGAGCGTGAAAGCCCGCGTGTTCTGGTCGGGCCGGCTCGGGATCTGGTTCCTCTCCAGGAAAACGGAGGAAGGCCGCTACTGGAACGCCTTCGGCACCGGTCAGCCGAAACCCAACGCCACCATCCCGATCACCTGTGAAATCAATTTCCCCGTGCAGGGCGTGGACCGTCGCATGGGCGGCGCCCTGGCAAGGGACTTCACCGGGCGGGCCTTCGTGGTCCACCGCGGCAAACTCGGCGGCAGCCGGAAAGGGGTCGGGAAGTCCCTCTTTGCGGATCATTACCGGGGGGTCTGGGACATCCTGGAGGAGGGCGATGCGGAAACGCCCGTCGCCGTGATCGGCGCCCTGCAGTCACCCCGTCTGGTCCGGCAGGTGACCCAGTTTATCCATAAGGTGGACAGGATAAAGGAAATCGCCTCGGCGCGGTCCCCGCAGATGGAAATGCCCTTCCATCAGATCGAATTCCGGGAAACCCGGGTGGGGGAAAGGTACTGCGACATCGAGAACGACAAGGGCGCCGAGTGTGACCACGGACTGGTTGTCGGTGATTTGTCGGAATCTCTGAAACGTCAGGGATTCAGGGTTGGAAATGACGACTTTCACGACCTGTTCATCACCAATGACCGGAAAGACATCACGACCGTCTTCCAGATCAAGACCCTCGGCTCCCCGGCCAGTCTCTATGCCGGGGCGACCCGGCTCCTGCTCAACAGCCTCAGGCTGTCGCAACCCCTGCGTCTGGTCCTGGTCCTTCCGGAGAAGCCCGACGCGGCGGTCGAGGAGAAGCTGAAAAAGCTCCGCATCGACGCCATCACGTATGAATGGAAGGGCGATCAGGCCTGGTTCCCGGGGCTGAAGCCCCTGCTTGCCCCGGTTCAGCAGGCGGGTCCCGCATGACGGGAGAGACGAAAGCGGTGACCCTCTACACCGACGGCGGCGCCCTCGGAAACCCCGGCCCCGGCGGATTCGGAGCCGTCCTGATTTACCGGGGACACCGGAGGGAGCTGTCCGGAGGATTCCGGCTGACCACCAACAACCGCATGGAGATCATGGCGGCCATCGCAGGGCTCCGCGCGCTCAGGGGACGCTGCATCGTCACCGTTTATACGGATTCCCAGTACCTGGCAAACGCCATGACCAGGGGCTGGGCAAAGCGCTGGCGGGCCGGCGGCTGGAAGCGGAACAAAACCGACCGGGCCCTCAATCCCGATCTCTGGCAGCAACTGCTGGATCTCTGCGACCGGCATGCCGTCACTTTTTCATGGGTGCGGGGGCACGCCGGAACGGTGGAAAACGAGCGGTGCGACCAGCTCTCCCGCCAGGCGGCGCAGGAACCGGACCTGCCGCCGGACAGCGGTTACGAGGCAGCCCTTGCAGCGACGAAGAGCAGGAATTGAGAAAAACGACGGAGGTCCATTGAGATGAATCTTGACGATTACTTCAAGGAAGCGAAAGGGCTGGGCATTCTGGCCACGGCCGACGGAGAGGGCAGGGTGAACGCCGCCGTTTACGGCCGGCCTCATTTCATCGACGGGAGAGGGATCGCCTTCATCATGCAGGACCGTCTGTCCCACCGGAATCTCCAGTCCAACCCCCACGCGGTTTACCTGTTCAAGGAGGACGGGGGAAAATACGTCGGGAAACGCCTCTATCTCACCAAAACCGGAGAGGAAAAAGACAGTCCGCTGATCGCGGAGCTGAAGCGCCACAAGAATCGCGAAGCGGATGCCGCCGCTTCCGCGGCAACGCGGTTTCTGGTCCATTTCCGCATCGACCGGGTCCTGCCCCTGATCGGCGCGGGCGGGAAGACGTAGCGTTTTCCGACCCGGGAGCCCCCGCGCTCCGCTCGCATTCACCGCCGGAAACCGAACTTCCCCCATCCCGAAAACCGTTTTCCGGAAAAATTGATTGACAAGTCAATCAATAGCTGTTATCGGATACGGCATGGACAGAACAGACCGGGAAAAAATCATTATCGAGGCTGCCCTGAAGGTCTTCAGCACCAAGGGCTACGCCAGCACGCGCATGGCCGATATCGCCAAAGAGGCCGACATGTCCTACGGGCTGGTTTACCACTACTTTGAAAACAAGGAAAAACTCTTTGATGCCATCGTGGAGGACTGGTGGACGGGTTACTACGGCGAACTGGAGGTGCTGAGAAAGAGTGACCTGACCACGGAAGAAAAGCTGGTCAAGATCATCCGCTACATCCTGAAGGTCTATGAAAACAAACCCAGCCAGATCTCCATTTACGTCACTGAAGTTTCCCGGGGCTTCGTTTATCATGCCGATTCCAAGGGAAAGGACAAATTCAACAAACTGTTTTCCCTCTGCCAGGACATCATGCTGGACGGACAGCAGCAGGGAATCCTGCGGAAGGACATTCGTGCCAATTATCTGACCTACCTTTTTCTCGGGTCGATCGACACTTTCCTGTCCGTAATGATCCTCGGAAATGAAAAGCTGAACGAAGCGAGGCAGAAGCGGTTCACCGAAGGGATCATCAACGTTTTCCTGCACGGCGCCATGGCAAAAACCGTTTAGAGGCTGATCATGATTCTGAAAGGCCAGCTTCACACCCACACGACCTGCTCGGACGGCACCATGACCCCCCAGGAGGTGGCCGATGCCTACGCCTCCCTGGGCTTCGACTTCCTCGCCTTCACGGATCACGATCACCTTCTGAAGCCCGCCTATGCGGAAATGATCCGGCAGGTGAAGTCGAACCTGATCCTCTTTTTCGGAATCGAACTGACCGTTCTCTGCAGCAGGGGATATGTACACGTCAACCGGATCGAAGGGGACCATGAGGTTCTTCACATTTTCAATCACCCCGCGGATTATGACCTCCCCGTGAAAAAGACCATCGGTTGCATGGAGGAAGTGGCCGTCCAATATCCCCTGGACGCCATGGAGGTGACCCATCACGGATTTTACAGCCCCCAGTTCGATATCGCCGACATCCGCTGCCCCAAGGTGGCCGCGGACGATTCCCACGACCGCCTGGCCTGCGGGCGGGGATGGGTGGAGGTGGAGAGCGAAAGAAACCGGGATGCCATCATCGCGGCCATTCGCGGCGGCAACTTTCAGAATGGTTTCGCGGGGGGGTTTTACCGGAAACAGTCCGGCGCGAACCGGATGCAATTGGCGTAACCCGTTGGACGGGCATCGCCGGGATTGAGGTCCGTTTCCGCGAAGATCGGGAAACGGATTTTATTCCGCGGTCTGGATAGGACCACTGAAAGGAAGGAGATGTTTATGGCTGGAAAAAAAGTGGCGATCTGCGCTGTCGCCCAACACAAGTGCGATTCCGACCTCTGGTACAAGCGGTTTCAGGGCATGCTCCTCGATGTTCTCGAAGACCTGCAGGCCCAGGCGGGATTCGATTTCGATTCGAAGACGGGGGTCCGATCCATCGTCAGCTGTTCCGACGATTTCTTTGACGCCCGGACCATTTCCAACAACGGCGTCGCGGATGTCCTGGGCGCCCATTACCGCGCCGAGGAGAAGATGGCGCAGGAGGGCCTCAACGCCATCGGGTATGCAATGGCCCAAATCCTTTCCGGCCACGAGGACCTCGTCCTCGTCATGGGGCACTGCAAAGAGTCGCAGCCCGAAAGCAGGTATCTGATCTCGAACATGGGCTTCGATCCCTTTTACGGACGGGCCCTGGGGCTTGACCACCTGAACGCGGCAGCCCTGCAGGCGCGCGCCTACATGGCCAAGTCCGGACTGACGGAAGATCACCTGGCCCGGATCGTCGTCCGGGCGCGGCAGTGCGCCGCGCGGAATCCCTATGCCAACGCTCAGGAGATTCTCGAAGCCGGCAAGGTGAAAGGCTCCCCGATGCTTTGCGACCCGATTCGCCAACTCCATGCCTACCCCGTCTCCGACGGCGCCGTCGGACTGCTGCTCGCGTCGGAGGAGCGGGCGAAGGAGTTCACCGACAAGCCCGTCTGGATCACCGGCTTCGCCAACTGCATGGACAGCTTCTTCTTCGGCGACCGCGACCTGGCCGGCAACTTCGCCCTGAAGAAGGCGGCAGAGCGCGCCTACAGGAAGGCCGGAATCAAGGACCCGAAAAAAGCCATCGACCTCGTCGAGGTCATGGACGCCTACGCCTACCAGCAGCCGATGTGGATGGAAGGGCTGGGGTTCTGCGAAGAAGGCCAGGGTGCCGCGTTTATCGACGACGGCGGACCCGGCAAGCACAAGGTCAACCTCTCCGGCGGCATGCTTGCCGGTGATCCCGTCATCATTTCAGGTCTGTACCGGGCCGCCAATGCAACGTTGCAGCTCCGCGGCGAGGCCGGCGACATGCAGGCTCCCGATGTGAAGAGCGCCGTCGCCCATTCCACGAACGGACCGGCGGGGCAATTCCATTCCGTTTTAATTCTCGAGGCATAGGGGGCAGACCATGAAAAAACAGAGCAAAATGCAAACCGGGACCCACAGGAAGAACAGAAACGTGGCCATCGTCGGCGTCGGCATGACAAGCCTGTCCAGCCATAAGGAAGACCAGAACCAGCCCGAGATGATCCACGAGGCGGTCCGCGCGGCCCTGGCCGACGCCAATCTGACGCTGGACGACGTGGATTGCATCGTTCACGGCAACATGGAACTCTTTGAGATGCAGTTTCAGCCCGACATGTGGCATGTCCTGGGCAGCGGCGCCTACGGCAAGGACGAGTACCGGATCACGACCGGCGGTACCGTCGGTGCGACCATGGTCTGCGCTGCCGACAACCTCGTCGCTTCGGGGCTGTACGACACCGTCCTGGCCATCGGATTCGAGAAGCTCCAGGAAGGGAACACGACGGGCGGCATCACGAACATGGCCGATCCGCTGTGGTTCCGGAACATTCAGACCGGAGCCCTCACGGGTACGACCGCGGGGATGCTGATCGATGAATTCGGTGAAGAGCGCGCCAAGAAGGCGGCCATGAAATACCGGATCCTGATGGACAAGCACGCGATGCTCAACGAGCGGGCGCACCGGAGATTCGGGCTGGAGTACGAGCAGGCGGAGGACCTGATGAAAACGTCCCCCCAGCTTGTCGGCGAGCTTCGCCTGATCCACATGTGCTCCCAGTCGGACGGAGCCTGCGCCATGATCTTCACCCATGAGGAAAAGGCCAGGAAGATCTCCGGGAAACCCGTCTGGGTCCGCGATCACATCACGGTCCACCGGGAGGAGACCATGTCCAACCTCTACGCCTTCGAAAAGCCGGAGATGACGCACCACTATGCGGCCCGCAAGCTCTTTGAGCGCAACGGGATTACGGACCCGGTGGCGTACTTCGACGTCTTCGAAATGTACGATCCCTCTTCCTGGTGGGGCCTGGACTGGCTGCGTGAATTCCTGATGCTCAAGGGGGATGAACATATCCGCATGCTGGAGGATGGGGAATTCGATCTGGATGGCAGGCTCCCCATCAATCCCTCCGGCGGCGTGATCGCCAGCAACCCCATCGGAGCCACAGCCATGCTGAGGCCGGCCTTTGCGGCCCTGCAGATCCGTGGCGATGCCGGCGGCTGCCAGATCAGGAAGCCGGTAAATCACGCCCTGGCGTCCGGCTTTGGCGGCACGCTCTGGACCGTACTGATCATGCTCGAAAAAGACCTGAACTGGCAGGAGGCAAATCATGGCTGAGTTTTTTGGAACGACCGTAGCGGATATCTTCAACACGATGCCGACGCGCTTCAAGCCCGAAGAGGCCAGGGACGTCGATATCATCATCGGATATGAGTGCAGGGGAGATGGCGGCGGAAAGTGGAAAGTCCACATCAAAAACGGGACCATTCAGGTGGAAGAGGTCGCGGGTGAGCTCACGGGCTGCAAGATGAGCGTCCATGCAGCCGACGCCGAGACCTTCATCGGCGTCACGCTGGGAAAGATCGCGGCCATCGAGGTCCTGACATCGGGGAAACTTCGCGTCGTCGGCGATCCCAGGGTCCTGATGATGCTCCTTCCCAAGGTTTTCGTTCCATACACGGTCCCGGCGAAAAAATCTGCGGTCGCCGCAAAGGACATCATTGCGACGATCGCGGAGCGTTTCCGTCCCGACAAGGCGGCGGGTGTCGCGATGAAGGTCGGCTACGACCTGACCGGCGCGGGCGGCGGCCAGTGGACGATTGTCATCCAGGACGGCAAGTGCGCCGTCGAAGAAGGACTCGCCAAAGACCTGACCGTCAAGATGACCATGCCGGCGGATGTCTACACGGGCATGATGCTGGGCACGATCTCCGGCGAGACGGCATTCACCTCGGGCCAGGTCAAGATCGACGGGGACATGATGGCGGCCGGGGCCACATCCCGCTTCTTCAGCAAGTACGTCGATCCCAATGCCCAGGCCGGCGAGGCGGAGGAACTCATCACGATCAAGGTCACCAACGCCATCGACTGCCGCTTCGCCACGGGTCCGGTCATGGGCATGTGGTTCAAGGGCCTGAAGGAGAAAAAATTCCTCGCCAACGTCTGCCCGAAATGCGGCCGGACGCAGGTCCCCCCGCGTGAGATCTGCGCTTTCTGCCGCGTCCGCTGCAACGAATGGGTTGAGCTGGGCCCCCGGGGCACGATCACGGCCGCCGATGTCGTTTACTTCGCCAGCCCCGATCCGTTGACAGGCGCGGTCCGGGAAACCCCCTACGCCATGACCTGGGTCCTCCTCGATAACGCCAGCGCGCAGGAGGCTTTCTGTCTCGACATTAAAAAAGAGGATCTGGGCCGGATGAAAGTCGGCGACCGGGTGCGACCGGTGTGGGCCGAAAAAAGAACGGGCAGCTTCAGGGATGTCCTGTACTTCGAGCTGGATCAATA
This sequence comes from uncultured delta proteobacterium, assembly GCA_963709485.1. Taxonomy (GTDB): domain Bacteria; phylum Desulfobacterota; class Syntrophia; order Syntrophales; family Fen-1087; genus JAXDBM01. The sequence continues at coordinate 321,701 of CAVPWE010000007.1, forward strand.
GACAAGAGGAGAGAAGCGATGACCACAATGACCTGCAAAAAGGAAGATACGGCGAACTGCTTCGTCATGGAAGGAAAGATGGCCCTGCCCAATCAGTACTTTGCGGGCAGACTGGGGTCGAAATTCATCATCGCCCTGAGGGACGGAAAGAAAATCATGGGGATCAACTGTCCCAAATGCAGGAAGACATTCGTGCCGCCCCGCGAATACTGTCATGTCTGCCAGACGAAAATCGACGAGAACTGGGTCGAACTCGGCTCCGAAGGCGAACTGGTCAACTATGCCATCGTGCGCTACCAGGGCAGGCACCTGCCCAGGAAAGTCCCGTACATCCTGGGGCAGATCAAACTCAGGGGGGCGGATACCCCCCTGACCCACATCGTCGAGGGCGTTGACTTCAAGGACGTCCATGTCGGCATGAAGCTCAAGGCGGTATTCGCGGAAAAAACGACCCATACGCTGCTGGACCTGGATCATTTCGAGCCGGCATAGGGAATTCAGGACGGGCACAAGGCGGAATCGCCTTTACAGATCAAATCAAAACAAGGAGGATATTATGGCAAAGGACACCAATCCGGTGATTATCTGCGCGGCACTGACCGGTGCGGCGACGATGAAGAACAACAATCCGAGCGTGCCCTACACGCTCCAGGAGTTCGCCGAAGAGGCATACAAGTGCCGACAGGCGGGGGCTGTCATGGTCCACGTCCATGCCCGGACGGACGACGGCCAGCCGACCCACGAAATCGACCGGATCCAGGCGGTCTATGACGCGATCAAGCAGAAGAGTCCGGACCTGCTGGTCTGCCTCAGCTCGGCCGTGGGCATCTTCAAGACGCCGGAGCAGCGCCTGGCGCAGATTGTGGCCGTCAAACCGGAGATGGCCTCCTACAACACCAACAGCATGAACTTCAGCATTGTCGACCGGAACACCGGTCAGATCTTCTTCGACTATATCTTCGACAACACCTTCACCATGCTGCAGGACTTCGGCAAGGCGTTCGCGGAAAACAAGGTCAAGCCGGAGATCGAATGCTATGACCTGAGCGGCATCGACAATACCATGGCCATCGCCAAGCAGGGCTTCTTTACCGATCCGATGAATTTCAATTTTGTCTGGGGCGTCATGGGAGGCCAGAAATTCCGCCCCGAGGTCATGATCGCCATGAAGAATGCGCTGCCGCCAGGCTCCAACTTCACCACCTGCGCCGTGGGCATTGAACAGTATCCTGCCAACATGATGTCCTGCATCCTGGGCGGGAACATGCGCGTCGGGATGGAGGACAACACCCGGATGCCCGACGGCGAACTGGCCAAGGGGAGCTACGAGCAGGTGGAGTGGTGCGTGAAAGTGGCGGCCGCCCTGGGCCGGGTGCCGGCGACGACGGACGAGGCCAGGAAAATGATGGGGACCCGTTAGGCGACGCCACGGCCGGTCTTTTTTTGCTTTCAGCGCCGCAAGCGTTTTGTTTCCGGATTTGACGCTTGCGGACTCGTCATTGACTCCGCGACCAACAACCGACTAAAGGAGAGCTTTGCATGGATTTTACATTTACCGATGAACAGCGCATGTTCCGGGAGACGGTTTACCGTTTTGCCAGGGAGGAGATCGCCCCCCTATGCGAGGAGGCCGATCTGCACGGGGATTTCAATATGGAGATCTTCCGGAAGATGGCCGGCATGGGCCTTCTGGGACTCCCCTATCCGGAAGCGTACGGCGGCTCCGGCGCGGATTTCGTGACCTGCTGCCTGGCCGGGGAGGCCATGGGCCACGCCGGCGTGGACGGCGGGCACACCCTGGCCTGGGGTGCCCATACCTATCTGTGCGGCGCCGATATCATGCAGCACGGCACGCATGAGCAGAAGCTCAAATACCTTCCCAAGCTTGCCAGTGCGGAGTGGATCGGCTGCATGGGGCTGACCGAGCCCGGATGCGGGTCCGACGCCGGCGCCCTGGCAACCACGGCGGTCAGGAAGGGTGACAAATACATCCTGAACGGTTCCAAGACCTTCATCACGAACGCCCCCCTGGCCCAGGTTTTCATTATCTTTGCCACCCTCGACAAGGCGAAGAAACACAAGGGCATCACAGCCTTCATCGTGGAGCGGGATTCCCCCGGCATCTCCACGGGGAACCCCATGCACAAGATGGGCTGCAAATGCTCCACGACCTCCGAGGTCTACCTGGAGGATTGTGAAGTCCCCGTCGAGAACTGTCTCGGTGGCGAAGGCAACGGGTGGAACATCGCCCTGGCCGGTGTGGAATGGGACAGAAGCACCCTGCTTTCCCCCTTTGTCGGCGGCATGATGTTCATGATCGAAAACTGCGCCCGTTACGCCAACCAGCGCTTCGCATTCGGCAGGCCGATCCGTGAATTCCAGTCCATCCAGAACCGGATTGCCGACATGCGGGTCACCCTCGAGGCCTCCAAGCTGGCCGTCTACCGGGTGGCCGCATCCAAGGACAACGGTATCGCCCTCAACCCGCTCCTTGCGGCCGTGAACAAGATGTATGTCGGCGACCGGGGTTTCGAGATGTCCGCCGCCGCCGTGGATCTCTTCGGCGGCTACGGCTACATCCACGAATACCCGGTGGAACGGGGCATGAGGGACGCGAAGCTCGGCCAGCTGGGCGGCGGCACGTCCGACATCATGCGGATGATCGTCGCCCGGGTCATGATGATGTAAGGAAAGGAATGAACGGCCATGATGAACTATGAACTCACAGCGGAACAAAAGAATACCGGGAAGGTAATCGGGGCATTCTGCCAGGAGTCGATCGCGCCGACGGCGGCCCTCTTCGACCAGAGCCCGAAAGACAAGGTGGCCGGGATGATGAAGGCCAATTTACGGAAGCTGGCCGGCGCCGGCTATCTGGACCTTGCTCTCGGCGACGATATTGTCGGCGCCGCCACGGCCGGAGAGGCGCTGGCAAAGGCCTGCCCGTCCACATTTCTATCTGCGATGTCCAGCGCAACCGCTTTCGGGATGCCCCTGAAGATGTTCGGCACACCGAATCAGCGCGCCCGGTATCTTCCCGCCGTCATCAAGGGGGACTGTATCGGAGGCCTCGCCTGCACCGAGCCCGATGCGGGCTCCGATCTGAACGGAATAAAAACCGTTGCGGAAAAGAAGGGCGACCGGTGGGTGCTCAGCGGAGCGAAATACCTGGTGACCAATGCGCCGATTGCCGATGCCCTGCTGGTGCTGGCCTGGACCGACCGCGGCGCGGGCCTGGAGAAGGGGCTCAGCTTCTTCATTCTGGAAAAGGGGACGGGCGGCGCCACCGTCGGCCAACCCATGGAGACCATGGGCCTGCGCGGCGCGCTGATTTCCGAGGTGACCCTCGAAAAATGCGAGCTGGGATCGGACGCCCTCCTTGGAGGCGAGGCGGGCAGGGGCTGCGAACAGTTCCTGAAAGCGATGGCGCACATCAAGCTGGCGCTGTCCACCATGTCCGTGGGGCTGGGTGTGGCCTGCATGGAAGATTCGACGAAGCACGCCAAGGCCAGGACCGCCTTTGCGAAACCGATCGGTCTTTTTGAAGGAGTTGGCGCCAAACTTGCGATCATGTTCACGTACAACGATCTGGGCCGGATGCTGACCACCCGGGCGGCCTGGGCCATGGAGCAGCAGGACCCGGAGAGCCCCGTGCTCGCATCCTGCGCCAAGCTCTTTACCAGTGAAGCGGTGAACGAGATCGCCGACCTGGCCATGCAGATCCATGCCGGGCATGGCTATGTGAAGGGAACGACGGTGGAGCGGCTTTACCGCGACGCCCGCTATGCGGTCATTGCCCACGGCACTTCGGAGATGCAGCGCGCCTTCATCGCCAGGGACAGCCTGGACAAATTCAAGGCGGCATAGCCGGCTTGCCCGGCAGATGCCGGAAAAACAGGAGGGTTGCCGATGTATCAGGAATACTTCACGGAAGAACACCAGATCTTCCGGGCCAGCGTCCGGAAGTTCGTGGAAAGGGAGATCAAGCCGCACATCGACCAGTGGGAGGACGAGGAGCTTTTTCCCATCGAACTGTACGGGAAAATGGCCGACGCCGGACTGCTCGGCATCGGCTATCCGGAAGCCTATGGCGGCGTTCTCTGCGACAAGTTCATGCACATCGCATTCACCGAGGAGATGATCCGCAGCGGCTCGGTCGGTCTCGCTTCGGGCCTGGGAAGCCATTCGATCGCGATGCCCCCGGTCCTCAACCTGGGCACGGAGGAGCAGAAGCAGCGCTTCCTCGTTCCCGTGCTGGCGGGAAAGAAGATCGCCGCGCTCGGCATCACGGAGCCCAATGCCGGCTCGGACGTGGCCAACATCCGGACCCGGGCCGTGCGCGACGGGGAGCACTACATCGTCAACGGCGCCAAAACCTTCATTACCAGCGGTTGCCGGGCAAATTTCATCACCACGGCGGTCCGGACCGGCGGGCCCGGGTACAAAGGAATCAGCCTGCTCATGATCGACTCCGCCACGCCCGGATTTTCCGTTGCCAAGAAGATCCGGAAAATGGGCTGGCACGCCTCGGACACGGCCGAGTTGAGCTTCGTGGACTGCCGCGTTCCCGCCGAAAACATCCTGGGCGGCGAAGGCCAGGGCTTCCTCGGCATCATGATCAACTTTCAGAACGAGCGTCTCGCGCTGGCGGTCATGGCCCATGCCGTGGCCGAGCTGGCCCTGGAGGAATCCGTCAAATACGCGAAAACGCGGGAGGCCTTCGGCCGGACGCTCAGCGGCTTCCAGGTGACCCGCCACAAGCTGGTGGACATGGCGACCCGCATCGAAGCGGCCAAACAGTTCAACTACCGGGTGGCCGCCAAAATGGAGGCCGGCCAGGACGCGATCCGGGACGTTTCCATGGCCAAGAATTTTGCCTGCGAGGTCTGCGACAAGGTCGTCTTCGACGCCGTGCAGATTCATGGCGGCTACGGTTATGCCAGGGAATACCTGGTGGAGCGCCTCTACCGGGATTCCCGCATTCTCAGCATCGGCGGGGGAACCACGGAAATCATGAAGGAAATCATCAGCAAGGTTTCCCAGTACTGATCCTGTCCCGGTGCATCCGTTCCCCCCACGCCGGGGGAGCGGATGCATCTGCCGAGCGCCATCCCCGTCAACGCACCACCCTGCTCAAGATCGACCAGGACAGCCCTGGCCTTGTCCATCTTCAGTTTCGCGATCTTTCTAAGGGAAGATAAGAGAGGAGAATGAGATTACTTCAACTTAAAGACATTTACGGCGTTGTCGTGAAAGACGGCTTTCCAGTGTTCCTCCGGAATCGCTTTTTTGATCGCCTGGATGTACTGACCCATATTTACCAGGGGCCAATCCGATCCGTATAATATTTTTGACGGATTGCCCACATAATTAAAAATCCAGCCAATTGGTTTTACCAGATAATTATCGACATTTTCCCTGGAGTTTTGATCCAAATCACCCACGATGATGCCGGACAGGTCAAGATAAACATTGGCATTCTTATAGGCTACCTCTGCAGCAGTATGAATCCAGGGATTGCCGCAGTGCGCGATCACGAATCTGACTTTTGGATGATCGACCGCCACTTCATCGATGGACATCGGATCGGCGTATTTTAACTTAGCCTTTGCGGAGTATGTATCACCCGTATGAAAGACGACCGGAACGTCATAGGTTTCTGCAATCTTGAATATCCTTTTATAAGCATCATCAAAAGCATAGCGATGGATATATCCAAGATAGATTTTTACGCAACCGTATTTTCCCGATTTTAAAGCTTCATCGATTTCCTTCTCGTTGATCTCATCGCCGACACCATAACAAAAAATGACGTTTCTCTCTTTGAGATCCTCATAATAATCGCCAAGATATCCGGTATGGGCAACAGCACCGACAACATTATGATCCGTCATTTCCTTCAGATATTCTTCTTTGGACTGCATGATGTTACTTGTTTTTTCCCGTGTGTTGTTAAATACGCAATGGGTGTGGGCATCGATGATTTTCAGATGTGAGTCCTTGGGCAACCCGCTCTTGCCGCCGCCCGAGGTTGTACAGCCTGTCAAAAACAAAACCATAAATAAAACACGGAAGAAAATTGATATTGCTTTCTTCATATGAATTTCCCTCATCTTTTTATCCCATTGATCTTCATAATTGCATTCATTAAATTACATTATCGCTTATACACAAAAGCAACCGAGGGAGGAAGTGGCTTTTGCAACATCGGCGCCATCCGCCTTCGAAGTGTTGAGGGATCTTCACGCTTCGGGGCTCTTGCCGGCGATTACAAGCTGGACATCAAGCTCCGGCACCTCTGCCCTCAAGTATGCGCTGATCTCATGGCGGATTTGATCGATCGCCTTTACATCATGATCCTGTTGTGTCGCAAAACTCGCGTCCATGTATAACCTGCGCCCTGATTTGCGTAATCTCAGCCATTCAACCCCTGCCAGATCATGCTTCTTGCAAGAGTATTTGGCGAGACTACTGATCCTGTCCATGATCTCCTTTGGTGGACAGGCATCGGTCAGATCATGAAGACTGTTCTTGAGAATTTTGAACGGTGAAACAATGAAGAACAATGCGATGGCAATACAGGTCAACGGGTCGACATAGGAGGTGTATTCCCCCCATCCCGGCGACCGTTTCATAATCCAGCCGATACCGAAGGAAATGCAAACGCCCAGACTGACCATTCCCTCCATTAACCACAGTTTGCTGTCGGTAACCAGTATCTCGGAACCCCATCTCTTTCCAGCCTTCCGCATGTACAACCCGATTCCCAGACAGAGGAACACACTGGTCGCCGTAAATATCAGGATGACACCGACATGCTGCACCGGGTCAGGATGTAACAGATCCTGCACAGCGATAAGGATGCTCATGAAGCAGAGGGACAAGAGCAGCAGTCCATCGCCTGCGGTCATGAGGGGTTCTAACTTGGCATAGCCGAAATGATATCTCTCGTTGGGTGGTTCATGCAGTTTGCGCACAACGAAGATTGCTGCGAATGATACGAACATGTCGATCACGCTGTAGGCACCATCCAGTAATAGCGTCATCGAGTCGCTGATGAGGGCGATGATAACGGCAGTGATAGCGTAGATTACAGTTAATCCTGTTGCCACATTAAGAAGTAATAATTCTTTTCTCTGGTAAGATTCGTTCACAATAGCCACATCCTTCCATAGAGCGATACAGCCTAAAAATGAGTCAACGCACATTGATGATTATACACACGCCGGTGTGTGAATCATGAAAGAAACCGCCTCGCCTGATTAGGTGAGGCGGTTCATAATCACTTTAGCAACCAAGAAGAGCTGGCAGTTCAGCAAGAGACTTGATCTCCGCATCCGGTTGAGAGGGTAGATGCTCCCGACGCTGGCCAAAACGGTTGATCCAGACTACCCTCAACCCGGCATTGGCTGCCCCGACGGCATCCCATGCATTGGCGGAAAGAAAGACGATCTCATCTCCCTTGACCTTGAGAGTATCTTGTGCGAGTCGATAGACACGAGGATCAGGTTTATAGATGCCAACCTGCTCAACAGACAAGGCTGCTTCTATGATATCTCCAAGCCTGCTGCTTTTCACGGCAGCTTCAAGCATCATTGGCGAACCGTTGGACAGGATGAGCAGCCGAAGACCATGCCTCTTTAATACGGGAAGCGTTTCCGGGACGTCTGGATATGAATCCAGGTGAAGATATGCGCTGATGAGGTCATCTCGCAGGCTTCGATCTGAAACCCCAGAGGCATCGAGTGCATAGTCAAGAGCGTCCCGGGTGACCTGCCAGAAATCTTCATGCCTTCCCATCAAACTTCGCAGCCAGGTATACTCAAGTTGTTTGGTTCTCCATAAGGCAGAGACCTGATCAGCCTGGTTCCCCAAGCGGTTGCGGTATTTAGCGGCTGCAGAATTAAAATCAAAAAGCGTTCCATATGCGTCAAACACGCAGGCTTTTACGTGTGGAAATAACTGCTTCTGAGTCATACGTTCCCCTTTCTTTCTCAGCAGATTTTACAGATTCTGAAAATCACCGCCTCGTTTAAGGGCACAACCACTGCACTCTTCCTTCACGCCTCGGCGGTGCTTTAGGAGTTTCAGCCGGGTATCCTACCGGAATCAAACATACGAGTTTTCTCCCCTCCATCCCCATCAGGGCGTTGATTTCTTTTTCCTTGAAAAACACGGCGGCATCAGCCCAGACGGCCCCCAATCCAGAATCGTGTGCAGCAAGAAGCAGATTCTGAACCGCCAGCGAGACACTGTATGGATCTTCCATGCCCATGGGGAAACGGCCGCCATAGGCACAGATGATCACAGGGGCGCCACCGTATGTTTCAAAGAAACGCTTTGACGCTTCAAGGACTTTGAGGTTGTCTGGAAAATTCTTTTCCAGTATTGGCTTGAAAAGATCGAAGGCCGTGGCCGTGATCTTCAGGAGGGCTTCCTTCTTCTCCCCCTCCGCCACAATAAACCGCCAGTCCTGCCGATTCATGGCCGACGGCGCCCATTGGGCAAGATCCAAAATTTTCTCAAGGATTTCTCTCGGAACCGGATCTGATTTGAATCTCCTGATGCTGCGTCTTCCCTTGATTGCTTCCGATAATTCCATACACTCCCTCCTCTCTCATCCTTTCAATACTTTGCCAATTTCACTTCCCGCCCCAGTCTTACCTTCCTTTTTCGCAACAGCCTTATTAGGGGTAACGAATTGATCATTCTTCAGCCGTCTCCAGGCACCCTTTTTCGTAGCCTGTAAGCCCTTATTTTTTCCCTATTTCCGCAAATGGACATTGCACACCAGCGGCGACGGTTTACGGGAGAATTATCGAAATAAATCATCCGGCAACCTTCATTGTCGCACATTTTTAAACGATGACTTTCAACATCACCTATGAGAATAACAGCATCGCGGGCAATCTCGGCCAAGCAAGCCCTAACAGGATGTTCACTTTCCCAATGCAGACGGCAGGTGTTTTTTTCGACCTTTGGCACCGCGAGGCGATATGCCGCATTCGTGTTAATACAATCCATATCGGCCACAAGCGGCTTTTCATTCAGGATGCGAGCACGAACGACCCTGTAAATCGCTTCACGGAGAATAAGGGCCTCTTCATAGTCCGGGTTCGTTGGTCTGACCGCAGGACTATTGCAGCCGGCTCCTTTAAACCATTTAACCAGAGATTCAGGCGTGTGCAGAAGGTCCCGCGGTTGCTGGGACCCACGGTGTCGAACCGTGGCTGCAAAATTCAGTGCCAGACTTCCTGCATCAAATCTAAACTGACTGTATTTCGGATGTGTGTGCAATCTTCCCATAGGACATTCTTATTTGTAACCACAATATATGGTTACATCATCTCTGTCAAGGAATATTATCGTTTTCTATTGTGCGATAAAATATAATGATTTCAAACTGAAAGCTTAAATGAATGGACAAAATCAGAGAAACAACATTACAGGAAGTATGCAGGAATCTGACTGATCGTGTTTTTTCATTCCGGATTTGCCCTTGACATGCGAAGGCAAATTGCCGATTCTGGAACCGGAAACCGGACGAACCGTGGGGGGGGAGGGACTTTATCGATGCGTTTGTTCAGGATCCTTTTTCGAAAATTCATCGACAACCGGATCCACATCGCCCTGACCGCGCCGGCGCTGATGTGGCTCTGGTCCCGCCTGTTGAACCATCCCTTCCGCATCGTGGATTACGTCATTCTGACGCTGGTGTCCGCTTTCATCTGCCAGTGGAACCGGCTGACGGACGAGAAGGAAGACCGGGTCAACTGCCCGGAGGATCTCGAGACCGCCATGCGGGACCGCCGCTGGATTCGGGGTTACTGCTACGTTGCCGCGGCCTCCGCCATCACGCTGATCGTCGTCACCGCGACGGACTGGCTGGTGTCCGCATCCCTGCTGCTGGCCTTTTCACTCGGGTTTTTCTACAGCACGCCCCTGCTGCCGGGAAAAAATTCCAGGCGCATCAAGGACATCTTCCTGTTCAAGAATCTGAGTTCGGGAATCGGCTGGTCGATCGGCGTGGTGCTCTACCCGGCCTTGCGGAGCGGTTACGACCCGGACGGCAAGCTTCTGCTGGCCTGGCTTTATATGTTCATGAGCGCGACGACCTACGAGATCATCTGGGACATGCGAGACATCCGGGGAGACCGCGACGCGGGCGTCGGAACATTCCCGGTCGTTCTGGGGCTGCCCGCGACGAAGGGAATCGTCCTGGGGCTGCAGTCACTTGCGATCCTTCTGATTGCTGCGGGCATGATTTCCGGAAGCCTGCGGGTGATCTGGATCTTTCTTGTCCTGCACTCGCTGATGCTTGGGTGGACAGCCTTCCGCCTCGGCGAAAAGCTGCCGTCCAGCCGAATGCTGACGCAAATGATGGTCATTGCCACCATCTTCTTCTCGCTGCTGGTCGGCGTCCTTGCTCTTTACCGACCGTGAAGCCCCGGCAGGTTACAGATATTTCGACTTGAACGTGTCGCACTGGTTCGGGTCGCCGGACTCGAAGCCCCGCGTGAACCATCGCACCCGTTGTTCCGATGTGCCGTGGGTGAAGGCATCGGGGACAATCGTGCCGCGGGTCTGCCTCATGATCCGGTCATCGCCGATGGCGCTCGCCGCCCCCAGCGCTTCTTCCAGGTCACCCGACTCCAGAATGTGGCGTGCTTTGTCCGCGTGGTATCCCCACACGCCGGCAAAGCAGTCTGCCTGCAGTTCCACACGCACGGACAGCTGGTTGGCCTGGACCTTGCTCACGCGCTGCATGATTCCCTGGGCCTTTTCGGATATTCCCATCAGGTTCTGCACGTGGTGGCCGACCTCATGCGCGATCACATAGGCCTGGGCAAAGTCGCCGGAGGCCCCGAAGCGGTTTTTCATGTCGTCGAAAAAGCTCAGGTCGATGTAGACCTTGTGGTCTGCGGGGCAGTAGAAGGGGCCCATGGCTGACTGGGCAAAGCCGCAGGCGGACTCCACGGCTCCGGAGAAAAGGACGAGCTTCGGTTCCGAGTAGGTTCTCCCGTAGCGCCGAAACGCCTCGTGCCAGGTCTTTTCCGTGTCGGCCAGGACGACGGAAACGAACTGGCTCATGGGGTCCGGCTCCGCATTCTGCTGCCGTTGTGTCACCTGCGGGGGGGCGCCCTGCGGGACCGACTGCAGGATGACGGACGGGTCGATGCCGAAATAGAGGCCGACAAGCACCAGGATCAGCGTGCCGATCCCGCCGCCCACCATCCCCCGTTTGACGGTCATTCCCCTTCTGTCCTCGACATTCTCGCTTCTGTCGCCATCTTTCCAGCGCATCAGGACCTCCTTTTAGAGTTCTGCCCGCATTATCACGTAGAACGCGATGCTGCCCGGGCGGCAGAAATCCATGTCAACCCCTTCACCTTTGCCTGATCCTCGTGCGTCGCCCGCCCCGGCTCATTCACCCGGCCCGCCCGATCCTTACCCATTGCGCGGGCGGTTTCAGGATCAGCCCGATTTGCGATTCTTGAAAAAGCCCGTCAGGAATTCGGCGTCAACGGGTGAGAGGTCGAATTTGAAAACCGCTTTTTCAACCAGTGTCTGGAGTGACTGTTCTTTCTTTTTGCTCTCCAGGTTCTCGGAAATCCATTTGATGGCCTTTTTGATCTCCTCGCCCTCCGGCATAATGGTGGCCATTGTGCATCCTCCTGATTTTAATTGAATATCTCCATTGCAGGCCCCGTTTTCAGTCCGGATGTCTCCTTCAGGGCCTGCGGTGCATTCATACCATGATCCCGGTGATAACGCCACACCAAACTTGCCGGCCGCCTTTGAGAAACCCTTGACCAAACCACGGACTTATGAGAATAGGCATACTGCGGGCGCTGCACCGTACATCGCTCAATCCAATCGTCAAGGAGACCGGTTTCGCCATGATCATCAGCCTGGTCAATCAAAAGGGGGGTGTGGGCAAGACCACCATCGCCGTCAATGTGGCGCATGGGCTTGCCCTTGAGGGAGAAAAAGTCCTTCTCATCGACACCGATCAGCAGGGGAGCGTCATGCGGTGGAAAGAAATCGACCGGGGCGACCACTTCGATGTGATCCACTATCCCCATGCGGACCTTCACGAGCGCGCCGGGGATCTCACGAAGGGGTATCGACATGCGGTCATAGACGCGCCGCCGGCGATCGGCGATGTGATTCAGTCCGTCCTGATGTGCGCGAACCTGGCGATCATCCCGGTCAGCCCGAGCCCGCTGGACATCTGGTCGTGCCGGGAAATGGTTCATCTGGTCAGGGAGACGCGAAAGCAGAAGCGGGGCCTTGCCGGCAGACTTCTGATCTGCCGCAAGATCGTGGGCACCCGGATCGGCCGCGAGGCCAGGGAGGCCCTGGAAATGTACGGTATGGACATTTTCCAGACCGAGATCAGCCAGCGCATCGCCTATGTGGAAGCCATGATCGCGGGGCTTCCCGTCATGGCCTATGCCCCGGGCAGCGAGGCCTCCCAGGAAATCAGAAGTCTCTGCGCGGAGCTCATCTCCTGATCGCCGCTACGCTCCGCGGGCTGCGCCACCCGGTATCCGCATCAAAATGATTCCTGCCGCTCGGGATCGTGAACATCACCGGTCACAAACACTTTCTGTCCGTTGCGAAACCCTGACCATGGCGCATGCCCGCAATCGTGCGGGGATGCCTGCGCCGCCAATCTATTGCGGGAATAATGTCTTGACATGCAAGAAAATCTCCCCTTATACTTCGCCCGCCAACGGGCAATATGATAATGTCACATCAAGGAATCAAGGAGGGGAATCATGAGGAAACGGTTTGTCGTTGCATTGTTCATGGCCGCCGTGGCTCTTGCCTGGCTCGCACCGGTTCCGGTTGTCGCCGCGGACTACAAGGCGGAATACAAGCTCTCTACCGTTCTCGCAAAGCCCATGCCCTGGGGCATCGCCGGCGAGCGCTGGGCGGAGCTGATCAAGGAGAAGACCAAGGGAAGGATCCACGTCAAACAGTACCCCGGCACGAGTCTCGTGGGCGGTGACCAGACCAAGGAGTACACCGCCATCCGCCAGGGGGCCATCGACATGGCCATCGGCTCCACGATCAACTGGTCGCCTCAGGTGAAAGAGCTGAACATCTTCGCCATGCCGTTCCTCATGCCGGACTACAAGGCCATCGACGCCCTCACGCAGGGCGAGGTCGGCAAGGAGATATTCAAGATCCTCGAGAGCAAGGACACGATCCCCCTGGCCTGGGGGGAAAACGGATTCCGGGAGCTCTCCAATTCGAAAAAGGCGGTCCGCAAGCCCGAAGATCTGAAGGGCCTGAAGATCCGCGTCGTCGGCTCCCCGCTCTTTCTGGAAACCTTCGCAGCCCTGGGCGCCAATCCGACCCAGATGAGCTGGGCGGATGCGGTGCCCGCCCTCTCCAGCGGCGCCGTCGACGGGCAGGAGAATCCGCTGACCGTTTACACGGTGGCCAAGCTGTCCACGGCCGCCAACCAGAAGTACCTGACGGTCTGGGGCTACGTGGCCGACCCGCTGATCTTCGTCGTCAACAAGGAGGTATGGAACAGCTGGACGCCGGAGGACCGGAAAGCCGTCCGCGAAGCCGCCATCCAGGCCGGCAATGAGAACCTGATCGCGGCCCGGAAAGGTCTCGTCCCACCGAACGACGCCATGATCAAGGATGTGGAGAAAGCAGGGGTCAACGTGGCGCGGCTCACGCCGAAGGAAAAGGAAGCATTCAAAAAGGCCACCCGCCCCGTCTACGAGAAGTGGGCAAAACAGATCGGACCCGGTCTGGTCAAGAAGGCCGAACAGGCGGTTGCCAAGCGCAAGTAGACTTTCCCCCCCGACACCTCGACTGACAATGGCACGCACCCGTTGGACCGGATCGGGGCGCGTGCCATTGCTTTTGTCCCGGTTTCATGCCCCGCACAGGGTAAGCAACCCATGGAATGTCAACCTTCCCGGGAGGCCAAAGGGCTCAAGACCCGGGTGTCTCTCAAATTCGAAGAATACACGGCCGGAATTACCATTGGTCTCCTGGCGATCATTACCTTCGCGAACGTGGTGGTGCGCTATCTGACGAACTTTTCTTTTGCGTTCACCGAAGAGATTTCCATCTTCCTCATGGTGATCGTGGCGCTGCTCGGCGGTTCAAGCGTCATGGCAAAGGGCGGCCATCTGAACATCATGTTCGCGGTGGACAGGCTTTCGCCGGAGCGCAGGCGTCTGATCGTCTGCGCGGCCCATGCCCTCTCGATCCTCATGTTTGCCCTGCTCGCGTTCTTCGGCGCCCGGATGGCCTGGGACGAATACCGCTTCGAGGTCACTTCACCCGGCCTCGGCCTTCCGACATGGATCTACACGGTGTGGCTCCCGATCCTGTCCCTGGCGATCTGCGGCCGCGCCGCCGGCGCGATGATCCGGGCGTGGAGGAGAAGAGCGGGATGATCCTGGTCTGCCTCCTCTTCGGCGCCTTCTTTGTCATGATGTTTGCCGGCGTTCCCATCGCCGTTTCCCTCGGCCTTGCGGGGACCATGGCCATCGCCATGGGCAAACTCGGCATCATGGCCTTTCCGACCAATTTCTACACGGGGATCGCCAAGTATCCGCTCCTGGCCATTCCCATGTTCGTTCTGGCCGGTGCCATCTTCGACCGGGCCGGTGTTGCAGAGCGGCTGCTGCGCTTCGCCGAGGCCATCATCGGCCGCGGCCGGGGAGCCCTGGCGGTTATCACCATCCTGGTGGCCATGGTCATCGGCGGGATATCCGGATCGGGGCCCGCCTGTACGGCGGCCGTGGGCGGGGTCATGATCGCCGCCATGATGCGCAACGGCTACCCGCCGGCCTTTGCGGCTTCCGTCACGGCGGCGGCCGGGTCCACGGACATCCTGATCCCGCCATCGGTGGCATTCATTGTCTACAGCGTGCTCGTGCCGTCGGCGACCGTGCCGGCGCTGTTTGTGGGCGGCGTCATCCCGGGGATCATGGCCTGCGTGCTGCTCATCATCCCGGCGCTCTACCTCAGCCTGAAGTACAACTTCGGCGTCGATCACAGCAACGAACCCAGGCCGAAATTCTGGCCGTCCCTTCGGGATGCCTCCTGGGCGCTGTCCGCGCCGGTGCTCATCCTGGGCGGGCTGCGCACGGGCTGGTTCACCCCGACGGAGGCCGCGGTCATGGCTGTTGTCTTCGGCCTTTTCGTGGGCTTCGTGGTCTACCGGTCGCTCAGCTTGCGGGACGTCTTCGAACTTCTCATCGAGTCCGCGGAAACTTCCGCTGTCATTCTGATCGTGATTGGGCTGGCAAGCGTCTTTGCCTGGGCCACGGCCACGCTCGGCATCGTCGACCCCATCACCCGGGGTCTGGTGGCCCTGGGGGGCGGAAATTCTCTGGCCGTGCTGTTCATCCTGCTTCTGTTCCTGAAGATCGCGGGAATGTTTCTCGACGGGATCTCGATATTTCTGATCTTCTGCCCGCTGATCATCCCCATCGCCACGGAATTCAACTGGGACCTGGTGTGGTTCGGCGTGATGATGACCTATGTCATCGCCCTGGGCCAGTTCTTCCCGCCCATGGCCGTCAACCTCATGGTGAGCTGCCGGCTGACGGGCGCAACCATGGAGTCGACCGTCCGCTGGGTCCTCTGGCTGATCCTCTTCATGGCCCTGGGTCTCGTGGCCATGGTCTTCTTCCCGCCGCTGGTGCTCTGGCTTCCGCAAGTTCTCGGTTTCATGTGAAGCGCCGTTCCTGGCTGATGGCCTCAGAGTTTTTCAAACATCTGCCATAAAGCGGGTCGATGGCACATATATTGATTGACATGTCAATCAATATATGTTTTGAAGACAGACCCCAACGTGAAAATAGAAACAATACTGAACCTGTATTGTTCCGGCCATAAAAGGGGACAATCATGATTCCTGCGACCCTGCTTCTACATATTCGGTCGCAGGTTTCACAAACGAAATGGTGGACATTGCCCGGCAGGCATGCCGTCCGGGATCAATGGACGCAACAGCAACCTGAGAGAGGAGGCGGCAGGAATGTCAGAGGTCTTCAAGGGAATTGAACCGATGGTTCACAACAGCAAGATCAGCGTGCCGTACAGCTGGTGGGCGGGCGATACGGCCAGCAGGTTCTTTATCAGCCTGAGGGACGAACGGAAGATCATTGCCCCGCGCTGCGGGAATTGCCGGAAGGTGTTCATGCCGCCGCGCAAGGTCTGCCCATCCTGCTTCACGGAAAACACGGAATGGGTCAGCCTGTCCGGCGAGGGGACACTGGTTTCCTACAGCATCGCCCGGCGCCGGCTGGCGTCGATACCGGCGGACAAGAAGGCGCCCGTGATCTGGGGGCTTGTCAGGCTGGACGGGGCCGATACCGCTTTGCTCCACTACCTGGATGAAGTGAGGCCGGAAGAAGTGGCCATCGGCATGCGGGTAAAGGCGGTTTTTGCCGAATTACGGACGGGCGGCATCCGTGACATCTCACATTTCAAGCCTGTCAGGTAGGGAGGAGCCATGGATAGAGCAGCAATAATCGGCGTCGGAATGACGAAGATCGAAGCGAACAAGAATCGGGAGACCTTTGCCGACATGACCTGGGAGGCCGTGAACAAGGCACTGAACGATGCGGGGATGTCCATCGACGACATCGACAATGTCATCACCACATCCAGCGATTTCTGGGACGGCCGCACGATCTCCCTGATGGCCGTGGGAGATGTAAGCGGCGCCGCCGCCAAAAATATTTCCTGCGTTGAAGGCGACGGAACCTACGGCGCTTTTTACGGTATGATGCGGTGCCTTTCCGGGTCGTACAAGACGACGCTCGTCACTGGACATACCAAGGGCTCCGAGAGTGTTTCGAGCCTGATTACCAATTCGGCCTTTGATCCCATCTACGAACGCGGCTTGGGGATGGACATGATCACGGCCTGCGCGATGCAGGCCAACGCCTACATGCACCGGACCGGCTTGAAGCCGGAAGACATGGCCATGGTGTCGGTGAAAAACCATGGAAACGCCTTCAGGAACCCGGTGGCGCAGCTCCCGATGAAGATCACCGTTGATGATGTCCTGAAGTCCGAGATGATCGCGGATCCCCTCCACAAGCTCGATTGCTCGCCGGTGTCGGACGGGTGCTGCGCGGTTATCATCGCCAACGAAACGGTGGCCGCGAAGTTCAGGCAGAAACCCGTGTGGGTCAGGGGATTGTCTTTTTGCACGGACAGCTTCTTCTTTGGAGACCGCGATCTGGCCCGGAGCAGCGCCCTTGCCGAGGCCGCAAGAAACGCCTACAGAATGGCCGGGATCAAGGACCCGAAGAAGGAGATCGACGTCGTCGAAATCTATGATGCCTTTACCTACCAGGAGCTTCTCTGGCTCGAAGAGATGGGTCTGGCGGAGTATGGAAAGGCGGCCGGGCACCTTCAAGCAGGCGCATTCAACATGGACGGTTCGATGCCTGTAAATCCGTCCGGCGGTCTTCTGGCGGGTCATCCCGTCATTGCGGCCGGCCTTTACCGGATTGCCGAAATCGTTCTGCAGTTGCGCGGCGATGCGGGCGCGCACCAGGTCAGGAAAGCCAAAACCGGCCTTGCCCATGGCGTCAACGGCCTCTGCGGCCAGTCCCACTGCGTCTGGGTTCTGGACAGGGAAAGATAGGAGGAATAACTATGGCGAAACGGGTAGCAATCGTAGGGACGGGGCAGACGTTCCATAAAAGCCATCGCCCGGATGTGAACGGTCAGGAACTCATCAACGAGGCGGTTCAGCGCGCCTTGGCCGACGCCGACCTGACGATGAAGGATATCAACGCCATTCTCATCGGGAATATGGATCATTTCGAGGGGATCAACTATGTGGACTGCTGGAGCGTCGATGGTTCCGGCGGTGTGATGAAGCCGGTCCTCAAAATCACCACCGGTGGTACGACGGGCGCTTCGCTGGCCATTGGGGGCTATCACATGGTCGGGAGCGGCATGTTTGAGAAAGTGCTGATCATCGGCTGGGAGAAGAACTCCGAGTCCGATACCACCGGCGCCATTACGACGGCCTTCGACCCCATCTGGGACCGGCAGGTATTTGCCGGCGCCATCTCCGGGCTGGCGGCAGAGGCGCAGGCGTACATGGCCCGCTACGGCGCCACCGAGAGGGATGGCGCCCGCGTTTCCGTGCGGGACCGGAGGCATGCGATGAACAATCCCCATGCGCAGCTTCGGAAAGAGGTGTCCCTGGAAGATGTGCTGGCCTCTCCGATGCTGGCCGATCCCATCCACCTCCTGGACGTGTGTCCGCGATCGGACGGCGCCTGTGCGGTCATTATGGCGAGCGAGGACAGCGCGGAGAAGATCTGCCCGGTTCCGGACTGGATCTGGGGTACCTCCGCACACAATACCTATTCCTACCTCGGTGATGTTGACTGGGGCCGGCTGACAAGCATGGATCTGTGCGCCAGGGAGATCTTCAAGAAGGCGGGGATCAGGGAACCGCGGAAAGAACTGGACGTCATCGAGATGTATCAGCCCTATTCCTTTGCCGGGCTCATCTGGATCGAGGACATGGGGATCGTCGGCCATGGCGAGGCGCCGCAGTATATCTGGGACGGCAACACCGATATGGGCGGGGAGCTTCCGGTCAATCCCTCCGGGGGCGTGATCGCCTGCAACCCCATCGGCGCGACCGGGCTCATCCGTTGCGCCGAGGCGGCGATGCAGGTCATGGGCAAGGCGGAGGCGCGCCAGGTGCCGGATGTCCATTTTGCCGTCAGCACCGGTTTCGGGGGCTGCATGTGGACCAACATGCTCCTTCACGGAAAGAAAAAACCGAATTGAGAGGTGAGATCATGGCTGAAAAGGAACAATTGATTGTCGAATCCGGTGACGCGGCACAGCCCTTTAAATATGCGGTCGGGATGCACGGCAGCAAGTTTTTTGCGGAAACCCGCGACCACAAGCGCCTCATGGGCCTGAAGTGCCCCAAATGCGGCAGGGTCTATGTCCCGCCGCGAGCGGTATGCGGCAAGTGTTTCGTCGAGATGAAGGAGTGGGTCGAAGTCGGCCCCAAAGGCGTGATCGGTACGTTTACCATCCTGCGCTTTGCCTTCATCGATCCGGAAACCGGTCATCAGAAACCTGTTCCCTACGGGTATGGATTCATCAGGCTCGACGGTGCCGACACCCTGCTGCAGCACTACATCAATCTTGACGATGAGAGCAGGGTCAAGGTCGGCGCCCGGGTGGAGCCCGTGTGGGCGAAGGAGCGCAAGGGAAATACCCGGGACATTGAATACTTCAGGGTTGCTGATTGATTCATGGAGGCACCACCGGTCATTGAGATCAATGCCGCGAAACGGACCCTTCGGCTGAAGGGCGCCATGAGCGGAAGTCTCGTTACCGGCACAGACAAAATTCGCAGCGGATACGGCAACGGAGACTGCCTCTATTTCGACTTCCGCCATCGGGTTTTCGCGGTGGCGGACGGGACCGAGCGCTTTCCCTGGGCGTCGCGGGACATTCTCTGCCGGCTGTCCGATGCCCTGCAACAGGCCGGCGTCCCCGGCACGGCGGCGGACTGGAAGGCATTGATCAACCGCCAAGTGTACCGGGGGCAGAAATATCAGCACAAGACCACATTCAGTTGCGTGGCCGTAAGCGGCGATAAGGACGGAATCGTTCTCACGGTGGCGCACGGCGGCGACAGCGTGGCGCTGCTGATGGATTCCGTCGGCGGCAACGTCGTCTTTCAGACCGGGCGCAACATGGACTTCGCCGGTCGAAGTCCGGAGATCGTGGATGTGGTCGAATATCGCATCCGGGATCGGAATCTCCGGGTGGTCCTTTACAGTGACGGTTTCGACGACCTGCTGCGCTTCTGCATCCGCCAGACCATTCTTTCCAGCTTGGCCGATGTATTTGCCGTCCTGCCCGTGGACCGGATCGGCGAGCGGATCCACCGGGTTCTCGGAGATAATGCCGGCCTGCTCGAACACGACGACATTGCCTTCATGGCCATGGACCCCTTTCGTCTGGCCGGCATCGGGGAAAAGCGCGTGCTGATCGGCGGCACGCAGCCCCACGAGGAGAAGCGCTTCCGTTCCGGCCATGAAAACGGCGGGGCGGACCGCTGGATTCCCCAGGAGGCGTGGACGGCCGCCGCGGACACCTTCCTGAAGTCGGGCATCACGATCCGGGAAGATTGAAGTGCGGGCATCGGGGCAGGACAGTGTCCACTGTTTCCTGTCTGCCTTCTTCTGCAGGGCAACGAACGAAGATTTTCACTTTAATTTTCTCACAGCAGACTGCGGCGCGAGTGCTTGCGTTCCTGTTAAAAAAGCACCTGAGCCGGAATTCCCCTTCTCTTGAATCCCTCCTTCAGCGCCTCCGCGGTCCGAACGAAAAAAGGATGTTCTTTGGCCCATTCCATCCTGTTTTCCCTGTAGATCCGGTTCGCATAGAAATAGTTCAGCCGATCGATCAGGATGTAATCGACCTTTCCCGGAAGTTCCTCAATCAGCCCTTCAGAGCCCGGAAGAATGGGGGCGATCATGGCGAATGTCCGAATCCCCCTTGAATGAAGGACATCCAGCGCCCGGATCCTCTCTTTGATTGGGGATGCTCCGGGTTCGAACAACCTCCTGATTTTTTCATCCGCGCTCGTGATGGAAAACCCCACTTCGATATCCTTGGATTTTTCCAGGAGCTTGATATCCCGCAGAACCAGAGATGATTTGGACTGAACGGTTACAGGCCACCGGCTCTCCAGTAGAATCGCGAGGCAATTTCGCGTCAGCTTGTACCTTTTTTCCGCCGCCTGATAAGGGTCGCAGACACCGCTGACCCAGACCCTCCCCTTCGGCTTTCTCCCGATCTCTCCAGCCAGCAGTTCCGGCGCATTGATCTTGGCATCGACGAAGGCGCCCCATTTTTCCCGGTGGCCCGTAAACCTCCTCATGAAAGCGGCATAGCAATACCCGCATGCGTGGCTGCACCCCACATAAGGATTCATGGCGTAGTCGTAGACCTGTGATCTGGAAAGGACGGATTTTGCGAAAATCTCTCTGATGATCATTTGTTTGCCGCAGTTATCGGTTCGTGGCGTTATTTTCGTGGTCCGGACGGATCAACAGAACCTCTTTCGGGTGCCGGTGTGTTTCAATCTTTTGCGTGAAGTACAGCGAGACGACCGTAAGGCAGGCGCCGATGATAAAGGGCAGTTTCCAGTTCAGCAGCCACAGGCTGCCCCCGACCAGGGGAATGACCACTGCCGAAATGTGGTTGATCGTGAATCCGACGGCAGTGCTCTGTGCCAGATCGCCCGCTTCGGCCGTTTTTTGAAGGTAGGTATTCAAGCCGATGGAGAAGTTGAAAAAGATGCTGTCCAGCACATACAGGATGATCGCCACCCAGGCGCTTTCGATAAACGCGTAGCCCAAAAACAGGACAAAGAGACTGGCGCTTTCGAGTGACAGGACAACACGCTCGCCATAGTTGTTGATCGCTCTCGAGATGTATCTGTTGGTCAGGAACGTGAGCGCATAATTCAAAACGTAAATCCCTGCAATGGCACTGACGGCCAACCCATATTTTTCGACCAGAAGAAAGATGGCAAACACGGTGAAAATCTGCCTTCGGGCACCGCTCAGAAAGTTCAGGGTATAGTAAAGCCAGTATTTCCGGCGCAGGACCAGTTTGTTCTGTTGGTGGACACCCGGGTCGGTCGCCGGATTCTTCGAGAGCATGTAGATTCCCGCGGATGAAATAAAGATGCCCAACAGGAGAAAGTTGATGCGATAGGGCAGCATGAAAGACAGCATCCAGACAACGGCTCCGACCGCAATATTTGCCAGTGCCCCGTATCCCCGCAGTCGGGCGAACACGATCGGAGCATCTTTCTTGTCGAAGTACTGTACCGTAAGCGACTTGTTGGTGGTTTCGAAATAATGAAAACCGATCGACATAACGACCGTCGTCATCAGCAAGCCCGTAAAGGTTGTAAAAAAACCGGTTGCCCCGATTCCCACCCCGAGCAGGACAACGGACCAGGCCGAGAGGCGGTGCTCCTTCATGATCAGCAGCAGGTAAATGACCATAAAAGTAAGGAACCCGGGAATCTCGCGGGCGGCCTGCGCAACGCCGATCTGGAAACCGTTTACGCCCACGACTTCTTTGGCGAAGTTCGTGAACAAGGCCATCCATCCCTGCAATCCGGCGCTTGCGCATATCACCAGCACCATGAGGTATGCATACATCGGCTTGTTCTGAAATCGTTCCATCTGCTTCCAGCATCAATCGCGCTTTCAGGCGGGGATTGTTTATTGCGCCTGAGGAATTGCTTTGGCGATACTGAACAAAGTGCCTTTTGTTGTCAATTCAATATGTGCGATTCAACATGTACGAATCTTTTCGGTGTCCGCTTTACTTTCGCAGCATCCTTGTTTACAATGCGCATCGATAATGCGGACCAAGGATCGGATGCCGTACAGAATTCAATCAGGGAAAGCACAACTGCCTGCGGAAGGAGAAATGATTATGAAAACGAAGAAAGCGCTGGCCTGCCTGTTGTCCGTTGTCACCCTATGTATTGTTCTCGGCTTTGCCTCTTTTGCACAGGACAGCAAGCCGGCACAAACAAAGCATGAGCCGATTACAGAGCAACTGATAACGATGGTGGAGCATAATTCGGAAATCAAAAGAATGCTTGTCCGTTCGATTGAAATGGCAAAAATAATCAACCCGGACAAGATGACAAATCCGGCCCAGACGCTGGAAGAATATTATGCGTTTGTCGATTGGGCGGCGAAGGCCATGCCCTGGTCAATTTTACAGAATCTTCCATATTCAAAGTTGTACGATCAAATCGATCAAAGCTTAGATTACTTCTATTTCATCAATGACCAGCCGCTCAATGAATTAAAAAACAAAGGATATTACAATCCTTCACTTCAGTACCATGAACCGTATCGCAGTTGGCTGATCAGTTTTGTAAAAGAATGGGGCATGTATTTAAGCAGAGAGGGGTCATGGAAAGACGAGTACTACAAAACAGCATTGAATGATGAAAGCTTCGGATTGCATAAAGGCTGGTATGAAGATCCCTCCAAATGGCGGACGTTCAATGATTTTTTTGCAAGGCATCTGAAATCGCCTGATCAGCGATCGATTGCTTCTCCCAACGACCCGTCAATCGTGTCGTCCCCTGCCGATTCAAAGCCTCAGGGAGTATGGAAAATTGACAGAAACTCCAATATTGTGCACAGGAAAGGCATTGCGATCAAATCCAATGTTTTCAAGTCCGTTGCTGTGCTTATCGGTGAAGGGAGCGCCTACAGGAATGCATTCGCCAATGGAACATTGACGCATACATTCCTCGATGTGAATGATTATCACCGCTATCATTTTCCGATCGGCGGGACAATAAAGGAAGTGCGCATCATTCGGAGCGATGATGCAGCCGGTGGTATTACGACATGGGATGCCAGGACCAAGAGGTATGTTCTCGATTCAAGCACTCCCGGCTGGCAAAACATAGAGACCCGGGGTTGCGTGATTATCGATACTGAAAAGTACGGTCTGGTGGCGCTGCTGCCCATCGGGATGTCGCAGGTGTCCTCGGTGAATTTTGAAGATACTGTCCGGGCAGGCAATACGGTCAAGAAGGGAGATATGCTCGGACATTTCTTGTTTGGCGGCTCAGATTTCGTATTGCTGTTTCAAGGCAAGGTTGACTTTAAATTAACCGTCCCGAAAGAAGGAAGCAGTGCCTATAAACACGTTTTGATGGGTGAAGCGTACGGTAAACTGGCAATCAAAAAATAATGCATTGGCCCGCCATATCGGACGGCTCGACGCCAACCTTACGCCCCGCAGCTGGACGGCATTGCTTTGAGGAAAGCGGGCGGCATCTGCCCATCGCGCAGTTCCGGAGGAACTGAAGAGGCGCCTCGGTGAGGCGACGGCACACCCGGACTTTAATGCCTGAACAATAATGATATAATCGGGGCAGCGAATGATCAAAGAAGACAGCAAACACCGGCCGGGATTATCCACGGAAACGGGCCAA
Organism: uncultured delta proteobacterium; assembly: GCA_963709485.1. Lineage (GTDB taxonomy): Bacteria > Desulfobacterota > Syntrophia > Syntrophales > Fen-1087 > JAXDBM01. Next base: position 345,747 of record CAVPWE010000007.1, read on the forward strand.
CGCGACGCAAATATGAACACACGCCGATACTTCATCAAGATATGTGCCATTGCGGCCGCTGCAATGTGCCTTCCGCTTTCCCTGCCGCGAAAAAGCCGGGCATCTTATCCTGCCTTGAAAACGCGCAATCCGAAAAGGGCGCTGGTCTTATGGTACAGTCAAACAGGCCAGACGCGCAGGTATGCCAGACTGGTCGGCTGCATCCTGAAGGGGAAAGGTCTTGCGGTGGATTTACGGGATATGCAGGAGTTTGACAAGAGCCTGCTGCCGAATTATGATCTCATTGTCGTCGGTACGCCGGTATTTTATTATGATACCCCCTCCAATGTCGGCGAGTGGCTGGAAACGATTCCTTCGATCACGGGAACGCCGGTTGCGGCCTTTGTTTCCTTCGGCGGTCCGGAGGGCAATCAGCATAACGCGTCAACGCACATTCTCAAACTCATGGCAGGAAAAGGCGGAATCCCTGTGGGAAGGGATGCCTTCAGAAATATTGCCTCCTATCCAACGCCCAACTGGAACAGCCCGAAGCAGATTTCCGGGCAGCACCTGCCCGATGCGGAAACATTTGCCCGGGTGAGCCATTTTACGGAAGAAATTATGAAAAAAATTGTCCGGGGCGAAACAATCACCGTCGGATATGAAGTCGCAATGAGGGAAGGATTGCGTTGGCTGCCACTGGTCTGGTTGAATAAAAAGGTTATCAACAAACACACGGTTGACGGGGAAAGATGTATCGGCTGCCAAACTTGCGTGAGGAAGTGCCCGACCAAGGCAATCCATCCCGCCAGACAAACGGTAGATCGGGATAAGTGCCTGGCCTGCTTCGGCTGTTTGAACAATTGTCCCGCCGATGCCGTCGTTATGGAGTACAGAGGCGAGCGCCTGTATGGTTTCCCGGAATATCTGAAGCGCAGCAGAATCGCCATCATGGAGCCGCCGGAACTTAAAACATGCAACTTGTCATGATCTTCCGGAAAATGAAAAATCGCAATCTCCGGCCGCCCTCATAAGCGAACGATTGAATTTAAGAAAAGTATCCCCGAGTTCGATCGAAGCCTTCCCATCCGGCCGGCTCGAACGGCCGGCTTGAAGTTTCCGCCTCTTCCCTGCAGAGACGGAAGCAAACCCCATAGAGAAGTTACGGACGGCAGAATCCTGACTTTAGCAATGAATGGCGCATTGATCCGCGTGATTCCGGTTCTCCTGGGAATGGTCCTGTTTTTTCCCTCGGCATCTGCAGGACAAACCGATGAGAGATGGAGATTTCTGGCAAGTGGCCTCGAATACGGCAGCTTTCGGGTTAAGTCCCTTTCTCAAACCGGAGAGGGAACGATCCATGTCGTCCGCATAGACCCCGCAAAGGCCAGACTGAAATTACTCCTGGCCTCGGAATACGGGAACAAGTCCCGCACCACGGCCGGGTGGTGCAAAGAATTTGATTTGGTCTCCGCGATAAACGCCGGCATGTACCACAAAGATCTGATAACCAATGTAGGCTATCTCAGGAATGGTGCGCACATTCAGAACAGGCGCTGGAACGGCAAGTACAAATCCGTTCTTGCCTTTGACCCGAAGAAGGCGGGAATTCCCGCCGCTATCATGGTTGACCTTGATAAACCCGGTGCGATGGACAGCCTTTCGGACTACAACGCCGTCGTTCAGAATCTCCGGCTGGTGAAGGGGGATGAGGTGAATGTGTGGGCAAGGCAGGATCAAAGATGGAGTGAAGCGGCGGTTGGCATGGATCGGGATGGGCGTGTCCTTTTTCTGTTCTGCCGGTTGCCACTAACGATGAGGCACTTCAATGAAGTCATCCAATCACGTGGCCTGGGAGTGGTTCGCATGATGCATGCGGAAGGGGGGCCGATCGCTAGTCTCTCAATCCGGGCTTCGGATTTAACCCTTGATCTTGCGGGAAGCTACGAGACGAACATCCGTGCGGATGATACGAACGAGGTGCAATGGCCCATCCCGAATGTACTCGGGGTGCAGGCAAGATAGCCGATCCAATTGGCCTTCGATACGGCTTTTAGCGCCAGATGCGCCTGTATGCACAAACGGATGGAAGATTAATGGAAGATTAAATGATCTATTATCTTACAGTTGGAACGGTGTTAGGCTTGTCTGCCGGCTTATCCCCCGGTCCGCTTCTTACGCTTTTAATTTCGGAAACACTTCAGCACAATATCCAATCCGGCGTCAGAGTTGCCCTCGCTCCGATTATCACAGATTTGCCAATCATCATGTTGACGTTACTTGTTCTGTCAAAATTATCCGGTTTTCATAACCTCCTGGGGATCATCTCGCTCGCAGGCGGGCTTTTTATTTTAGCCATGGGTTATGAAAGCATGCGTACAAAAGGAATTGAACTGAGCACTCAGGAGTCAGGACCGAAATCGCTGACAAAAGGGGTGTTGGCCAATGCTCTAAACCCGCATCCATACCTGTTTTGGTTCAGTGTGGGCGCTCCGACCATGGCCAAGGCAATGAGCCTGAATATCAGCGCTCTCCTGGCCTTTATGATCAGTTTTTATACCTTTCTTGTGGGGTCGAAAATCCTCTTGGCCATACTCATCGGCAAATCAAAATCTTTTATGAGTGGCAGGGTTTACATATACACCATGCGCTTCCTGGGCATCCTTATGGTTTTGCTTGCAGTTGTCCTTTTTCACGACGGATTGAAACTTTTGGGGCTGTAGCGTTTCAGGGAAAAAAGACGCAGCCAAAAATAACCAGCAAAAACAAGCGCGGAAAGACGGATGCTCCTCCTTCTTGCGTATTCGAACCATCTTTCGGTATCATAAGCCATTTCATGGCGAGGCTGTATGATGAAGCATATCAGGATTGGCGCGGGCGCCGGTTATGCGGGTGACCGGATAGAGCCGGCCGTTGAACTGGCGGACAAGGGCAATATTCAGTATCTTGTTTTCGAATGCCTGGCTGAAAGAACGATCGCCATCGCACAGCAGGCAAAGATGAAAGACTCCCGTGCAGGCTATGATGCCCTTCTGGAAGCGCGGATGGCGGCATGCCTGCCCGTATGCAGGAAGAACGGGGTCAAGATCATCACCAACATGGGCGCGGCAAACCCGGGAGCCGGCGCTGCAAAGATCATGGAAGTCGCCCACCGGCTGGGCATGAAGGGTTTGAAGATTGCAGCCGTGACGGGTGATGACGTGCTGGACATTATTACACGGGGCTCTTACACAATTGAAGAGACCGGTGAGGAATCCTCTTCAATCAAGGATAAGATGATATCGGCCAATGCCTACCTGGGGGCGCAATGCATCGTGGACGCTCTGAAACAGGGCGCCGACGTGGTTATCACCGGCCGCGTCGCTGATCCTTCCCTCTTTATCGCGCCGGCCATATACGAATTCGTCTGGGACATGAACAACTGGAATCTCCTGGGGCGGGCAACCGTCATGGGCCATCTGCTTGAATGCGCGGGACAGGTCACAGGGGGTTATTTTGCCGATCCCGGCCATAAGGATGTCCCCGATATTGCACGGTTGGGATTCCCCATTGCCGAGGTTCAGGAGGACGGGACGTTTACTGTCACCAAGGTTCCCGAATCGGGTGGAATGGTCACCCTGGCAACCTGCAAGGAACAGCTTCTCTACGAGATCCATGATCCGTCATCATATATTACTCCGGATGTCGTGGCGGATTTTACGGAAGTCCGGCTGATCGCGACCGGCAAAGACAGGGTTCAGGTCACAGGCGGGAAAGGAAGATCGAGAACCGGTGCGCTCAAGGTTTCTATCGGCTATCTGGACAGCTATGTCGGCGAAGGTCAGATCAGTTACGGCGGCCCCGGGGCAGTTGCCCGCGGGAATCTGGCTCTGGAAATCGTTTCCGAAAGGCTTCAGCGGACGGGTGTGGCGCTTGATGAAATCCGGTACGACCTGATTGGCCTTGATTCCCTTCACAAAGGCGGCTTGGCCGCCGGGCACAATCCATACGAGGTGCGGGTGCGGGTCGCGGGCAGGACCAAAAGCATGCGGGATGCCGTGCGCATCGGCAATGAAGTTGAAACCCTCTACACCAATGGCCCTGCGGGGGGCGCAGGCGTCTGGAAGTCCGCCAGGGAAGTGATTGCAATCGCGTCCACGCTTATTCCCCGCAATCTGGTGAACCATCAAATCCGGTACGAGGTGACATGAATGAAACTGCGCGAAATCGCTCATTCCCGGGCGGGGGACAAAGGCAATACAGCCAACATCTCCGTCATTGCCTATGATCCGGATAAATATCCGCTTCTGGAAAAGCACGTAACGGCCGAGCGCGTGAAGGAGCGACTCAAAGAAATCGTTCAGGGGGATGTCGTCCGCTACGAGCTTCCCAACATCGGCGCCCTCAATTTCGTGATGCACAAGGCACTGGGCGGGGGTGTGACGCGTACGCTGGCCATCGACCTCCACGGGAAATCGCTCAGCGCTGCGATACTGGATATGGAGATGCCCGATCAGGATTGACCTGCCCCCGAGGCACGCCCCGTTATCGGGGGAAGGTGGGTTCGAATGCGGAGATGTGAAGAAACGCATCTCCGCGACCATCGGAGCAACGGCGATTGCCGCGGCATGTAATGAAGGGTGGCAGATCGGATTTTTTTCACGACCCTTGCGGAGACTTATCGAAGGCGCCTTCGAGACGGATGCATACAGCAATGCACCGGGAAATTCTTATTTAAAGTACCCGGGAGAATGGGAGGTGGATCATGGATTTGCAGGATCGCATTGAAGTGTTGCAGAACCGGATCCGGGAGCAGCGTCTGGCCGGCGCACTGCTTGCCTACTCCCGGAACATCTTCTATTACACGGGCACGGCCCAGCCTTCCTACCTGGCTGTCTGGCCGGAGGACTTCCGGCTTTTTGTACGGAGCGGTTTTGACTTTGCCGTTCAGGATGTGTTCATTGAAAGAGAAAAAATGGAGGAGGAGCGGCGCCTGGATCGTATCGGCAGAAAGATTTTTGCCGGGGTCGAAAGTGGACCTCAGCGGATCGGCACGGAGCTGGATGTGTTGACGGTCGAGCAGTTCGGACACTTTCGCGGGGCCTTTCCCGATGCCGATTTCGTCAACATTTCACCTCTCGTTCTGGAACAGAGGAAGGCGAAAGACGCTTCGGAAATCGACCGGATCAGAAAGGCCTGCGAGGCCGTCCATCGTGGGCACGAGGCCGTCCTGACTGCCTTGAAAGCCGGCATCACCGAGCTGGAACTGGCCGCGGCGGTGGAAAACGCCCATCGCCTGGCCGGCCACGAAGGAATATTCTTCATCCGGCAGCCCGATTTCTTCATGAGCCGCGGCCCGATCACATCCGGCCCCAACCTCTTCCGGATCAGTGGTGTCGTTTATACCATTACGGGCATCGGTCTGAGTCCCGCCGTTCCGGCCGGGCCTTCCCGAAGAGAAATTGAACAGGGGGATATTGTCATTGTCGATATCCCGACACTGGTGGAAGGCTATCATGCCGATCAGACAAGGACTTATTTCCTGGGCCGGGCCGGCGAGCCCGTCCGTGCGATGTACGCCGATCTGCAGGCCATCGCCGATCATCTCATTACCGAGATCCGTCCGGGCATGAAGTGCAGCGACATCTACCGGATGGCTGTGGAAAAGGCGATGGCACTGGGGCGGGGAAGCCAGTTTCAGAGCTTCGGCAGGGGAAAGATATCCCGGCTCATCGGTCACGGAATCGGCCTGGAACTGAACGAGCCGCCCATTCCTTCCGAATATGATCATTCACCGGTGGAAGAAAATTTCGTGATTACCCTCGACCTGCACATGATGGATGAAAGCGTCGGCGTCGTCAAACTGGAGGACATGATCCTCATTGGAAGGGACGGCAACGCGATCCTGACAAAAAGTCCCAGAAAACTGTTTGAGATTTGAGATTAAAGAAGGCCGTCAAAAGATATCTGACGACCTTCTTTTTCCATCATCCTCGAAATGCAGTTCTGTAATTATCCTTTTCCGGCCGGTTTCTTTGCTTTTGCAGCAGAGTGTCCCGCGATGCGCCCCATCACGAGGCAGTTGGCCAGTGACGCACCGCCGATGTAGTCGTCGTAATAGAGACCGCCGGCGCATTCCCCCGCCGCATAGAGTCCGGGAATGACCTTGCCGTCCGCTTCCACAGCCTGCGCCTTTTCGTTGATTCGGATGCCGCCGAAGGTCAGCGTGATCCCGGGAGACAACGGATAGAAGGCATAGAACTTCGGTGTGGATACTTTAAAGGCAAATGCCGTTTTGACCGGTTTTGCATCCGGTGCCTTGCCATCCTTCACCGCGGCGTTGAAATCGGCAATCGTTTTTTCCAGAGATGCCGCCGGAACACCGATCCTGGCAGCCAGTTCGGACAGGGTGTCCGCTTGCACGATGTCGATACCGAGGCCCTCAAACTGTTTGATCGCCGCGGTGACGCCCGGCTGCTTCTTGATCTCCTCGTCAAAGATCAGGGCCACGGTCTGGCCGGGCTGCCTCATCGATGCCTTTCCGTTCGCCACATATCCCAGGGATTCGTCGACATACCGTTTCCCTTCCTTGTTGATGCCCAGGGTGTAGGCAACGGCCATGAACGGATTCCCCGCCGCCGTGTTCTTCGGTGAAACGGCGGCGACGTGCACGGAAGCCATCCCTCCCATGTTGACCCACATTGCGCCCGCTTCACGAGCCATGTTCAAACCGTCGCCTGTGGCCGTTTTCACACCCCGCAGCATCATCTCGTCGGCATTGGGATCGACGAAGGTCTCCAGCATCTCCCGGTTGCCTCCATACCCGCCCGTTGCGATCACCACCGCGTCGGCGAGGTAATCCTTCAGCCCCGAAGCATCCTCGGCGCGGACCCCGGCGATGCCGCCTGATTCGTTCATGATCAGTTGCTTGGCTTTGGTTTCAAATATGATTTTGCCGCCCTTCTTTGCCAGATTCAGGCGCATCGTTTCCAGTCCCTTGGGCATCCCTTTATAGGCCCCGGGCTTAAATACAACGCTCTTGACACGATAACCGGCCACGGTGAGCGGATCGGTGAGTTCCGCACCCTGGGCCGTCAGCCACTGAACGGCGTCGAGAGATTGATCTGCCAGCACCCGGGAAAGTGAAGCGTTCCCCTTGCCGGAACTCTTCTTCATGAAGTCTTCGAAATACTCATCCTTGGCTGACTGGCTGCCGTCGCGCGTGACGGCGATCAGTCCGCCCGCAAGCTTCGAGTTTCCACCCGCTTCCCGTTCCGCCACCTTTTCCAGGACGGCCACTTTCGCTCCTGCGTTCTGCGCCGCCAATGCCGCCGCCATCCCGGTCAGTCCTGTCCCGATCACGACGACGTTGAATTTTTCGCTCCTTTTGGCTTTTGGCAGCAGGGCGGCCTGCGCCATATCAAATTTGCCGATTGTGAGCAATCCTGCGCCCAGACCAATGCCGCGAATGAACTGTCTCCTGTTTACGGAACCAAATTGATCTTTTTCCATGCATGCCTCCTTTTTTCTATGATAAGTCAAGCAAACTCGCCCCTTGAAAAACTTACGGACGCGACATCCGGCTTTCCGGGACTGGACCCTGTCCGGGAAACATCATTCAATCGGATGAAAATCCGGGTGCATTTTAACGGTTATAAAAAAAGGAGTCAAGAAAAACCGCTAATGACCGGTTTCCCGAAACACATGGGGATTCGAATCGACCGGCGGGTGGGTCTTTTTTTCTCGTTTTTTTCTTGTTTGAATACAGATATTTGGTTAAAATGAAAGATATGATCAAGGATGAGATGGCTGCCGCCTCCAGAAGGAATGACAGAAAAAACGCCTCGATCATGCGTTGCCGCATCAGCAGACTGAAGGAGTTGAGCAGGAAAATTGCCTGAAAGACATGAATGCATTATCGGGGAAGGGAAACCCTCTTTCCTGCCTGAACCGGATTTGGCCGTAACCATTTGAAGGCCTCCGACTGCCGCACTTCATGCAAAGGGAAGAATCTTCATATTTGGTAAACGAAAGATCGCGAAGGAGATCATGCCATGAAAAGAACAGCCGTAGCTATGCTGATTGCTGTTGCACTCGTCCTTTCTTCGGCGCCCGCTTTTGGCTATGGTGACGGTATGGGTATGACCATGGATGTGCTGATTGCGAGACCTGTGGCTCTGGCTGCCACGGTGCTCGGCACGGCGGTATTCATCGTCGCATTGCCCTTCGCCCTTACCAGCGGAAGTGTCGCCGCAACGGCCTGCGGGCTTGTGGTAACCCCCTTTCAATACACCTTTGTCAGGCCCGTCGGCGACTTCAGCCCGAAGTGGGAGTCCGGCAATTGCCGAAGCTGGCAGCCCGAACCCTCGGAACCGGATAAGGCCCCCGCAGCAGACAAGCCATCCGGATCGTAATCGGCATATCGGGCATGAAGACCGGCGGTTAGTGTTTGAAGTGCCGGACGCCCGTGAAGATCATAGCCATGCCGTGCTCGTCGGCGGCCTGGATCGCCTCCTCGTCTCGGACCGATCCCCCGGGCTGGATAATGGCGGTCACGCCCGCTTCGGCGGCCATGTCCACGCCGTCCCGAAAGGGGAAAAAAGCGTCGGAAGCCAAGACGGTGCCCTGCGTGGGCAATTGGGCCTTCATTTTCGCGATTTTCACGGAGTCGACGCGGCTCATCTGTCCGGCCCCGACACCCACAAGCTGGTCTTTCGTCGCGTAGACGATCGCGTTCGACTTGACATGCTTGACGATCCGCCAGGCAAAGTCGAGGGCGTCGTATTCCGCCTCCGTCGGCTTTCTTCTGGTGACCACCCTTGCCACGTGGATATCGAATTCCCCCCGGTCCCGGTCCTGAACAAGCAGCCCGCCGACGACCCGACGAAAATCGTAGCCGGTTTCCCCTTTTGCGGGCGCCACCGGGATTTCCAGCACCCGGACGTTCTTTTTCGCGTCCAGGATCGCTTTTGCTTCGTCGTCAAAGGCCGGGGCGATGATGACTTCCAGAAAGGTCTTGGCCAGCTCTACCGCCGTTATTTTGTCGACGGGCCGGTTCAGTGCAACGATGCCGCCGAAAGCCGACACGGGGTCCGTTTCCATGGCCTTTCGGTAGGCGGATGCCAGATTGCTGTCCGACGTAGCCGCACCGCAGGGATTCGCGTGTTTCATGATGACAACGGCCGGCTTTTCGAGGTCGGAGACGGCCTGCCAGGCCGCGTCGGAATCCATGATGTTGTTGTAGGAGAGTTCCTTCCCCTGGAGCTGGCGGGCGTTGGATACGGCGGAAAGGAGCGGGTTGTTTTCCCGGTAGAAAGCGGCCATCTGGTGCGGGTTTTCCCCGTAGCGAAGATCCTGGGCGAGGCTGAACTGAACGGTATAGGTGTCCGGAAAGAGATGCTTCGCGCTGCCGTCGGCGTTGAGTTTGCCCAGGTAGTTGGAGATTGCCCCGTCGTATCGGGCGGTCATTTGGAAAGTCTTCACGGCAAGGCGGAAATTGGTGCCGTCGGAAATGCTCCCGCCGGTTTCCTTCATTTCCTTCAGGATGGCATCGTAATCCGCCGGATCGGTCACGACAGTGACGAAGGGATAGTTCTTGGCCGCCGCCCGGAGCATGGTCGGCCCCCCGATGTCGATGTTTTCGATCGCCGTCTCCAGGGTGCAGCCTTCCTTTTCCACGGTTTGTTCGAACTGGTAGAGGTTGACCACCACCATATCGATGAGCCCGATGCCGTGTTCCGACAGGGCTTTCATATGCTCCCCGTTGTCCCGAAGGGCCAGCAGGCCCCCGTGAATTTTCGGATGCAGGGTTTTCAGCCTCCCGTCCATCATTTCCGGAAAGCCCGTGTAGTCCGAGACGTCCGTCACCTTGATGCCGCTGTTCCGGATCTGGGCCGCCGTCCCTCCGGTGGAGAGAATCTCGACATTGAAATCCGCCAGCCCCCTGGCAAGCGCGACGATGCCCGCCTTGTCGGTGACGCTGATCAGGGCCCGCGTGATCCTGTTCAATTTCATGATATTCACCTCTGTGTCATTTAGCGTCTGATTTATATTTCACCCCGGATTGCCTGCATGTGCCGGATGCGCTTTTCGATCAGGGACGCCGTGCCGATGTCCGGACGGTGATCGACGGGGCCCCGCATGGCGCCGACCGCCTTCTCTGCGATCCGCTCGGCATCCACCAGAGTGCCGGCGATTCCCACGACGCCGACAGCGCGCGAAGCGGTCATGTAAAGGCCGTCCGGTCTTTTGTCGACGGAGGAATAGTAAAGCCGTGCCGTGCCCGCGTCTCCGATCTCGATCCTCGCGGATGTGGACCGGGCGTCGGGATGGTCCTTGGGAAGCCCGTATCCCCGGGGGACGACATACTTGCAGACCGTCGCCCGCTTCTCGAATTCAATGGACAGGCGGTCCAGCGTGCCGTCAATGACGGCGCGGCAGACGTCCACGAAATCCGTCTTGAGCAGCGGCAGGATGTTCATCGCCTCGGGGTCGCCGAAGCGCGCGTTGTACTCCAGAAGCCGGACGCCGTTTTTCGTGACGATGAAACCGCCGTACATGACGCCCTTGTAATAATCCCCGGTCTCCCGGTAAATCGCCTCGGCCACTTTTTGCGTGATCGCCAGGCCCTCGGCGATATCCTCACGCTTCAGGAAGGGTAGGCTGTGGTTTTCGCAGGAGTAGGAGCCCATGCCGCCCGTATTCGGACCCCGGTCGCCGGCGAAGCGCCGCTTGTGATCCTGGACAGGCGGGGTGGCGATAACGGTCTTGCCGTCACAGAGGCACTGCAGGGAGAACTCTTCGCCTTCGAGCTTTTCCTCGACCGTGACGCTGGCATGATCCCTCAGGATATCGAAACAATAGGCCAGCGCCTCCCTCCTGGTCTGGAAATGATCTCCCTGCACCATGACGCCCTTGCCGCCGGTGAGGCCGTCTGGTTTGACAACGATGCCCTCCAGCTCTTCCAGAAAGGCCTCGATCCCCCCGGGTGATGAAAAATTCCTGAATCTTGGATTTCCGGGTATGCCGTACTTTTCGACTATGTCGCGGGTGAAGGACTTGGACGTCTCCAGCCGCGCGAGGCTTTTCGTCGGACCCACGGAGGGTATCCCCGCCTTCTGCAGTGCATCCACAATGCCGTTGTTCAGGGGATCCTCCGGGCCGATAACGGCAAATTCGATCCGCTGCGCCTCGGCAAAGGAGACAATGGATGCCGGATCGCCATAACTCCCCATGAGGATCTTTTCGGAAAGTGAGGCGATGCCCGGATTGTTGGATTTCATGAAGGCATAAAGGAGGGGTCGATGCTTCGACCGGGCGATCGCCTCTGCGATGGCGTGCTCCCGGGCCCCGTTGCCGATTAAAAGGATATTCATGGTGGCGCTCCCCCGTTTCATTTATTCGAGTTCCCCGGCGAGGAGAAAGGGCAGGAAAGAGACCATCTTCAATATCGAAAAAAACGGGTTCCGTCAAATAAATCTAAGCGGGCAATCGCATGAACAATGCTGTGGAAAAAATGAGCTTGAAGTTCATTGAGATATTGGATTAAATCTCAAAAAATGACAGTATTTTAACGGGAGGGACAGGAAGATGAAATCAGCCATCAAGAGCATTTCCATCATCGGGGCGGGTGCGCTCGGGGCCGTCTATGGGAGCATCTTTTACGAAATGGACAGGGATTGCGTTTCCTTCATCGCCTCCGGCGAGCGTCTGGAGCGGCTCCGCGGAGAAGGCGTGGTTGTCAACGACAGGCCGTACTTCATACCCGTTCTTCCACCGGGGGGGCCGTCTCCGCCCGCCGATCTCATGGTCATTGCCGTCAAGCACCACCACCTGGATGCGGCAATCGGGGAAATGAAAAGCCGGATCGGCCCGAAAACGATCATCATCTCCGTCATGAACGGAATCGAAAGCGAGGAGCGGATCGGCGCTGCCTGCGGCATGGAGAAGGTTCTCTATGCCCTCAACATGGGGATCGACGCACTTCGGGAGGGCAACCGGGTTACCTTCACGACGCTGGGAAAAATCTTTTTCGGGGAGGCGCAAAACCCGGTCATCACGGAGCGGGTCGCCCGCGTTCGAGCGCTGTTTGACCGGGCGGGAATCACCTGTGAAACCCCGCCCGACATGATTCGCACCCTCTGGTGGAAGTTCCTGGTCAACGTCGGCATCAACCAGGCCTCGGCCGTGCTGCGGGCGCCTTACGGTGTTTTCCAGACCTCTCCGGAGGCCCGCGGCCTCATGGAGTCGGCCATGCGGGAGGTGATCCTGATTGCGGGGGCGGCCGGCGTCAACCTGACGGAGCGGGACATCACGGAATTCTACAAGGTGCTGTCCACCCTCGGCCCGAACGGGAAGACCTCCATGCTGCAGGACGTGGAGGCCGGCAGAAAGACGGAGGTGGACATGCTGGCCGGGAGGGTCATCGCGCTGGGAAAACGGTATGACGTCCCGACGCCGGTCAACCAGCGGCTGTACGATTCGATCCGGGCAATAGAAACGGCAAAAGGCGTCCCGGCTTGAACAAATCAACATCTTTCTGGTTCGTTTTTAGGTTTCACCTCTTTGCTGCGGACTGCGAATTCCCGCGAAGCCCCACAGATCCGAATGCCCGCGAGCCTTCAACAGGAAGCATTTAAGACGGGCACGGAAAGGGAGGTCCCGCCTGTCAGGACGAAACGGCCTGTAAACAAGGATGGTGCGGTTTCGATTGCGGGTCAGCGTTTTTCGGGCCGGGTGTGTGCGGCCATGTCCAGCTTGCGCAGGCGGATGTTCAGCGGCGTGATTTCCACAAGCTCGTCTTCCGCGATAAACTCGATGGACTGGTCCAGGGACAGGAGACGCGACGGCCGCAGGGTTACCGTGGCTTCGGCCGTGGAGCTCCGGATGTTGGTAAGCTTCTTCTCCTTGACGATGTTGACGTTAAGGTCCCCCGTACGGTTCCGCTCGCCGAGGATCATCCCGCCGTAGACGTCCGTTCCGACGCTGACGAACATTTCCCCGCGGTCCGCCATGGCCAGGCTGGCGTAGGTGGTGACCCTGCCTGTCCGGTCCGCGACAAGGGCGCCGCTGACCCGCTGGGCAACGGGTCCCGCCCAGGATTCATAGCCCTCGAAAAGGGTGTTCATCACACCGGCCCCCTTGGTGTCCGTCAGGAAATGGCTTCGGAAACCGATCAGTCCCCGGGAAGGGATGATGAACTCCAAATTGACCCGGCCGCTTCCGCGGTTGACCAGGTTTGTCATGCGCCCCCTGCGGGCGGCCAGCTTTTCCGTCAGGATCCCGATGAATTCCTCGGGAACGTCCAGGAACAGGCATTCAAACGGTTCCAGGACTTTCCCGTTTTCCTTCCGGGTGATGACCTGGGGCCGGGACACCATGCACTCATAACCTTCCCGGCGCATCGTTTCGATCAGCACCGCCATCTGCAGTTCCCCCCGGCCGCGGATCTCAAAGGCATCCTTTCTCTCCAGCGGAACGAACCGGAGGGCCACGTTCCTCAGAGCCTCTTTTTCCAGCCGGTCCCGCAAGTGCCGCGATGTGAGATACTTCCCTTCTTTTCCGGCAAAGGGCCCGTTGTTCACATAAAAAATCATGGAAACGGTCGGTTCATCGACGCGAATTCGCGGAAGCGGACGGGGTTCCTCCAAGGCTGCAACCGTGTCGCCGATATTCACGGAGTCAACGCCGGCAAAGGCCACAATGTCGCCGGCTTCAGCGCGCTCCACCACTTTTCTCTGCAGGCCCTGGAAGGTGTAGAGGGCGGAAAAGCGGATCCCCGGTATCGCATTCCCCTCTCGACAGAGGGTATATCCCCGGTTCATTTCCAGGACGCCGTTCATCAGACGGCCGATGGCAAGCTGTCCCACGTAGGGGTCATAGTCGAGGTTGGTCACCAGGAACTGCGTTGTTTCCCCGTCATCGCCTTCGGGGCCGGGGATCCTCTCCAGGATCGTCTCGAATAGGGGGATAAGATCCGTGGAACCGTCGCCGGGCCGGCGGTGGGCGATGCCGGCTTTGGCGTTGGTGTAAAGCACGGGGAATTCAATCTGTCTCTCGTCCGCATCGAGGTCGATGAACAGGTCGTAGACCTCAGTGAGAACTTCATCCAGACGGGCATCGCCCCGGTCGATCTTGTTGATGACCAGGATGAGGGGGAGTTTGCCGGCCAGCGCTTTCTTCACGACAAAGCGCGTTTGCGGAAGAGGCCCCTCGCTGGCATCGACCAGCAGGATCGCTCCGTCCACCATGCTGAGGCCCCGTTCCACTTCGCCGCCGAAATCGGCGTGACCCGGCGTGTCGACGATGTTGATTTTGATGCCGCGGTACCTTATGGCCGTGTTCTTCGCCATGATGGTGATGCCGCGCTCTTTCTCCAGGTCCATGGAATCCATCACCCGATCCTCCACGACCTGGTGCGCCCGAAAGGTACCGGTCTGCCTGAGCATGGCATCGACCAGAGTTGTCTTGCCGTGATCGACATGGGAGATGATGGCAATATTTCGAATGGTTGATTTTCTCATGGGGCCATCCTAATGCAAGACGGCCCATTCTGCAACCCAAACGATCGGGAGTTGATAATAAAGCCTTGACAGATCCTGCCGCCTTCCTTAGAAAATACATGATATCAATATGATATTCATCGGAAGCCAAAAGCGTTGGGGCTCGGAAAGTCAGCAGGGCGGTCGAACCGGATCGTGAGGAGGCATGACGATCATGCTCTCAAAATTATTGGCGGACCTCACTCTGATATTGCATTTGGTTTTTATCCTCTTTGCCTTGTTCGGCGGTCTGCTTGTTCTCTGCAGGCGATGGATGTTCTGGATTCATCTGCCCGTGCTGCTCTGGGCATCTCTGGTTAATCTCGCGGGGTGGACCTGTCCGCTGACCCCGATCGAGAACGCACTCCGTTCTTTGGCCGGGCAGGCCGGCTATTCGGGGGGATTTGTCGAGCATTACATCATGCCGCTGGTCTACCCGGCCATCATGTCCCGGGACATTGAGATCATCTCCGGGTTTCTGGTCCTCGTATGGAACGGCCTGGTGTATGCTTTCGTGATGTTCCGGAGGAGGCGCCTTCGTTGAACGTCAGGCCATCCGCAGAACCCCGATTCCCGGGACGGCCGGCTGACGGACGACGCAACGGGGAAATGATTTGTCAATTCATGGCGAAGTCTGATAGATTGGATCGACTTTTCAAAGGAATTGCCTTTTGTGTTGAACGACCTGATGACCGTCAAATTCATTCTGCTGATTTTTCTGTTTCTGCTGTCCGGTTTTTTTTCCAGCTCCGAGGCGGCGTTCTTTTCGCTGACGCCCCTGCACCTTCACAAGATGCGGGAAGAGCGGTACCCATTTCTCTCCTCTGTGCAGGCCCTTCTGAAGTGCCCGCGAAGGCTTCTCATCACGATTCTCGTCGGGAATGAAGCGGTCAACATCACCATTTCCGCGGTGGCGGCATCTCTTTTTATCTATCTTCTCGGCGCGAAAGGGCAGTGGGTTACGATTGCGGTGACGACACCCCTGCTGCTCATCTTCGGCGAGGCCGTTCCTAAAACATTCGCCGTTACCCATCCCATGCGGTTCGCCGCCTTCCTTTCGCCCTTTCTGCTGACATTCGCCGGGCTGGGACGCCCGATTGTCTGGGTCCTTGACCGGATATCCGGATTCATCGTTTCCCTGTTTCCGGGTCATCTGCAAAACCGGCGCACCGTTCTGACAGAGGAGGAATTCAAGACCCTGATCGATGCCGGCGAACAGGAAGGTGCGCTGGAACCGGCTCAGCGCGATCTGATTCACAGGGTTTTCGAACTGGGGGATACCACCGTTGCCGAGGTGATGATTCCCAGAGTCGATATGTTCTGCCTGCCCCTTTCGATGAGCCGGGAGGATATGGAAAAAGAGATTATCAGGGCCCGTCATGAACGGATTCCGGTCTATGGCGTGGACCGGGACGATATTTTGGGTATCCTGTATGCCCGGGACCTGCTGGAAGACATCGCCGGAAGACAGAAGTCCCTTTCCGTAGAGAAGATGCTGCGGAGGCCCTATTTCGTGCCTGAGGAGAAAACCGCCGGGAGCATTCTCAGAGATTTTCAGGACCGGCATGCACAGATGGCAATCGTAGTGGACGAATACGGCGGCATATCGGGACTGGTAACCCTGGAGGACATACTCGAAAACCTTTTCGAGAATATTTATGATCGGTCCGGAACGAGGGAAGCGCTCTGGCAGAAAATCAATGACAGCACCTGGACAGCGTCCGGGAAAATGCCCATGGATGACTTGATCGAACTGGTGTCCCTGCCGGCACCCGAAAATGATTTTGACACACTCGGCGGTTTCGTCTTCCATCTGTTCGGCAGATTGCCTTTGCGGGGAGAGTCGGTTGCCTATGGCGGATTCGTTTTCAGAGTAGAGAAAATGGGCCGGGCGCGGATCCTGAGAGTCAGAATTGGAAGGGAGCCCGATCATGGATAATCTCCTGACCCTCTTTCTGATCCTCTTTTGTCTGTTCCTCGAAGGAATATTTTCCGGAGGAGAACTGGCCCTCGTGGCCTCGGACATCAACATCATCAGGCAGCGGGCGCAAGGCGGTTCCCGAAGGGACAACAAAACACTGAAACTGATGGAAAACCCGCATTGGTTCCTGGCCACGACACTGACGGGGACCAACCTGTGCGTCGTGACCGCGACGACCCTGGCCACCGCTTTTTTCATCTCGCTGTTCGGTCCGGCGAAGGGCGCGGCCATTTCTATTGCCGTGATGATTCCAACCCTGCTGATCCTGGGTGAGATCATACCCAAGAGCCTCTTCCAGCAGCATGCGGAGTTTGTCGCGCCGAAGCTGGCCTGGTTCATCTGGTCGGCCTCCTGGATCCTGTTTCCGGTGGTATTTCTGATTTCCAGGATTTCCCGGGGAACGGTCAGAATTTCAACGGGGGATCAGGGCGTGAAGGGCGCTTCCTACATTACCCGGGACGGTCTGAAATATATCCTGAAACGTCACGGGGAGGGAAGCGATATGCTGAGCGGCGAAAAAGACATGGTCCGGCACATCTTTGATTTTTCGGAGGTGTCGGTTGACCGGATCATGGTACCGCTGTCCATGATGGTGGCGTTGCCCGTGACGGCGACAATCCGGGAGGCCGCTTCCCTCGTAGCGGAAAAGAAATGCCTGAGGGTGCCCATCTACCAGGAGAATATTTTGAATATTATCGGGATCCTTCACTATTTCGACCTGCTGGAGGCCCTTCACGGAGCTTCGGAGGGTTCTGCGGGAGATCGGGAAAGCATCAAACCGCTCCTGCGACCGGCCGCCCTCTATGTACCGGAGAACAAGCCGGCCAAGGATCTGTTGCTCGAATTGCAGAACACGAGGGAGAGAATGGCCGTGGTCGTGGATGAGTACGGCGGCGCCGTCGGCATCGTAACAATAGATGACATTCTGGAACCCATCGTCGGTGAAATCCACGATGAGTTCGACAGCGGCGTGATTCTGCATAAGAGGATCGCGGCCGGAAAGTATCTGTTCAATGCCCGGATCAGCCTCGAACGGATGAAAGCGCTGATCCCGGCGGAAATGCCAAAGGGGAACTTCGATACCCTGGGCGGATTCCTGCTCCATCGCATGGGGCGAATTCCAAAAAGAAAAGAGATCTATCGGAGTGGAGACATACTGTTTGTCATTGAGGATGTGGATTTGAAATCCATTCGGGAAGTTCTGGTAATCTTTCCGGCCGGTCTGGACAGGATCCAGGGCAATTGATGGAAATGGGTGAATGTCATGAGTGAAAGCAAAAAAATAAGCGCACTGATCCTGGCGGCCGGCAAGGGGACACGGATGAATTCGAATCTGGTGAAGGTGCTCCACCTTCTCGACGGCAAGCCGTTGCTTGCGTATTCCCTGGATGTCGCACAGGCCGTCGGGGCGGAAAAAATCGTTGTCATTGTCGGCCATCAGGCTGACCTTGTCCGGGAACAGTTCAGGCATGCGAATGTCTCTTTTGTCGAACAGGTCCGGCAGTTGGGAACCGGTCATGCGGTTCTTCAGGCAAAGGGTCATTTTGTCGGCTACCGCGGGGCGATCCTGATTCTGTGCGGGGATGTGCCCTGTCTGAAAGTTTCCACGGTGAAGCGCCTGATCTCAAGGCATTTTGAAGAGAAGGCGGCGGTGACGGTCATGTCGATCATTCTGGATGAACCGGGAAGTTACGGAAGGGTCGTTACGGCGGAAAACGGCGAGGTTTTGAAGATTGTCGAAGCGCGGGACGCTTCCCCGGATGAGAAACAAATCCGTGAGATCAACACGGGGATTTACTGCGCAGACGGGCGATTTCTGTTCGAAGCCGTATCTGAAATTCGCAATGACAATGCTCAGGGGGAATATTATCTGACCGACATCATTGAAATCGCCCGAAAAAAGGACCATGCGGTCCGCTCTTTCATTGCCAAGGACGCGATCGAGGTCATGGGCATCAACACACCGGAGGACTTCGATCGGGCAAGATGCCATCGGGAAAAGGTGGAAAATTGAGTTTCCGATTATGAACATCGGATCTTTGTCATTGAAAAACAATGTTATTCTGGCACCCATGGCAGGGATTACCGATCTGACGTTCCGTCTCCTTAACCGCGAATATGGAGTTGGGCTTGCTTTCACGGAAATGGTCAGTGCCGTTGGCCTGACCCGCGGAACAGGAAAAACCAGTCACTACCTTGATTCCACGCCTG
The DNA here is from genome assembly GCA_963709485.1 of uncultured delta proteobacterium. Taxonomy (GTDB): domain Bacteria; phylum Desulfobacterota; class Syntrophia; order Syntrophales; family Fen-1087; genus JAXDBM01. The sequence goes on from CAVPWE010000007.1 coordinate 364,437, forward strand.
CGGACAAACCCCTTGGCGTTCAGATCTTCGGAGCCGATGCCGCTATCCTTGCCGAAGCGGCGAAATTCGTAACGGATCTGGGTGTCGACCTTCTGGACATCAACATGGGATGTCCCGTGAAAAAAGTGGTCAGGACAGGGGCCGGTGCAGCACTTTTAAAGGATCCGGGAAAGATCGGAGCGATTCTCCAGTCCGTCCGAAAGGCAACACATCTGCCCCTGACCGTCAAAATCCGTTCCGGATGGCGGCGCCGGGAAATCAATTGCCTCGATGTGGCCCGCATAGCAGAGGATTGCGGCGTGGATGCCGTGATCCTTCACCCGCGCACAGCGGATCAGGGGTTCAGCGGCTCGGCCGATTGGAACCTCATCGGCGATGTCAAAAAAAGAGTGAAAGTTCCGGTTATCGGCAACGGCGACATCCGAACGGCTGCCGATGTCTCAAGGATGCTGAGCCGTACCGGATGTGACGGCTTCATGGTCGGCAGAGGATGCCTTGGAAACCCTTGGATTTTTAAGAATATAATCGAAATCCGCCGGGAGCGGCCAGAGGATTCGGCGCCCACGCCCGGGGAGAGGGAAAAAGTAATCCGGGAGCACCTGGCGATGTTGGTTGGCATTATGGGGGAGTCCGCCGGGGTCAGATATTTCCGAAAACATCTTCTCTGGTACACGAAAGGTCTGCGGGGAGGCTCCCGATTCCGTCAGTCTGTCGGCCTGGCAACGGATCGCGAGGGAATATTCGATGCGCTGCATAATTTTTTGTTTTCAGCCGGTCCGGAGACACTGGCCGAGTGAAATATGGCCTTGACTTTTGAGAGAAAACTTGCCACATTAAGCCAAAAGAAATGGGTCATCTGCCATGCATCATTGCTCAAAAAGGGATCTTTTGAAAATGGGTAAACATTAAGGAGAATTTGTGGAACTGATTAAGTTTAAGGAACTGGAAAGCAAACTGAAGAACCTGATCGAAGAATACTCACTGCTGAAAAAAAAGAACCTGGAGGTAGAAACACTTTTAAAAAATAAAGTAACGGAGTTGGGAGAGGCAAATAATCAAATCAGGGGATTGAAGGAAGAGAGGGACTCTGTTCGCACGAAAGTGGATTCGCTCCTTGACCTGCTTCAAGATATCAGCGTTTCAAAATAGGCTTTGAGGGCAGACGTTGAAAAAGCAATATCACATCAAGGTACTGGGGGAAGATATTGCGGTATTGAGCGATTCTGGGGATGAACATGTCGAAACGGTCGTCAATTATGTCAATGAAAAGGTAAAAGAGATACAGGGTGCGGGAAGGACAATCAATACCCTGCATATAGCCATTTTGGCGGCTTTAAACATTGCCGATGAGTATCACAAGATTAAGGGTATTAAAGAGGATATCTGTCATCAAATGGAAAGCAGGTCTGAAAAGCTCATACATCTCATTAATGAGATCAGGCAATAAAGTTGACATAACTTATCCCCTGCGATGTGCGTGATTGACATTCGTTTTTTGAGCCAACACCTTGGAACCGGGGGCCTTTCCCCGCTGTCGGTGAGCTTTCTGTCGTTACTCCGTAACAGCCGGAGACAGAAAGCCTGAAGCAGCAGCATTAGGCGCCCACTTTTTCAGTAGGTTCAAAAAGGTGGTTAACACGGCATAGGCGGGGGTTTTCTTTGTCATGAAGGGGAAGTCACCCCTCCTGCTCTAACAGGGATGTCGCCTTTTTTCAAATCGCTGTTCAATCCCAGCCATCTTCAAATATTTGCCACGAATAAAATATCTCCGTTACATTTTCGAGAGTCCGGAGAATCCGGCCCATGTAGAGCAACATGGCCGTTTATAATAAGGAGGTGACGTCAATTGATAGATAATATTTGGATGATACTGGTGATCGTTGGATGCGCCCTGCTGGGTGCCCTGGTTGGATTCCTTCTTCGGCAGCGGATCTTCAGAAACCATCAGGCGTCTTCAGAAACGCTGTCCGCGAGGATTGTCGATGAGGCGAAAAAGGAAGCGGAGACGATAAAGAAAGAAGCGATCATACAGGCCAAGGAAAATCTGCTCAAGGTCAAAACCGAGTTTGAGAAAGAAACGCGGGAACGGAAAAGTGAACTGGAAAACCTGGAAAAGAAAATTCGTTCAAAGGAGGAGAACCTTGATAAACGGATCGATCAGTTATCCCTGAAAGAAACGAATGTCGAGAGCCGGGACAAATCCCTCGTCGCCAGGGAAGCATCTTTCAATGAGAAGCAGGAAAAACTGCATCGCATGATTGAGGAACAAAAACAGAAACTGGAAATGCTTGCCGGCATTTCCTCGGAAGAGGCAAAAAATTATCTCATGCAGTCCATGGAAACGGACGCCAAACGCGACGCCGCGATCCTCATTCGCAAGATCGAAGAGGATGCAAAAAGAACGGCGGATAAGCAGGCACGGGAGATTGTCGCTTATTCTATACAGCGCTATGCAGGTGATTTCGTTGCGGAAAACACGGTATCCGTGGTGAACCTGCCCAGTGATGAAATGAAGGGAAGGATTATCGGCCGGGAAGGCCGAAACATCAGGGCCATCGAGGCAGCGACCGGCATCGACCTCATCGTGGATGACACGCCCGAGGCGGTTGTTCTTTCCAGTTTTGATCCGGTCCGGCGGGAAGTCGCAAGAATTTCTCTGGAAAGACTGATCAGCGACGGCAGAATTCATCCCGGGCGGATTGAGGAGATTGTTAAAAAGGTTAGAACAGAGGTGGATACCATCATCCGTGAAACCGGTGAGAGAACATCCTTTGATGTCGGAGTTCATGATATCCATCCCGAGATTGTCAATCTGCTGGGAAGCCTCAAGTTCCGGAAAAGTTTTTCTCAGAATGTCCTACAGCATTCCGTAGAAGTCGCCCACATGACGGGCATGATGGCTGCGGAACTGAAAATGAACGTGAAAGAGGCTAAAAGGGCAGGTTTGCTGCATGACATCGGCAAAGCCATCGACCATGAAGTGGAAGGGACGCATGCCGCCATCGGCGCCGATTATGCCAGGCGGTTTGGAGAATCTCCACGGATTGTGCAGGCGATTGCAACACATCATGACGATGGCCGAATGAACACCCTGCTTGGCGTTCTGGTTCAGGCAGCCGATACGCTTTCGGCGGCAAGGCCGGGCGCCCGCCGAGAAATGCTGGAGACTTATGTCAAACGTCTGGAGGAGCTTGAAGCCATTGCCAATTCCTTTAACGGTGTGGATAAATGCTATGCCATTCAGGCAGGACGGGAGATCCGAATCCTGGTGGAAAATGAAAAAATATCCGAGAATGACGCGGTTATGCTCTGCAGGGATATCATTAAAAAAATTGAAAAAGACCTGACCTATCCCGGGCAGATTAAAGTGACCGTCATCCGGGAAACGCGCGTTTCCGATTTTGCGAGGTAATCGATGCCGGTTGCGAAAATCCTGTTTATTGGAGACATTGTGGGGAAACCGGGAAGGATGGCCGTCCGGGAGCTTCTGCCCGCGATCATCGAGAACTACCGGATCGATCTGGTTATCGCCAATTGCGAGAACGCCGCGGCGGGTTTCGGCGTGACCCGGGATATCGTTGAGGAACTGTTCCGGAACCGCGTCGATGTGCTCACGTCGGGCAATCATATTTGGGATAAGAAAGAGGTGCTGGAATTTGTGGAGGATTATGAAACGCTGCTCAGACCGGCAAATTATCCGGAAGGTGTTCCCGGATTCGGGAGTGTGGTCGTGCCCAGCCCAACGGGTGCTCCCGTAGGCGTCATTAACCTTGCGGGGAGGGTTTTTATGCACTCCCTCGACTGCCCCTTTCGGAGTGCGGAAAAAGAGATTGAAAAACTCAGAAAAAAGACATCCATCATCATTGTCGACATGCATGCGGAAGCGACTTCGGAAAAGCAGGCGATTGGCTGGTTTCTGGATGGCCGCGTAAGTGCCGTTCTGGGTACCCACACCCATGTTCAGACGGCGGATGAAAGGATCATGCCGAAAGGGACGGCATATATCACAGATGTCGGCATGTCCGGCCCCTTTGATTCGATTATCGGCACCAGGAAGGATGCCGTGCTGGAGCGTTTCTTGACAAGCATGCCCAATAAATTTGATGTTGCCAGGGGAGATGTGCGGCTTCAGGGTGTCGTTCTTGGGGTGGACCCTGCAAGCGGCAGGGCATTGGAAATCGAGCGGTTGAGTGTTAAATTGGACATGTAGGGGGTTGGCTTGAAAAGCGTCTACGATATTTTTGTCGAAAGGGGATTTATTGAGCAGGTCACCGATGAAGCGCTCGTTCGGGAACTGCTCCAGGATCGGAAGATCACCTGCTATATCGGCTTTGACCCGACCGCCACGAGCCTGCATATCGGCAGTCTTGTGCCCATCATGGCCCTGGCCCAAATGCAAAGAAAGGGACACCGGCCGATTGCCCTGATCGGGGGAGGTACGGGTCTGATCGGGGATCCGAGCGGCAAGACGGAAATGCGGCAGGTCCTGACGCGCGAACAGATTGACTTCAATGCAGCGTGTCTCCAGAAGCAACTTGCGAAATATCTGGATTTTGGCAATGGTAAAGCGTTGATGGTGAACAACGCAGACTGGCTGACCAATCTCAACTACATAGAATTTCTGAGGGATATCGGCAGGCATTTCAGCGTCAACAAAATGCTGGCAGCCGAAAGCTATAAGCTGCGTCTCGAAAAAGGCCTGAACTTCATTGAGTTCAATTATATGCTCTTGCAGGCTTATGACTTTCTCTATTTGTTCAAGAACCGGGACTGCGTCATGCAGATGGGCGGGAATGATCAATGGGGCAATATGCTGGCCGGAATCGATTTGATCCGCAGGGTCGAAGGCAGAATGGCCCACAGCATCACATTCCCGCTGCTCGTCACTTCCCAGGGGCACAAAATGGGAAAAACCGAGAAGGGGACCGTTTGGCTTGACCCAGCCCTTACCTCGCCCTACGATTATTATCAGTACTGGGTGAATGTGGATGATGCGGATGTCGAGCGATTCCTGGCGCTCTTCACCTTTCTGCCGATGGAGGAAGTGAGGCAGGTTCGAAGGCTTGTCGATGCAGAGCTGAATATGGCCAAATCGGTACTGGCCTATGAGGCGACCGTGATCACCCATGATGAGCCGGCTGCCGTGGCGGCGTGGAGTGCGTCCACTGCTGCTTTCCATTCCAGACCGGTGGCGAAGGGCCTGTTCCCCTCCAGTACGATTCCCCGCAATGAGGCAGGGGAGGATATGTCGGCCATAGTAACCCTGGAAAAATCAAGTGACGAGCTGAAGCAGGGCCTGAGGATCATGGCCGCATGCTGTGAAGCCGGTCTGACCGGATCGTCGTCGGAGGCAAGGCGCCTGATTGCGCAGGGTGGGATCTATGTGAACGATCGTCAGGTGAAGGCCATCGATGAAAGAATCAGCCTTAATGACCTTAATGCGCGGGGTGAAATCCGTCTTCGCAAAGGGAAAAAGAAACAGGCCTTGATTCGACAAAGAAACTCAAATTAGGTCTTGACTTTATTTCAAGAAGTGTTTACAAGTAAATTTCGATCATTGATAG
>CAVPWE010000007.1:377500-680702 GCA_963709485.1 uncultured delta proteobacterium
TTGAAAGAGGCATTGAAAACGCTCTCGGCATGACCGGCGCGAAAAAGAAATCCACATGACAGACAAAGTCGTAAAAAATCCATTGACCAGTCCGTCCGTTCTTGAAGCGGAAGATGGTTTTGAGCTTTCCCTCCGTCCGAGGAATCTCGGTGAGTACATTGGACAGGAAAAGATAAAAAACAATCTCTCCGTGTTTATCGAGGCGGCGAAAGGCCGGCGGGAGGCCCTGGATCATGTCCTTCTCTACGGTCCTCCCGGTCTGGGAAAAACGACGCTTGCCTACATCATGGCGAGAGAAATGAGTGTCGACATCAAAGTGACCTCCGGACCCGTCATTGAACGACCGGGAGACCTGGCGGCCATCCTGACCAACCTGCACGACCAGGACATTCTCTTTATTGACGAAATTCATCGGCTGTCCCATGTCGTTGAGGAGATACTCTATCCCGCCATGGAAGACTTCCATATCGATATCCTGATCGGTCAGGGACCGTCGGCGCGGTCGATGAAACTGGAGATTCCGAAATTCACACTCATCGGCGCCACGACGAGGGCCGGCCTGCTGACTTCTCCCCTGCGGGACCGGTTTGGCATGAGCTTTCGTTTCGGCTTTTACAGTCCCGATGAACTGTCGATTATTCTCAAAAGATCAGCAAAAATCTTGGCTGTGGCACTGGATGAGGAGGGCGCCCGGGAAATGGCCCACCGATCCCGCGGGACTCCCCGCATCGCCAACCGTCTGCTGAGGCGCGTCCGGGATTTCTCTCAGGTCAGGGCGGACGGCAGGATCGACAGGGAGGTGACGGTTGCGGCGCTCGATCTGCTGGAAGTGGATCACCGGGGGTTTGACCACATGGACCGGATGATTCTGTCGACATTGATTGACAAGTTTGGCGGCGGTCCGGTCGGCATCGACAATATGTCCGCTGCCATCGGTGAGGAAAGGACGACCATCGAGGATGTCTACGAACCTTTTCTCATCCAGGAAGGATATATTCAGCGAACTTCGCGGGGACGGATGGCAACAAAACTTGCCTACGAGCATTTCGGGAAATGCTGGCCGGATGAGGGTCAAAAGGAACTTTTCTAAAATGAAGCTGCTTCTGCATATGTGCTGCGCTCCCTGTACCATTTATCCGCTGCAAGAGCTGCGACAGGGTGGACATGATATCAGCGGTTTTTTTTTCAACCCCAATATACAGCCCTATCTGGAATATGCAAGGCGTCTTGAAACCCTGAAGAAATATGCGGACCGGCAGGATCTCACAGTCATCTGGCCGGAAGGTTATGCAATAGAGGCTTTTTTGCGAAGCGTTGCTTTCCGGGAAGCGGATCGGTGCCTGCACTGTTATCACCTCAGGCTGAGCTTAACGGCCATGACGGCGAAGAAAAGCGCGTTCGACGGATTTTCGACGACGCTTCTCTACAGCAAGTTTCAGAAACACGAGATCATCAGGGAAATCGGAGAATCGCTATCAAAGGAATTCGGGTTGCCTTTTTATTATCAGGACTTTCGGGCAGGCTGGACGGAAGGAGTTCGAATTTCGAAAGAACTGGGGATGTACCGGCAGCCCTACTGTGGTTGCATATACAGTGAAAAAGAACGGTATTACGATGGTCGCAGGCACATATGAAAGGGTGGTGTGTCGATTCTGACACAGATCGCTCTTTATCCACTTTTTTATTTATCGAGCGGCGTATAACATTATTACTAAAAAATCCGTGTTTCCGATTGTTTGAGTGAATACAAATGTTTTCCCGCTGTTGACGTGATTGATGGTACTTATTTTGCATCTAAATAAAAGCAAATTATTCCACGGGAACTGAGCTGATTCTATGTATTTGCAGAGAACCGTCAAACAGGACATCGAATGCAGCAGCATCGGCCTTCATTCAGGCCGGAAGGTCAGTATGAAGATAAGGCCTGCCGATGTCGATGAGGGGATCACTTTTGTTCGCACCGACCTGCCTCGGCATCAAGGCATCAAGGCGGATATCGCGAGTGTTTGCGATACGACACTGGCCACCACCATCGGCTGCAATGGATCGGCTGTATCAACGGTGGAACACCTGATGTCCGCGCTCAGCGGTATGGGAGTTGACAATGCCGTTGTCGAAGTGAATGCACCGGAAGTTCCCATCATGGATGGCAGCGCATTGCCTTTTGTCAATTTGCTCAAGTCGGTTGGAACCCGCCCTCAGGGAAAATGCAAGAAATTAGTGGTGATCAAGAAGGCGATTTCCGTCGAAGATGACGCCGGAACAGCGATGTTGCTCCCGTCATCAGAATTTAAAATCACTTATAAAATTGATTTCAAGCATCCTGTTATCGGACAGCAGTCCTATCACCTGACATTTTCGGATGTGAATTACGAAAAAGAAATCTGTGCGGCGCGAACCTTCGGGTTCCTGAAGGATGTCGAGTATCTCCAGGCAAAGGGGCTGGCACTGGGCGGTTCTCTTAAAAACGCCATTGTCCTGAACGATCAGAAGATCATCAATAAAGAAGGCTTGAGATGTCCCGAGGAATTTGTAAAACACAAGATTCTCGATGCCATCGGCGATCTCTCTTTGCTCGGTATGCCGATTATCGGCCATTTTATTGCCTATAAATCCGGTCACAAACTGAACAATCGCCTTTTGCGGGAAATCCTGGCACATGAAGATTGTTGGTCCATTGTCCATCATTTTCCGAAAGAAACCCCTGTGAGATCTCCGCTTCCGCTTCCGCTGAATGTGCCCGCCTTTCGTGTCCTTGACGCGATCAACGCGTGAGGCAACCTTTTTAACCCAATCCCTTAATTGCATTGCATCTTGTCTTTCCTCGCAGCGCTTCATTTTACGGATCCGGTGATGCGAATCGCATGACCGTCCCCCTTTTCATCGATTTGTACCCCCCCTTGATCCATTATGCCAATAAATAGGACTTGCATTTTAAGCACTGGTTTTCTACTATACGCGCAAACTTTCAAATCATGAAAAAATCTGCGTTTTTTATCTATCGAGGCAAAGCAAGACAGGCATGAAAAAGCGCCATTTTTTCTGCATCGCGACTCTCCTTTTGGTTGTGTGTCTGTCTCCCACCTTGCAGGCGCACGGCGACGAGGCCAGAATCAGCGATGTTTTAATTACGCAAAATATCGAACATATTCAACTGTATGCCAAAGTGACGAATGCTTTTACAAAGGAAATGAACGCAGCGATTCTGGCCGGTATTCCCACCACCTTCACATTTTTAATGGAGTTGTATCAGGAACGGACGCTTTGGCCTGACCGGAAAGTTGCCAAGGTTGAGATCAAACACACGATCAAATATGACAACATAAAAAAAACATTTTATGTCTGGACTGCGGGTAATCAGGAACCGGAAGGATTTCATGATTTTGAGACGGCAAAACGGGTGATGACAGAGTTAAACGGTGTCGTCGTCGCTTCCGTCAAGAAATTGTGGAAGAACACACCGACCTATCTCATGATCAAGGCGAAACTGGATAAAGTGCACCTGCCTCTGGGAATGGATTATGTTTTCATCTTTGTTTCTCTCTGGGATTTTGAGACCGACTGGTACAAACAGAGGTTTCTTTTCTGATCCTGTCAGGCGAATGGACCTTGGGGTATGGATACAGCAGAATCAAGACGACGAAAAAGAGAGCGCATTATCATCGTTATTACCGTTTTCGTCGTTCTGATCCTGTCTTTTCTGGAATATCTGCTATTCCGGACAGAGATAATCCTTCCGGCCTCAAACAATATTCTAATCTATGGATTGATCAATATTAACGTTATCCTGATCATCCTATTAATTTTTCTGATCATCAGGAATGTCGTGAAGCTCGTCTTTGAGCGCAGGCACGGCATCATTGGCTCCAAACTTCGGACGAAGCTGGTAGCGGCCTTTGTCAGCTTGTCACTGATTCCAACCGTTCTTCTTTTCCTCGTATCTATCAATTTTCTCTCCTACAGTATTGATAACTGGTTCAGCATGCGAATCGGAGATGCGCTGAACCAGACGGTTGAAGTTGCGCAAATGTATTACCAGAAAACCACGGAACAGGCCAAATATTATGCCCGGCAGATCAGCGAGGACATCTCACGCAATCGCCTCTATCAAAGCGAAAGGGAGGCTTATCTCAGCGCGTTGATGGAGCAGAGGCAGAAAAGCTTCCGATTCAGCCTGCTGGAGGTATACTTCGATAATGCCAGGAAAAAACAGATTGTCATCGACAAGGACAATCCGGAACTCAAGCCTGTGCCCCTGTCTGCCAAGGATCTGGAAGATGTATTTCTCGGTAAGGATATTTCCATGGTCAATCCATCCGGGGCCGGTGATTTGGTGAGCGGCGCAGTACCCATATATGCTTATGCCGCACCAAGGGATGTCATTGGCGTGGCCCTGGTCGGCATCTATATTCCCAAGACCCTGACGGATAAAGTCGCTGTCATTTCTAAAACGTCGGAACAATACAAGCAGTTGGTCCTTTTAAAGGACCCGCTGAAATTCACATACATTATTACGTTATTCCTGGTTATGCTTCTGATCATTTTTGCCGCGACCTGGTTTGGCCTCTTCCTCGCCAAGGGGATAACGGTGCCCATTCAGGATCTGGCGGAGGCGACCCGGAAAATTGCCCAGGGAGACCTGGATTACCAGATCAATATTGTTGCCGGCGATGAGATCGGTATTTTAGTCAATTCTTTCAACCGGATGACAAAAGATTTGAAGAAGAGCAACCAGAGGCTGGAACAGGTCAACCTGGATATTGAAAGCCGTCGGAAATACATGGAAACCGTTCTTCGAAATGTATCCGCCGGCGTTGTTTCTGTCGACCGGGAGGGAATCATTACGACCATCAACCGGGCGGCTGAAAAAATGCTGGATATCAAGACACAGAATATTCTGAATAAGCGGTATGAGGAGGTTTTGGATCCGGAGCATTTCGCCCTCGCAGCCGAACTTTTTCACGAACTCCGCGAGAGCCAGGAGGGGTCCATAGAAAAACAGCTTGAACTCACGATCAAAGACAGGGCGTTGACTTTTCTGATGACAACAACCCTGCTCAGGGATGACGAAGGCCACGATATGGGCATGGTCGTCGTCTTTGAAGATGTGACCCAGTTGCAGCGGGCTGAGAGGGCAGCGGCCTGGCGTGAGGTGGCCCGGCGCATGGCCCATGAGATAAAAAATCCCCTGACGCCGGTTCAATTATCAGCCCAGAGACTGCAGAAGAAGTTTGGTGACAGGGTGGGTGAAGACCGCGACGTGTTTAATGAATGCACGAAAACCATCATTAACCAGGTTGACGTTCTGAAAAATCTGGTGGATGCTTTTTCCCGCTATGCAAGGATGCCTGTGACCAAGCCGGCGATGAATGACCTGAACGATGTGATCAATGATTCGGTGATCCTCTTTCAGGAAGCCCACAAGGAGATTGCCATTGATTTTCAACGGGGTGTTGACATCCCCAAGTTGAATCTGGATCCGGAACAGATGAAGCGGGTCATGATCAATCTGCTGGACAATGCGGTTGCCGCCGTCGACAGGCAGGGGGGCCGCATTGAAATCAGGACATCCTATGATGGTGTCCGTCATCGGGCGGCAGTTGAAGTGGCCGACAACGGCTGCGGCATTCCTCCCGCCTACAAAGGAAGGATGGGAGAACCCTATTTTTCAACCAAAAGGTCCGGTTCCGGCCTCGGTCTTGCGATTGTAAAATCCATCATTACCGATCATCAAGGCCATTTGCATGTCCGGGACAACAGTCCCAAAGGGACCATTGTTGCTTTTGAGTTGCCTGTACCGGAAGCCTGACGTCTTAATGGATAATGGGATGTTATGAAAAAGACGGTTTTGATCGTTGATGACGAGGAAATGATCCGGCAATCGCTGGAAGGTATTCTCACGGATGAAGGATATGATGTCTTTACCGCGTCAAGCGGTGAAGAGGCCCTGAAAATCATCGAGGACGAGTTGCCCAGTCTTGTCCTTCTGGACATCTGGCTCCCCGGGATGGACGGTCTTGAAGCCCTCAAAGTGATCAAGTCGGATTATCCGGCGGTCTGTGTCGTCATGATGTCCGGCCACGGCACGATCGAAACGGCCGTGAAGGCGACCAAACTGGGGGCTTTTGATTTCATTGAAAAACCCCTGTCACTGGAGAAAGTAATTCTTGCCGTCGATCATGCCCTGGACATGATTCGCCTCGAAGAGGAAAACCGGCTTTTAAAGCAGAAATTGTCTCAGGAATTTGAGCTGACGGGAAACAGCCCGGCCATTGTCGAATTGAAAGAGATGATCAGCCTGGTCGCGCCGACCAATGCCTGGATCCTGATCATGGGTGAAAACGGTACCGGAAAGGAGCTGGTTGCCAGATCCATCCATCGGCAGAGCAAGCGGGTGCTCAAACCTTTCGTCGAAGTGAACTGTGCGGCCATCCCGGAGGATCTGATCGAGAGCGAACTGTTCGGTCATGAAAAGGGTGCGTTCACGGGCGCAACGGCCAAGAAGCGGGGGAAATTCGATCTTGCCCATGAGGGGACGATTTTTCTCGATGAAGTCGCAGATATGAGCCTGAAGGCACAGGCAAAGATCCTCAGAATCCTGCAGGAGAAGAAATTCGAGCGTGTCGGCGGCACGAAACTCATAGCCACCGACGTCCGGGTGCTGGCCGCCACAAACAAGGATCTGGAAAAGGAAATGGAGGAAGGAAGATTTCGCCAGGACCTTTTTTACCGCCTGAATGTCATCCCCCTTCGCATTGCGTCCTTGAGAGAGCGAAAGGACGACATCCCGCCACTCGTCAACCGTTTTCTGAGCGAATTGGCCGTCAAGGAGGGCGGACGGGAGAAATCGATTACCGATGATGCCCTTTCCCTTCTCATGGAGCACAACTGGCCGGGAAATGTGAGGGAATTGAAGAACATCATCGAAAGGCTTTTCATCATGACGCCGTCGATTGCGATCACGGCCGTCGACATACCGCCATTGTTCAAGGAATATGATCAGGATCAGCAGGCGGTTACCGGAATTTTTTCCGATTCGCTGAAGGCGGCGAAAGTGAATTTCGAGAAACAATATATTGAAAAGAAACTCCGTGAATTCGAGGGAAATATTTCCAAGACGGCGGAGGCCATCGGACTGGAAAGGAGCAATCTCCATCGGAAAATAAAGAGTTACGGTCTGGAGGTCAAATCCGTCGAAGGGGAAGCTTAAATAACAGACGTGATGTGCGCCTGTCTCATTGGCGGGTCGCAGCTTCCTTTTTCAGGTCGGGAAGGGAGAACTTGTTGAAGGGCAAAAAGATAAGGCCCAGGACAGTGATCATGGCGATGGACAGGAAATGGTAGATGATGGCGAAAGAGAGTGCATCGGCCTTGGGAATACCGAACAGGGTGAGTCCGACAATGCAGGCGTAATGCCAGTTGCCGATGAAGCCGGGCGCTGTCGGGATCGCGATGCCGATGAGCAGAATGACCACTGACACGGTTGCGGCCATGATGGAGAGGTGAAAATCGAAGGCAAAAAAAAGGCTGTAGACAGCCAGGACGTCGATCATCCAGATGGCAAGGGAGTAAAGCGAAACCGTCACGAGCAGTTTGAAATCCCTGAAGATCATGAATCCGTCGATCAGGTGATGAAGCATCGACCGAAGTTTTCCGGCAAAGCGATCAGGAAGCCGGTTGATCAGAGGGTTCAGCGCCTTCAGAGAGGCGTCCCGTTTGGCCGGTATCACAATCATGAAAGCCAGCAAAGCCAGCGTGATGAAAAAGACGAAAATGGCCGATGTGGTCAGCCAGGTCGGCAAAGCGGGGATTAGAATAAGCGCAGTTGCAAAGATCAACAGGACCGCAATGCTGTCAAAAGCCCGTTCGACCAGGATCGTTCCCAGCGCAGCCGGCATTTTAATGCGGCTTTTTTTCGTTATCAGGTAGGGCCGGGCCAGTTCGCCAAGCCTCGCCGGCAATGCCGTAATCGCCAGAAAACCGACGCTGGTGACGGAAAAGAGGGAAAGCTGATCCACACGATCGAGGGGGCTCAGTATCAGTCCCCAGCGGACGGATCGAAGCCCCTGCATGATCAAAATGATGACGAGAAAGAGCAGCACGTAGCCGTATCGGACGGCATGAAAGCCCTCAACGACTGTCCCGAAATCGATGCCCCGGACAGACAGGAACACCAGGATCGCGCTGAGCAGAAAACCGGCCGCCAATTTTTTTTTCATCAGAACGCCCTGTCAAAGATCGCCAATATGCCAACCGGCAGAACCTGATTCCACGGGTTATTTGACAGCCAGATTCTGCTGAATCTTGTCATGGATGAGCTGGGAAGAAGTCTTGTCGCCGAGCAGACCGACGCGAATGCCGACGGTCGTCAGGTCCTTGGCCTTGTAGCTGATCCTGAATTTGACACTGTCGTCATTGATGATGGCACGGATGGTTCCGGCACCGATCTCCCGGTCGGGCTCCACTTCCTTCCCGCGCATGTCGGCAACGGTTTTTTCACAGGCGCTCCACACTTTGTCAATGGGTGCATTGTAATCCGTGACCAGTTCCCGGTCGATATAATAATAGGTGCCCGCTCCGACGCCAAGCATGCCGCCGATCACCAGGATCTCGGAGCCGCAGGCGGAAAGAATCATCAAGCTTGATACCAGCATCAGCAAATTTCTCTTTTTTTTCAGCATGGGCTTCTCCTCTCCAATCCGGTTCGGTGTCGTTGTCTGAAAATCTGAGGAAGCGAACAAGTTGATTTGCCGTCAGGGAATCTTACTCCCCGCTTACTCTTGCGTATTCCCGAAGGAGCTCCTCCTGCCGTTTGTTCAGGTGGGTCGGGATGGTGACAACCGCTTCGATAATCTGATCCCCCCGTCCGAAGCCACGCAATTGAGCGATGCCCCTGCTCTTCAGGCGGAATGTCTTGCCCGTTTGGGTTCCCTTGGGGATTTTCAATTTTTCGACGCCTTCGAGGGTCGGCACCTCAATGTGCGCTCCCAGGGCCGCCTGTATGAACGATATGGGGATCCGGCAGTAGATGTCGTTCCCGCTTCTTTCGAAATACTCGTGAGGCTCCACGTGGATGAATACATAAAGATCACCGCTCGGTCCCCCGAAGGAGCCCTCTTCACCCTCCCCACGCAGCCTGAGGCGGGAGCCGGTTTCCACGCCGGCGGGTATCTTGATATTCACTGTTTTGGTGACTTTTTTCCGGCCGGTCCCCATGCAGGACCTGCAGGGTTCCGCAATGACCACTCCCTCGCCGTTGCAGTTCGGGCAGGTGGTGCTGATGCTGAAGAAGCCGCTTGACTGGGTAACCTGCCCCCTGCCTTTGCAGCGGCGGCATGTTTCAGGGGTTGTCCCTGCGGCGGCGCCTGTACCCCGGCAATCCCGGCATGTTTCGAACTTGGTGATGTCGATATCGGTGCCCATGCCGAATGCGGCATCCATGAAGGAGATTTTCAGGTCATATCGCAGATCGGAGCCCGCCCTTGACGCCGATCTGGACCGCGAACGTCCGTTGCTGAAACCGAAGACATCCTCGAAGATGCTGCCGAAACTGGAAAAAATATCTTCGAATCCCGAGAACCCCCTGAAACCGGTATTGCTGAGCCCTTCGTGGCCATAACGGTCGTAGATATCCCGTTTTTCCCGATCACTCAAGACTTCGTAGGCTTCAGAGGCCTCTTTGAAGTTTTCTTCCGCTTCCTTGTCCCCGGGATTGCGGTCTGGGTGGTATTGCATCGCCAATCTGCGATAGCTTTTTTTGATCTCTTCGTCCGGGGCGTTACGGTCCAGGCCGAGAACTTTATAATAGTCGCGCTTTGTCATGTAACCGTGTGGCGAACTCCGGGATGGCATCCGTTGGTTGCAGCCTTTCTTTGAAAGTCGATTAAAATAGGTTCGTTCTTATATGATGTCAAGGGAGCAGTGAATCAGCGCAGCAAACGATTGAGGGCTTCTTCGTATTTTTCCTTTGTTTTTGATATGATATCCTCCGGTAGTTGCGGAGCCGGCGGTTTTTGATTCCAGGCGATGGACAGCAGATAGTCGCGCAGAAACTGCTTGTCAAAACTTTTCTGCGCCCGTCCCGGTTCATAGTCGTTTTTCGGCCAGAATCTGGACGAGTCCGGTGTCAGCAGTTCGTCGATCAGGATCAACTCTTCATTCAGAATTCCGAACTCCATTTTGGTGTCGGCAATGATGATGCCCGCCTTTGCAGCGATTTCAGCGGCCCTTCGATAAACAGCCAAGCTTGCTTGAATCACCTTCGCGGAACGTTCCGTGCCGATGAGGTTCTCCATCTCTTTCAGGGTTATCGCCTCGTCATGATCGCCTTCAGGGGCCTTGGTCGACGGGGTGAAGATCGGTTCGGAAAGGCGCTCGGACTCCCTTAAGGCCAGGGGGAGCCGAATGCCGGAAACCGTGCCGTCCCGGCAATAGTCCTTCCAGCCGGAACCGCTGAGATACCCCCTCACAATGCATTCCACGGGAAGGGGCGTCGCCTTCTTCGCCAACATGGTCCTTCCCCGCAGTGTCTCCCGGTAAGGTTCACAGGCCTTTGGAAACTCTTCCGGATTCGTCGTAATGAGATGATTGGGGATGATATCTTCTGTGTGCTTAAACCAGAAGGCGGACATTCGGGTCAGGATCTCCCCTTTTCCCGGTATGGGGTTGGGCATGATGACGTCAAAAGCGGATATCCTGTCCGTGGCCACGATGAGAATGCTGGAATCCAGGTCATAGATATCCCGCACTTTCCCCCTGCTGGCCAAAGGCAATGTTTCAAAATTGGTACTGATGACGTTGGATTGATTCATGAAGGCAACCACTTCCTGTTATCTTAAAAAGGGATTGTTTCTCTTTTCACGGCCGATGGTTGAAGTCGGCGTCCCGCCGTAGTTGTGCCCCGGCAGAACCTTTGTGTCATCGGGCAGGGTGCAGAGTTTCTCCTGAATGGAGCGTGCCATGACCCTTCCGGACCCGCCGGGAAGGTCTGTTCTGCCCACACCACCGACAAAGAGCGTATCTCCTGTGAAAACAAGACCTTCTGTGAAAAGCGACATGCTTCCCGGCGAGTGTCCCGGCGTGTGGAGGACTTTCAGGGAGACGCTGCCCACCGTGAGGACATCGCCGTCCCGGACGATGATGTCAGCTGCCGGCGACCGCTTGGCGCCGAACATACGGAGGATCATGGCCGGTATGGAGGATAGCATTTCGGCATCGCTTTCGTGAATCACGATTTTTGCCCCGGTCTTGCTTTGCATTTCCGTATTTCCGGAAATATGGTCCACGTGGCCGTGGGTATTGACGATGTATTGAATCTTGAGGCTGTTTTGTTCGGCTACGGCGAGGATGTCGTCGATCCTGGCGGCCGGGTCGATCACCAGCGCATCTCCCGCGACGGGATCGCCTACCAGATAGGCAAATACAGCCATATGGCCTACCTGCATCTGCTTCAGAAACATCGCATCTTCTCCATCCGGGCTTGAATCAGAACGTTGGCGCAACCCCTATCACTGTTAGGGTATTCACGTCAACGGAATTCAAAAGGGTCTTTGCTTGTCCGCAATGACCCAGGATGCAAACCCGCTGCCGCGCTCGATGCAGGCGGTCATGCCCTCCGCCGCAACCATTGTCAGAATCTCTTTCATTGAATGAATCCGGCTGCGCATCAAAATCATTTTCTCCGCCACCGCCAGCATTCTGACAATCAGCCTGTCCCGGTCCGGTTCCTCGATGACGAGCCTCCCCTCCGGTTTGAGCACGCGGACGAACTCCCGGATGGCTGTCCGTTGATCGAAAAAGTGGTGAAAGGCGTCGACGGCGATCACCCGGTCGAAAGTGGCATCAGCGAAGGGGAGTTGCTCCGACCGCGCCCGCACTGCGTGCAGGCCGTGCAAGATTCGTGACTGCTTCAGCATGGGGAGGGAAAGATCGGAGACGACCAGCCGGCTTGCCGCTGACGCATTCAGGCGTGACGCGACCCTGCCGGTGCCCCCGCCGGCGTCGAGAAGGGTCCCGCTTTCCGGCAGTTTCAGCAATTCGTGAAAGCGCTTCGGGACGGGCAGGCGGACAATCCGGTCGTAGATCGGGGCAATCCAGTCAAAGTGGTCAAACATGATCAGTTTTTCTGGGGAATAACCAGCTCGGGGAAATTGGTGAAAACGCCGTCTGCCCCCATTGCACGCACCCGGTCCAGGTCATCGGGAAAGTTGACGGTATAGACATAGAACTTCAGGCCTCTCTGGTGCGCGTCCTCCACGAAGGCCCTGTTTGCGAATGCAAGGCCCGCATGAACCGAAAAGGCCTTTAATTCCTCGGCAAACCTAGCATAGTGACGAGGAACCCCCAGTATCAGCGCGCCTGTCCGGATTTCCGGGTCCAGCGGTTTGACCACGGACAGTTCCCGGTGATCGAAGGAAGAAAGGATAACCTGATCATAATGCCAGCCTCGGTTCACGATGTAATCCCTGACCAGTTGCACCGCGGGAGCAGCGGTACCGGCACCTTTCAACTCCACGTTGATGCCGGCCCGCCGCTGAACAAGATCAAAGACTTCCCGAAGAAGGGGAATGCTTTGTCCCTTGCCGGCATCGAGTGTCCGCAGGTGCGCGAGCGTTTTTTCCGTGACATATCCCCTTCCGTTGGTTGTGTATTCCAGCCGTTCGTCATGAATCACCACGAGTTCGCCTTCGACGCAGAAAACATCGATTTCGATCCAGGCTGCGCCCAGTGAAAGAGCCTTTTCGATGGCCAGCAGCGTGTTTTCCGGCTCATGGCCGCTGGCGCCGCGGTGTGCGAAACAGACGAATTCCCGCTCCTTTTGTTTCATCATTTCACCGATGGCCGCCGGACGGGATTTTCAGCAGCAATTCCGTCAGCTCGGCCGGCATGGTCCACATGGGGTGGTGGCCCGTGGGGAGCTCATGGTAGGGCCACCCCTCCGCTTTCGCCCTCCCGGCGGACCGGATGATGCCTTGGCCGCGGATGCCCATTTCCTCTTTGTCGGTGCAGAAAATATATGTCCTTGGCAACGCCCTGGCCGACGCGTTGATCAAGCGGAATGGATGCAGAAAGGTTTTCAGAGGATGTTCCGTAAACCGGGGGTCTGACGCTTCCGCACCGTTTGCGGGAAAGCTCACCCCCCCGTTCCCATAATGTTCGGAAAGTGTTTGCGCCACCGTTGGATCGTAAAGGTCTTTGATGGTTCTACCGTCTTCCGGGACGAAGGCGTCCAGAAAAACCAGGTGGCACAGCCGATCGGCTGCCCGTTCCGCAACACCCGTTATCACTGCGCCGCCGTAACTGTGCCCGACCAGGATGACCTGATGCAAGTCCTCGAAAAGGATGACGTTTTCGACGTCCAGGATGTGGGTGTCCATTGTGATATTCAGGTTGAAGAGGTGCCGGCGCTCGCCCAGGCCCGTCAGTGTCGGGGTGTAAACGTCGTGCCCGGCGGTCCGCAGAAGGTTTGGCACGGATTGCCAGATCCATCCCCCGGCCGTGGCCCCATGGACCAGCACGTAAGTTGCCATATCAGCTCCCGAAGCGCCATGGACGGGGTTTTTCCGGGCCGTGCCGCAATGCCCGGCAGCCACCTCCGCCAGGATGGATTATGGTTAAGGCGTCAACCGGATATAATTCGATGATCCGCCACGCCAGAAAAACACCCTTACTCAAATGACCGGTTTCTCATGATCCGCAACCGGCACCCATCCCCGCAAGGGGTCGATCCATGACGGTACCAATCGGCACTCTCATCTCCGGACCCGCAAGCCGTCCAGCCTTCTCTTTTTCATTACCCCATTGACGCTAATGAATTGCTCTTTGCCTGTCAAGGGGTTTCCATTGAGGGTATTCATACGGGCAGCCCGACAAAAGGCATTGACAGAAACAGGCGGTTCTGATTAGGAAGGTCTGCAAAACGGGTTGGATAAGCAGACCCTTCCAGAGGAGAAAAAAATGTTCAAGACCGCAATAACCGAAATGTTCGGCATCAAGTACCCCATCATCTGCGGTGCCATGATGTGGCTCTGCAAGCCGAGATTTTGCGCAGCCATCTCGAATGCCGGCGGCATGGGCAATCTCACCGCCGGCAATTATGACACAGAAGAAGAATTTCGCGATGCGATTCGCGAAACGCGGAAACTGACCGACAAGCCATTCATGGTCAACATTACCCTCCTGCCGTCGCTGCGCATCACCGCCGCGCATCACCAGATGTATATCCGTGTCTGTGCGGAGGAAAAAGTGGCCGGTATCGAATTTTCAGGCACGCCCGTCGACAAGGCCGCCGGAATGGAAGCCGTCGATATGCTGAAAAAAGCGGGCGTCAGGTTGTTCCACAAGGTCGGCGCCGTCCGCCATGCCCTTCACGCGGAACATGCGGGCTATGACGGAATTTATGCCGCCGGCATCGAAGAAGGGGGCCATCCCCTCAATGACGATGTCACGACCATGATCCTGACCCCCAGGATTGTGGATTCGGTTAAAATTCCGGTGGTGACGGTGGGCGGGATCGTCGACGGCAGATCGCTCGCCGCCGCCCTCGTCCTGGGAGCCCAGGGTGTCATGATGGCCAGTCGCTTTGTGGCCACGCAGGAGTGCGAGGTGCATGACAACATCAAGCAGGAACTCCTCAGAAGACAGGAATATGAAACCCGGATTTTCGGGAAATCCATCGGGCTTCAGGGGAGGGGACTGAAGACCAAGGTCATCGAAGAGATCTGCAGCATCGAGGAGCGCGGCGGCGGATTCGAAGAACTCATTCCGCTGCTGTCCGGCCAGCGCATCAAGGAGGCCTGGGAAAAGGGGGATGTGGACTATGCTCCCCTCATGGTCGGCCAGTCGATCGGTCTGATCCATGACATTCCCACCTGCCGGGATCTTCTCGATCGTATGGCCCGTGAAGCGTCTGAACATCTGGCGAAGGCGGGCCGGCTGATCCAATAAATGGCAGCATGGATGCCTGGGGGGAAGAGATTCCGCAAGTGAGGTGAGCCTATGACAAAGGAAGAGACAGGCGGTCGGGGAGAAATGGATCGGAGAATCATCGAAAGGAAACTGCTGCGCGGCCAGATTTCGGAAAAGGAATTGAAAAAATACCTGTCGAAGCTGCCCGATATCTCCGACAATGCGGAGGAGGTCCTCATTGAAATGGAACAGGGTCCGCCGGGGCCGGAGCCATGAATCACCATGCTGATTGACACGCATGCCCATCTCGAAATGCGGGCCTTCGATGAGGATCGCGACGCTGTCGTTCGCCGTGCCGGAGAGGCCGGGATCGATGTGATTGTTACGGTTGGGACGAATCTTCAGGATTGCCGAAAGGCAATCACGATCGCCGGGCGCTACGACTCGGTCTACGCCGCCATCGGCATTCATCCCCATGACGTGAAAGGCATCGACGGCGAAACCTATCATCTCATCAGGAGGCTGGCCGGCCAGCCGAAGGTCGTGGCCTACGGGGAAATCGGCCTGGATTTTTTTCGAAACCGTTCGCCCCGGAATGATCAGATCCGGTGTTTCGGCGAACAGCTTGAACTGGCTGCGGAACTGGGTATGCCCGTGATCATACATGACCGGGAGGCTCACCGGGAAACGCTGGAAATGCTTGCCGGATGGAAAGGGAAGAAGGGAGGCATTATCCACTGTTTTTCCGGCGACGCCGTAATGGCCGGGAAATGCCTTGAATCGGGATTTTACATTTCGATCCCCGGACCGGTCACCTACCCAAAATCGGAAAAACTGCTGGACGTGGTTCGACAGGTTCCCTTAGACCGCCTGCTGGTGGAAACGGATGCACCCTATCTGAGCCCCCATCCCTGCCGCGGCCAACGCAACGAACCGGCCTATGTGGTGTACACGGCAAAAAAGGTCGCCGAGACAAAGGGCTTGCCTCTTGAAGAGGTGGCAGAGGCGACGTCGCGTAACGCAAGGGCCGTTTTCGGCATCGCATAGCCTCTGAAAAAGACATCCCGTTTTTCCTTTGAAGCCTTTCATATTGACCGACAGGAATCCGGAAACCCGGAACCGGCAGTGACTTCTTCCGTGCATCCGGATTTTCCCCGCAGGATGGGACGTTTCAATGAATCTGTGCATGGCCGTCTTTGATTTTACTTGATTTAATGGCAGGAAGAGAGTAACTTGCAGTTACGGGGGTGCCGAACAGGCTGAGAGAATACCCTTTGAACCTGACCTGGGTAATGCCAGCGTAGGAAGTGGCGTCTGATAATTGTGGATTGCGATAAGCTTGCAGGGGGCCATTCCCGGAAACAGGGTAAAGGCCCCTTTTTGTTTGTTGCGGGTGCCTCATGAGCGGCCGCAACAGGAAAGATGGTGTATGAAAAAAGTCGTCTTTGTCCTTTCCGGAGGACCGATGCGGGACGCCGGTTTTTTCCGGGAACAGCGGGAACGCTGTCAGCCGGTGTCGATGATCTGCGCCGACGGCGGGGCGCGGCATGCATACCGGATGGGGCTTGTTCCCGATCTGGTCATTGGGGACATGGATTCGCTGGAGGCGGAGATGCAGGGTCATTTTGTCAGGCAGGGCTGCCGAATCATGCGCTACCCGCGGGCGAAGAACGAGACGGACACGGAACTGGCGATGGAAATGGCCTTTCTCATGGCGCCCGACGAGATCCTGATTTTCGGCGCGATCGGCGCCAGGCTCGATCACACCCTGGCAAATCTTTCCCTTCTGGTTGTGGCCGCCGAGCGGGAGATCCCTGTCCGCCTGGTCGATGAATGGTGCGAGGTCTTTGCTGTGAAGGGAAAAGCGGTGATCGAAGGGGAGCCCGGACAGACCGTATCTCTTTTTCCCTTCGGATCCGATGTCACCGGCATCACCCTGGAAGGTTTCGAATATCCGTTGACGGATGCGACGATGACGCCCGCCCGCCCCTACGGCATCAGCAACCGCCTGATCTCAGGCTCGGGCGCGATCACTGTGGAATCGGGACACATGCTGGTCATCCGATATATCCGTGCGGGCCGGTTTCCGGAAGAGGGTGGCTCATGAAGGCGATACGGGTGCTGACCATTGCCGGATCGGATTCGGGCGGAGGGGCGGGCATTCAGGCGGATCTGAAGACCATTACCGCCCTGGGCGGATTCGGGATGAGCGTCGTCACGGCGGTAACGGCTCAGAATACGCTGGGCGTTCATGGTATTCATGAGGTGCCGCCGGAATTTGTGGCGATGCAGTTTGACGCAGTGGCTTCCGATATCGGAGTGGATGCAGCCAAGACGGGGATGCTGTCTTCCCCGGAGATCCTGCGGGTTGTCGCGGCCAAGATCAGGCAATACGGCATCGACAAACTTGTTGTCGACCCGGTGATGGTGGCCAAGGGAGGCGCAAGACTGATCCGGGACGACGCCAGGGAAACGCTGATCGAAGAATTGCTTCCCCTGGCTCTGATCGTGACGCCCAACATTCCCGAAGCGGAAGTGCTGACGGGTTTGGCCATTTCCGGGCCGGAGTCGATGCGGGAAGCCGCGCTGCGAATTTTTGATCTGGGGGCCGGACATGTGGTGGTGAAGGGGGGGCATCTCGAAGGGGACGCGATCGATATCCTTTATGACGGCAGGCGGTTTCATGAATTCAGCGCGAAGCGCATCCATACCCGGGACACCCATGGAACGGGCTGCACCTTTTCGGCGGCCATTGCCACCGGCCTTGCAAGGGGTCAAGAAGTGGCCGAAGCGGTTGCGGATGCCAAGCGTTACGTTGCGGCGGCCATCCGGCATGCTTACCGGATTGGCGGCGGTCACGGCCCGACCAACCATCTGGCGCCCGTCTGCCCGGATCGATTCTAAAAAAGGAGTCTCGTCATGACGCAACTGGAAACCGCGAGGAAAGGTACGGTATCGGAGGAAATGAGCGTCTGTGCGGAGCGGGAAGGCGTATCCGCCGAATTCATCCGCCAAGGCGTTGAAGCAGGCACCATTGTGGTCATCCGGAACAACCGTCATCAGGGCATTTTGCCCCTGGCGGTCGGACGAGGGCTGCGGACGAAAATAAACGCCAATATCGGGACATCCCGGGACCGTGCGGATCTCGATCTGGAGCTGAAAAAAGCGGCGATCTGCGCGGCAGCCGGTGCGGACACTTTGATGGACCTATCCACCGGCGGGGACATTCGGGCCATCCGGAAGGCCATCATCCAGATTTCTCCGCTGGTGATCGGGACGGTTCCCATTTATCAGGCAGCGGCCCGGATGCTCTTCGAGAAAAAGGCGATCGCGGAGATGCGTCCCGACGACATGTTCCGCGTAATCGAAGAAAATGGTGAAGACGGCGTCGATTTTATCACCGTTCACTGCGGCGTCACGCTTCACAGTGTTGCCTGCATACAGGCGGAAGGACGTCTCCTCGGGATCGTCAGCCGCGGCGGGTCGATCACTGCGAACTGGATGGCGTGTAATGACCGGGAAAATCCCCTGTACGAGCATTATGACCATCTGCTTGAAATTGCGGCACGCTACGACATGGTTCTCAGTCTGGGTGATGGGCTTCGTCCCGGCTGTCTGGCCGATGCCACCGACCGCGGTCAGGTTCAGGAACTCATCGTTCTGGGTGAACTGGCCAAAAGAGCCCGCGACCGGGGTGTTCAGGTGATGATCGAAGGGCCGGGCCATGTCCCCATCGGCGATATCGAGGCCAACATTCAAATGCAGAAGCGGCTGTGCAACGGAGCGCCCTTTTATGTTCTCGGGCCTTTGCCCACGGACATTGCCCCCGGTTACGATCATATTACATCGGCCATCGGCGGGGCGATTGCCGGAGCAGCGGGTGCCGACTTTCTCTGCTACGTCACTCCTGCCGAACATCTGCGGCTGCCGACGCTGGAGGACGTGAAAGAGGGCATCATTGCCGCCAGGATCGCCGCCCACATTGCCGACGTTGCCAAAAAGCTGCCCGGCGCCGTCGAGAAAGATATCCGAATGGCGCGATGCCGGAAGGAATTCGACTGGCAGGGGCAGGTGGATGTTTCCATCGATCCGGAAAAAACACGCAGTTGGCTGGAACGGAGTGAAGGCGCCCACGAGGAAGGGTGTACCATGTGCGGTGAATTTTGCGCCATCAGGCTGGGGAAAAAGAATAAAGCATAAAGGGGACCCATCATGAAAACGACACACCTCTTGTATGTCGCGGCAGGGCTGGTCATGGTATCCGTTTTTTTTCTGACACCACCCTGGACGACGGTGAAGGTCGTGCTCGGCGTTGCCCCGCTGGTCTTTCTGCTGATGGTCGTGATTGCCGTCTGCCGGGCCAGGAATCTTGCGGATGAAAGCCATGATGACGATGAATCCGGCGAATAGCGGGGACGGATGTGGGGATCTGGCTTCTTCGCGCGCCGCTGCGACGGCCATTGTCGAAAGGCTGCGGCGTGCCGGGTATGAAGCGTTGTTTGTCGGAGGATGTGTCCGGGACGTCCTGCGGGGGATCGAGCCTGCGGATTATGACATTGCCACATCCGCACGTCCGGAGCAGGTGCGGGCCCTTTTCCGGCGGACCATCCCGGTCGGGGCAGCCTTTGGCGTGGTCCTGGTGGTCGAGGGAGGGCGCCGCTATGAAGTGGCGACCTTCCGCACCGAAGCGGACTACGGAGACGGACGCCACCCCTCGCAGGTGGCATACGCCAAGGCCGAAGAAGATGCACGGCGGCGTGATTTCACGATCAACGGCCTGCTCTTGGATCCCGATACCGGCAGGATTATCGATCATGTCGGAGGACGGGATGATGTCGCCCGCCGGCTCGTGCGGACCATTGGCGAGCCGGAATTGCGTTTTGCCGAAGATCGTCTGCGGATGCTTCGTGCCGTCCGCTTCGCCGCCAACCTCGATTTTACGATCCACCCCGCGACCCTGGCCGCGATCCGGAACCATGCGGACGCCATCCGTCACATCAGTTTCGAGCGGATCAGCGATGAACTCACGAAAATACTGACCGCGGGCGCCGCAAGACGCGGCATGGAACTCCTGGCGGACACGGGCCTGCTTGCCGTCATTCTCCCGGAGATCGACCGGCTGCGCGGTCTGGCACAGCCCGAACGGGTTCACCCGGAGGGCGACGTATGGGAGCATATTCTGGGAATGCTGACCCATATGCCGGCGGCTGCGGATGGTCACGTCGATGCCCGTCTTGCCTGGGCCGTTGTTCTGCATGATGTCGGCAAGGCCGTGACGCGGACAGAGGATGTTTCGGGCGTTCATTTCTATGGCCATGTTCGAAAGGGCGAAGAGATTGCGTCTTCCCTCCTGCAGCGTCTGAAATTTTCGGCGGCGGACATGGCGACAATCCGGGCCCTCATTCATGAGCACATGACGTTCATGCATGTTCGGCAGATGCGGCCGGGCCGTCTCAAGCGATTCCTCCGCATGCCCGATTTTCAACTGCACCTGGAACTCCACCGGCTGGACTGTCTGGGAAGCCACGGCATGCTTGACAATTATGAATACTGCCGGAAAAAGCTCGAGGAACTGACTCTGGAGGAACTGCATCCTCCGCGGCTTCTTTCCGGCGATGATCTGATTGCCATGGGCCTCACTCCCGGACCTCGTTTCAAGAACATGCTTCGCGCCGTCGAGGAGGCCCAACTCAACGACGAGATCGCAACGAAGGAGGATGCCCGGGAATTCCTTTCGGCGCTTGCTTTACGGGAGAAAAAATAAGAAACTAAAAAAGTTGAAAAATATTTTCGCAAATGGTAAAAACACGTCGGATTCACCGAGTTACGCAAAACCCTGCCTTTCGCCTAAATGAGAAGCCTTTGAAGAGGCCCATGACATGAACGACAACTGGAGAACGGGGGCGGCCGTGATGACGCTGCTGGTCCTGCTGTGCCTCTCGGTCCTGCCGGCGGAAGCAGCCCGGTTGCTGTATATTCGGGTGGGTGAGTATGAATCCCTGACGCGCATCGTCTTTGAATTTGACGGCACAGTCAAGTTCAAAGGGCCGGAGATCAGCGGCCCCGGCCAGGTTGCAGTGGATTTTATGGATACGACAACGAACAATCCGGCCCTTCAGAAAATGCGGGACCGTTCTGGGCACATAGAAAAAATCGAGTTTGTTCAGGGCAAATCCCTCCTGACGGCCAATGTCAGACTGACGTCATCGTCTTTCAACCTCAAAACTTTCTATCTGTTCACGCCGGACCGTCTTGTGCTGGATCTCTACTGGACTGCTGCTCCGCCCGCGCCCGAAAAAGCACCGGAAGCCGTTTCCGCCCAGCCCGCTCCGGAAAACGTCCCGCCGGCCCCCGCTGAACCGACGGGCGTGAAACCACCGGATGCGGCCGCGCCCGCAAAAGCGGCTGAAAGTCCCGTTCCACCGGCAGCCGTGG
Source organism: uncultured delta proteobacterium (assembly GCA_963709485.1). Lineage (GTDB taxonomy): Bacteria > Desulfobacterota > Syntrophia > Syntrophales > Fen-1087 > JAXDBM01. The sequence continues at coordinate 398,843 of CAVPWE010000007.1, forward strand.
AATCCGGCCAGGTGCAATCCTATCTGTTCCTGGCCCTGATCGGCCTTTCCATTGCGGCTGTCTTGATCGCGCTGCTCGCCACGTTTTTCTTTCTGAAAAGAAAGCGCCGTGCGGTTTCATCGAAAAACAGGATGAATCCCGAGCGTGCCGCACGAAATGTGGATGAACAGCAGGAAGAAGAAGGCATCCGTGCATTGGACTCGAAAATCCGGGACGAGCTGAACAAATATGGAAAATGAACCCCAGATGAACTGGAATGTCGGTCTGGCGGATGAGGAAAGAAAGGACTTGGAACATCTGATCGATGCTTTCAAGGAAGACCGATTCTCCCCTTCGCCCCATGCGACGCCGGAAGAGTTGCAGCAGCAGGTTGCCGCCATGAAGGCCAAAATGATCCGCATGTCGGCCATGCTGCTGGACCTGGATAAGAAAATGCGCTCGCTGTATGAAGTATTCCGTCTTTTCCACAGAAAAACGGAAGTAATGAACCAGCGGATCAGCGATGTCGCCAAGCTGGTGAAAATCGGGAAGAAGCAATAGAACCGGTCAGACGATTGGACGAGACAGTGCAAAATCAGAATTACGGGGAACGCGTCATGGAGGGATCCTTGCGCCTTGATTCCGCGGAAGCGTTCGAAGCGCTGCTGGACAAGGTCCCCGGGGACCGCTTTCTCGTCAGGGCCTATGCTGATTTTCTGGCGGGAAAAGAATCCTTTGCTCTGGCCGCTCAATATTACCGGAAGGCATCGGAGCTTTTCGGGGCCGTGGGGATGGTCCTGCAAGCGGTTGCCGCCAAAGTCATGGAGTGGAAAGTTACCAAGCCCTCGCGCCGGGAGTGCCGCCCTCTGTATGCTGCCATCCGTGAGGTACGCTCGGAAAAACCGCTGAATGATTTTTTCTGCCACATGACCTATTCCGAGCTGGTTGCCGTCATGTCCCGGCTGGATGCCGTCCGCATGCCGGCAGGCGCCGCCATCAAAGATTCAGGGGCCCCGGAGGAGTTTCTCTGTTTTATTGTCTCGGGCACGGTGGCCGAAACGATATTTACGCAAGCAGGTGAGGAGGAGCAAATCCGCAGGGAATATGCATCGCAAAGCGCAGAGGCCAATTACTTCGGTAATGTTTATCCCTTTGACGAACAGCGGGTTTCCTTGTCGCGGTTCGAAGCGGTCGGTGCCTGTGAACTGCTGAAGATCTCAAGATCGCAACTGATGGATCTTTGTGAAGAAAATCCCAACGTTAAAATTCTGCTGATGCGGCTGACAAAAGCCCAGCGACTGTACGCCCAGAAAGAGGGGACTCGGAGGTTCCGCAAAGCCGCGCGCTTTCATCTCCAGACACAGATCGACATGAAGATATTCGGCAGCGAACCGGACCGGAGCCCGCTTGTTCTGAAAGGATCCGTGCAGGACATTTCACTGGGTGGGGCGTGCATCAGTCTGGGGGAAAAATATCTGACCGGACCTCCCAAAGAGATTATCGGCAAGAGCGTCAAGGTTCTGGTCAATGTCCCCCGGGTTGAGGTGGGCCTGAATCTTTTCGGCACCATCGCCTGGTGCCGGGAAATTTCACGCGAGGGGAAAACGATCGTGATTGCCGGCGTCCAGTTCAAGGACATGACGCATGCCGATCTCGCTTTTTTGAAGAAGCACTGTTATGTTGGTGAAGAGGCGCAGGATTATATTTCCTACCTGTGGGAGTCTCAGCCCAGGAGTTGATGTGGTCGTCATGCGAGCGGCGCATGCGCACTTAGACGCACGGGAGTGAGTGGTGGCATCTCGTCCAAAAATTGTGGCTGTCGGTGGCGGAAAGGGTGGTGTCGGCAAGAGCACCGTCAGCATTCTTCTGGCCTTCTGGTTTGCCCGGATGGGCAAGAAAACCATCCTCGTGGATGCCGATCTGGGCGGGGCGAATCTTCATACCTTCATGGGGATCAAGAATCCGCCGAGATCGCTGAACGATTTCGTGACGAGGCGATATGATTCTCTGGAAGAAATCTGCCTCGATACGGAGCTGGAGAACCTGCGTCTCATCGGCGGCGCCAGCGACATTCTTTCCCTGGCCAACATCCATGTTTCGCAGAAGGCGAAGCTCATCCAGAACCTTTCCAGGCTGGACGCCGATTATGTCGTTGTCGACCTGGGCGCCGGGACCTCGTACAACGTGCTGGATTTCTTTCTGGCTGCCGACAAGAAAGTTGTGGTTCTGATTCCGCAGCCGATCTCCATCCAGAACGCCTATGCCTTCATCCGCAACACCGTTTACCGGAGACTGAGCCAGCTGGTCAGCCAGAAGTCATCCCTTCAGAGCCTCATTAAAACGGCCATGGATACGAACAATGAGCTCAAGGTTCGCACCGTCAGCGAGCTTCTGCAGATTGTCGAGGAGCTGAACGGCAAAGAGGCCATGAGCACGCTGCAGGGAGAAATCCGGAGAATCCAGCCCTTCGTGATCACAAACATGGTGCGGGCCAACCGGGACAAGGGGGCCGGGCGGGTAATCCAGATGGTCGCCGACAAGTACCTGATGATTCGTTCGGTGGACCTGGGGAGCATCGTTTACGATCAGAAGCTTTACACAACAGTGTCGGAAATGCTTCCCCTGACCAGCCTCATACAGTCGAGCGAGGCCTTTGCCTCCGTATATGGCATGGCTGTGACTTTGCTGCGCGACGAATAGTCCGCCCATTCCGCTTTTCGGCTTCGATCTGTCCATGTTCCGCTTCTTTCAATTCCAGAATCAGCAGGGTGGCGGCCGTCAATATCGCCGCGCTCAATTGCCGGATGAATTTTCAGGATCCCGGGATGTCGCAGATCCGTCCGCCCGGCAGGGGACCGGCACCGCCGCCGGATCATGGCGGCTCCGGATGGGTTCCGTCCTTGAGCGCATCCGGTCATTTTGCCGCAGGAGCTGCCGCCGAAGCCGCAATGATCCGGAGCTTCGCTTGAACCGATGACGGAAGTTTTCACCCATTGCAGGTCGATGAGACCCGAAACGCGCAACCGTGCACTGCCGCTGCTCGTGCTGGTTCTCTTCGTGGTGGCGGGCTGTGCCGGGGGGGCCGGCGTTCATCATCGCGCGAAGGCAAGAGCGTCGAAGGCCGGCGAGAAAACGCCGCAGAAAACGGCGGCCTGGAAAGCGATTCCCAAACTCGGCTATGCCGTACAGGCCGGCGCCTTCGCGAAAGTCGAAAATGCCGCCGGCCTCACCGAGAGCCTGCGCAAGAGCGGTCTGAATGCCACCTACTTTGTCGCCGGGGAGGGACTCTACAAGGTGCAATTCGGCAATTTTTTGTCCCGGGAAGAGGCCCGGAGTCGTGCCGAGCTGCTTCAGTCCGCCGGAGTGATTGACTCCTACTACATCGTCAGTCCGGGCGATTACGCCGCTGCGGGAAAAGAGAGATACGGGCCGGACTATCTTCGCGATGAACTCGTGGAGACGGCGCGGCGATATATCGGAACTCCCTATCTCTGGGGCGGAGCATCCCCGGAAACGGGGTTTGACTGCAGCGGGTTTGCAATGGCCGTTTATCAGTTGAACGGACTCGATCTGCCCCGCACCTCCCGGGAACAATTCGACGCCGGGATTCCGAAAGAGCAGGATCGCCTGGTCAAAGGTGATCTGGTTTTCTTTTCCGTCCGCCGGGGAGATCCGGTTTCTCACGTCGGTGTTTATGCCGGCGAAGGATGGTTTATCCATGCACCCGGGAGGGGAAGGAAAATCCGCATGGATGCCCTTTCCGAAGGGTATTACCGGGAACACTTTGCGGGGGGACGTTCCTATCTGGATGAGATGCGCCTGTCCGCATCGCATTAGCAGCCTGTAGGAGGAAGGATGGCCGTTCACACGTTCAGGGCCGAATCGGCATTGAAAAAGGGTCTCTGCGTGGAAAATAAATCGGGAAAATTCACCGTTTTGGCGGATGAACCCCCTTCGATGCGGGGCACCGATACGGGGATGAATCCCGTGGAGATGCTGCTCTGTTCGCTGGGCGCCTGCCAGTGCATCACCGCCCGGTTCTTTGCCCGGTCGCAGCGGATTGACCTGAAGGATTTCCGCGTGGAGCTTGAAGGGGATATCGATCCGGCAGGATTTCTCAAAGGAAGCGATGGCGTTTGCCCTGGATTGAAGCGGATCCGATGCACCATTCATATCAAGGCCGACGCACCGCGCGATGAAATCGATCGGTTCGTCGCGTTTGTCAGGAAGCGATGCCCCGTCGGCGACAGCCTTCTCCGCGGCGTACCCGTTGTCGAAAACACGGTCATTGACGGCGCTGAAGCAAGCGGGGAATCTGTATAAGCGGCAGGCCGGCAGGGATCCGCAAGCCGTTGCCACCTTGGTGATCTGGTCCACAGCGACGTTCATTCAGATGAACGAGGATCAGGCGGGAAATTTATTGTTGACATTCATCGGGATTTCAATGATAAGGAGCGGCGTCAAGGGTCTGTCCTCAACGCTGTTTCGACCCTGCATTGAATGGGGGATCGCCATTTTTCATTGAGGTGGAATATGCTGGACATCAAGAGTTTATGTTTTTCCGTGTCCGATGCGGACGGCATTGAAGGCGGGTCGCTGCGGACGATTGTCGATCGTTTCAGCTTCACCTTCGAGAAAGGGAAATTTTATGCCATTACCGGTCCCAACGGAAGCGGCAAGACCACGCTTGCCAAGCTGATTATGGGGATCAATCCGGTCACATCGGGCAAAATCTTTTTTGAGGGGAAAGACATTACGGAGCTTTCGATTACCGACCGCGCCCGGGGCGGGATCAGCTATAGCTTCCAGCAGCCTGCGCGTTTCAAGGGCCTGACCTTCCGGGATCTGCTCGCCATGGCTTCCGGGACGGATGACGAAACGAAGCTGCTGGCTCTGATCCGCCGCGTCGGCATCTGCTCGCTCTCGTTCCTGGACAAACCGGTCGATTCCAAGCTCTCCGGCGGAGAGATCAAAAAGATCGAGCTGGCCACGACCATCGCCCGGAACCCGAAACTGGCAATCTATGACGAACCGGACACGGGCATTGATCTCTGGACCATCGGCCCCATGGTCACGCTTTTGAAAAAGGAAAAGGATGATCATCGGACCACGACCATTGTGGTCAGTCACAACCGGGCCTTTCTCGAGGCGGCCGATATCATCCTGCTGCTGAACCAGGGGAAGCTGGCCTATGTGGGAAATCTGAAGGACGCCCTGCCCCTGCTGACGGATTTGAGCATCTGCAATTACAGAGTATGCGGGAGTGAAGACGATGTTGGATGCTTTAGATAAAAATCTGCTGAGGACGGTTGCGGACCTCGAGGGAATCCCCAAAGGGGCCTACAATATTCGGAAAAACGGGAAGCTGCTTGCCCGCGAGGTGTCCGCCAACATCAATATCGAGTCGAATCCGGAAGGGACCGGCATTGTCGTGACCATCAAGCCCGGAACCGTCAACGAGTCGGTTCATATCCCGGTCATTCTGAGCCAGGCCGGCCTTTACGACGTCGTTTACAATCATTTCATCATCGGCGAGGGTTCGGACGTGACCATTATTGCCGGTTGCGGCATCCATTGCGGCGGTGTGGAGCCGGAAGGCCATGCGGGCATCCACGAGTTTCACGTCGGCAGGAAGGCGAAGGTGACCTATGTGGAAAAGCATTTCGCCACGGGACCGGGACGGGGAAGGCGAACGCTGAACCCGACAACAAAAGTCCTGCTTGCGGAAGGTGCGCAGGCGGAGATGGAGCTGACCCAGATGGGCGGCGTGGATGAGGCCAACCGGACCAACGAGGCTTCCCTCGGTCCCGGAAGCGTCCTGCTGATCACCGAGCGGGTCATGACCGACAGGGATCAGACGGCCGTCTCCAGGAATGACATCATCCTGTCCGGGGAAAACAGCCGGGCCAACATGATCTCCCGGTCCGTCATGAAGGGAAATTCAAAACAGACCTTTTATGCCACCATCGATGCGCTTGCCAAATGCTTCGGCCACATCGAATGCGACGCCATCATCATTGACAATGGGACCAACGAGACGATTCCGGCCCTGAAAGCCAGGCATCCCGATGCCGAGCTGACCCATGAAGCGTCGATCGGCAAGATCGCCAGCGACCAGCTCACGAAGCTGATGAGCCTGGGCCTGACTTATGACGAGGCGGTGAACAGGATTATTCAGGGATTCCTGAAATAAGCCGGACCGCTTCGTAAAAAAGGCCATCCCAGCCCACCCTGCCGACATCAGGCGAAACAGCGATTCCCGGGAAAGGAAAAGGTATGGAAATTCAGAATTTAATGGTGACCGGCGGTTGCGGCTTCATCGGCAGCAATTTTATTCATCACCTTCTGGCGAAGCCGGAATTCCGGGGTCGGATTGTCAATGTGGACAAGCTAACCTATGCGGGGAATCCGGAAAACCTGAGCGGACTCGATGCCGTGTACCCCGGACGCTATGTCTTCGTGAAGGCCGATATCTGTGACGCCGGGCGGATGAAGGAAATCTTTCTCCGGCATGACATTGACGCGATCTGTCACTTTGCCGCCGAATCCCATGTGGACCGGTCGATCAAAAGGCCCGAGAGCTTCATCCACACAAACATCATCGGGACCTTCAACCTGCTTGAAATCGCCAGGGAGAACCGGGACAGATTTCGAATTTTCCATCACATCAGCACCGACGAAGTGTACGGCAGCCTCGGTCCCCATGGTTTGTTCACGGAAGAAACGCCCTATCGTCCCAACAGCCCCTATTCAGCCTCCAAGGCCGCTTCCGACCATCTGGTCCGCGCCTACCACGAGACCTTCGGCGTTCCGACGACCCTGTCCAATTGCTCCAACAATTACGGACCGTATCAGTTTCCGGAGAAGCTGATTCCCCTGGTGATCATGAACGCCCTGGAGGGGAAGCCCCTTCCGGTCTACGGAGACGGCAAAAACGTGCGCGACTGGCTCTATGTCACGGACCATTGCGATGCGATCTGGACGGTCATGCAATCGGGAGAACGCGGCGAAACGTACAACATCGGCGGCAACGCCGAGATGGAAAACATCGTCATTGTCGAGATGATCTGCGACCTTCTCGATGAAATGGTTCCTGCAGCGGACGGGCGCTCGCGCCGCACCCTGATCACCTTCGTCAAAGACCGGCCGGGACATGACCGCCGTTACGCCATCGACTTTACCAAGCTGCACCGGTCTCTCGGTTGGCACCCGGGAGAGTCATTTCCGACCGGCCTGAGAAAGACGGTCGGCTGGTATCTGAATCACAGATCCTGGATCGATCGGATCAAGACGGGCGAGTATCAGCAATGGATCAAGGATCAATACGGTGAAGGATAAGCGGGGGGTGTTCACGCCGGCTTTTCCTAAATCTCCTTGAGGTCTTTCTGAATGGTCAACCGCCCGTCTTTCATCATGGCGGCCTTTGTTCCCTCAACCCATGCCTGCAGGACATCGCTTTTCCGGCGCTCGAGCAGATTCTTTTTGAGCGTTTCTTTTTTCCCGGCAAAGTCCCGTTCCTCCAGGCCGGCCCTTTCTTTCAGCTGCAGAACGTTGAAATGGCCGTCCGCAAAGATGATTCGGTCCGGATAGGGTTTGCTGACCGTCAATGGAAAGAGGGCTTCGTTCAATTCCGGGGATGAACCCAGTTTCGGGATTGCCGCTCCCGGCAGAATGAAATCGGTTTCAAAAACCTGCAAACCCTTTTCCTGAACCACCCGGCTGAAGGCTTCCCCATTCTTCAATCTGCCCAGAACGGTTTCCGCCTCCTGTCTCGCCAGGCGGATTGATTCCTCGTCGACATAGGCTTTTTCCACCTGCGGCCGCACATCCGGCAAAGCGGGTATGGAGGCCGGTTTTCTGGCCACAAGCTTTACGAGATAGTAGGCTTTGCTGTCGGCCAGCACTCTGCTGGTTTCATCTTTCTGAAGGCTGAAAATCATTTTGTCGAGGTCGCCGATCTGCTTGAGCGCATCGGGCGGATTCGCAGCCGTGAAAAAAGCAGTCGCATAGTGCTTCAGCCCGTTTTTTTCGGCATAACCGTCAAAATCCTCACTTTGATATATCGCATCGTGGGCCTTTTTGGCGGCATCGGAGGCTGTCTGCATGCCAATGACCTGACGCAACTCGGCCACGATTCTTGTTTTCGCCTCCGGCAGCGGGACCGCTTTGGACCCCGATTTTTTGAATTGATCCGCGTGACGGTCGTAATAATCGGCGATGTCGGCATCCGTGATGCGGGCCGATGATGCATGGTCGGCGCCGCTGAAAACGATGTATTTCACCTGAACCTGTTCGGCGGTACGGAATTTACTGCCGTGCTCTTTCAGGTAGGCTTCCAGCTCCTTCTCGCCAGGAGCGACTTTTGTCCGGAAGTCCGTCGGGGACATGCGAATAAAGCGGATGTTCATCTTTTCATTCTGGAACCGGTACAGATCGTGGACATCCCGGTCTGACACCTTGACGCCATCCTGGATCAGGCTGACGAACCGGGTCATGATGAGCGCATTTTTCTGATGGGATTCGAATTCCTCGGGTGTCAGTTTGTTGAGTCGCAGGACCTGATTATACGTCCTTTCGTCAAAAACGCCCCCCCTCCGGAAAGCCGGGGTCGCAATGATGGAGTCCTGGACATCCCGGTCGGTGACCGTCAGGTTGAGCTCCTTGGCTTTTTGCAGGATTATCGCCTGCCGGACAAGATTGTCGAGGGCCTGCTGCTTGAGGTTCAACCCCTTCATCATCTCGTCGGTCATCATGCCGCCGAGCCGCTGGCGGTAAAACTGCACCAGGTTCTGGTGCTCTTTTTGGAGGTCGGCATAGCCGATGGTCCTGCCGTCGACCGTCGCTACGATTTCCGCCTGCCGGCCTCTGCCGAGAGAGCCGAAGTAGAAAACGAAGACAACGATAATAATGCCCAGCAGGACCTTCATGATCCAGTTCCGGGCGTGTTTTCTCATGAGATCGAGCAATCTGTACTCCTTGCCGTGCTTTGGTGAGGGATTTCTCTAATATAAGGGCCTGTAAATTGCAATAATATTTTAAAAATTTTATTGCCTCGGTGCCGCAAATACGATATACGATTTGCCCCGAATCGATATAAATTTTTGTGATTATGGCTGTTTGACGAGCCATTTAGGAGGACCGCGCGGTGCTGTTTGATTTTATCCTGGGTAAGTTTTCCAATGACCTGGCCATTGATCTGGGCACGGCCAACACCCTCGTCTATGTGAAGGGGAAGGGCATTGTTTTGAGTGAGCCTTCCGTCGTTGCCGTCCATCGGGATATCCGGGGTGTGAAAAAGGTTTTGGCCGTGGGTTCGGAGGCGAAAAAAATGCTGGGAAGAACGCCCGGGAACATCATTGCGATCCGGCCGTTGCGGGACGGCGTGATCGCCGATTTCGATGTCACGGAAGCGATGCTGAGGCACTTCATCCTGATGGTCCATAACCGCAGGACGCTTGTGCGCCCCCGCATCATCGTTTCCATTCCCTCCGGCATCACCCAGGTGGAAAGACGGGCCGTCAAGGAAACGGTCGAATCGGCGGGCGCGAGAGAAATATTTTTGATCGAGGAGCCGATGGCCGCAGCCATCGGCGCCGGCCTGCCGGTAACGGAACCCATCAGCTCCATGGTGGTGGATATCGGCGGTGGAACGACGGAAGTTGCCGTGATCTCCCTGTCCGGTATCGTTTATGCAAAATCCGTCCGGGTCGCCGGCGACCGCATGGATGAGGAAATTGTCCAGTACATGCGTCGGAAGTTCAATCTTCTCATCGGAGAAAGATCCGGTGAAATCATCAAAACGACGATCGGCTGTGCCTATCCCGAAAAAGAGTTAAAGACGGTGGATGTCCGGGGAAGAGACCTCATATCAGGCATCCCGAAGATCGTCGAGATCAATTCGGAAGAGGTCCGCGAGGCGATCATGGAGCCCGTCAGTCTCATTGTCGATGCCATTAAGGATGCCCTTGAAAACTCTCCGCCCGAACTGGCGGGCGATATCGTGGACCGGGGCATCATGTTAACCGGTGGTGGCGCGCTCCTGAGGGGCCTGGACCTTCTGATCCGGGAGGAGACAGGCCTTCCGGTCACGATTGCCGATGATCCCCTGTCCGCGGTTGTCCGAGGCGCGGGTATGGCGCTGGATCAGTTGGACATCCTGAAGGAAGTAACCGTACAGATGTAGAAGGTTGGTTTTCCCGACGGGTTGACCGGCTTTTTGCAATAAAGCGGGCGGACAGGCCCATCGCAGATCATATCCAGCCAGGGCATTCCCCGTTTTCCGACGAGACCATGTTTCCCAAGAAATATCGACCCATCGCCGTCGTCTCCGTTTTCATTCTCGCGGCCCTCATCACGATTTCCTACAGTACAAAGCCGTTTTCCGATACGGGTTTTCTTCGCAAGATCGTTCTGGAAGCGGCCGTGCCCCTGGTGAGCCTGAAAAACAACGCGCTCAAGGTACTTCGGGAGAACTGGAACCGGTACATTTTTCTCATCGGGCTGGAGGAGCAAAACGCCAGTCTTCACAGGGAAAATGCACGGCTTGCCGGTCAGCTGGTTCAATATCAGGAAGGCTATCTGGAGGCCGGCAGGCTGCAGCGGCTGCTGGAGCTCAAGAATCAGTTCAATATCAGGGCTTCCACCGCAACGGTCATTGACCGGGATCCGTCGTCCGTGATCAAGACATTGCTCATCAACAAGGGAACAACCCAGGGGTTGCGCGTCGGGTTGCCGGTTCTCGCGGAACGCGGGATTGCGGGAAGAATCACGGAATGTTCATGGCACGTCTCTCGCGTCATGCTCATCACGGATGAGAACAGCAATGTGGATGCGCTGATTCAGGGAAACCGCGCTCATGGCATCCTGCAGGGAGCGGGTTCCGGGGGCTGCCAGTTGAAATACATCGCCAAGACGGAAGAGGTAAAACAAGGGGATACGGTGATTTCTTCCGGTATGGGACGTATTTTCCCCAAGGGGATCATTCTGGGAACGGTCAAACGTGTTGACAAGCTGGAGGGAGGGCTGTTTCAGAAGGTTGAAGTGACGCCGTCCGTCAATTTTGACAAGCTGGAGGAAGTCCTGGTCCTGGTTTTCGACAAGGAGGAGCGCAAATGAGCTTCTATCTCTTCCTGCTGCCGCTCGCTCTGTTTCTGGTTATCTTTCAAAAGTCCATCCTGGATCTGTTTTTTTTCGGCCGTATTGATGTGGAGGTCTCCCTGATTCTCGTGATCTACGCCGGATTCCGTCTGGACGCCCTTCGGGGGGCTTTGCTGAGCTTTGTCGCCGGATTCTTCATGGACTGCATGATGGGTTCGATTTCCGGCCTCTACACACTCCTTTACGTCTGCGTTTTTTTTATCTCCTCCCTGGTATCCCTGAGGGTATATGCGGAAGGAACGGCCCTGATCATGATGTTCACCTTTCTCTGCGCCATCTCCGAGGGGTTTCTCATTGTTTTATTTTACAAAGCCCTGTACGGTGTAAACATGTTTCACAGTTTGATCCGCGTTTTTCTCCCCCAGGCGCTGGTTTTGAGTTTTCTCAGCCCTGTTTTTTTCAAATTGTTTCGCCTCATCGAAGGTTCTCTGAATGAAGGAAATCCGCAGCCGGCTCAACGGTCATGAAACGGGTTTGTTGCATAGCCGTTTCAAGATCATGTTTGTCATTGTCGCTGTTGCCCTCTCTCTGCTCGCGTTGCGATTGTGGTATCTGCAGGTGATCAAGGCCGACGAGCTGAAGCAGAAATCGGAAAACAACAGCATCCGTGTTCGCAAGATCAAACCCTTGAGGGGCCTGATCATGGACGCCAACCGGAACGTGCTGGTGGACAACCAGAGTTCATTCGACATTCTCTTTCTGCCGGATCGTGCCCGGAACATTCAAGATATTCAAAATAATCTGAGCAATCTGTATGCGGCTGAATCGATGGACTTTTCGGGGGAATCCTTCCATCCCGGAAAAGTAAGGCCCTTTGTTCCGGTCCGTCTCGAGCGGAACATCAGCCGGCAAAAACTGGCGATCGTTGAAACCCACTCTCTGGACCTTCCCGGGCTGACCGTGGATGTGGTCCCGGTCAGAAAGTATATCGGCGGAGAGGCACTGGCGCACCTGATCGGCTATACCGGTGAAGTCAGCTCCGAGGAGATCGAAAGAGACGGGATGCAGGCTTACATGGTCGGCGATATCATCGGCAAGTCCGGCATCGAAAAATATCTCGATTCCGATTTACGCGGGGAAAACGGCGTGGAGCAGTTCGAGGTAAACGTGCTCGGCAAGCCTGTGCGGGTCCTCGGCAAGATCAACCCGGTAGCCGGCTTCAATGTTGTGCTTACCATGGATGCGGTTCTGCAGAAAACGGCCTGGGATGCGCTGGATGGAAAATCCGGTGCGGTGGCGGCCATCGATCCACGCGACGGCTCCGTTCTGGCGCTGGTCAGTTCGCCTTCTTTTGATCCGACGCTGTTCAATAGCGGCATATCTGCGCACGACTGGCAGAAGCTGTCCGGAGATCCCAGGCATCCCATGGAGAACCGGGCCGTCTCCGGGCAATATCCGCCGGGCTCCACCTATAAAATGATCGTGGCCGCGGCAGCGCTGCAGGAAGGCTTGATCACACCGGAAACCGCCTTTCATTGCGGCGGCTCGTTCGAACTGGGCAACCGGACTTTCCGTTGCTGGCAGAAACACGGACACGGTCAGGTCAGCCTCCATCGCGCCATCGTCGAATCCTGTGACGTCTATTTCTATAATGTGGGAAAGCTGCTCGGGGTTGACAAACTGGCCGCGTACGCGCGGGCCTTCGGCTTCGGTCAGCCGACGGGAATCACTTTGCCGCGGGAAAAGAACGGGCTGATCCCGACCCGGGAATGGAAACAGGCCAGATTCAAGCAACCCTGGCAGATGGGTGAAACCATCTCGATCGCCATCGGGCAGGGTTTCAATCTGGTGACACCCCTCCAGCTGGTCGGCGCCTACGGCGCTCTTGCCAATGGAGGAACGCTGTGGCGCCCGCGGATCATCAAACAGGTTGAGTCCGCGGATGGGCGCGTGTTGAAAACCTTCGAGCCTGAAAAAAGATCTTCACTGCCGATCGATCCCCGACACCTCGAAATTCTCAAAAGCGCTCTCTGGGGCGTCGTGAATGAACCGGGCGGCACCGGCCATGCCCTGCAAAGGAGGGAAGCCGATGTGGCCGGCAAGACCGGGACATCTCAGGTCGTCGGGTTGCCTCAAGAAGAGAAAATGCGGAAATTGAAGGTGATGACTTCCCGGTACAGGGATCATGCCCTGTTTGTTTGCTTCGCGCCGGTCGGTGCGCCTGAAATTGCCGTCGCGGTGGTCGCCGAGCATGCGGGTCACGGAGGGTCGGCGGCGGCCCCCATTGCCAGAAAGATTGTAGACGCCTATTTTGAAGGAAAGAAATCACAGGACAGGAAACCGCCCGTGGTGATCAGTGACCGCAATAGACCGGTTCATACACCCTGATACCGGCACGGCGGTCACGGGGCCCCTCCAGATGGCGTGATTCAGTGGCCGGATCAGTCAGGGGCGATCGGGAAAGGGCTGGGCGACAATTTCATGAAATTCGATCGGCGGTTGTTGATAAATTTTGACTGGACGCTGCTTCTTCTGGTTTTGGCCATCAGTCTGATCGGTCTTTTGAATATCTACAGTTCGGGGGTCAACAAGGCCTATTCCGGGCAGGATTTCGTCTACGTCAAGCAGATCCAGTGGATTGTGGTCGGCCTGGTCTTTATGACGATGGCATTCTCCGTCGATTATCGGCTGATCAGCCGATATTCCTATCTGATCTATGCATTTTCGATTTTGCTTCTCGTCGTTGTTTTTTTCTACGGCTATGCGACCCGAGGCTCGCAGAGATGGATTGTCCTCTGGGGTTTTACCTTTCAGCCGTCCGAGCTGGTCAAAATCACCTTGATTCTCGCCCTGGCCAGGTATTTTGACGATCACCGGGTGACAACGCCCTATCGGTTGAAAGAACTGTACATTCCGGCATTGCTTACCCTGGCGCCTTTCCTGCTTGTCCTGAAGCAGCCCGATCTCGGCACCGCGCTCGTCCTGTTCATTATTTTCTGTTCCATGACCCTGTTCATCGGAGTCCGCTGGAAATCTCTGGCAGGCGCTGCGATTGCCGGTCTGGTATTGATTCCAATGGGATGGTTCTTCCTGAAAGATTACCAAAAGGAGCGAATCATGACCTTTTTCAATCCGGACAGCGATCCCCTGGGGGCGGGCTATCATGTGATTCAATCCATTATCGCCGTCGGTTCGGGCGGTTTGCTGGGCAAAGGGTTTCTCCAGGGGACGCAAACGCAGTTGCGATTTCTGCCGGAACGGCATACGGATTTTATTTTTTCAGTTTTTGCCGAGGAGTGGGGTTTTGGGGGGGGGATCTTTCTCCTTGTAATGTTCATGGCTTTGATTATGTGGGGCTTGAAAATTGCCCTGCACTCGAGAGATTTCAGCGGAACGCTGATTTCTGTCGGGATCACGTCGCTGATCTTCTGGGAGGTCTTCATCAATATCGGCATGGTGCTGGGGATCCTTCCCGTAGTGGGCATACCGTTGCCGTTCCTGAGTTACGGCGGATCCTCGATGGTCATTCTGATGATCAGCATCGGGCTGCTTATGAATGTCAGCATCAGACGGTTTATCCTGCAGCCATAACCGCAGGTCCCTGAAAATCGGAAAAATAAAGGTGCAGACAAAAACGATATCACGAAGGAATTATCTCCAAAAAAAACTTGACAAGCAGTGCGACTTGTGATTAGAAGTCGCCGCTTTCAGAATATACAGGATTAGGTCTTTTTGTGAACGGGAATCAGCTTAGGAAATTTGCAGAATCATTTCTTGGCAGCGTCGTCCATAATCTGTTCGGGTTCATAAGCGAAGACCTTCGAACGATCTGACCGGGTGCAGGATTATTTCTTCACTCGGTTTTTTTTGAACTAAAGACTTTGTGAGGTAAGGCCGTGATCAGTCTCGATTATACACTCCTGGTGCAGATGGTCAATTTCATCGCCCTGATTTTCATTTTAAACATTCTGCTTTACAAGCCCATACTGAAAATCATTGAAAAGCGGAAGCAGCGAATGGATGAGTCCGAATCGGAAATCAAGCGGATGAATCAGACCGTCGAGCAGAAAATGGCGGAGTACGAGGAAAAGGTTCGCCTTGCGAAAGCGGAAGCCCTGGAACAGAAAAATGCCATCGTCAAGGACGGCTCGGATGCGGCCAAAGGGATCATTGACGCCGTGCGGGGCGAGATCCCCGGGATGATGGAGCAGTTCCAGGCAAGGATCCGGAAAGAAGTCGAGGAGGCGCGATCCATCCTTCACAGCCAATCCCGGAAAATATCCCTTGACATCGCTGAAAAAGTGCTGGGGAGGAGCATCCAATGAAGAATCGCTTTTCAGGGCATCGGCAACGGCACGTGTTCGCAAGCGCTTTCGCGGGGGCGATCGCGATTGTGCTGATCATGGTTGTGGATGTTTTTGCCGCGTCCGGCGGCGGGGAGAGCCATGGAATCGAATGGAAAGATTTTGCCTGGCGGATGATGAACTTCGTCATCCTTGCGGGTCTTCTTTACTGGTTGATGGCCAAGAAGGTCAAGGAGTTTTTCTCCGGACGCCGGGATGAAATCAAGCTTGCCCTCGAACAGGCCCAGGCGGCCAAGGAAGAAGCCGAGAAAAAGTATAAGGAATACAACGCTAAGCTTGAGAAGGCCACCGAGGAGATCGCGGGCATCTCGGACATGATCAAGTCACAAGGCCTGGTGGAAAAGGAACGGATCATCGCTGACGCCAAAAAGGCGGCGGAGAAAATGAAGGAAGATACGCAGGCCCGCGTCGAGCAGGAAATGAAGAAAGCGGGCAACATGCTGCGCGCCGAGGCTGTGAAGCTCTCCGTGGAAATGGCTGAAGAGCTTTTAAAAAGAAACATCCAGGCAGCAGATCACGATGTCCTGGTCAAAGACTATTTGGATAAGGTGGTGAGCAAACATTGATCGGTAGCAGCAACATCGCAAAGCGTTATGCGCGGGCATTTTTCGAGATTGCCCAGGAAGAGAAGCAGTTCGAAAGATATTACGACGAACTGCAGAGTTTTTCCGGGGTCGTGGAAAAAAATGAGAATCTGAAGGAATTTCTGGCGAATCCCATCTTTGATCAGAAGGAGAAGCGGGACGTGGTGGACGCCGTGCTGCAGAAAATCTCGATGGCCGGAATCACCGCCAATTTCCTGCGCCTGCTCGCGGACAAGGGAAGGATCGGCATTCTTGCCGATATTGTGGCCTGTTACCGCGAACTCATGGACAAGGCCCTGAAAAAGCAGCGTGTGCAGGTCAAGACGGCCTTTCCCCTCAATGCGGAGCTGACGGATCGCCTGAAAGCGGGACTGGCAGGACTGACGGGGAAAGAAGTTGAAGTGACCATCGAACAGGATGCATCCCTGCTGGCAGGCATTGTTGTCCGGGTGGGGGACACCCTTTACGATGGAAGCATCAAGACGCAATTGAACAATATCAGGAATCTCTTAGGGGAGGAAATATAAGGCATGGAGACAATCAGGGCAGAGGAAATCAGTCAAATCATATCCAAGCAGATAAAGGATTATGAGAAGAAATTGGATATCAGTGAGACGGGAACCGTCCTCTCCGTGGGAGATGGCATTGCCCGGGTGTATGGTGTTCAGAATGCCATGGCGATGGAGCTTCTGGAATTCCCCGGTGGAATTCTGGGCATGGTGCTCAACCTGGAAACCGACAACGTCGGTGTCGCCGTTCTCGGCGAGGTGACCCACATCAAAGAGGGCGACATCGTCAAGCGGACCGGCAAGATCGCCCAGGTGCCCGTGGGGGAAGCGGTTCTGGGCCGCGTCATTGACGCGACCGGCGCTCCCATCGACGGGAAGGGTCCGATCGAGACCACCGAGTTCCGGAGAATCGAGATGGTGGCCCCCGGCGTGATCCAGCGCCAGCCGGTTAACGAGCCCATGTACACGGGACTGAAAGCCGTTGACGCCATGACCCCCATCGGCCGGGGTCAGCGCGAGCTGGTCATCGGCGACCGGCAGATCGGGAAAACGGCCATTTGCGTGGATGCAATTATCCGTCAAAAGGAAACGGGGGTGAAGTGCATCTATGTGGCCATCGGCCAGAAAAAATCGACCGTGGCCCAGGTGGTGGAGAACCTGCGGAAACACGATGCCCTGCCCTATACCTGTGTTGTCGCCGCCTGTGCCAGCGACCCGGCCACCCTGCAGTACGTTGCGGCCTATGCGGGATGCAGTATCGGCGAGTATTTCCGCGACCGGAGCCAGGATGCCCTTATTATTTACGACGACCTTTCCAAGCAGGCGGTGGCGTACCGGCAGATTTCACTGCTGCTCCGGCGGCCTCCGGGACGCGAAGCATACCCCGGCGATATCTTCTACAACCACTCCCGACTGCTGGAGCGGGCGGCCCGTGTGAGCAAGGAACTGGGCAGCGGATCGCTGACCGCTCTTCCGATCATCGAAACCCAGGCCGGCGACGTTTCCGCCTACATCCCTACAAACGTGATTTCCATTACGGACGGCCAGGTGTACCTGGAACCGAGCCTTTTCTTCTCCGGCATCCGCCCGGCCATCAACGTGGGTTTGTCCGTGTCCCGCGTCGGGGGGGCCGCGCAGGTCAAGGCGATGAAGCAGGTGGCCGGTACCCTGAAACTGGATTTGGCCCAGTACCGCGAACTCGCAGCCTTCGCCCAGTTCGGAAGCGACCTGGACAAAGCCACGCAGGCACAGCTCGACCGCGGCGTGCGGCTTGTGGAACTCCTGAAGCAACCCCAGTTTCAGCCGATGTCGCTGGGCGAGCAGGTGGCCATTCTTTTTGCCGGTACAAGGGGATTCCTGGACAAGTATCCCGTCGACAAGCTGAAGAACTACGAGCCCCAGCTCCTGAGTTTCCTGAAATCGAAGTATCCTGAGATCATGAAAGAAATCGATGACCAGAAGATCATCAGCCCGGATCTCGAAAGGAAGATGAAGGAAATTTTCACCGAGTTCGACTCGGTTTATGTCGCCGAGTAGGCAAGCTGGTTACGGCGGACAGGACATTCATAATAAATTAAAGGGAGTGAATTTTAATGGCCGCGCTAAAGGACATTAAAAGAAAGATTACGGCGGTTTCAAAAACCAAGCAGATTACCAAGGCCATGAATATGGTTGCGGCATCCAAGTTCAAGGCGGCCCAGACGCGGATGGAGAATTTCCGCCCTTATGCCACGAAGTTCATGGATGTCCTGAACAGTCTGGCGTTGCGCGTCTCGCCGGAATCTCACCCGCTGCTGGCAGTCCGGGAACCGAAAAAGATCCGGGTCATCTGCATGACCTCCGACAGGGGGCTGTGCGGCGGTTTCAACACCAACCTGATCAAGGCCACCGAGAGATTCATGGCGGCGAAGGCCAAGGAGGGCAAAGAGATCGCTTTGATCCCCATCGGGCGGAAGGGACGGGATTATTTCAGAAAAAAGACAACCTTCATGAACGAGCGGACGGATGTTTTCGGGAAGTTCGACATCTCGCTGGCCGTGCAGATCGCGAAGGACATCATTCCCCCGTTTATCAAAGAAGAATACGATGAGCTGTACCTGGTCTATAATGAGTTCAGAAACGTCTCCATGCAGAGACCGGCGGTCGTCCGGCTTTTCCCGCTCCCGTCTATCGGGCAGGATGAAGAGGTCGATCCCGAGAAGCGTGTGGATTACATTTATGAACCCTCCGACGAGGTCCTGCTGGACCAGCTTCTGCCCATGTACGTGCGCGTCCTGATTTTCCGGGCCCTGGTGGAGACATCTGCCGGTGAAAACGGGGCCCGCATGGCCGCCATGGACAACGCAACGCGGAACTGTGAAGACATGATTGGAAGCCTGTCTCTGAAATACAACAAGGCCAGGCAGTCCGCAATCACGGCGGAGCTGATGGACATCGTCGGCGGCACCGAGGCGCTGGCAAAGGGATAAAACGCGGGGCATGCGAAGCATCAATAGAATATTCAAAGCATAATTGAAGGAGACGGGTATGAATATCGGAACGGTAGTACAGGTCATCGGACCGGTCGTTGACGTGGCGTTTGAGGAGGGGCAGCTTCCCAATATCCTGAACGCAGTTACAATCACCAACCCGGCGATCAATGATCAGCCGGACAACCTCGTTGTCGAGGTGGCGCAGCACTTGGGGGATAATGTCGTCCGGTGCATCGCCATGGACATCACCGATGGTCTGGTCCGGGGGATGGCGGCCAAGGATGTCGGAACACCCATCATGGTACCGGTCGGCCAGGAATGCCTGGGCAGGATTGTGAATGTGGTCGGGAGGCCTGTCGATGGTTTGGGACCGATTTCCGCAAAGACATACATGCCGATTCACAGAGAAGCGCCAACCTTCCTGGAGCAGGACACATCCGTGCATGTTTTGGAAACGGGCGTCAAAGTGATCGACCTGCTGGTTCCGTTCCCCCGCGGCGGTAAAATGGGCATGTTCGGCGGAGCCGGCGTGGGCAAGACCGTCGTTATGATGGAGATGATTCACAACATCGCCATGCACCACGGCGGTATCTCCGTGTTTGCCGGCGTGGGCGAGAGAACCCGTGAAGGAAACGATCTTTATCGTGAAATGCTCGAGTCCGGCGTCATCAAGCAGGCGGCCCTGATTTACGGACAGATGACGGAGCCTCCCGGAGCGCGGGCGCGTGTTTCCCTTACCGCGCTGGCTGCTGCGGAATACTTCAGGGATGTGGAAGGGCAGGACGTGCTCCTCTTCGTGGATAACATCTTCCGGTTTACCCAGGCGGGATCCGAGGTCTCGGCCCTTCTCGGCCGCATGCCCTCCGCAGTCGGCTATCAACCGACCCTTGCGACAGATCTGGGCGAGCTTCAGGAGCGCATCACGTCCACCAACAAGGGATCCATCACGGCTGTTCAGTGTGTGTACGTTCCCGCCGACGACTTGACCGACCCGGCCCCGGCGACGACGTTTGCCCACCTGGATGGCACCGTCGTTCTTTCGAGGCCGATCGCCGAGCTGGGCATCTATCCCGCAGTGGACCCGCTGGATTCGACATCGAGAATCCTTGACCCGAACGTGCTGGGTGTCGAGCATTATCAGGTGGCGCGTCAGGTCCAGGTGACATTGCAGAAATACAAGGATCTTCAGGACATCATCGCCATCCTGGGCATGGACGAGCTTTCCGAAGAAGACAAGCTCACGGTCAGCCGGGCCAGAAAAGTGCAGCGCTTCCTGTCTCAGCCCTTCTTTGTCGCCGCGCAGTTTACCGGAACCGAAGGCAAATTCGTATCCGTTCCCGACACCGTCCGGGGATTCAGGGAAATCCTGGAGGGCAAACACGACGACCTGCCCGAGCAGGCATTTTACATGGTGGGCGGAATCGAAGAAGTGATCGAAAAAGCGAAGAAGCTTTCAGAGTAAGCGAGCCGGAGGATCATCATGGCTGACGAATTGATGCTGGAGATTGTCACTCCCGAAAAGATGGCCTTCAACGGTAACGTGGAAGAGGTGACCGTGCCGGGAAGTGAGGGGGAATTCGGCGTGCTGAGGGGTCATGCTTCTCTGCTGAGCGCTGTCGACGTGGGCGAACTCAATTTCACCAAAGAGGGAAAGAAGACCCATTACGCGGTCAGCACCGGTTATGCGGAGGTGACTTCGAGCAAGGTAACGATCCTGGTTGAAACCGCCGAACGTTCGGATATGATCGACAAGGATCGGGCCAGGCGGGCCAGGGAAATTGCGGAAGGCAAGCTGGCGAAGATCTCAAAGGAAGATCCCGAATACGATGCAGCAAAAGCGGCGATGGTCAAGGCCACGACGCGATTGAACGTGGCGGAAAAGGCGACTCCGTAGCAGACCCTGCAAGTCAAAAAAATATCGAGCCAGGCAGGACAGGGATTCACCCGGTGCTTGCCTGGCTTTTTCGTTCATCGGGTCATTGCATTGGCGGGCATTGATAAGGACGCGGATCAGGATTCGTTCCGGAAGGAGATCTGGACGACTTCAAACTCGCGGATGCCGCCGGGTGTCTTGACCGAAACCGCGTCACCCATGCTCTTGCCGATCAAAGCCTTGCCGATGGGCGACGTGACGGAAATCATGTTCTGGTTGATGTCCGACTCGAAAGGCCCCACAAGCTGGTATTGAATGGACTTTCCGCTGTTGATGTCTTCAATGGTGACGGTGGAGCCAAAAATGACCTTGTCACTGTTCAGATCTTTCAGATCAATGATCTGAGAAAGGGCCAGGTTGTTTTCCAGCTCCTGCATCTTGCCGTGTATAAACGCCTGCCTTTCTTTGGCCGCCGCATACTCGGCATTTTCCGTAATGTCCCCGTGCGCCCTTGCCGCCTCGATGTCGCGGATGTTGTCCGGCAGGGCAACCGTCTTGAGATGTTCCAGATCTTTTTTCAGTTTTTCAAAACCCTTCTTCGTAATGGGCATCTTTTTCATAATGACTACCGGGATTCCTATTGGGTTGAATTTCAAGCAGGGAACACCCCTTAATAAAGAAACGACCCCCTGTCAAGGAAGATTTCGCTGACCCGTCGTGACTTGTCTCATCTCATTTATTGTGATAGATCTGAATA
Source organism: uncultured delta proteobacterium (assembly GCA_963709485.1). Classification (GTDB taxonomy): domain Bacteria; phylum Desulfobacterota; class Syntrophia; order Syntrophales; family Fen-1087; genus JAXDBM01. Next base: position 420,477 of record CAVPWE010000007.1, read on the forward strand.
TCATGAAAAAGCAGACGATCACATGGTTATTCAACAGGACGGAGTCCGGGCGACGATGATCGATCAGCACAACAGGGACATCAATTATCTGCGAATATCGGTGACGGACCGGTGCAATCTCCGCTGCCTGTACTGCATGCCCAAAGAAGGGCTCTCCCTGATCGGACATGACGACATCCTGAGATATGAGGAGATTCTGAAAGTCATCCGTGTGGCGGTCAAGCTGGGAATCACCAAGGTTCGGATTACCGGGGGAGAACCTCTCGTCCGAAGGGGAATCGTGGACTTTATTGCCAGGCTCAAGGCGGTCGGGGGCTTGAATGACATCAGCCTCACCACCAACGGGATCCGCCTGGAGGAATTTGCGGACAGGCTTTACCGGGCCGGGATGACTCGAATCAACGTCAGCCTCGATTCTCTGAATCCTCAAAAGTATGCAGAGATTACGCGGGGAGGAAGCCTGGATGCCGTTTTGAGAGGAATCGACAATGCGAACCGGGCCGGTTTTTCACCCATCAAAATCAATACGGTTGCCATCAAGGGCGCGAACGACGATGAAATTCTCGATTTCGCAAATTTGACGATCAACAAGCCATACCAGGTCCGGTTTATCGAAATGATGGCGCTTGGCAGCACCGGTCCGGAGCAGAGCCGTCATTATCTTTCCAACGACCTGGTGATGGAGAAGATCAACCGGGTCTATCGTCTGGAACCCATAAACGGCCGTAGCACCGGTATGGACGGGCCTGCAAAACGTTACAGGATTTCCGGGGGAACGGGAGAAATCGGGTTTATCAGCCCGGTCAGTCACCACTTCTGTCATTCCTGCAATCGCCTCCGGCTCACGGCCGACGGACATCTGCGGGCCTGTCTGCTTCTCGACGACGAAGTGGATCTGAAGGGGCCGCTGCGGGAGAACTGCAGCGATGATGTTCTGGAGATGCTGATAAAAAAGACAATCACGGGAAAGCCCGGGGGGCATTCGCCGGTTGTAAATGATCGGCACCTCCGGAAATGCGTGAAGGAAATGTCCGCCATCGGGGGGTAGCCTTTGGTTGTTTTTCATGAGGGCATTGCCCGTACCTATGATGAATGGAGGCAGTCGCCGACCGGCAGTTACATGGACGGCCGGGAAAAAAGCCTGATGCTCGACCTTGTTGCGCCCCGCGGCGGCGAGCGGCTTCTGGACGTGGGTTGCGGAACCGGGGATCATCTGCTCCTTTTTCGAAGAAAGGGCTGCGATGTGACGGGCATCGACCCGTCCCCTTCCATGCTCGACGCGGCCAGACAGAAACTGGCGAACCGGGCGGAACTCCGCGAGGGCAGCGCCGAGGACCTCCCTTTCTCCGACAATGAGTTTGACATTGTGACGATGATAACCGCGCTTGAATTCACCGGGGATCCGCAAAAGGCGATTGCCGAGGCCATCCGCGTATGCCGGGGCCGCGTGTTTCTGGGTGTCCTGAACAAATACAGCTGTATCGGAATTCATCGCCGGATCCTGGGATTGACCCGCCCCTCCATCTATATGAGCGCCCGCTTTTTTCACATCGGCGAGCTGACCGCAATGGTCCGGCACCAGCTGCAGGGGGTCCGCATCCGCTGGGGGAGCGTCATTTTTTTTCCTCAGGGCTGGTACGGTTTTGCAAAGAGGTTCGAGGAATCCATACCGGTCATGAAAAATCCGTTCGGCGCTTTCTTCGGGCTTTCCTTCCCCGTAACGTTCAGTTACGCGACGATCCAGGAGCCGGTCCGGCAAAGCTTTGCACTCGTGTCAAAAAGCCGGCAGCCCATTCAGGGCGCGGTGAGGGAAATCAAGTGATCCGGGAAGCGATGCTCTATGAGAAGCTACCCGAGGGCCGCGTGCAATGCCGTCTTTGCGCCCATGCATGCAAAATCTTCCCCTCCAAACGCGGACTCTGCGGGGTGAGAGAAAACAGGGGGGGTATTCTTTACAGCCTGGTCTACGGTCTGCCGATTGCCGAAAATGTCGACCCGATAGAAAAAAAGCCGCTGTTTCATGTCGATCCGGGCTCAAGATCCTTCTCCATCGCCACCGTGGGATGTAATTTCTCCTGCACCTTCTGTCAGAATCACGACATTTCCCAGTTGCCGCGCGAGAACCCGGACATTCCGGGACGGCTGGCGGCTCCGGAGGAAATCGTGGGGAGGGCGATGCTGACCGGATCCAAATCGATTTCCTACACCTACACCGAGCCCACCGTCTTTTTTGAGTATGCTTTCGATATTGCCAAATTGGCCCGTGAGCGGAAACTGAAAAATATTTTTGTCACCAACGGTTTCATGTCGGGCATGGCGATCGACCGCATCGCCGCCTTCCTGGATGCCGCCAATGTGGATCTCAAATCTTTCCGGGATGATTTTTACAGGAAGCGGTGCGGCGCCCGGCTGCAGCCGGTCCTGGACAGTTTGAGAAAAATGAAGGAGCGGGGCATCTGGGTCGAGGTGACCACCCTGCTGATCCCCGGGCTGAATGACAGTACGGAGGAATTGCAGCAGATCGCAGCCTTCATTGCCTCTCTGGGCAGGGAAACCCCTTGGCATGTCAGCCGGTTCTACCCGCGCTACAAAATGAACGACGTTCCCGTTACGGACATCGCCGCAATCGGGCATGCCTTCCATCTCGGCAGAGCAGCAGGATTAAAATATGTTTACAGCGGCAATGTTCCCGCGAATGAGAACGAAAACACCTTCTGTTCCCATTGCGGAAACCTCTTGATTGAGCGTCACGGTTACACCGTGAGACAAATGCATTTAAAGGGTTCGGCATGCTTGAAATGCAAAACGCCCCTGGACGGTTTGTTTGGAAACCACTGAATGTTGAACGCCAGAAACAACGGGCTTCATGCTTATTCTTCAGGAAGATTCATTGCTTTCCCAGTCCATATCCCGTTCGTCATAGGATTCCGACAGGGCGGAACGGGCTTTCTCAAACAGGTCCGCGGGCACGAGGATCTTGACCTCACCGAGCCCGTCAATCGTGATGGCATAAATCGTTCCGGCCGCTTCGTATTGAAAACGGACGGGAATGTCTTCCGCGGCGAGCCTTCCCTTGATGATATTGGCCTGGGTCATGCCGGATGCTTTTATTGCCACTTCCCATTTGTGATCATCGGTCATGGATGCCTCCCGTCATTTCGGCTTCATCATACAATATATTGTGGTTAAATCTTATGACAACACATTCTATGGTATTTTTTCTTTACAAATTGTTTATTTTCTGTTACCCATGCCAAAATTACCATGCCGAACAGGGTATCACTGTCCATGAAATTAAAAAAGCTTGAAATTACGGGATTTAAATCTTTCCGGGATAAGGTGACCCTCGATATTGCCGAGGGAATTACCTGCGTGGTGGGTCCGAATGGGTGCGGCAAGAGCAACATTGTCGATGCGCTCCGTTGGGTGATGGGCGAGCAGCGGGTCAAGGTGCTCCGCGGGAAAAAAATGGAGGATGTTATTTTCAACGGCAGCGAGGAGTCAATGCCGGTAGGCATGGCCGAGGTGTCCATCAAATTGACTTCCGATCAGGAACGTTTTCCCGGAATTTATGCGGAATGCAGCGAAGTTACCGTTTCAAGGAAGGTTTTCCGGGATGCGGAAGGCGAGTACGCCATTAACGGGATTCCCTGCCGACTGCTGGACGTAAAAGAGTTTTTTATGGGAACCGGCGTGGGCACGAAAACCTATTCTTTGGTGGAGCAGAACAGCGTCTCAACCCTTGTTGAGGCAAAACCCGAGGACCGGCGGCAATTTATTGAAGAAGCAGCAGGCATTTCAAAGTATAAAAGCCGCAAAGACGCCGCATTTCGCAAGCTGGAGCAGACCCAGCAGAACATGCTTCGTGTCAACGACATCATTCGGGAGGTTAAGAGCCAGCTCAACGCAATATCCCGTCAGGCAAAAAAGGCGGAGCAGTACAAAGCCTTGAAGAATGCGGTCAAAGAAGCGGAAATAACCCTGGCCCTTCAGACCTGTGCCGATCTTTCCAGGGAAATACGGTGCCATGAAAAAGAAATGGAGGAGGTCCGTCAGCGCCACATGGCATTGACGACGAGGCTGCAATCCTGTGAAGCATCCATCGGGCAACTGAAAATTGAGATCCTCGACAATGAAGATCAGCTTTCGAAGACGCAGGAAGGGCTCTACAAGCTTCGCAATACCATCAATATGCAGGAGCAGGGGATCGAGCATGCCAGACAGAAGACGGCTGATCTTGCCGCGGCGAAGGAGCGCGACCAGGCCGATGTAGGCCTGTTGCGTTCAAGGCATGAAGATACTTTGAAGGAGTTGAATGATCTCAAGGCGCTGGCCGGGACGTCGGAGGACAGGATCCGGGAACTGCAAAAGATCGTGGCGGAGAAACAGCAGCAGGTGGAGGCCCTGAAGACGGCGCAACGGTCTGTTTACCGGGAACTGGACGAACAAAAGATTGCCTGTGTCGATCTTGCCGCCGAAAAGGCGAAATGGAAGAATATGGTCGCCGGTTTGACGAAGAGCATTGAGGATATCCGTCGCCGGATCGAACGGGACTTCAGGGAAATCGGCGAACAGGGCCATCGGCGTGATGAACTGAACGCCATCCTGGAGCGGCTGAGGGCGGAACTCGGGTCGGATGAAGAGATGATTTCGGCATTGAGGGAAAAAACCGTCCTGGCTTCCGGCGAGTATGATCGGTCGAAAAGCAGTTTGCAGGTCATCGAGGATGAACTTTCCGGGATCAGGGAGGAAACGGGAAGCAAATCATCAAGGCTTTATTCTCTCAAGGAATTGCAGGGGCGTTACGAAGGCTGCAATGACGGCGTAAAATCGCTCATGGCAGCCCGGCAGGATGACGCACTCGAAGGCATTTCGCATAACCTTTTTTGCGGGCTCGTGGCGGACCATATCGACGTTCCCAAGGAGTATGAGACAGCCGTGGAGGCGGTCCTCGGGGAAAAGCTCCAGTACATAATCGTAAAAAAGCAGGAAGATGGTTTGAATGCCATCAACTATCTGAAAAATTACTCCCTGGGAAGAGGGAGCTTTGTCCCCCTGGAGGTCCGGAATCAGGGATTGAACGATCCGGATCGGCCTCATGAACATTTGAGGGACGCGGTCCGACTGATCGATCAGGTACATGTGCCCGAGGACTTCAGGGGGATCGCGGACTATCTCCTGGGGGACGTGCTGCTGATTCCCAGCCTGCCCGGCGGGATCACGCTATGGAAGCAGAACGGCTTTCGCGGGACCTTTGTCACACCCGACGGAGACATCATCAATCCGCAAGGGGTCCTGACCGGAGGCAACGGAACGGGCAGTGAAAGAAGCCTTCTTCGGAACAAGCGGGAGATTGCCGAGCTCGAAAGTGAAATGAATTATCTGACCGAGAAACTCGCGGAGGAAACAGATAATAAGAAAAAAGCGAGCGCCAGGGTGTTGGATTGGGCGGAGGAGCTGCAGCAGTTGAACTCGGAGATTCACCGGCTGGAGCTGCAAATCACCGGCAGAAGAAAAGACCTGGAACGATTTGATGATGAACGTAAGCGCAATGAGCAGCGGACCAGAACCCTGGAATTCAGCCGTGAGAATTTATACGCCGAAGAGCATGACGCCCTGACGAGGATCACGGACATTCAGCGGCATCTGGCGTCTTCGGAAAGCACCGAAGAAAGCCTCAATGCGCGTATCGGCGCGCTGCAGAATCGCTGGGAGGCTCTTCGCGGAGAGCTGGAAGAGCAGGAGACGCTGCTCACGGGAGAAAAGGTTGAACTCGCCTCCCTGGAAGAGAAAAGAACGGCCCATCTGAATACGCTCGCAAGGCTGGGGCAGACCCTGACCCTGCTGGCTTCAGAGATCGACGCCAAGGCGAATGATGCGGCAGCCTGCGAGCGCCGGATTTTCGAGCTGACGCAGAAAATCGCCGGGGACCGGGAAGGACTGGGCGGCTTGTACGCGGAGTCCGCGTGCCTCGAGGATTTGCTGGCGAAAGGGAAGGATCGGCAGGCGGAGAAGGAAGCGGCCCTGCAGCGGCTGGAAGCGGAGAGCCGCGAAGCGAAGAAAAGCCTGGACGAGGCGGATAAAGAAAACAACGCCCTGGAAATGGCCATACGGGAAGTGCGATTCAAAATCGACGGTCTGCGCGATCATATCCAGACGAAACATGACGTCCATTTCGAATCCCTGAAAAGCGCGTTCACGGAGATCGGTGATCCCGAGAAGGAGGCCCTGATGTCCGGGCTGGACAGAGACAGACAGTCGCTGGGCCAGTTCGGCGAAGTCAACCTGCTGGCGCTTTCCGAGCATGAAGAGCTGAAGAAGCGATACGAGTTCCTGACGGCGCAGGCGACGGATCTCAACAACTCGATCGAGACGCTGCAAAAAACGATCAGCCGGATCAACGCCGTATCCAGAAAGCGCTTTGCCGAAACCTTCGAAATGGTCAATGAATGTTTCAAACAGGTCTTTACGAAATTATTCCCCGGCGGAAAAGGGGAACTGAGGCTGACCGATGAAAGCGACCTGCTGGAGACGGGTGTCGATATCGACATTCAGATCCCCGGGAAAAAAGCCCAGAACGTGAGCCTGCTTTCGGGCGGCGAGAAGTCCCTGGCTGCGATTGCGCTGATTTTTGCCATCCTTATGTATCGCCCGACGCCGTTCCTGGTGCTGGACGAGGTCGATGCGGCGCTGGACGATGCGAATATTGAACTGTTCAACAGCCTGGTCAGGGACATCTCGGAGAAATCCCAGGTCATCATGGTAACCCACAACAAACGCACCATGGAGGTGGCCAGCCATCTCTTCGGCGTCACCATGCAGAGGCACGGCATCTCTTCCATGGTTTCCGTGAGCCTGACTTGAGGATGACCGCTGCCACGTTCAGCGAATGTGAAAACACATCATTGTAAAACATCACAGTCAAAAAACATTCCAGATAATATATGAGCAGCGATATCCGGAAAAAGAGCCTTTTTGATAAGTTAAAATCGGGCCTGGAAAAAACCAGAAAGCTCCTGCTTACGAATGTAGATGACATCATCCTGGGAGAAAAGGTCATTGACCAGCGTCTCTTCGACGAACTGGAGGAAGCGCTGATCATGGCGGATGTCGGCCCTGTCTTTACCTATGACCTGATTGAGAAGATGAAGGAGCAGGTGAAACGGAAAGAGCTGGACCGTCCGGAACTTCTGAAAAAGGTTCTGCGGAATCAGATGACGGAAATTTTGATGAAAAATGAAAGGCCGCTTGCGATTCCCGTAAAACAATTGTATACAATTATGGTGGTAGGCGTCAACGGTACCGGCAAGACGACAACCATCGGGAAGATGGCCCATCAGTTCAAGAAAGAGGGAAGGTCGGTACTACTGGCGGCAGCCGACACCTTCCGGGCGGCGGCCATCGAGCAACTGGCCGTGTGGAGCCAGCGGGTGGACGTGCCGCTCATCAAGCAGCAGATCGATGCGGACCCCGCGGCGGTTGTCTTTGACGCCATTCAGGCGGCGAAAGCGGGGAGGGCCGATCTCCTCATTGTCGACACGGCGGGGAGGCTTCACACCAAGGTAAACCTGATGGAGGAACTGAAAAAAATAAAACGGGTCATGGACCGGGAAATACCGGGTTCACCCCACGAAGTTCTTCTTGTCATTGACGCCACCAATGGTCAGAACGCCATCAATCAGGCGAAGATGTTCAACGAGGACATCGGCGTGTCCGGCATCGTTCTTACTAAAATGGACGGCACATCGAAGGGCGGTATCGTTGTCCGGATTGCCAGTGAGCTTAATATCCCCATCCGCTACATCGGAATCGGAGAGGCGATCGAGGACCTGCGGCCGTTCAAGAGCGAAGACTTCGTCAATGCCCTGTTCGGTCAGAATGGCATTGATCGGGACGTGGTGAATTCGGGAACAAGAAAGATGTGATGGAGGAGCATAGATCCATAACTCTCGGCCGACCATTGACCGGGTTGATCGCAGATGCACCGGGGTTAGGGACGCTTTGCCATGGATCCTGAAAACGCTGAAAATTTCTCGGGCCGTAATCATTCCACTACTCCGCCGCAGGTGTTTCACAACGAGGATCTGATCCGGTCCTTCGAGTCAGCAAAGACACTGCCCCAGGCGGATCTGATCAACAGCATCAATTACCTTCATTTCACGGGCAGCCCGCTTTACATTCTCCTGCAGCATCCCACTTACGGGGAAAAGGTGCTCGTGAAAGCCTACCCCGAACCCTGCACGGGCAGTCCATTGACCTGCCGGTGGGACGAATCCTATTTCCAATATAAACTGGAATCGCATCAAGTCCTGCACCTCGTGCTCATCGACAGCCAGTCCCTGGTGATTACACCCGTCAGCGTCAGGATCGGGAATCGGAAAAAGCATTTCGATTCACCTTCCCGAGAAAGCCTATGTTGTGAACCAGCGTCAGGTCAGGCGATATGCCTGCCGGGACGTGTCCGCCGAGGTAACACAGAGCGGTGTCGTCTCCAAGGGAAAAATGATAAACTTCAGCCCGACAGCTTTCTGCGTCAAGGTCGATTCAGAGGAATTCAAGCACAACAGCTGGTTCAATCCCGATGCACCCGCATCCGTTCGTCTTTTTTCAAACGGGCGTGTTATTTACGCCGAAATGTGCCGATGCCTCCGCTGGCAAGACGAATATCAGTCAAGGGAGATTGTATTTGCGGCGATAAGCAGCCAGATCAGCCGCTATCCGGCAAAAAAAATACGAAATCCCCGGAAGAGCATCACACCGCCTCTGACGGCACTTTTCAATCATCCGCTCTTTAAGAAAAGAACACAGCGAGAGATTATAGAACTTTCCACTACGGGCTTTTCCATCAGCGATCCGTCGGATGACGATGTGTTGATGCCGGGCCTGATCATTCCCAATCTTTCCGTTCAGCTTGCCGGCATTTCCATTGCCGAGTGTGTCGTGCAGATCATCTACCGGCGGACGGAAGAGAAAAACATCCGGTACGGCATCGCCATACTGGATATGGACATCAATTCTTACAGTCGTATCAATCACATTCTCGGTATCAATACGGATCCTCACGTTTCTGTTTCCACTACGGTGGATATGGATGCCCTCTGGGAATTCTTCTTTCAGGCAGGGTTTATCTATCCAAAGAAGTACAGTGCCTTCCATATGCACCGGGAACATTTTGCGCAGACCTACCGTAAACTCTACCAGGAGAACCCGGGGATTGCGAGGCACATCACCTATGAGCAGAATGGAAAGATTTACGGTCATATGTCGATGGTGAGGGCCTACGAAAAGACCTGGCTGATCCAACACCATGCGGCAAGACCGATGGAAAACCGGCTGCCCGGTTTCTCCGTGCTCAAACAAATGATGCTTTTCCTGCACGGGAGCTATACATTACCCTCTGCCGATCTGGACTATGTGATGTGCTACTTTCGGCCGGAAAACAAGTTTCCCGAAAGGGTGTTCGGCGGATTCGCAAGGGATTTGAATAATCCTCAGCAATGTTCACTCGATCAATTTTCATATCTGACATTTACTGTGCAGGATGATTTGCCGCAACTTTCGGAAGGGTGGTTGTTGAGTGAAACATCGCCCAACCAGATGTGGGAGCTGGATAATTTTTACAGGCACATCTCCGGCGGGCTTTTCTTGCAGGCACTGCAGGCGCCATTGAGGGCGGGTCAGGAACCTTTAACTGCTGCGGCCAATCGCCAGGGCTTCCTGAGGAAGTGGTCGCTCCATTCCCTGTCTTATGAGAATCATCTGGTTTGCGTGATGCTTGTCAATCAGTCGGATTTTGGCATCAATCTTTCAGAGATTCTCAACAGCATCAATGTATTCGTTATCGATGACAGATTCCTTTCCTGGGAGATGTTGTCTCAAGCAGTGTCGCACCTCGCCGTTATCTATGGGTTAAACAAAATACCTCTGCTGATTTATCCCAGCATGTTTTGCGAGTCTAAAAGTGTTTCGATTGAAAAGCATTATCGGATGTGGATTGTCGATATGCGTTATTCAAATCTGTTTATGGAGTATGTGCAAAGAAAATTTCGAATGAAGTATGAATGATAAAACATAACAGGATCAATTAAGATGGAAGAAATCCCTCTTTATAATAGTCGAATAATCAAAACTTATGTCGAATATTTGAAAAAATTCTATCCCACTATCGATGTGGTTCCAATACTCAAAGGTGCCGATATCAGCATGCATCAGTTAGAGGATGGCGGGCACTGGTTCACTCAGCGACAATGTGATATTTTTCAAGAGATTCTAGCGGAAACAACCGGAAATGCTAACATACCTCTCGAAGTTGGCCGTTATTTACCATTTTCTAAAGCCTCTGGATTAGTATCACAATTAGGACTTGGACTTGTTACCCCTCAGGCTGCCTATAAAGTTTTGGGTAGTTTATATATGCACTTTAGTCGAGCATCAATTATTGAGACGAGGAGAATTTCAAATAGTAAGATTGAGATTGATGCCATTCCGAAAATTGGTGTGTCTGAGAAACTTTACCAATGTGAGAACAGAGTTGGAACATTTGAGGCAATGGCCAAACTATTTACATCCGAGTATGCTAAAATTGAACATCCTTTATGTCTACATAAAGGTGCAGACTTTTGCAGATACATCCTTTCTTTTGAGATTACTTCATCAAGCCGTTGGAAGCGTCTGAAAAACTATGCTTTGTTTCTTGTTTTTATTGCGTGTATTGGATTTCTATCTTTATACAGACCACCATATTGGGATAATATTATACTGATATATATAATATTTGCTTTGGGGTTTACAGCTTATTCTATCAGCATGGAGAAAACAGAACTGACCAGAAAACTCAATTTTCAAGGTGATACAGCAAAACAACTTCTTGATCAATTTAATCAGCGCTATGACCAATCCATGCTTATAAAGGAAATCGGCCAAGCCACTTCAAAGATTCTAAATATTGAAAATCTATTGGTATTCATTATGGAAGCTTTGGAAAAGCGTCTCGATTTTGATCGAGGCATGATCATGTTGGTTAATAAGGAAAGGTCTCGTCTGGTCTACAAAGTAGGCTTTGGCTATACTTCGGACAGCATTGCGGAAACACAGAAAATGGAATTTCATTTGGATAAGCCAGATTCGAAAGGTGTTGTTGTAGAAACATTCCGGAAGAAGACGCCTTTCCTTATTGATGATATTACTGAATTTGAAAGAAATTTTTCGGAAAGAAGTCGAAATGTTGCAAGAAAAATGGAAGTTACTTCATTTATTTGTGTTCCCATTGTCTTTGAAGAGGAAGCTTTGGGTGTTCTAATGGTCGATAATCTCCATTCAAAAAGACGACTTACAGAATCTGACATGAGCCTCCTCATGGGAATTGCTCCGCAGATAGCCATTAGTATAACCAATGCTACAGCCTTTGAAAGAGTACGTTCCAGCGAAGAAAGATTCAAAGCGCTCAGTGAAAATGCGCCTGATATTATTTATACGCTGGATAGGCAGGGGATTTTTGCTTATGTAAATCCTGCATGGGAGAGGGTCCTCGGTCATACAGAATCAGAAGTGCTCGGAAAATCTTATGTTAATTTTATTCACAAAGAAGATATGGAGTTGTTTACTAATAACTTTGATAGAATCAGGAAAAAACGAGACAAGACGATCAATATGTTTGGCAGGTTGAATCACAAGAATGGTGAAGAACGGCTATTCAGCATGAGTGGCGCACCCAATTTAGATGCAAATGGACAGGTTATTGGTGTTGTAGGAACATTTAAAGATATCACGGATCTCAAGAGGTCGGAAGCTGAACTTCAGGTCAGTTTTAATAAACTGAAATCCGCTATGAACAGCACGATCGACGCCATCTCCCTCATTGTCGAATCAAGAGATCCCTACACGGCGGGTCATCAGAAACGCGTTGCCTCGCTGGCAGTTGCAATTGCAGAAATAATGAATTTGACCGATGATCAGATTAATAAAATCCACATGGGCAGCCTGATTCATGATATTGGCAAGATACACATTCCGGCTGAGATCCTGACAAAGCCCGGCCGCTTGAGTAATATCGAATATGAGATGATGAAAGCGCACCCGGAAATCGGGTACAAGATTCTCAAAGCCGTCGACTTCATTCCACCCATTGCGCAGATGGTTTACCAGCATCATGAAAGAATGGATGGTTCAGGCTATCCTCTGGGCATATACGGTGAGGGCATGCTGCTAGAATCGAGAATTATAGCTGTTGCCGATACTGTTGAAGCCATGGCCAGTCACCGGCCTTATCGGCCAGCCATTGGAATGGAAAAAGCGTTGGAAACGATTGCTGAAAATAAAGGTAAGCTTTATGATTCCCAAGTTGTTGATGCTTGCCTATTGCTTTTCCGGGAAAAAGGATTCCAATTGCCAGATGACGATCATAGTCCGATAGCTTCCAATGGCTTATAAAGCCATCAGCAATAGGATTTTTCGATTTTGACCTGATGATGTTTTAGCGATTCATGAGGAAGCCATGCGTGACGCAAAAGTCAGATGATGGATGTAATAAATTCTTCCTTGTTAAGTACTTCGTATGAAGATGGCTTCTCCAAGTTGAGTGCTTCATGCGCAAACTTCATGACCCGATCATAGTCAAAATACATATTCATTTTTAAATAGCTTTCGGCATAATATCGTTTTGGCCGGTAATCCTTGAACTGACAATCAGTAGTCAGGATTGGTATTTCATTTTCGCGAACCACCTTCACAATATCCTGATCATTATACCGGAGCAGCGGTTTGTAAATCGTGTAACCCTCTTTCATCTTTAGCATGGGATAAAAGCGCTGAGTAGTTCTGAAAAATCTTTCCTTGATGGTTTTCCCCTGGTACAAAGCTTCTCGATCCGCATAGACACTGCCTAATATGTATTCCAGTGTGTAGCTTACAATGTCCCAGAGCGACCAGCCAAGGATGAGTGCGGCGGTATTCCATTCTGTCACCGTGCGAATTAAATATTCAAGAAAATATTCTCTTTTTGCCGCGTGACAGATTTCGCATGGGTTCGTTCCCTGTTGCAGGGCTACCTGGAAAGCATCTTCATTCTTGTTGATGGGATGCCAGGTTATCTTTATGCCGCGCCCCTTCCAGTACGAATCAAGTTTTTCAACATCATCCCTCGTGTACACATGCAAAGGGTACATCCCCGCGTGCGTCTCAAAATCAAAACCGAATTCCTCTCTTGCCCGGGTGAAATAATGCAGGATTACTGAGGCATCCTTTCCACCCGCGTAGGCGACGTATACATGTTTGTCACGGAATGTTTTCAGGTACTCGTAATTATCACGAATAAACACTTCATAGGTTAATTCAGTTCTCACACGTTTATCCTTTCAGAATTCATTTGTTTTTTCTTACCAAATTTAACTCAGAAAAACTATGCATATTTCCGTGGGTACAGAATTTCATTGCCGAAGCCGGACCCTTGTGTTAGAAGCGGCAGCATGCTGAATGTGGGATTGACAGGCAGCATTGCCTGCGGAAAGTCGACGGTTGCCCGGATGTTTGTGGAGAAGGGGGCCTTTCACATCGACTTTGACCGCCTGGCGCATCAGGTGGAGGAGCCGGATCAGAGGGCCTGGACCCGGATTGTCGAACGTTTCGGCACCGGCATCCTCAATCCGGACCGCACGATCAACCGTGCACGGTTGGGGGCCATCGTTTTCGAAAACCGGGAAAAGCGGTCAACGCTGAACGGGATCGTGCACCCCGAGGTCTTCACGGCATGGCATCGCCGTCTGGACGAAATCAGACAAACCCGGCCCGATGCCATCGTCATGTCGGATGTTCCCCTGTTGATCGAAACGGGCATGCAGTCCCTGGTCGATGTGGTCGTGCTCGTCTATGTTTCCCCGGAGGAACAGATTCGGCGCCTGATGGTCAGGGACGGCTGCAGCCGCCGGGAAGCGGAGGCCCGCCTTAATTCACAGATGTCCATCGATGAGAAGAAACAGTATGCCCATATCGTGATCGACAACCAGGGAACTGTGGAAGCGACACAGAAAATCGTCGACCGGGTCTGGCAGGTTCTCTTGGCGAGAGAAAAAAACAGCCGGACGGACGGTCCGGAACCGAGATAAGAATTTAAATACCGTAGGGAGGTCAAGAAATGATTGAAAAAAATGTGTTGACGGATTTCTCGGCGAAGATATCGGCACCGGTGATCGATCCTTCGGCATACATCCATCCTCTGGCGGCCGTGATCGGACACGTCTTTATCGGCAAGAACGTCATGGTCTCGCCCACCGCCTGCGTCCGCGGTGATGAGGGGCAGCCCCTGCATGTCGGCAACGATTCCAACGTCCAGGACGGCGTCGTGATCCACGCCCTGGAAACGGAGATGAACGGGAAGCCGATCGAGAAAAACCTCTGCGAGGTCAACGGGAAAAAATACGCGGTCTACGTGGGCAACCGGGTCTCGCTGGCCCATCAAGTGCAGATTCACGGTCCCGCCACGGTCCTGGACGACACCTTCGTGGGCATGAAGGTCCTCGTTTTCCGGTCTTTTGTGGGATCCGGCTGTGTCATCGAGCCCGGCGTCATCCTTATGGGCGTCAAGGTTCCGGACGGCCGCTTCGTTCCGGTCGGCTCGGTGATCAGCACCCAGGAACAGGCCGACAACCTTCCGAGGATCACGGAGAGCTATCCGATGAAGGACCTGAACAAGGGGGTCGTCCACGTCAACACGCACCTGGCCAAAGGCTATCTGGCGGCGAAAGGGTAGTGCGGGACGACATGCGGGATTGAAGAAAGCCGGCTGGAAGCCGGCTTTCTTTTAGGTGGTTTTCTATGTCTGTTTCAGTTTCTGGATGAGCTTCGGCACCACTTGGTAAAGGTCGCCGACAATGCCGAAGTCGGAAACGTTGAAAATCGGCGCGTTCTCGTCCTTGTTGACAGCACAGATCACCCGGGCGTTGCGGATGCCGGTAACGTGCTGGATCTGGCCCGACACACCGACACCCACATAGAGATCCGGTTTGACCTGAGCGCCGGAAAGGCCGATGCAGGACTCTTCCGGAAGCCAGTGCATCTCTTCTGAGAGCGGCCGCGTGCAGCCGATCTCCCCGCCGAGGGCAGCAGCCAGCTCACGGGCCATTGCCAGGTCTTCCTTCTTTTCAAAGCCCCTCCCCACGGAGACGACCACGCGGGCCTCGCCGATATTCTGGGCTTCCCGCGCCTTTACCTTTCTTTCCAGAACCTTTACCCTGGACGGCGGCAGATGCTGAAGTTCGCGGGTTCTCCCGCTCCGGCCTTCCTCAACCGCTGCCGGGTCATAGGTCCCGGGTGGAATTGTCGCCATGACAGGCCGGGTCGGACAGATGACCGTCTGAACCGCCGCACCGCCATAAGCGAGACGCTCCATTTTTAGAGCCTTCTTTTCCGGATCGTATTTCATTGCCGTGCAACTGCTGCAAAGCCCCGTCTCCAGACGGGTCGCGGCGCGGGCCGCCAGTTCCTTTCCCCGTGCCGTGGCGGCAAAGAGAAGCACATCCGGATCGCTCTTTTTCGCCTCTTCGATAATTACGGGCAGGCAGGCTTCCAGGGACTGGTCCTCAGCAAGCGCGGGCAGCAGCAGCACCTCATCCGCGCCGCGTGAAATGCAATCGCCGGCGCCCTCCGGTTCATGCAGGAGAAATGCGGACAGGTCGGTTTCCATATCCGTGGCAAGCCGCCGGCCCACGTTCAAAAGCTCCCGGGTCAGCTCCCGATTATCCGCAAAAATCCATATCCCAGCCATATCGACCTCCCTAACGGATCACGCCCTTCTTCCTCAGTGCGTCCGCAAAACGTGTCACTTCCGCTTCATCCGCACCGAATTTCTCGCAGGTCCGGTCCATCCGCGGAGCTGCAAGCCCGATTGTGCGCAAACGCGGCTCCCCGACCGCCGGAAGCTCGTCTTTTTTGACGGTTGCCACGGGTTTCCGGGATGCCGTAAGGGTATCCTTGACGCCCGGTATCCGCGGGGAATTGCTTTCCGGGAGCACGGTGACCAGCGCCGGCAGGGGCAGGGATGTGATTTCGGTGTACTGCTCGACTTTTCGGTCCGCCGTCAGGGTTCCCCCATCCATGCCGAGCTTCTGTACGAAGGAGACACAGGGAATCGCCAGGTGCTCGGCAAGCCTGGCCCCGACCTGCTGGGCGTACAGGTCGCCGGACCCCTCTCCGCAGACAATCAGGTCAAAGTCCGGAATGCGGGACCGGATCACCGCCGCCAGGATTTCGGCCGTCTGCGAGGGCTCGAGGTTTTCAAAAGATGCGTCGGCAACGAAGACCGCCTCGTCGCATCCGCGGGAGAGTGCGTCCTTGATGCCCTTTGTCGCTCCGGGCAGCCCGACGGTCACCGCGATCACCTTTCCCCCGTGGGCCTCCTTCAGGCGGACGGCCTCTTCGATGGCATTGCGGTCGTATTCGCTGATCTTGAAGTCCACCGACGAGAAGTCCAGCTCCCCCGATGAGCCCCGCCGGATGTAGGCTTCGTCGACGACCCATTTGAAGCAGGCGATAATGGTGGGCATGGCCGGTCTCCTTTCCGCCCGGTCAGCGAAGCACGTTACCGGAGATGACCATCCGCTGGGCCTCCGAGGTGCCCTCGTAGATTTCCGTGATCTTGGCGTCGCGGAGCAGGCGCTCCACTTTTGCGCCCTTGATGTATCCGTACCCGCCCTGGATCTGAACCGCCTTGACGGTGTGCCTCATGGCGGCCTCGGCAGCAAACAGCTTGGCCATGGATGCTTCCTTGCTGAAGGGCTGCTTCTGGTCTTTCAGCCAGGCGGCGTGGTAGGTGAGCCACCGGGCGGCGGAGAGGTCTGTCGCCATGTTGGCGATCATCCACGAGATGGCCTGCTGCCGGGCAATGGGGGCACCGAACTGGACCCGCTCCTTGGAATAGCGGATCGACTCGTCCAGGGCCGCCTGGAGGATCCCGACGGACTGCGCGGCAATCCCGACGCGGCCGTGATCGAAGCCGGTCATGGCCATCGCCATCCCGGCGCCCGCCTGACCCAGGATGTTCTCCTTGGGAATGCGGCAGTCCTTGAAGATCATCTCCGATGTCTGGGAGGAGCGGAGCCCCATCTTCTTGAAGTGCTCGCCCGCCCGCATTCCCGGCGCTTCCCGGGGAACGACGAAGGCGCTCATGCCCTTCCGTCCCGCCGCCTTGTCCGTCCAGGCGAACACAAGGTAGGTCCCCCCCGTGGGGCCGTTGGAGGTAAAGGTTTTCGTGCCGTTGATCACATATTCGTTTCCGTCGAGGACCGCCGTCGAGGTGGCGGCCATCACGTCCGTTCCGGCGCCCGGCTCGGTCAGGACAAAAGCGCCCAGATTCTGCCCCTTGGCGAGGGGGACCAGGTACTTCTTTTTCTGGTCCTCGTTTCCGAAGAGCAGGATCAGCATGGATGCGATGCCGACATGAATGGAGACGGTGAAGCCCGTGGACGCGCAGGACCGGGAAAGCTCCTCCACCGCAATAATGTGGGTCAGGTAGTCCGCGCCCGCGCCGCCGTATTCGATGGGGATCGGCATCCCCAGCCAGTCCCCTTCGGCCAGCTTCTGGAACAGCTCCGCCGGGTGGCGGCTGTTTTCGTCGATTTCCGCGGCGATGGGATCCACGTGCTTCGCTGCGAATTCCCGCATGTTCTTGCGAATCAGCTCCTGTTCTTCCGTCAGTTTGAAATTCATAACCTTCCCTCCTTCAATCCTGTGATTTGAATTCAGATTTTTTATCCGAAGCGATACTGGATGCCGGTTTCCCCCTCGGGGTAGTTCCACTCCAGGACATCCGTGCCGCAGGCGATGCGGCAGGTGCCGCATTCCAGGCAGCCGTCGACGTTGAGCACAACCGCGGCCTGTTCGTTTTCGCTGTAGCAGCCGGCGGGGCAGATTCTGACCGCGGGCTTGAGACGGGCATCCTTTCCCATGCCGGGCCGGATTCGAATATGGGCTTCCCGGAGAGGTTTGAAGACGTCCAGCCCAAGCTTGGCCTTCAGTGCCGCCGATTCGCTCATATTTTCATCACCGCCCTCAGGTCTTTGAACCCGGACCAAAGCTCATGAAGCGTCATGTGCTTTCGGATCGTCTCATAGAGTCCGGCTTTCGGGCCGGCCGGAACGGCGTAGATGTCTTTCATGATCGCGCCGACCAGCTCCGGGTAATGGTTCGTGAAACGAGGATTGGCCAGCACGGCCGGAGTGTCCTGAAAGTTTTTGAAATCCTTCAGAACAAAGCTTTCCTCCAGAAGGCGGCTGTACAGGGACAGGGTTTCGGCGCGGAAATCCCCGGCTTCCCGTGCCTTCAATACGGTCCGGGCGGCAAGGCAGCCGGAGGCGAGTGCGTACTCCATGCCGCGGACGGTAACCCCCATGTTCAGGGCCAGACCGGCGGCGTCCCCTGCGACGAGGATGCCGTTTCCGTAGAATTTGTTCAGGGCACGGTAGCCGCCCTCCGGGATCACATGGGCGGCGTATTCCACGGTGTTGCCTCCCCGGATCAGGGGGGCGATCTCGGGACGCTCTTTGAAGGCGTCGAGTAGGGCGGGTACATCCAGGGCCGTGGTTGCATGTCCGACGAGGTTCCCAATGCCGATGACGATGCCAAGGCTGATGCTTTCCCGGTTGGTGTAGAGAAAGCCGCCCCCGAAACGACCCCGGGTGACCTCCCCCGCAAAGAGCCGTGCCGCGCCTTCGTTTCCCTCAAGGCCGAAGCGGTCATTGATGATTCCGGAGTCGAGGGCGATGACCTCCTTGATCCCCACGGCGTAATCGTGGGGCAAACCGGGTGAACGGAGGCCGGCCTTTTCGGGGATGAGGGACAGGACGCCGTCGCAGGCGATGACGACATCCGCCCGAAGCTCGTCGCCGCCGGCGATCACGCCGGCAACCCCCCCGTTTTCCCGGATGACGTCGTCCACACGCACTTTTGTCAGCACCATGGCGCCCCGGGCTTCCGCCTGTTCCGCCAGCCAGCGGTCGAACTTCGCCCTCAGGATGCTGCAGCTCTGGCGGGGTTCATTTCCGAGCTCGCTCCCGGAGTAGTCCAGGGTCACGGAGCGCTCTTTCGACATCAGGACAAAACCCTCGCGTACGATGAAGCGTTCCAGGGGTGCGTCGGGCCACAGGTCGGGGAAAAATTCGCGGACGGGGTTCAAATAGAGGCGGCCTCCGGTCACATTTTTGGCCCCGGGATAATCCCCCCGCTCCAGGACAAGGACTTCAATGCCCTTTCCGGACAGCGTTAAGGCCGCGGCCAGCCCCGACAGGCCGGCGCCAACGACGATGGCGTCGAATTTCTCCAATTCCCGGTTGCCCCCTCGCATGCAGCTCAAGCCGGTTCAGACATACCCTTTTTCCGCGGCGAGTGCAATCGGAAACAGATTGTGCGGACCGGACAGGAGGACCGGTCTCCGTCGGGACGCGGCGGAACGGCGGTAGAAGGCATATTGACGGGAGATGAATTTCAGTCTATAGGGTTTCGTCATTTCATTGATTTTGACAGACGAAACACGCCACAGGTGAAAGTCATGTTTGAACTGACCGAGCAGCAGGAAAACCTGCGATCTCTGGTCCGGCAATTTGCCGAGTCGGAACTGGCGCCCAGGGTCTTCGAGCTGGACGAAAAGGGGGAATTCCCCGCCGACGTCGTCAGGGAACTGGCGGCGCGGGGGATCATCGGGATGGCCTCTTCGAAGGACCTGGGAGGCGCCGCCATGGGTTACCTGGCGGGCATCATCGCGATTGAAGAGCTGGCCCGCGTGTATCCATCGATCGCCTTCTTCCTCGAAGGAAGCCAGGCGGCCATCTACGCCATCGAGAAATTCGGCACGGAAAAGCAGCAGCGGAAATTCCTGCCGCCCGTGATCCGGGGGGAGCGGATCATCTGCATTGCCGCGACGGAACCGGCCGGCGGTTCCGATCTGGCTTCGATCGCCACCATTGCCGCGCCGGTGAAGGGCGGTTATGTCCTGAAGGGCCGCAAGGTCTACATTACGAACGGCGGCGTGGCCGATCTCGCCGCGGTAGTCGCCAAGGCGGGCGAGCGCGCCATTATCCTCCTGGTGGAAAAGGGGACTCCCGGTTTTGCCGTTTCC
This sequence comes from uncultured delta proteobacterium, assembly GCA_963709485.1. Classification (GTDB taxonomy): domain Bacteria; phylum Desulfobacterota; class Syntrophia; order Syntrophales; family Fen-1087; genus JAXDBM01. Next base: position 440,578 of record CAVPWE010000007.1, read on the forward strand.
GGAAGGGAAAAACAGATGGGCTTCCGGTCGGTCCATATCAGCGAGCTGACATTCAGCGACTGCAGGGTCCCGGCGGGAAACCTTGTGGGCAAAGAGGGCGCCGGCCTGGCCATTGCCATGTCAAGCTTCATTGTCTCTCGCCCCTCCATCGGCGCCATCGGCCTCGGCATCGCGCGGGGCGCTTTCGACATTGCCTTGAAATTTGCCAGGGAGCGGGTTCTTTACGGCAAGCCGATCAGCAAGCTGCAGAACATCCAGTTCATGCTGGCCGACATGGAGACGGAAATCGAAAAGGCAAGATGGGTTGTCTACTACCCTGCCGCACTACTGGACCGGGGCGCCTCTCCCCGTGAAATCGGCAAGCATTCGGCCAGAGCGAAGGTTGTCGGCGCGGAGGTGGCGGCGGAGGTCACCCGAAAGGCCATTCAGATTCTGGGAGGGTGCGGCGTAAACCCGGAATACCGGCTGGCCGGCCTGCTCAATGACGCCATGGAACTTTTCCCGGCAACCGGTACGGTGGAAATCATGAAGGTCATCCAGGCCACCGAAATCGTCAACAGGCTTAGGCATTAACGGCAGGGCTAATCGAAATCGGGCGGAGGCCGGGCTACCTCCTGTAAGACACGCCGTAGAAGGTCAGCAGGACGAACATCACCATGCTGAACAGAAACAGGCCCAGCATCATGCGGCGCTGGTACAGAAACGCTTTTAACCGGCCCCAGGTGATGTCGTCTTTCCGGACGTCAAAGAGGAAGGCCGTCAGCAGATAAAGACCGAAGAAGAGGGGTCCGAACAGGGACATGAACCAGGCAATGGCCCCGGCCTGCCCTTTCCGGACGGCCAGGTGCCGGAAGAAATCGGCATTCAACAGGAGCAGGCCGATGGTCAGGACCCAAAACAGGCCATAGAGGATCAGCAGGTGAGATCGCTTCATGCCGCTTCCTTACCGGATGTGAGGCGGCAACGCAAAAGGTTTTTCAATGCCGCCCGTTTTGCCGTAAAATGACACGCCGCCCTGTTTTTCTGAAGCCCTGGGGGGAGATACCGTCACGCGACTGGACGGACTGGCGATGGCAGTACCGGAACCGCGTCCGTACCCTGCCGCAACTCGCCGGGCTCTCCGGTCTGCCGCCGGAAAGCGTCCGTTCCTGCCGGCCGGTCGTTCGGACCTATCCCTTCTCGATCACTCCCTACTACATTTCGTTGATGGATGTGGCAGATGAAAGCGATCCCCTGCGAAGGCAGTGTTTTCCGCACCCCGATGAAATCCATTTTTCGCTTGGCGGGGTGGATGACCCCCTTGAGGAGAGACGGAACATGCCCGTGCCGGGTCTGATCCATCGCTATGCGGATCGTTGCCTCGTCATGGCCACCAACGCCTGCGCCACCTACTGCCGCCACTGCAACCGGAAACGGCTGTGGAAAGTCCGGTCCGGGTGGGGCACGAAAGCCTCCCTGCGGCCCATGATCCGCCATATCGCGGGACAGCCGGGAATCCGCGAGGTCATTGTTTCCGGTGGCGACCCGCTCATCCTTCCCGACCCCAGGCTGGACTGGCTTCTCGAGTCGCTCCGGTCCATCCGCCACGTTGAAATCATCCGGATTGGCAGCCGGGTCCCCGCCGTCATGCCCATGCGGATCACCCGGGAACTCTGCGACCTGTTGCGCAGGCACCGGCCCCTCTGGTTCAATACGCAGTTCAATCATGTTCGCGAAGTGACGGCCGCGTCCGCAAGGGCTTGCGGGATGCTGCTTGACGCCGGCATTCCGGTTTCAAACCAGTCCGTCCTCCTGAGGGGGGTCAATGACTCTTTCGACGCCATGCGGGATCTGCTGCACGCCCTGCAGCGGATCTCCGTGAGGCCCTACTATCTGTTCCACTGCGATGCGGTGAGGGGAACCGATCATTTCCGCGTCGATATGCGTCACGGCATGGAAATGATGGAAACCCTCCGGCGGAGCATGTCGGGCCTGTGCATGCCCCGGTATGTCGCAGATCTCCCCGGGGGCATGGGAAAGCTGCCCCTTCAATCCATTGTGTTTCCGTCTTCCCGAAGCGCGATTGAAGGGCAACATTATTTTGACAAGAATTCGTAAATGCTTTAGAAGATCGGAACGGCCCCTCACAGGCACGACGGGCAAACCGATATCAGCATCATCTTAAAAAAGGCAGAACCGGGGGAGAAAGCGATATGTACACCGCCAGTGACTTGAAGAAGAATTTGAGGATCAAGCTGGACAACGAACCTTACATCATTACGGAATTCAATTTTGTCAAGCCGGGCAAAGGGCAGGCCCTCTATCGCTGCAAGCTGAAGAACATGATTACCGGAAGCCAGTTCGAACGTACATTCCGCTCCGTCGACACCTTCGAAAACGCCGACCTGCAGGAGAAGAAAATGCAATACCTCTACCCGGAAGGGGAGAAGTACTGTTTCATGGACAATGTCAGCTATGAACAGGTCTTTCTGACGGAGGAGCAGATCGGCGACGCGAAAAATTTCCTGATTGACAACATTGAGGCCTCCATTCTCCTCTTTGAAGACCGGCCGCTGGGGATCAGCCTTCCCAATTTTGTGGACCTTGTCGTGACCGAGGCGGAACCTTGGGCCAAGGGAGACTCCGTTACGGGCAACACCAAGCCGGTCACGCTGCAGACGGGCTACCGCATCCTGGTTCCGACATTCATCGACCAAGGCGAAAAGATCCGGGTGGACACCCGCACGGGAGAGTACCTGACCCGCGTCAAGGCGTAATGGATCCCGGGGCGGAGGCCTGGATACTGGCGAAGAAGCGCGACGCCCTCCGGTTGCGGGCCCGGATGATTCAGGCGCTCCGGCAGTTTTTTCACGAGCGGAATTACCTTGAGGTCGAAACCCCCGTCCGCATCCCCGCGCCGGCCCCCGAAGAGCACATCGATGCCCCGCCCAGCGGCGACTGGTTCCTGCAGACTTCGCCCGAGCTCTGCATGAAGCGCCTGGTCGCGGCGGGTTATTCCAGACTCTTTCAAATCTCGAAGTGCTTTCGCGAGGCGGAGCGGGGCGAACTTAACCTCCCGGAATTCACGCTGCTGGAGTGGTACCGTCAAGGGAGCGATTATCGGGACCTGATGGCGGAATGCGAGGACCTCATCCTCCATGTGGCGGGGGCGCTTGAAAAAAGTGAAGCCCTTCTGTTCCGGGGGAGACGGATCTCTCTGCGGAAGCCCTGGACGCGGATTTCCGTTCAGGATGCCTTTACGCGCCATGCCACGCTGTCTCTGCCGGAAGCCCTTCAAACGGGCCGTTTCGACGAAATCATGGCCTGTGAGATTGAGCCCCGCCTCGGCATCGATCATCCCGTTTTTCTCTTTGATTATCCGGTCGCCCTCGGGGCGCTGGCCCGGGCAAAGGAAGGGGATGCCGCGCTGGCCGAACGCTTCGAGCTGTACCTGGGCGGTCTGGAACTGGCCAACGCCTTCTCCGAGCTGACCGATGAAGCGGAGCAGCGCCGCCGCTTCGAGAAGGCAAGGCAGTTCCGGCGCGCGGCGGGCAAAAGGGATTATCCATCGCCCGAACCCTTCCTGAGGGCCCTGCCTGCGATGCCGGATAGCGCAGGCATCGCCCTCGGCGTGGACCGACTGGCTATGCTGTTCACCGATGCCGCAGCGATCGACGAGGTCGTGGCCTTCACGCCGGAAATGCTCTAATTTAAATTCTTTGAGATGTTGTTAAATTAGATTACTTGCTGACGCAGAAACGACTTCGACCATGTATTAGAAGTTTTTCAATTAACCTTAATCTTCTTTCGATTTCTGGGGGAGACGATGCACGTTGTTGTTATTGCCGGGCTTTCAAAAACAAGAGGTAATCAATTTAGTATGAAACATGATTATGTGCTGAGTAAAAATGGCATGGTCATGACATACAGTAATCTGCGCTCATATTTCGGTTGCCCATCCAGTGATGTTTCACTATCTGATTACAATACGCCATACCGTGCCGGGATTCATCTTTATAACTACTTGACGATGAGTGGTGTTAAATGCAGTCTAATCAATTTTCTTGATTTAGAAATGAAGGAATTCGAAAAGATTGCACGTCTTCGACCTGATGTGATCGCGATTTCTACATCCTTTTTGACTAATGTTGGCGCTGTAAGACAAGTTACGGAAATCGTCCATCGATATGTTCCTGATGCAAAGATCATAGTAGGTGGACCACTGGTGTATAATAGTTATCTCCTCCATCTGAAGAAAGGAACCAATTATCATTTGGAACCCTGCCAAAAAGACTTCTTTTTCCTTGATGATAATCCCTCTTATGAAAACGAAATTGATTTCTTCGTTGTTGAAGATCAGGGTGAATCAAGCCTATCAAAACTCATTGCAGTTTTGGCTAATGATGACAATCCTATTAAGGTGCCAAATTTGGCTTTCTATAAGAACGGCAAACTCACTTTCACCGCTCGGGAATCAGAACACAATGATTTTTCGACGGATATCGTGGATTGGAAACAAGTCTCTCACCAATACTTGCACCCAATTTTCCCTGTCAGAGGTTCTCGCGGTTGTCCATACCGGTGTAAGTTCTGTAACTTTGCTAATCATCGTGATTTTTTAATAAAATCAAAAGATGTACTTGCTGCTGAATTGGCCTCGCTTTCAGCCACTGGACAAGTAAAAATTGTACGTTTTACCGATGATAACTTGTTCCTAAATAGAAAGAATTTGGAAGTGTTTTGTGAGACCATAATTAGATTTGGAGGAGAAGTAAAATGGACATCATTTATCCGCGCGAACTCAATCACTCGTGACAATGTTTCGTTATTAAAAGAGGCGGGATGCATCTTAGCTCAAATTGGCATGGAATCTGGTGATGAGACAATGCTTGCGCGCATGGAAAAAAAAGATTCGCCACAGAGCTATTTAGAAGCGGTGGAGCTTTTGAACACCAACGGTATTTTTACTCAACTGTACTTCATCGTCGGATTCCCCGGTGAAACAGAAGAAACGCTTAGCAATACAGTTGAATTGATAAACCGTTTCAAACATGATGGGCCGGCGATTAACTTCATTATGGTGTTTCCCTTTGTGCTTGCACCGTTATCTCCAGTCTACTCTCAAGAAAGCAGAAAAGAATTTGGGCTTTCCGGCTACATGTTGGATTGGAAGCATTATACAATGGATTCCAGCCAAGCGGTGAATCACGCACGAAATCTCTTGTTGCGTATTGAAAATGCCTATCCATTCTATGGAATAGAGGAGGTTGCACTCCTTGATGCTGAAACTTTGAAACAATTATCCTATTTACGGCTTGCGATTCGCAAAGCGGAGATGTCTGTTGCCCCAAATGATGAGCTTGAGAGATTATGGAATCAACTTCGATTAGTCGTGGCCAAACAGTCATCTGAATGCGGAAGCCTGGAAATGAAATAGGAAAGGCAAATGCAAAGATTTTCCATATGGATGCATGATCGATCCATTTTTTCATTTAAAATGTAACAAAATTGAGCGATGTTTAGGGCTTTCGTGTTAAAAAAGCTGAAACACCATTTGTGTAGAGTTAAGCCATCTTATTGACTTATATCATTGAATCCTTTACGAAAAAAATTTGATACCGTCGAAGCCTGCATTAATTAATAGCTTCCTCTTTAAGGGGTCCTGTAACTGTAAACAACGCGACTCCATCTCACACTATAAAGAACGAAATATAGCTAACAAGCGGCCGTGATTGTGGCATCGAAATCTTGATCTCGGTCATCCAGTCTCTTTAGCAGCTCCTCATTTCTTGCCATCGAAAAATGCTTTTAGGAGGCGTTTCTTGATTCGATCCGGTCGGATGTGCCGCCATTTCCACACGCTTCTTGTCGGAATTTAATAAATAATTAATAAAAAAATTATCCTTGACAGCATGGATTAAATATTATATAAATAATTTAATCATTAGTAAAGGAACATGCCGTGTCCGCTCCCAACGCCAAAGAGGGCCGCAAAGACAGAATCATGGAGGCCGCACTTCGCATCTTCGCCGGCAAGGGCTTCCAGGAGGCGACCATCGCGGAAATCAGCCGGGAGGCCGAGGTCTCGGAACCGACGGTCTACGAGCACTTCGGAACCAAGGAAGAGCTCCTGTTTGCAATCCCCGAGAAGATCACCCGGGACAGCATCGAAGAGATGGAAAAAATCCTCGATTTCATCCAGGGTGCGGAGGCGCGGGTCCGTGCGATTCTCAGGGCCTATATCCGTCTCTATCAAACCAATCCGGATTATGCGGCGCTGGCACTGCTCCAGCTCTCCCCGAACAAGCGCTTCCGCCAGACCCGGGCCCACGGTTCCATTCGCCGGGCCGCCCATATCCTTCTGGACGCCATCAAGGAGGGCGTTGCGGACGGAACATTCAGGCAGAACGCCGGCCCCTATTTGATCCGCTCCATGCTTCTGGGGTGCATCGAACACATGTTCATTCACTGGCACGTCCAAGGGAAACCGGAGGAGAAGGCAGACATCCTGAACCGGCTGGATGCGATCATGGACATCATTCTGGACGGAGTCCGGTCTAAGCGGCAGCCTCAGGACCTGACCATCCATATCGAGCTTCCCGCCATCGTGAAATTTCGGGAGGGTGTCCAGTCGGAGGTGGCGGATGCTTCCGCCGCGCCGAAGAAAAAGAAGACCAAGTAACAGCAACCAAAACCACGTTTCAGGAGGAAACGATATGCGGACAAAGGAACAGTATATTCAGGGGCTCAGGAAGATGCGGCGAAACATCTACCACGACGGCCACAAGATCGACCGGGACGACGAGATTCAGCAGCCCGTCCTGAACGTCATGGGGCTCACCTTTGACGCCGCCCACGATCCCGAGCTGAAGGACCTGTGCACGGCCAAGTCCCATCTGACGGGGGAAACGATCAACCGCTTCTGCCATGTCCACCAGAGCACGGAGGATCTTCACAGGAAGCAGGACATGACGCGGGCCCTCTGCCGGAAGGTCGGCCTCTGCATCCAGCGCTGCATGGGCGTCGATGCCGTCAACGCCGTCAACGCCGTTTCCTTCGAGGCGGACCGGCTGAACGGCGGGAAAACGGAATACCACAAGAACTTTCTCAGGTGGCTCGAACGGTTTCAGCGGGAGGATCTGGTCGGCTCCTGCGCCCAGACGGACATGAAGGGCGAGCGGCTGAAGCGGCCGGCCCAGCAGACCGATCCGGACATGTACCTTCACGTCGTCGAGAAGAAGAGCGACGGAATTGTCGTCCGGGGCTGCAAGCTCCACATCTCGGAAGCCTCCATCTCCGATGAGATCCTGGTGGTGCCCACCCGTGCCCTCGGTCCGGACGAGAAGGACTATGCCGTGGCCTTTGCCGTGCCCTCCGACCACGAGGGCGTCAAGCAGGTCGTCTCCATCCACAGCCAGCACAAACGGAAGCATGTCCAGCGCGGGATGAGCATCGGCTACTCCGATTCCTACATCCTCTTCGAGGATTGCTTTGTTCCCTGGGAGCGGGTCTTCCTCTGCGGCGAGAACGACCACGGCGGCATGTGCGCTCTTCTGTTTGCCCTGTTCCACCGCCACAGCTACTCGGGATGCAAACCGGCAATCGGGGACATCTTCCTCGGACTGGCGGCCCTGGCGGCGGAGTACAACGGCATCGAAAAGACACCCCATGTCAAGGAAATGCTGGCGGAGATCATCAAGATCTCGGAACTGGGATATGCCGCCGGATACACGGCCTCCAGCATGGGCGGGCCGCAGGTGATCATCCCCGGTCTCGGCAACTGTCCCTACGGGCCGGGCAGTTATATCCCCAATTCCATCTACTGCAATGTGGGCCGGTGCCTTACGGGAGAAGCGGTTTTCCATGAGCAGGAGCTCCTCTGCCGGATTGCCGGCGGCATTCCCTCCACGTTCCCCTACGAGGGCGACCTGATCCATCCCGAACTGCAGGGCGTGCTGGAGAAGTACCTCAAGCGGAACCCCAATGTCCCCGTGGAAGACCAGATCAAGTTCTGGATGACCCTGGGCGATTACACCATCGGTACGATGGCCGGTGTCATGAACTACGGGAATTACCACGGCGGCGGGTCCCCGATCATGGAACAGATCGCCATTACATCTCAGTACGACATCAAAGCGCGAAAAAAGATGGTCAAGGCCCTGGCGGGGATCAAGAGCTGAGGAGTGGCATTCCCTGATGCAGAGCAAGGGGCGATTTCCCGAGCGCCGGCGCTGCGGAAAACGGCGGTGAAATGAGCGGCTCTCCTCGATGAGAGGAGGCTTGGGAAAGGCGGTATGAAACGAAATGGAGATGGGTCGTGACAGCGGATGACATTCGGCGCATACTGGTTCTGGGCGGCGGCACAATGGGGCAGCAGATCGCCCTTTACTTTGCCGTTCATGGCTGTGATATCGTGATTTACGATGTCGAGGAAGGAATCCTGGAGAAATCCCTGTCGGGGCTCCGCAAGATGGCGGGGGGACTGGTCAAATTGCAGCTTCTCACGCAGGAGGCGGCGGATGCGGCCCTGGGCCGGATTTCAACGACCGCCTCCGCCGAGAAGGCGTCCATTGATGCGGACCTTGTCAGCGAGTCCGTGCCCGAGGACCCCCAACTGAAGGGCCAAGTCTTTTCACTCTTCCACAACCTGTGCCCGCAGCGCACGATCTTCACGACAAACACCTCCACGCTGCTGCCCTCCATGTTCGCCCGGTCCACCGGCAGGCCGGAGAGGTTCCTGGCCTTCCATTTCCACGACCTGCGCACCAACGTCGTGGTGGACATCATGCCCCATCCGGGGACGGACCCGGCCGTGGTGCAGACAGTCCACGACTTCTCGAAAAAAATGGGCCTGATCGCCATCCGGATGAACAGGGAGAGCAGCGGCTATGTCTTCAATGCCATGCTGGGCGCGCTCATGCTTTCGGCACAGGCCCTCGTGGCAAACGAGGTGGCCTCCGTGGAGGACGTCGACCGGGCATGGATGGGCGTCACGCACATGCCGATGGGCCCCTTCGGGATCATGGACAGCGTCGGCCTTGACACGGTGTGGAAAATCACGGATTTCTGGGCAAAGAAGACGAAAGACGAACAGCAGCGGAAAAACGCCGATTTCTTAAAGAAGATGATCGACCGGGGACATTTCGGCCGGAAGTCGGGAAAAGGATTTTACACCTATCCGGGACCGCGCTACCGGCAGCCGGGATTCGTGGCCGGATAACCGGCCCGGCTCGAGGATCTCCGTTTATCGGAAGTTTTCCGCAATGGACTTTATTGAATACGGCGAAGGGTGTCTGCATCGTCATGTGAAGGCGGCTGCCCGGTCTAACGGGCTGATTATCGGGGATTCAATCGAAGGAGGAAAAAGAAAGGGAGGTTTGCCATGAGCAATCTGTTGACGAACATGAGGGATCTGCATTTTGTCTTCTTCGAGCAGCTCGGCATCGAGAAGCTGTTCAAGTTTGAGAAATATTCCGCCTTCTCGAAAGAAGATGTCATCATGATGCTGAAGGAGGCGGAAAAGCTGGCCGTGAACGTCCTGCTGCCCTTGTATCCTGTTGGCGATCGTGAGGGCTGCACCTTCCAGGACGGCAAGGTCAGCGTTCCGAGGTCGTTTCACGATGCCTACCGGAGGTACGTCGAGGGCGGGTGGCTCTGTCCATCACGGTCCCCCGAGGTGGGCGGGCAGGGGATGCCTGCCGTCGTCAGCACGGCCTGCATCGGGCTCCTGCAGGCGGCCAACTATCCCCTTGTCATGTACCCCAACCTGACCAACGGCGCTGCCGCGCTGATCGAGATCTACGGGACCGAAGAACAGAAGCGGAAATACATGGACAGGATGTATGCCGGCGAATGGGGAGGCACGATGTGTCTGACCGAGCCGGGCGCCGGAAGTGATGTCGGCGCCCTCAAGACCGCGGCGAGGAGACTGCCGGACGGCCGTTTCAGCATCACCGGGACCAAGTGCTTCATCACCAGCGGCGACCATGACCTGACGAAAAACATCGTTCACCCGGTCCTCGCGAGGATCGAAGGAGACCCTGCCGGCACGAGGGGAATCTCCATCTTCATCGTTCCGAAATACAGGGTCAAGGACGACGGCACGGCGGGAGAATTCAATGACATCCATACCGGCAACATCGAGCACAAAATGGGCATCCACGGCAACGCCACCTGCACGCTCAATTTCGGCGACAACGGACAATGTATCGGGGAACTGCTCGGCGGGGAGCGCGAGGGGTTGAAGGTCATGTTCCACCTGATGAACGAGGCGCGCGTGGATGTCGGCTATCAGGCCTTCGGCACGGCCAGCGCCGCCTATGAGCATGCCGTGCAGTATGCAAAGGAGCGGGTCCAGAGCGTGCCGATCTGGGAGATGAAAAATCCGGACGCCAGGGCGGTGCCGATCATCCAGCATCCCGACGTGCGCCGGGACCTTCTCTGGATGAAATGCCGGGTGGAGGCGATGCGGGCGATCCTTGCCTACACGACCTTCTACTTCGATCTGGCGGAATCGATGGACGACCGGAAAGAGCATGACAAGTGGATGGGCATTGCGGAGCTGCTGATTCCGGTCTGCAAGGCCTGGGTCTCCGATGCGGCCATGCTGGTCTGCTCCAAGGCCATCGATGTCTACGGCGGCTACGGCTACTGCGCCGAGTATCCCGTGGAGCAGTACATGCGGGATTGCAAGATCACCACCATTTATGAGGGCACGAACGGCATTCAGAGCCTCGACCTCGTCGGCCGGAAGCTCGGCAGCAACCGGGGCGCCAATGTCATGAACTTTGCCGGCGAGATCATGGCCATCATCGGGATGGCAAAAGCAAGCGAGGCGATGAAGCGGTATGCCCCCTTCCTGGAAGAAGCGGGCAATGCCGTCATCGATCTAATCATGACTTTCGGCGGTTGGGGCAAGAGTTCCAGTTTCCTGCTTCCCATCCTGAACGCTTCGCCCTTTCTCGACCTGTTCGGCGATGTCGTGGCCGGCGGTCTTCTGATGCAGGCCGCCGTGATCGCGGAGGAGAAACTGGCGGCCATCTATGCGGAAAGGGGGGCGGACACGATCGGCAAACAGCGCGCGCTGGTCCACGAGGATCCGGATGTGGCCTTCTACGCAGGCAAGATCGCTTCAGCGAGGTTCTTTGCCGGCGAGGGACTTTCCACCGTGAAGGCCCGTTGCGAGGCGATCAAGTTCGTCGACCGGTCGCCCCTGGAGATGGCCGACGAATCCTTCGCCGAATAGTTTCGGGATCCTCTTCAGACCGGTTCAACACGGCAGCAGATGTAGCGGTGCAGCGGGGTGCCGGCGAACGGATCCCGGTACGTGTTCTTGCTGAGGCGGTTCGCATTTGCGCCGTGGGGTTTCCCCTCGTGAACGAGGCCGAACCCGTGGGGGATGATCACCTGCCCCTTGCGGGTCGACGCCGTCACTTCCGCCTCGATCTCCACCTGGCCCGCCTGGGTCGTCACCCGGACCGTCCGGCCGTCGGTGACGCCCATCGATGCCGCATCTTCCGGGTGCAGGGCCAGCGTGCACGCCCGTTTGCCTTGGTTCCAGACGGGATCCCGCATGAGGGTGTTGGCGTTCATGCTCATATGCCGGCCTGCCTGGAGGATGAGCGGGTAGGCCGGGTCCGGTCTCAGATCGGCTTCTTCCAGGGCCGGTTCGATGCCCGCGATCCATTCGGCCATCTCGGGGATGTGGACATTGATGCGCCCGTCTTCCGTCGCCAGCATCGAGAAATTGTCGTCCGGGTCGGCCTTGCCGATGATGACCCCTTCGGGCTTGTCCAGGATAGCCTGAAAGACCTCCTCTCCCAGAGTCAGTCCCGGTTTGAATCCGGCACGCGCCGCCGCCTTGCGGAAACTCTTCGGGGCGGCCTGAAGCAGTCCCCAGAGAGCGGCAAGATTCGGCGAGCCCAGTTTCTTTCCCAGCGTCTTGGCGAGGATGTAGGGCATGTCGCCAAGGACCGCGGGGTTCTCCTGAATAACTTTCATAAGCTCCATGCCGAAGGTCAGGCGGTCTTTCGATGCCGCATCGGCAAGGGACTGCGGAATGGCCGGGATGAATCCCAGTGCGTCCGCCAGCCGGACCATGATTTCGCTCAGGTGGAGCGGCTCTCCCGACGGTTCCACGACGGGCCGCCGCATCTGGAAATAGACATCCGGGAACGTCCAGGGGAAGAAAGTGCCGTCCCAGGACTCATATGCGGAGAGGGCCGGAAGCACGTAGTGCGAGAGCACGGCCGTCTCGGTCATGGCCAGTTCGCAGGTCACGAGCAGATCGAGTCGTCCGAAAGCCTCCTCGTAGGCGCTGGTGTCCGCGTAGGAGCGCAGCGGGTTGGACTGGCAGCAGAGGACGGCCCGAATCCTCTCCGGACGGCCGCTCAGGATCTCCTCGGGTAGCACATTGGGAGGGAAAACACCCATCAGCGCCGGGAAATCCGTTGCCACGGTCCGCCAGGTCTTGGGATTGCGCTCGTCCGTGTGCGAGCCGAGGGGCATGAGATGGCCGGGGATGACGTTCCCGCCGGGCACGCACATCCTGCCGCAGACGGCGGCCAGCAGGAGGTGAAGATAGGAGGCGGCGGTGCTGTGGCGGTTCATGTAAATGCCCAGGTCCGTGTGCATGCACCATTTGCGCGTTGCCAGCAGGCGGCAGACTTTGCGGACCTCTTCGTAGTCCAGTTCGCATACCCGGAGGGCCGCTTTCACGTCAAAGTCCCTGAACCAAGGCAGGACATCGGAAAAACCGCTGGTGTACTGATCCAGATAGGCCTGGTCGTGCCAGCCTTCCGCAAGGATCATGGCGATCATCGCGCGGGTGAGCAGGGCATCCGTGCCGGGCCGCACGGCCAGGTGGATGTCGGCGATCTCCGCGGTTTCGGAACGCCTCGGGTCAATGACCACGAGCAGCTTGTCGGGATTCTTGGAGAACTCTCTGAGGACCAGCGGGGCGCGCGGCATCTGGTGGCTTTGCATCCCGTTCCACCCGATGGCCAGCAGCATGTCGGAACGATGCTCGTCCGGTATGGCAAAGAGGTACTGGCGGCCCGTGAAGCGGCCGCTGGCCCAGAAAATGCCCGTGAGCTCCTGCGCCAGCGCGCTGTAATGGTAGCGCGACCCCAGCGCCCGCATGAGCCTTACCCCGAAAGCCGCGTCGAAGTGGCATCCCTGGCCGCCACCGCCAACATAGGCGAAGGATTTCGGTCCATGCGCCCCGACGATTTCCTGGAGCTTTGCCGCGATCTCGGTGATGGCCTGGTCCCAGGAGATGCGCTCGAACGTCCCACCCACCCGCTTGAGCGGATGGGTCAGCCGGCCGCTGTGGTGCTGATGGTGGGCAATGTTCGTCCCCTTCCGGCAGACATACCCCAGGGAACGGGGATTGTCCCTGTCTCCCTTGACCTTGACGATCCGGTTATTATCCACGAACACTTCCAGACCGCAGTTCTGGGCGCACAGCACGCAGCCCGTCTTTTTCCATTCACCCATGTCTTGCCCTCCTGTCAGCACTCAAAAAATTAATGAGCCGTATTCGGTGTGCACGATTTGTCTGGTAGAGGCCGGCCTTTTTCATCTCACTCGAAGGATTGCCGAATGCGGCCGAAGTTTACATGAGCGATGATACCTGCCGCATATAAGGTCCGTCAAGGCAAATTCCTCCGGTGAATGATTCCGTGAATGATTCCGTTGACGCCTGGAACGATCTGTCCTAAAATTCAGATAACAGCCGTCTTTGATTGGGCCTTCTGAAAGAGGGAAACGGAAATGACACGGTCCGGCGAATGGTCGATTTGGTCGAAGGTCACATCCATCATATTTTCGGGGGAGAAAATGATGAAAGCTTCTGGAATGTTAAAATTATTCCTCGGCGCCATGCTCACATGCATACTTCTGTGTGCCGCGGGTTGCGAGACCATCCCCGGTGGAACTGCGCAGAAACCCTTCAGTGGCTTTTCAGCGGAAACCTACCGGAGCGAAAAGCTCTGCACGCTCCTCACAAAGGAAGAAGTCGGGTCCGTACTGAAAGTGAAGATGGCCGAGCCGAAATTTTTTGTCAATGAATGCACGTTCAAACCCGCCCAGCCGTCTTCTTTTATCTCGTTCAACATCCAGATCAGCACGGACGACGGGTCGCAGTTCAACTACAACAAGGAATCGGGAAGAACGCAGGGCAGGAAGATTGTCGCGGTAAAGGGCATCGGGGACAGCGCGTACTTTGATGATTCATTTTTAAACGTCCTGAAAGGGAATGTCTGGCTGAATTTTTCCACGGCCAGCCATGGACGCCAACCCTCGAAGGCGGCGATCAAAGCCCTCGCCAAAATGGCGGTTGATCGAATCCAGTAGCGCCTTGAAACTCCCGGGCATGGCGTGCGATTGCCAATCACGATGATGATCGCCGGAAAGAGAGGTCCGCGTGCGCATACGGCCTTCCGTCCGTCTGAATCAGCCATTGACAAAAGTGTACAACTTTCGCTATGTCTTGCTCCGGCAATTTCGATAAAATATTTTTTGAGGAGGGAATGCTGATGAAGAAAACACTTTCAATCTTAATGATCCTGTTTTTTGCCTTCGCCGGTTCCGCTTTCGCCCTGGAAATCAAGTTTGCGCACGTAGTGAACGAGAAGGACGCTTTTCATGTGGCTGCAGAGAAGTTCAAGGAACTGGTGGAAAAGCGCTCCCAGGGCGCCCTCACCGTCACCATTTTCCCCAACGCGAAGCTGGGAGACGAACGCACACTCCTGGAACGGATGAAGATGGGCATCGTCGATGCCGGGATCATCACCAACGGCCCGATCATCAATTTCGTTCCTTCCTTCGGTGTGATCGATCTCCCTTTCCTTTTCCGGGACCCCAAACATGCTTATAAAGTTCTGGACGGAAGCATCGGGCAGAAACTCATGGCTGATCTGGAATCCCAGGGGTGGAAAGGTCTGGCCTTCGGCGAGCGGGGATTCCGCAACCTGACAAACAGCAAGCGCCCGGTCAAGGTACCCGATGACATCAAGGGGCTGAAGATCCGCGTCATGCAGAACCCGGTCTATGTGGATTCTTTCAAGGCACTGGGAGCCAATGCGGTTCCGATGGCCTGGACGGAAGACCTCACGGCGCTCCAGCAGGGGACCGTGGACGGCCAGGAGAATCCCCTCAATGTCATCATGGCCTTCAAGCTCTACGAGTCCCAGAAACATCTGAGCATCACGCGCCATGCCTACGCTCCCGCCCCCATCATTATGAGCATGGGCACGTGGAAGAAACTCACCCCCGCACAGCAGGGAATCGTCAAGAAGGCCGCTCAGGAAGCGGCCGAACATGAGCGCGACTGGGACAACCGGATGGAGGCGGACTGGCTGAAAGAGCTCAAAGCGAAGGGCATGATCGTGGCGACGCCGGATTTGAATCCGTTCCAGAAGGCGGTCCAGCCGGTGTATGAGATATACGGCAAAATACGGAAAAGCTTTGATCGATTTAACCGGGCCACAAAGAGATGATACCACGACAAACCGGAACGAAAAAAAAGAGGAGGGGGCGGCAGCCGCCTCCCCTCGTCTTCTGCGGTGGAGTGACCGGGTCAACGACTGGAGCGAAAAACTCCTGTTCGGTCTGATGCTGGCCATGATTTTTTTTACCACGATTCAGGTCATCTTCCGGGTCTTCTTCACTGCATTTTCCTGGACGGAGGAGATCACCTGTTTCCTGCTGTTCTATGCATCCCTCGTCGGGGCCTCCGTGGCGTTCAAAAGGGGTTCCCACATTGCAGTGACGTTCATCGTACAGCTCCTGCCCCGGGCAGGGCAAAAAGCCCTGTCCGCCGTGGTTCATCTCCTCGGGATACTTTTTTTCGTCGTCATTTCGATTTACGGCGCCCTGCTCATGGGTACCGAAGCGCACCAGCTTTCTCCGGGCCTGCAGGTTCCAATGGCCTGGGTCTATGTCGCATTCCCTGTGGTGGGCACGGTGATTATCCTTCACCTGCTGGCCGGGATCCGGCAAACGGTTGCGAGAGGATGAGCCATGGGCTGGATCCTGTTCGGAAGTTTTTTTTTTCCTGCTCATCGGCGTGCCCGTGGGACTGGCGGTGGGTCTCTCCGCGCTCATCATTTTTATCGTGTCGGGGATTCCCCTGCAGATGGTGCCCCAGACCTTCTTCGAAGGAAGCAGTTCCTACGCCCTGGTTGCTGTTCCCTTTTTCATCCTCGCCGGCGACATTCTGGCCCGGGGAGGCATCTCTGAGCGGATTCTGGCCATTGCCGAAGCGACCATTGGCAGGATCCGGGGAGGTCTCGGAATCGTGGCCACGGCCGCATCCATGTTCATTGCCGCGATTTCCGGTTCGGGAGCGGCAACCACGGCGGCGGTGGGGGCATCACTGCTGCCGGAGATGAAAAAAAAGAAGTACGACACGGATTTCTCCGCGGCGCTCATCGCTTCGTCCGGAAGCATCGGCGTCGTCATCCCTCCCAGCGTCCCCATGGTGCTCTATGCGGTCATCGCCGGGGAATCCGTGGCCAAGCTCTTCATGGGAGGGTTTATTCCGGGAACCTTGATGGGCGCCGGCCTGATGGCTTATGCCCTCTGGTACGCAAACCGGCATGGCTATCTGTCAAGCGAGAAACTGCCCTCCCGGGTCGTCGCCAAACGTTTTCTCGATTCCCTCTGGGGACTCGTCACCCCGGTCATTATTCTCGGGGGGATTTTCGCGGGCTATTTCACCCCTTCGGAAGCGGCGGCCATCGCCGTTGATTACACGCTGCTGATCGCCTGGCTCGTTTACAGAAGCCTGACCTTCAAGAGGTTCTATGAATTGGTGGTAGGCGCAGGGGTCACCTCCGCCCTGATTATGTTCATCATCGGCACGGCGAAAATTTTCGGATGGGGGCTCGCCTTCTATGAAATCCCCGAGGCCGTAGCCAAATCCATGCTGGCCATTGCCGGAAATCACGTTTTTCTGATCTACCTGATGATCAACATCATTGTCCTGATCGCCGGCTGTTTCATGGAAACGGCCTCCGCCCTGATCATTCTGACCCCCATCTTCCTTCCCCTCATTGCCTCTGTCGGCGGGAGCACGGTTCATTTCGGGGTCATACTGACCATTGGCCTCGCCATCGGCATGGCAACGCCGCCCATGGCCATCAACATCTTTGTGGCCAGTGCGATCAGCGGCCGCTCGCTGGAGCAGATCAGCAGGGCGATCTGGCCGATGGTCATGATTCTCATCGCAGTGCTCATGATCTGCACCTATTTCGACTGGTTTGTCATGATCCTGCCGAAAATCTTCATGGGCGTGCAATAAACCACAGGATATGCGCGCGTGCCTGAAAGCCGAAGTTGCTTTTTTCTGAATTCGGTACGTCTCCGTGACATGGACGATTTCAAGGTGCACAGGCGATATGATGTGAAATATCGGGAGGACGACGGAACTGTGAGGATTGATACAGGGAAAGAAAGCGAGCGGGCCGTTTGAACAGGTTGGTGCCGGACCGGTGGAGGCCTCTGGCGGCATTGATCCTGCTGGCGGTTATCTGGGGCTATAACTGGGTCGTTATGAAGAAGTCCCTGGTTTACATGGGACCCTTCGACTTCAACGCCATCCGCATGTCACTGGGCGGCATCCTTCTGATCTTCATCATGCACTGCCGGTGCATGTCGGTCCGACCGAAAGCAGTGCCCGCAACAATCCTGCTCGGTCTGACGCAGACGGCAGCCGGTACGGGCCTGATCCTCTGGGCGCTGGTCAGCGGCGGAGCGGGAAAAACTTCGATCCTGGTCTACACCATGCCGTTCTGGATTCTGATCTTTGCTTGGCCCGTCCTCTCCGAAAAAATCCGTGGAGTGAACTGGATCCCGGTCGCGGCGGCCCTTGCCGGCATGATCCTGCTGCTGGAGCCCTGGTCCCTGAAGAGCACGCTTTTCAGTGAAATCCTGGCGGTCGTCGCGGGGATGTTCTGGGCGGTCGGCGCCATCATCATCAGGGTGATGCAGAAAAAGCCGGATTTCGACTTCGTTTCGGCGACGGCATGGCAATTCATCTACGGCTCCGTGCCTCTGGCGATGGTTGCACTCCTTGTCCCGCAGCCGCCCATACAGTGGAGCCGTTACCTGATCCTGGCCCTGTTCTACAATACCGTTCTGGTCTGTGCCTTTGCCTTTCTGCTTTGGACCTATATCATGAAAAGGCTTCCGGCCGGTGTGGCCGGGATGGGCACTCTGGCCGTGCCCGTGATTGGAATGACCGCTTCCCTCATCGAACTCGGCGAGCGGCCGGACGCGTGGGAGACGCTGGGCATGGCGCTCATCCTGGTCGCGCTCACGACCCTGACGATCCTCAGACTCCGGGATAACAGGAAAGACGCGAAGATTTAGGTCAAGGAACAGGCATCTTTCTGTCACAGCGGAGGGAGCATGTTGCACCTCCCATACAAATCTCTACCATGGAAAATGTGGAGGACTTCGGATGACAAAAGCGATCCGGCAGGTCTCCCCCATTGTCCTTGACATATAAAACTGCTTTTCCTATATTCGAAGTGCCAAAAGGAATGCCTCATCAATCACAAGGCGGAACAGCAGGCAGACTTACAGCGGCAGGACACGAAAAGAATGCGGGCACCGTTTATGGATTTGGTCTTTTTAAACAACGCGAACAGTTTCGTTGGAAAGGGGGATTTCTCATGAGAAAGGCAGCCAGTTCTTTTGCGGTTTTTGTATTCCTTGTTATCGTTTCCGTATTTCCCTTTAATTCGGCATCGGCCAATGTCGGAGGTTATTTCGGCGTATTTGGCGCTTATACGCTGAGTCCGGATGCTTCATTGCGCTTTTATGATTACGTTTATGATTCCCGCTACAATTACCACTATGATTACAGCTATGACTTGGATGTTCAGGAAACCTGGGCTGTTGGCGCCAAATTCGGATTCACACCGCCGCCACTGAAATATTTCTCTTTTGAATTTGAATACTTCTATCTAAACCCGGACGTGGACAGGACTGAAATGACCCGTGCCGGGACGTATTATGGCGCCATTGAAGGGGATGTGAAACTTCATAATTTCATGTTTAACGCGATTGTAAAATATCCGGAAGGGAGAATTCATCCTTATTTTGGCGGAGGTGTTGGCTTTTCGTATTATGATGTTTCGGTTTCAGTGCAGTCATCAGGTCCGTGGAGTTCACCTTATGGAAGTTCCTACAGTGTGAACGACACGGTCTTTGCCTGGCAGTTGCTGGCCGGAGTGGAGATTGACTTGTCGAATAACTGGTCGCTGGATATCGGCTACCGTTATTTTGCAACAGAGCCCGGATCTGACTCCGACCACGATTATTATGAATATGATTATTATGATACACACCTCGATTATAAGACAAGCATGGTTACTGTGGGGTTGAAGTATAGATTCTGAAAAGCAACAGCAGCAATTTGAGAAAGGCGGGGATCCGGGTTCCTGCCTTTTTTCAGGCAGGAACTGTCATGCGATGAAGTTTTCCTGACAGTCGCAATCGGGAGGACAGATTGATGAAATACTACATTGTGTTGTTTCAAAATGGCTCATTTCAAATCAACAAGAACAAGACGGACAAAGCCAGTCTGCCCCAGGGTGCCCGGCAGTATGTCTGTTCGAGCAACGTCACCGTGCAGGACCTGAACGTTTGGGTTGCGAAAGGTTACAAAAGTTTCGGAACGATCCAGGAAATTGAATAATGCGTCCTGAACTGCCGTGGGAAGAAGTTTACTTACATCCTGTGCAGAGACGGTGATGAAAAAATAGATGAGAGTGGAATAGAATACATTCAAGCCACACAGCTTTGTGAATTACCTCCCTTCCATACTCTTTATAATCCGCGCACTTTCACGGAGAGAGGGCTGCATGTGAAGCAGCTACTGAGTCTTACAGGTAAATTTCTTTATTTCCTCCTGGGCTGGCAGTTCGAACCACTGCCGTCATATTTTTCCAGCAAACACGTAATCATCGGTTTTCCCCACACCTCCAACATGGATGCGGTCAGGGCCTTCATCGGCTACCGGATCATCAAGCGAACCGGACATATCATGGTCAAGAAAGAATGGTTCTTCTGGCCCATGTCTCTGGTGTTCAAAATCATCGGCGGCATTCCGGTTGACCGCGGGTCGTCGCAGGGCGCTGTGGAACAGATGGCCGATTTTTTCAACAGGAGAGATGAATTTCTTCTCGCCATTGTGCCGGAGGGGACATGGCACAGCACCCTCCCGGTAAAACAATTCCGGACACCAATAATCCGGACACATTAATTTGATTTGCATCTTTTCCGTAATTCTTCCAGGTTCTCGTTCTTAAATCTTTTCAAGTAAATCCTTTCCATTTTCTCAATTACCTGGAAGCAGGCATTGAAATCGTTTTTTGCCTGAAGGCTGTTCGTGGCAACGGCTTCACTCGCATACATCCGACTGATCTCTCTTGCCTTGCAATACTCCTGAAGAAGCGTTTTTCTGTCCATGTCTTGAAGTTGGTCATATTCATAATCACCACAGGGTCCGGCAAAAGTAGTTACAGGACCCACGAGAACCGGGATTAACAGCGCAATCAAAACAATTAGAAATTTCATGATGGAAATTCTCCCTTCATCGCCCTTTTTGCAGCTATTATCACTTTCCTTGTTTTGTAACAACGGAGATAATCGTTTCTATGACAGGACAACAGGTAAAGATCTCTACGATCGGAGCTGTGACTCATTCGGCCGCTCAGGTGTCCGACCCGTTTTTTCTTTGATCGAACTCGCGCATGACGGGGGAATACGGCGGCCCAAGATCATCTGCCGCAAAACGCACTCATTGACGACACGAAAAAAAAGAGCGGCCGCTCCCATCTTGCTTTTGGAATGGCCGCTCTTTGTGTCTGGACGGAGATCAATAAAAATTCTTGCCGAAAAGCCTTTTGCTCAGTCCGGTCAGATCGGCCCATTTCATGGGGCCGCCCTTGTCGGCGGGGAACCCGACCCCCCAGATCATGCCCACATCGATCATCCGGACATCGTCGATCACCTTGCGGTCCAGGAGGTCCTTGCCTGTCTTCACCATGGCCTCGACGAGCCCGTCCTGGATCTGTTCCGGCGTCAGGTCTGCGCGGCGGCCGCTTGGCAATCAGTGGAAGCACGTCCGGATCGACGCTGCCGTCCTTCAGGAAGAATCCCTTGCCGGATTTCTTCAGGCCCAGCCGCCCCGACTCGACCACATTGGCCAGCGTTTCCTGGCGGACGTTCATTCCCTTGAAGACCTTGTAGGGGATGTCGATCCCCACCTCGTCGGTGAGGCGGATGGGACCGACGGGCATTCCGAAATCCAGCATGGCCTTATCGATCTTCTCGATGGCGTTGCCCTCTTCCAGATAACGGAAGGTCTCCATCACCATGGGGAAGAGGAGGGCATTCACGACAAACCCCGCATTGTCCCGGCAGACGATGGGGCGCTTGCGGATGGCCGCCGCGAAATTCAGCAGGTTGTCGATCGTTTCCTGGCTGGTTTTTTCGCCCCGAATAACCTCCACGAGCTGCATGAGCCAGACGGGCGAGAAGAAATGAATGCCGCCGAAACGCTCGGGTTGGGTGACATATTTGGCCATGGATATGATCGGGATCGAGGAGGTGTTGCTGGCGATGATGCAGTCTTCCCGGACAACCTTGCAGAGTTCCCCGTATACCTGCTGCTTGACCTTGATGTCCTCGAAGACCGCCTCGATGACGATATCGGCCTTCTTCACGTCATCGGTGTACTCCGAAACGGCCGTCAGACGCGACATCACGCTGTCCACGGGCTCCTTGAGCCGTTTCTTTTCCGCCATGCCGTCGAGGATCTTGCGGACAAAGGACCTTCCCGGTTCCAGGGCCTCCGGGATGTCCTTCACCAGCACGGGGATCTGGGTGTTTCTCAGGATGTCGATGGCGATGCCCCGGCCCATCGTGCCGAAGCCGAGAACCAGCGCCAGGTTCAGCGGCTTGGGCTGGAACCCCCTGGTCATCATGGCTTTGGGCTTGTCGGTCATCCCCTTGATGAAGAAGGTGTTGATGCTGCCCTTGGCCTGGTTCGTCAGGACCACCTCGACGAAGTTGGCTTTTTCCAGTTCCAGGCCCTTCTCCAGCGAAACTTTCAGGCCTTCATGCATCGACATGAGCGCCAGCATGGGCCCGGGGATGTAGCGGCCCTTTGTTGCTTTGAGAATGCCCTGGCGCGCCATGTCGGCGACGGCGTCGATCTGAGAGAAATCGTGAGTAGGCCGCTTCAGGTTGGCTTTGCCGGCGTTGATTTCCTGGACGAGTTTTTTCGCCTCGGCCAGCAGATCGCCATCGGCAGGGACCAGGCGGTCCACGATGCCCGCTTCAAAGGCCCTGGCCGCGGGCATCATCGTCCCTTTCAGAATCATCTCCAGGGCGGGATAGCCGATCAGCCGGGGCAGGCGCTGCGTTCCGCCGCCGCCGGGGAACAGGCCGACATTGCATTCGGGGAGCCCAATGAGCGTCGTTTTTCCTTCCTTGGCGACGCGGGCCGTGCAGGCCAGCGCGAACTCCAGGCCGCCTCCCAGACAGTGGCCGTGGATGGCCGCGACGGCGGGGAAGGGGAAGGCATTGAGCCGTGCGAAGGAGCCGTGGAACAGGTCCAGCATCTTGCGGACGTCCTCCGCTTTTTCGATGTCGGCGATCATCTTCAGGTTCGCGCCGGCGAAGAAGTTGTCCGGCTTGCCGGAGATGAAGATCAGGCCCTTGAGTCCCGGAGTTTTGGACACTTCACCCATCAGCTCGTCGAAACTCAGGAAAGCGGCGTCCGTCCAGGTGTTCATGGCGTCGCCGGCCACATCGAAGGTGACGACCCCGATGCCGCCTTCCTCCGCTTTCAGACTGAATATCTTGCTCATTGCAGACCTCCTTGTTCTTGATGTTGGCGCTTGATTGACTTCCGGTTTCCTGCTTATAATAAATCATTGAAAAATTCAAAAATTTCTCGATCCTGACCTGGAATATCAAACTTGCCGGGTCACAGGGGCATGTTATATGGACAACATGGTCGTCCCGGCCTTACCCCGCACAATACGAGGAGCGGGTTGCGCTCGCGAACGGGCAGCCGGTCCTGTTCCGGCCCATTCGACCGACGGACGGAGACCTCATTCTCGATCTCTTCAGCCGGCTGTCCCCGGAATCCGTCTTCTACCGTTTTCTGACCCACCTGGAGCGGCTTCAGCCGGCCCAGCTCCGCCATCTCGTCCACATCGACTACCGGACCCACTTCTGCCTGGCCGCGGTAATCCTTGAGGAGAACCGGGAAGCCATGATCGGGACCAGCCGTTTTATCGTCGCCGGGGGCCGGCCCGACCGTGCGGAGCTGACCGTCACGGTCCGGGATGACTGGCAGGGCCGGAAAATCGGGAAGATGCTCGCCTCCCGGGTCGTGGAAATCGCCAGATCACGGGGCATTGCCGCCGTCGAAATCCTGCTCGATTCCCGCAACGAAGGGATAAAACGGCTCGTCACCCGCCTGGGTTTTCCGACCCGTTACACGTCTTCCGTCCTGGACATCTGCGACCGCATGGAAATCGATATCACCCGGGCGAAGAACCTCATGGAAAGCAATGAGATCTACCCGGAGGAGTTCAGATTTTAATCCCCTCTATCGCACATCATCCCGATCTCATCAGACAAACTCCGATCCCTCCGCAAGGAATGGTCCGGTTAGAAAAGCGGACAAAACCGGATAGCCCGGCGGTTGCAAAGGCATCATAACACATTTGCGGAGTGAGCTTGCTGACCGCTTTTCCGCGGAATGACCAAGGAACAGCGTCAACCGGACCGCTGTTCCGAACAAGGAGAATAAACATGAGTCGTTTCAGCTACAATCAGGAGGCCGTTCAGAACCTGAAAATTGAGGACGCCGCCATTCTGGATCGCCTGGTCGATTTCGAATCGGTGCGCCGGGATCATCTGAACAAGGACCATTCCCGGAGGGACAAGCGCATCGGCCTCAAGGAAGCCATTGCCGAATTCGTCAAGGACGGCGATATCTTTACGGACACCGGATTTGCCTATGTCCGGACGCCCCATCAGGCCTATTTCGAAATGATGCGTCAGGGCAAGAAGAACCTGCAGTTCATCGGGTCTCCCAACACCAACCAGAGCTACATGATCAATTTCGGCGTCTGCGGCTACTCCCACAATTCCTATATCGGCGCCGAGATGCGCGGCTCGGACCGTAACTACTCGCGCCAGTTGAAGGCCGGAAAGGTGAAAATCCTCTCCGAATGGAGCCACGGCGCCATGGCCCAGGGCTTCAAGGCAGCCCAGCTCGGTTCGCCCGGCGTCTTCAGCAAGCAGCTTCTGGGATCGGACATCATCCGCTACAATCCCTATGTCAAGGTCATGCAGAACCCGATGCGGGACGACGCAGACCCGGTGGTCTTCATTCCGGCGCTGTACCCCGATGTGACCGTCATTCACGTGCATGCCTGCGACAAGACCGGAAACGCACGGATTTACGGCCCGGCGGTGAACGACATCGCCATTGCCGCCGCCGCCCGGAAGGTGATCATCACCGCGGAGGAGATCGTTCCGGAGATCGATATCCGATACAACAACAAGGGGGTCGTCATTCCCTTCATGTATGTGGATGCCGTGGTGGAGATGCCCTTCGGCGCCGTTCCCGGCAACATGCCCGGCTGCTATTACTGGTCGCGGCAGTGGTGGGAAAAGGCCATGCGCTATGCGACAGTGACCGACGATAACATGAAGGAATTCATGGAACAGTGGGTCTTCGGCAGCAAGGACCAGTTCGACTTCGTTGAAAAGCTGGGCGGCGCCCGGTGGGTGGCCAAGTCCCGGCGGCTCACGAAGACGGCCGAATACGACAATGAGGACGAGGGATATGATTTTTCCTACCAGTCATACACGTTGAAGAAGGATACGGATATATACTATTGAGGAGTTGACCCATGAGCAACGAAAAACCCATGAACCCGCTTGAAATGCTGGCCTACGTGCTGGCCTTGCAGATAAAAAACCACCAGGTCGTCTATGTAGGCACGGGACTGCCCATGGTGGCGGCCATTCTGGCGAAGAAAACGCACGCCCCCGACATCACCATGGTGTACGAGTCCGGAGGGCAGAACCCGATCGAGGGCGACATGCCCTGGTCGGTGGGAGACCCCTTCACCTGGCGGAAATCCCCCGTCATTCAGGAAATGGCCTATTCCTTCGCGCAGGCGTACAACGGCTACGTGGACATCGGCTTTCTCGGGTTCGCGCAGGTGGACATGTACGGCAACATCAATACCCATCTGATCGGGGATGACTTTCTGCAGCCGAAGACCCGGCTCACCGGGTCCGGCGGAAACAACGACCTGTCGTCGCTGACCGAAAGCATGGTGCTGGTGGGGCTCCAGACGCCCGACAAGTTCCCCGCCAGGGTGGATTTCATCACCAGCGTAGGCCACCTGAAGGGCGGCAACTCACGGAAGGAGGCGGGGCTTCTCGGCAAGGGGCCTGTCGCCGTGGTCACCAATGCCGGCGTCTACGATTTCGAGCCGGTCTCGAAGCGCATGCGCGTGCAGTCGCTCCAGCCCGGCGTCAGCTTCGACCTGGCCCAGCTCTGCACGGGCTTCGAACTGCTGAGGCCGGAGGGGGAGATTCCCCTGACGCCGCCGCCGCCGCCGGACATTCTGAAGGTCCTCCGGACGCAGGTGGATCCGCACGGCGTGTTCACCGGCATTCCGGGTATGTGATCCTCAGGGGAAAACCCTGCCGGCCAGCCAGTAAAGCGCCATCCCGGCGATCACGGTTCCGGCCAGGGAGCGGGTCTTCCAGGCGAAGAGGGTCGTCGGGATTGCCACCAGCAGGGACGGCTGGAACACCTCTAAATGCCGGGGCTCTCCGGCCGTGACGAGACCCGGCAGGATCAGAGCGCTCAGCACGGCGACGGGGATGAAATCCAGCCACTGCCTCAGCCATTCCGGCAGGCGGCGGCGCGACAGGAAAATCAAAGGGACCCAGCGCGGCAGATAGGTCACCACGCCCATACCCAGAAACACCAGGAGATCGCCCGTTTTCATGCGGATTCCCCGCTTTCGGCAATGCCCGCTCGCCGCTTCCGCAGAAAGAGGCCGGCCGTCGCAGCGGTCACGGATGCCGCGACAATGTAGGCGTTTCCCGGAAAGAGCAGCGACAGGGCGACCGCCAGCAAACCGGACAGCATCGCAACCGCAACATGAAGGCTGTCCCGGATCTGAATCACAAGCAGACAGATAAACATCGCCGGCAGGGCGTAATCGATTCCAAAGGCCCCGGCCGGGATAAATTGCCCGCCATAGCCGCCGATCACCGTGCTCGCGATCCATGCGCCGTTGGCCGTGTGGTTGAGGACCAGCGCGCGTCTCCAGTCCCAGTCCCGGTCGCGGAAGCGGGCCATGTTGAGGGCGAAGCTCTCGTCCGTCACGCCGTATGCATAGAGGGAGAGCCAGCCCCGGCCGAGGCGCTGGAGATGGACGGCCAGCGATGAGCTCATAAGCAGGTGGCGGAGATTGATCGTGAAGGTGGTCAGGATGATGGGGATGGCCTGGGCGCCGCCTTCGATCATGGAGACGGCGATGAACTGGGCGCTGCCGGCATAGACCAGAACGGACATGAGTCCGATTTCCCAAGGCGCCAGACCGGCCTTCTGGGCAAGGACGCCAAAGGCCAGTCCGATCGGCGCATATCCGAGGCAGATCGGCCACGCCGCGGCCATGCCGTCTTTCAGGATCTTCCGGCGGTCATCCCCCGGCGTCATTTCCGTGCCTTCACGATGACATAGGGGCAATCTTTTACCCGGTCGGTCATTAACTCACGGAAACCGGCCGAACGGGCCAGCGCCACGATTTCCGACTCGGTATAACTCCCGCCGAAGACAACATTCCGCAACCCCCAGAACAGGAGCGCGTCCCACAGAAACCAGACATGGAAACACCGCATGAAGCGCTTCAGATCCTCGTCCGACACGTCCTTGTCCGTTTCCGAGATGACCGCCCATTGACCCGGAGAGAGGACCCTGTATATTTCCCTGAGCGCCTGCCGTGCATCATGCCAGTGCTTGATGGAGCCGACCGTGATGACGGCGTCGAAACGGTCGCTTTCGAATGGAATGGACATCGCGTTTCCCTGCTCGAAGCGGCAATTGTGCAGGGCTCTCTGCTTCCGCAGCCGCTCGGCCGCACGGACCTGGGTGGCGGAATAATCGATGCCCACCAGGGATGCCGATGGAAGCCGCCCGGCCAGGAGAAGCGTAACGTATCCCCGGCCGGAACCGACGTCGAGGATCCGGGCGCGGCTGTTGACGTTGAGATCTGCGGCGATGTGTTCATACAGATCGGACAGGGGATCCAGGATGTGACGGTTGTACACCGGACCGAACAGATCCCACATCCAGCGTGCGTCCCGGGCCCACACGATCAGCTTAAGGAGCCGGTTGGGAGAGGAAACGGCCGATCCGTTAACATCCCTTTGATTTGACATGTCCACGCTTCTTTCCGCTTCTGAAATCCCGTACTTTCAGGAGAGCAGAAGCTGGTTGTCCCTGGACCGCGATTCCCCGATGCTGGTCACTGTGATGGCGGGTCGGCCGAGGACGGGGCACTTGGTCTCGCAGATGCCGCAGCCGATGCAGAGATCCAGGTCCACATGGGGCTGTTTCAGAATTTGCTCCCGACCGTCCCGGTCTCTGACCCGGACCTCTTCGAACCGGATCGCCTTCTTCGGAGTGGGGCAGACCTCCTCGCAGACGATGCAGGACATGCCATGGGCAAAGGGAAGGCAACGGCTCTGATCGATCATGGCGAGGCCGATCTTGACCTTTGCCTTTTCGTCAGGGGAGAGATTCCGGATGGCGCCGGTCGGACAGACCTGGCCGCAGAGGGTGCAGCGGTACTCGCAGTAGCCGATCCGCGGCACCAGAACCGGCGACCAGATCCCCTCCAGGTCCGCCTCCAGAAGCGCGGGCTGCAGCCCGTTGGTCACGCACACCTTCATGCACTCCCCGCACTTGACGCAGCGCTTCAGGAATTCCCTTTCCTCCCGGGATCCCGGCGGGCGGATGAGCTGCGGATCGGCGGCGCCCGCTTTTTTCAGCGGCGTGATTCGAAGGGCGGGAACGGCGATCGCACCGGCGAGGGCGGATCCGATGACTCTTCTGCGGCCGAGATCCAGGGCCGTGCCGGATGCGTTTGCGGAGAAGCCGAACCGGACCGCATTTTTCGGGCAGACGTCGTCGCAGTTCATGCAGGCCAAACATTCCTGCTTGATCCACTTGTCCTTAAGGTCCGGACCGGCCGCGCCCTGGCAGGACCCCAGGCAGACACCGCAGCCGTCGCAGCCCTCGCTGACGGACCGCTTCAGCAGCGCGTATCTGGAAAGAAGACCGAGCAGAGCGCCCAGCGGACAGAGGTATTTGCACCAGAACCGCCGCTCCTGAAGGTTCAGGGCCAGGATGCCCAGAAAGACCAGTCCCGTGAAAACAGCCTGCCTGAAGAAAGGCTGCTGAAAGGACAGGAAACCCTTTTTCAGGAGACCGTAGATCCACTCGGACGCGTCGGTGACGAGGGGAAGATGCCAGGCGTAAAGGATGTCGAAGGCGCTGACCGTGACGTACTGGAACATCGGGTAGACGGCCAGGGACAGGGAGCGGATCAGAAGGGCGATGGGGTCCATGACGCCTGCCGGCTGCAGGGTGAAGACCGCTGCGACCACGATAAAAATCAGGATGTAATATTTCCAGCGGTAGGCGTTGAACGGCTTTGCCGGAGGGCGCTTTTTTTTCAGGGAACCAGCCAGGTTGTGCAGGGTGCCCAGCGGGCAGACCCAGCCGCAGAAGACCCGGCCCAGGAAAACCGTTGCCAGGATCACGAGGAGGGCGAGGAGAAAGGGGAAATCGAGCTGCCGGCTCGAAAGGGCCGTGGTGATGAAGATCAGCGGGTCGGCGTCCAGAAAGATCTTGACGGGGTAGCCCAGCTCGTTCGCACCCTTGGACTCGGTCTGCAGAAAGAGCCACAGAAAGATCAGCAGGAAAACAGCCTGGGTGAGTCTTCTGATTTTTGTCATCGTTACAGGGTGATTCGCTTGATTTTCATTCCGGCCAGGTCCATGCTGCCCAGCCGCATCTGGTGTCCGAGACGAACACAGCCCAGATCGGCGGGCTTCAGACCGAAGAGGGTCGCGCCGAAGGCATCGACCGCCACGGCGTCCGTCCCGGCCACGACGGTGTTGAGCAGCTTCACGTCGGCGAGGTCTCCACCCTGGGGACCGTTGTCCGTCAGGATCCGGACGGCATCGAGGATGGTCAGCGCGGGCTTGATGAACCCGGCGAGGTCCACGAGGCTTTCGTCGATGCGCTGGTGGATCCGGCCCCGCCATCCGCCCATCACCCCCATCCAGTTCTTCATGCCCAGGGTCAGCCGGGCAATCCCGTGGGTTTTGGCAATGGGGACGTTGATCACCTTGTCGGCCTCGATCACCTCGGTGTAGAGGGGCCATGTTTTCAGCGTCAAACCGTTGATCCGCATGTCCTTGAATTTCCGTTCGTCCATGAAGCCGACGGCAGCCCCGGCCGCCGCGGCCGCGTCGGCGATGCCGCTCTGCTTGTAGGTCCGCCGCGCGTCGCTCACGGGATGGTCGAACACCTTGACCTTCTTTGCGCCGGCTTCGAGGCAGAGGCGGACCACGGCGGCGACCACTTCGGGATTCGTGTTGGCGGCATATTCCGGCGTCCGGTCCCAGCCGATGTTCGGCTTCACGACGACCACGTCGCCCCGGGAAACGAATCGTCTCATGCCGCCCAGTGCGTCAACGGCGGCCCCTGTGATCCTTGCCGGCGGCGTTCCGCGGACCACCGCCAGGTCCGGCCCCTGCGCGGCCTGAAGGGCGGTCAGGACCGGATCCAGCCCGGCGGGCAGGCTGATGGCCGCGCCGGTGATCAATGCCGATTTCATGAAGTCCCTGCGGTTCATTTTTTCTCCTCTTGGTATAGCAAATCGATGACCGTCACTTCCGGGGCGGCGAGGAACCGGACGGGCGGCCCCCATGTCCCCGTTCCCCGGCTTACGTAAAGGCGGGCGTTCTCCGGCAGCTCGAAATCGCCCGCATGGTAGGGAAAAACAAGCCCGGTCAGCAGGCTGAAGGGAAAGATCTGTCCCCGGTGGGTGTGTCCGGAAAGCTGAAGATCGTAAAGCCCCAGTGTCTCCCGATCCGGGATCGGTTTGTGCTTGAGGAGAAGCGTAAAGCGCTCTTTCGGAATTTCCGCCAGCAGCTTTTTTTCAGTCGGGTATCGATGCATGCCGAAACCCATTCCCGCCGGGTCGTCCACGCCGGCAATATGGATCAGACCCGCCACCGTCAGGGCCTCGCCGCGCAGCACCCGGAATCCCGAGCTGTGGTGAAAGGCCATGGCCTGTTCGATGCCCGCGTAGAACTCGTGATTTCCCGTTACGGCGTACTTTCCGTATTTCGGCCGGATATCCTCAAAAAGCCGGGCGGACGGCATCAGGTTGTCGATCTGTCCGTCCAATAGATCCCCCGTGGAGACCAGGATGTCCGGATCGGCCTGCCGGACTTTGTCGACGATTTTTTCCAGGCGGTCTCCGTGGACGATCATGCCGATGTGGACATCTGAGATCTGGACGATCCGGATTCTGCCCGCCTCCCGGGGGATTTTCGCTGATCCGACGGTGATCCGTTCCGTCCGGATGTTTTTTGCCTCATGGTATCCGTAGGCGTTGAGGGACAGGGACACGAGCATCGGGATGAGGAAGAGCTGGATGGGAGAGGGCGTCAGGGACGACAGATTCCCCTGCGTGATCCGGCCGGCCACGTATATCAGCATGCGGTATGCGTCCAGGAGAAGGGACACGGAGAAGAAGAGCAGCAGAATGCCCATCCAGATGTAGCCGATGTAAGAGAGAAGACAAGCGGCGCCCTCGTAACCGAGGCGCTCTGACACCCGGACCAGCACCGGGGCCAACACCATGAAGGCCATCAGGATGATCAGGACGGCCTGAGCGGCGGCTGCCGGGTGAAAGGCCCCCTTGACTTTGAGGAAGAAATACCCGTGAAGGCTGCCGTAGAGGATGAAAAAAGTGAGCAGGAAAAGGATCACGTACGGTTCGACTCCCATGTCAGTTGCGATAAAATTCTTGCGGAAAGCCCCGGCCTTGCCCCGGGGACCGTTCTGCAGCAAAATTCGATCCGCCGCCGGCGAAGCCTTCGATCGTGCAGGAGTTGTGCATCGGTTGTTTATGCGCCCCAGACATTGCGGGCGAACAGCGGATAGGCCTGCTTCATTTTCTCCCGAACCGGCCCCCGGAGGATGGCCAGGTCCGCCTCGCCGAGAGGATCGTGCGTGGGGATGTCTCTTTCCCCGATGTCCAGATCGAAGCCGGTGTTCTCCACAACCCGCTCCACCGTGACACCGGGATAGACGTAGTCCAAGACAATCCGGCCGCGGTCCCGGTCGAAGGCCATGACGCACAGCGGCGTCACCACATGACTCAGGACACCCCTGCGCCAGGGAGTGATCCCGGCCTCGTCGAAGGCGGTGGCGTTGACGAAATCCGCCCTGGGGACGAAGATTTTCGGAGTGTGGGTGTTCGCAAAGAGGATTGTCCGTCCGCTCATCGCGTAGAGCATGGAGGAGCCGGCGCCGCCGGGCAGCCTCAAGGTCGGCCGGCGGTAATCGCCCAGGGCGGAAAGGTTGATGCCGCCTTGCTGGTCGATCTGGATCCCGGAGAGAAAGAACACATCGATCTTCCCCTGCTGGGCCAGTCCGAAAATCTCGTGAAACCCTTCGGACAGCCGGCTGTCCGGGTCCCCGTAGACGATCAGTTCCAAGTCCGGCGCATGGGTGTGTTTCGCCAGGAAGCAGCCGGCGGCCGGAACGGGGGACAGTGTCCCCGTGGCGACGCGCTCGCCGTTTCTCAGGAGCCGGGCGATTGCGCCGATCATCCGTTCGAAAGGATGGATGCTCTTATTTTTCATCTGCCCTGAACCCCACGGTTGCCAGGTACGCGCTGTGGTCCTTCGGCGCGAGAATGTATTTTTCCAGATACTGCTGAAAGGACTCCTCTTCCCTTGCCGCCGCCACATAGGCGGTTATGTGCCTTTCATCGATTCCGTAAAGCCCCGGGCAGCCGGTCGGATGCGCCCCCCCGGGGGCGGGCACGACGGCGTCGATGTGGACGGCCGCCACATAGACTTCGTGGGGGCCGGGCAGGAGCCGGTCCGGATCAACCAGCTCTTCGACGACGGCGATGGTTTTTTTCGCGGCCATGGCCAGCATGCGGTCGTTCCGGTCGCTCCGGGTCGTCACACCGCCGCCCCGCTCGCCCCGGGTCGCATGGATGACGGCCACATCCGGCATGATGGGGGGCACGACGACGTATTCGATCCCGGTATAGGGGTCTTTGACCGTTTTCAGGTCCGGCCGGATTTTCATGTAGTCCGACCCCAGAAACCCGAAGACGGGGATAAAGGGCAGGTTGTGGACTCCAGCCTGGAGCCCCAGAAGCAACCCCGGTCAGATGGTCTCCAGCAGCTTCAGTTCGCCCCGCTCGACCTTCCTTCTGAAACAGGGCGCCAGGCCGAATTCGTCGAGGACGATCTGGGGGAACTGGACCGTCTCCACGCATCCGGCGCCGATCATCAGGTCGGCCACATACCCGCCCGTCAGGACCGGCGTAAGGGTCAACCCGCGGACGCCCCTGCGGATGACCTCCCGAATGACGGGCATGGGGTTCATGGTCATGCCGGCGCCGACGCCCAGGTGGATGCCGTCTCCGATCATGGCAGCCGCTTCCGCGGCCGTCATCCGCTTGTCTTTCATGCCCCGATCCTTTCCGCCGTGCTGGTTGAATGACAAAGACTAAATGGAAATTATCGCACTGTCAATGGAAATCCCCGTCAGACTCCCTCCATGAGATGCCCGACGCGCCGACTGAAGAAGAACGGTTGCCTGCGCGCTCGACTGTGCGAAGTTGTTCGGGTTCGTGAAGGCGGCTGGGGAATTTTGATTTGACACCGGTCCTGAAAAAGTGGAAGAAAAGAAAGTTCTGGATTCGATTCAACGGGAGAGGTGTGTCATGGCAGCAGCGACGACGGGAGAATTTGAAGTATATCTGCAACCCACCCCTTTTATCGACAGCGATCACCCCGAGGTCGTTCGCTTTGCGAAGGCCGCGTCGGGAGACGCCGCAACCCCGGCGGACCAGGCCGTCCGTATCTTCAGCGCCGTCCGCGACGGGATCAAATACGACCCCTATTGCATTGACCTGGCGCGGGACCGGTTCAAGGCCAGCGTGGTTCTTGAGAAGAAGTCCGGTTACTGCGTTGAAAAAGCGCTGTTGCTGGCCGCGGCAGCCCGCGTCCTGGGCATTCCGGGCCGCCTGCGGTTCGCCGATGTCCGGAACCATCTGACCACCCAGCGGCTGAAAGAGCTCATGAAGACCGACCTGTTCATCTTCCACGGCTACACGGAGATGCACCTGAACGGACGCTGGGTCAAGGCCACGCCGACCTTCAACCTCTCCCTCTGCGAGCGCTTCGGCGTCAAGCCCCTGGATTTCGACGGCGTGCACGATGCGATCTTCCACGAATTCGACCGCAGGGGGAACCGGCACATGGAATATGTCCACGATCACGGGCCCTTTGCCGATCTGCCCTACGATGTCATCATGGAATCCTTCCGGAAGCACTATCCCATGTATTTTGATCAGGACAAGGCCGCCACAGCCGGCAATTTCGAGGAGGAGGCTCTGAAGGAGCGTCAGCCGTCCTGATCGGGATCAGAATCTCAGCGTCAGTGGTACTGGACCGGCGCGACCGACATGGTCTGCCTGCGCGACGCGCTCGCGCAGACACTTGCGCACGGCTACGCCCACCACATCCAGCGCCTAATGGTCACTGGCCTGTACGCGCTGATGCTGGGTGTTCAGCCCCGGCAGGTTCATGCCTGGTACCTGGCGGTATACGTCGATGCCGTGGAATGGGTCGAGCTGCCCAACACCCTGGGCATGAGCCAGTACGCCGATGGCGGCGTGATGGGCAGCAAACCCTACATTGCCACCGGCAAGTACATCCAGCGCATGAGCCCGTATTGCAAGGGTTGCCGCTACGACCCGGCGCAGCGCAGCGGCGACAGCGCCTGCCCGTTCACCACCCTGTACTGGGACTTTCTGATGCGCCACGAGGCAACGCTGGTGAAGAACCCGCGAATGGCGCTGCAGGTGAAGAACGTGGTGCGCCTGACCGACGCGCAGAAGCAAGCGGTGAGCGAACGTGTGGCGGCCATCCGCCGTGGCGAGGTCGGCGTGGGGGTGGCCGTCGAGGCTGCCGGGACCGTTCAGCATGGCTGAGACCTTTGCGAAAGGTGAGTGATGAAAAATGGAAAGTATGTATCACAATCTATCGTAATCTTTTGAAGCGGCTTTTGACGTTAATAGTGTAAACATCAAGGGCTTGGTGCCTTAAATTCGATTCATCCGGTTAATGCGCGCATTTGACTTGAGAACAACAGACATTAAACATAGTGCGTGGAAATAATTGACATTCAAAACGGACTTTTCTATCATTTCCCTGTAAGAAAGTACTGTCTTATCAAAAAGCTGGAGCAGCAGGCGATGACACTTCCCTTGTCACCATTTCGTATCCTGATCGTTGTTTCTTTTTTCATTGCTGTATTGGTCTCTTTCGAGATTCTTTCATTCGTTTCCAGGGTGAACACGGGTCGGGGTCTTGCGAAAGCCAGCGTGCCCTTTGAGGTCAGGGTAAAGGAGGCGAAGCGGAGGGTTCTTGTGATCGGGGATAGTACGGGTGTCGGCACAGGGGCTTCTG
The DNA here is from genome assembly GCA_963709485.1 of uncultured delta proteobacterium. Lineage (GTDB taxonomy): Bacteria > Desulfobacterota > Syntrophia > Syntrophales > Fen-1087 > JAXDBM01. The sequence goes on from CAVPWE010000007.1 coordinate 475,423, forward strand.
ATTCGGCGGATTCCGTAGCGGGGCGAATCGCCCGGGACTATCCGGGAACGGAGATCATCAATCGGGCCCAGGACGGGGCCAAGGTGGAGGACATTTCTAAACAGATGAAGGATTTCAGAAAGGGGGAATTTGACCTGGTCCTTTTGCAGGTCGGGGGTAACGATATCATCCGTTTCACCGACCTGGGCGGGCTGAATAATTCGATCACCGAGGTCCTCCACCTATCCAATGATAAAGGCGGGAAGGTCATTTTCATGAGCACGGGCAATGTGGGTCTTGCACCTGTCTTCTTTCCCCCGGTTAACTGGATCTACTCCTGGAGGACGCGAAAAGTCCGGGCGATATTCATGGCCGTATCGCAAAGAGAGAAAATTGAATATATTGATCTTTTTAAAGAAAGAGACGAAGACCCCTTCTTGAGGGATTCGGCAAAATTCTATGCCGCAGACACGCTTCATCCGGGGAGCGAAGGTTACCGGCTTTGGTATGAAGAGCTGAAGAGGCAGTCATCCATAGACATGATCCTCGGCCCAAAGGGAATGCATGGGTCTGAAAATATCTTGCCGCCATCTTTTGTATCGAGACGATCTCAAGGATCGTAAACAGGCCAAGTCGGTATCGTTGATTCGGTGGAATCGGGAGAGGCTGAAGCAGCCAATGTTTTAAGTCACTTTACAGCCGGCAAGCTCAACAACTGTAACCTGAATCGAAACGATCCGTGCCTGGTCGGCCAATCCAATCTTTCGCCCTTTTTGCGTTTTGATCGGCTCGCAGCCCAAAAGTGACCTTGGAGGTCACAAAAGCACGGGCGGACCAGAAATCAAAGGATGCCTTGGTGCAAGAAAATACAGGTGTACGCCATCCCCGAAGAGGCTCTCGGCTCAGCGATTTGCCTCAATGATAAATGTGAATTGGAAGGCAGGGACCCGATCGGCTATGCCGGGATTGACTGTTCGATCGGGGGGCACAGGACAGCGCCTGATTTGAACGCCAGATCTTCGCAAAGGTTCGTTACATGAGTTACGGCGGGTGGCGGTCGAAGTTCGATGTCGAGGCCTACATAAAGCAAAACCGGTTTCAGGAGTGAGGGGGAGGTAGGAACATGAGCAAAAAAGACAGAAAGATCATTATGATTGCGCAGTGCCTGGTCAATCCTTATTGCCGCGTACACATATTGGGGCAGAATTTTCCTTTGTCCCGACAGATCGTGGAGTACCTTATGGAGCAAAAAGTGGGCATCATCCAGTATCTCTGTCCGGAGACGACGGCTATGGGGCTGATGCGCAATCCCCAAGGCAGGCAACAGTATGATAGTATTTTTTTCCGGGACCATTGCAAGGATCTATTGAAAACCCCCTTGTTGATGGTTAGGGAATTCATTAAGAACAATTACCGCTTGACCTGCTTTCTGGGGTTGGAGAACAGCCCCACCTGCGGCATTCACTGGGGTAAGCATAAAGTAAACCGTTATCAAACGGAGTCTCCCAATCCGGTGGATCATCCTTCCCCCGATGAACCTGTCCTCATGGGGATTATGGCCGAGATCCTGTCTGAGGAACTGGCAAAGGAAAATATCAAAGTGCCGTTCCTGGAGTTTCCCGCATTGTCACCACAGGATTCGGACAAAAGAAAAACCTTCTGGGAGGATTTGCGCAAGACCGTTGAGCCTGGCGTTGCGGAGTGGAAACATGCAGACTAAGTACAGCGGTTCATAAATTCGGTTACGTATTTACGCTGCGAGTCGTGCTGATGACAACTGCGCCAGCTTGATTTTGTTGATCAAAATGTTCAAATCGTTTCGGGTGAATTTCCATTCAAACGGTTTGGCGATCTGCTCGTAGTAGTGTTGGAAACCAATGATTCGTTCATTGAGCGTCTCTAAGGATGTGAAGTCGTTTGGAACAAGGGCCTTGCGTTGAAGGATTGAGAAATAGATTTCGATCTGATTCAACCAACTTGCATGCACAGGTGCGTGAACGAGCAAGAGATTGGGATAACGAGATTGCAATCTTTCCACAGAACGAGATCCGCGATGGGAAGAACCATTGTCCACAATCCAAAAAACGCGCCTTGCTGCGACATAGGGCGGTTGGCGCATTACGTCGTCAACGAGTCGATCGAAAGAAGCAATGCCACTTCTACGTTCGCATCGACCGAACAATTTAGCGCGATGCACATCGAGAGCGGCAATATAAGCCCAAGCGCCACACCTGGCGTATTCATGTTCTACTTTCATCGGCCATCCCGGTTGAGCCGGATAGGTGGCATGACGACGACGGCGCGCCTGGATGCTGGTTTTCTCATCGGCAGACAAAACAAACTCATCCTCTTGGAGGGAGTGCCCTTCCCAAACCCTCTCATAGAGATCCAGGATTCGCCCGGCTTTCTCGGCAAATTGAGGATCACGGGGAAAAATCCAGGAGCGATACCGCCAAGGACGAATGGCATCCTCATGAAGCCATCGCCAGATAGTGCTGTCACTGATCGTGGCTGCGAATCCCGATCCTCGAATCTCTCTGCCCAGATCGGCAACATTCCATCGAGAAATCGGCACTTGATGAATCGCGGGCAGTTCACAGGCCAGTGCCTTAACCTGAACGATAATCTCCGGGGGGAAAAATCGGAGGACGTCCCGGACGTGGTCGTTCATCAAGCCCAAGGAGGCGTTCTTCAAAGAAACGTTTTCGCCACATGCTGACAACTTTGCGGGGTGCATCCAGTCGGTTGGCAATCTCATCATTGCTGAGCCCCTGGGCGGCAAGGAGGATCATCCTGGCTCGCGAAACGATAAAATACGGTAGCGTATATTTGTTTGCGCGCGTGGTTAGTTCTCTCTGCTCTTCTTCCGTAAGGACGATTCCGTATGGGCTTTTCCTTGGCATATGCAACCTCCTGGATTGCATTGATGCCATAAATCTGTCTCGAAAGCAAGCTCATTATACGTAACTGTATTTATGAATTAGAGTACTAAGCCTTTCATTGTGGGGAAAATGATGGATGTACAAACTCAAATTTTCTATACTTTTCCGATAAAAACGGAATCTCTTATCAATCACCGGATCAGCAGGCGATGACACTTTCCTTGACGCCAATTCGTATTCTGATCATTGTTTCTTTTGTGGCAAGCATTTTCTGCTTCCTTGATTAATGCAATCGCTTTTTATACACTGATATTAATTCATTTTAAAATCATCTTTAGTAATCTCATCCCCGGATTTTTATCGGGGTGGGCCAAGGCCATATCGAAGCGGACGGAACTTTTCACGATACTTTTCAAATGGGTAAAAGTATCGAAGCTGGCTTTGCCATGGTAGCAACCGATACCGCTCGGCCCTACTCCGCCAAAAGGCAGGAAGTGTGATGCGACATGAACGATGGTGTTATTGATAGCGCCACCGCCGTATGCTATTTCCTCAGTTACACGCTTTTGAATGAACCGATCATCCGAAAAAAGATAAAGCGCTAATGGTTTGGGCCGTTCATTTATTTTCCGGATGATGTCGCTGATTTCGGAGAAAACAAGTACCGGCAATAACGGACCGAAGATTTCATCCTGCATAACGAGGTCATCCCATTGGGCCGGGTGTAATATTGTCGGTTCAATATAGCGGTCGGCAGGGTTTATTTTACCACCGGAAAAAATATTAGCCGCATTGAGAAGTCCGCTTAGCCGTTGAAAATGACGGTCATTTATGATCCGGCAATATCTCTGATGTTCGGCGGGATTTTCCCCGTAAAATTGAATGATTACTTTTTTTAACTCGGCGAGAAAATCATTCTTAATGGAGTCATGAACCAGTACAAAATCCGGGGCTATGCAGGTTTGGCCGGCATTGAGGAACTTGCCCCAGGCTATTTTTTGGGCGGCGTGCCGAAGATTGGCGTCAGGACAGACGATGGCCGGGCTTTTCCCTCCCAATTCCAGAGTAAAAGGTGTCAAATGCCGGGCAGCCGCATTGACGATCACTTTACCCACCGTGACGCTGCCGGTAAAAAAAATATAATCAACCGGGAGTTCCAATAATGCCTGCGTCTGGGCAACATCGCCGTGCACGACGCGCAAATATTCTTCAGGAAAGGTATTATTGATTATTTTTTCAATTACATCTGCCGTATGCGTCGATACTTCCGATGGTTTAAGAATGGCCGTGTTTCCGGCGGTAATTGCCCCGACCAGCGGAGACATCAGTAGTTGAAATGGATAATTCCAGGGAGCAATAATCAGGGTCACTCCGTAAGGCTCTTTCTGAATATAACTTTTGGCCGGCCAGATAAAAACAGCAGTTTTCACTTTTTCCGGTTTGGCCCAGGTGTGCAGATTTTTCAGAGCGAAATTAATCTCATCATAAATCAGGCCGACTTCTGTAGCATAAGCATCAAAGGCGGTTTTGTGCAGATCATTGTAAACTGCTTCCAGAATCTCTTTTTCGTAGGTCTTAATTGCAACTTTAAGCTTATTTAAAGAGTCGATACGGAAATTGAGGTTACGGCTCCGGCCTGTCCAGAAAAATTCCTTCTGCGATTTTAACAACTTTTCCCAAACGGACTTTCCCATCAATTAATATCCTTTCATATTCGGGAGAACGATGCTTGATGGTGAACAGTTTATGACGGTAATTACCAGCGAAATGGATTGACTATAAACAGACGTTAAGGAAGTGTCAAGATGAAGGGATGGGAAGTTCTGCCACATTGTTCTGTCACATTGTTCTTGACACACAAGAAGCCTCCCAATATTATTCGAACAATAGAAAACAAGTTCTTATCAATCATTGCGAATTCTACGTCGGACTGATGCTGCTGGCGCCGATCTTAGCCCTTCGGGCAGCACGGGATCATGACACATCAAACCTGCTCGAATTTCCGCAATACCGGCCTTAACCACGAAGACAGGACTACGATGGGCAGGAAACTCCTCAACATCATTCTGTTCCAGGCGGCCTGGTTCACAGCCGTTCTGGGAGCTGCGAGGGGAAACGATTGGTATGGGCCGCTGGTGGTGTTATTGGTGCTGTCGGTGCATCTCGTTCTCACCGACGACCGTCGGGGTGAGCTGATGTTGATGCTTGTGGCCGGGATCCTCGGTTTCTGCTTCGATACGGCGCTGTCGGCCGCCGGAATCGTCACCCCCCGGGGACACATCTTGCCCCATCCGCTCAGTCAGCCCTGGATGATCTCCCTCTGGCCCAATTTCGCCGCCACCCTCAACGTCTCACTGGAATGGCTCAAGGGGCGCTACCTGCTGGCGGCCATTTTCGGAGCCGTCGGGGGCGCGGGTTCCTACTACGGCGGCGCTCGGCTGGGGGCGACACTGGCGCTGCCCGATGTTGATGGGCTTATCATCCTGGCAGTGAGCTGGGGGATCTTGACGCCGTTTCTGGTCTGGCTGGCAAAGAGGTTTCAGAGAAAAGGAGCCGCTGTCATCGCTCCTTGAAAATGGAGCGCCCCATGAACCTTTTATGACTAAAATGGAGGGATCATGATGAAAGTTATCTATCTCTATCTCCTTACAATTCCCATATTCTTCGCGATCGATATGATCTGGCTCGGGTTTGTGGCCAGGGGGTTCTATCGCAATCATCTGGGTCATCTGCTCCGGCCGGACGTCAACTGGACTGCCGCTATCATTTTCTATCTGCTTTACATTATGGGGATCCTGTTCTTCGCAACGATGCCGGCCCTGGAAAAAAATTCGCCGTATCAGGCAGTCCTTCTGGGAGGACTTTTCGGTTTCTTCGCCTACGCCACCTATGATTTAACCAATCTGGCGACGCTCAAGGACTGGCCGGTCATTGTCGTATGGGTCGATATCGCCTGGGGCGTGGTCCTTACCGCAAGCGTTGCGGCGGCGAGCTTTTTCATCGGCCGATGGCTCATGCCCTGAGAAAGGATTTTTCACAGCCCTTGCTCCGGCCGGGCAGTTTCACCAGGGAGGTGGCACCATGGAACTGGTTCAGACCATTTCAGTCGCGGCTTTGATTTTGTTCCTGTACATGACGGCATGGTTCCTGTTGGCCCTCATACGAAAGGACAACAGCATTGCCGATGTCGCCTGGGGCACGGGGTTCATCATCGTGGCCTGGTCCACTTTTCTCTTGAACGGTTCCTTTTCCCCGCGGCAATGGATCGTCAATCTGCTGGTGTTGATCTGGGGGCTCAGGCTCGCCATCCGGATCCATCTGCGCAACCGGGGTAAAGGGGAGGACGTCCGATACCGGAAGTGGCGGGAAGAATGGGGGAAGTCTTTTGTCCTCAGGAGCTATCTCCAGGTTTTCCTCCTGCAGGGCTTCATCCTGCTGCTGAACATTACACCCGTGCTCTTCATCAATACCTATGCCGCGGGTGATCTCGGCATCCTGGACGTTGCGGGTCTGATGCTGTGGCTGCTGGGATTTTTCTTCGAGTCGCTTGCGGACTGGCAGCTGGACCGGTTCCTCAAGGACCCGGGCAACCGGGGGAAGGTCATGGATCGGGGTCTCTGGCGTTATTCCAGGCATCCCAACTACTTCGGCGAGGTCACGATGTGGTGGGGCATTTATATCCTGACTCTGTCGGTACCCGGGGGCTGGATGTCCATCATCGGACCGCTGACGATTACCTACATCATCCTGTTTGTTTCCGGTGTTCCCATGACGGAAAGGTTCATGGATGGCAACCCGGTTTTCACCGACTATAAAAGACGGACGAGTGTCTTTATTCCCTGGTTTCCCAAAAAGGATTAAAAACCCCACAGAGTGGATTCATTGATAATCACTCTTCAATGCGTCGGTTACCCATGGAAAAATCATATCCTCAGGAAGCGCTGGGTATCTCCATCCGATCACCTGACGAAGAAACCCCTCCAGAGAATTCATATGGATAGAGCGCTCCGCACCAACACGCAGCGTTTCCTCGACCACTTCCGAAGGCGTGAGGAGGCCGATATTCAGACAAGGCATCAGTACCGAATGGAAGAGGAAGATCTCGGTCTCGCGCATCCCGTCCTCATAGTCGCCGAAGAGATCGAGCCGCTCCATCAGGAATTCTTGAAGCCATTGGCGGGCATCCTTCGGGGTAACGGGATAGATAAACCCATCGGTTGAGCCGGGATTATCGGGCCATTGATTGTTTACATATGCAGCGGCCTCCCGGATGTAGACGTTGCGGGGAGCCGGACGGATCGGAGGGGCAGCGATTTTCGCCGGGATCTTCCGCCTGTTCTCCGGGTCGAAGCTCCACTTGCCGCCAACCGGCTTGCCATCTTTGACAAGGATGCCCATCCGCCTCCGCTGCGCAATATCGAAATGGGCCATCGAGTAGTGTCGTTCCCCGTCGAAGACCTGATGAATAAAATTCACAGGGGTGAGGAAGTTCGGGGAAGGCCCCATGATGATCGCGATCTCCGCCTCAAGGCAGGCGGTCCTGAGCCGCTCCTCAAGCAGATGGTCTGCAGGGTCAATGACTGCCTCATTCACCATAGCAACACTCTTCTTCATCCTATCGTCACGATGCCGAGATATCCGTCAACGGTGACCGTATCACCCGTATGGATGAGCGACGTCGCATCCGGTATGCCGGTGACGCAGGCGATTCCATACTCTCGTGCGATGATCGCGCCATGAATGAGCATGCCGCCTCTGCGTTCCACAATAGCCGAGGCGAGTGGAACGATAAAGGTGATCGAGGGATCGACAGCGTCGCAGACGAGGACCTCACCTGCCTTGAAACGGTGAAGGTCAGATGCATCAGCAATGACCCGCGCCTTGCCCCGAGCGATACCCGGTCCTGCCGGCTGTCCCGTGATCTGCCGTGCCTGCGACCTGAATCCCTTTTCATGCATCTTCTTCCCGGGACCCTTTTGCGGAATGGTATCAGGCGCGCTGATGCCTTCAATGGCCTTCTTCAGCTCAGGTTCTGAGATGCTGCCGTCCTTTGAGAAGCGGCGCAGATACTCGTCTATCGCCATGATCGCCTGGCCTTTTATCCTGCCAAGATAGATGTTGTCATTGTCCCGCGTCCTGTAGCTTGTCCGGGCAAGATCAAGGAGCTGCTCTGCATGGCTCCGCTCCCGTCCCTCAAAGCGGGCAAGAAAAGATTTCTCAAGCGCAGTCACATCCTTCGGCGCAAATCGCTCTGCTACTTCCGGAGCGGATGCAAGCTCTATCACAAGGTCGGTGACGACATCCGGCCCCTGTGAACACTGCTTTGTGCCGCAGGAGAGGTCTCCGAACCTTGCCATGAATCTGAAAAGAAGATCCTGAAACCTTTTGTCATCTGCAAGCCGTTCTCTCAGATGTTCTGAAGTATATGGTGTGCTTCTTGCCATTGCAGCCATTTCGCTCAGAATGCGGTTCCGTTCGACGCCCTCCATTGCGCTTCCGGCAAGGAGGTTCATGAACTCAAACGGGTCTTTGGGTCTTATGGCATCGTTATAGGCAATGCCGAAGAGCCTGATGCCGTGGGCAAAAGGGATGAGGTCTTTCCAGTAGACTGCCACCCAGCCGTTGTAGATATCGATCCTGCCGATGATCTCTGATCGCAGCTCCTGTTCCGTCAGACTGGCCATATCTCTCGCTGCCATATCGTCCGCAGCAGCGATCATGGATGGGAGGATGTCTTCTTCGATCTTGCGTCTGAGGATTTGCAGGTTGTCGAAACTCCTCTTCAGGCTGAGATACCAAGGCCGTTTGTCATCCTTCTCCTCATTGGCCACCGTGGTGAGCGGCCGTGACTGAAGCAGGAAGAGCTCGCTGCCCTTCATGGTCCACTCCATATCCTGGGAGGTGCCGAAAAACGCCTCAGCAGTCAGGAGAAGGCTGTAAACCCGCAGGATGTCTGTTTCCTCAAGAGGCGCTCTATTTCTCAATTCACCAGGGAGAGGTCTGGCGCCAACACCTTCATCCTGTGCGACAACGCGGTTTTCCCTGACCGCAGGAACATGGGAAATGATTCTGCCGCTCTTGCGCTCCAGCAGCCAACGGTCAGGCTCCACAGTGCCGTCAACGAGCCCCTGGTTCAGACCATGAACCGCCTCTATGACTGCACGGTTTTCATCATTGGGGTCTCTGCCGAAGGCAACGCCGGAACGATCGCCCTGGACAAGCTCCTGAACCACCACGGCCATGGAACTCCTGTTGACATCGAGACCCAGCTCGCGACGGTAAAGGAGGGCGGCGTCAGACCAGAGAGATGCCCAGACGAGCCTGACATGATCGATCATCGCCTCCTTGCCCCGGATATTGACGTATGATTCATGCAGACCCGCAAACGAGGCCCTGTCTGAATCCTCATCCGGTGCGGAAGACCTTACCACGACTGCCGCATCACCGAATCGCCGCAGCAGCGGTCTGCTGAGATCCTGGTAGAGCCACCGGGGAATTGGGGTTGTCAGAAACTTATTCCTGATCCTGAGCGCAGCATCCCAGACCTCTTCCCATCGCATATCAGCGAAACGTTTGCGGCTGAGCTCCAGTCGGATGTGCTCTCCTATGCCGGTTGCCCTCACATACCGGCGGTAGGCATCAGCGATAATGCAGACGCCTGAAGGCACCCTGACGCCGGTTCTTGCCAGGACACTGAGTGCATAGGCCTTCCCGCCGACCCTGGGGCGGTCCTTTTCGGTGATCTGTTCGAACGGAAGAATTAGGCTCATGAGGTAAGATGGAGTTCCTGAACATTCTGAAAACGGCTCACCATGATGTATGTCTTGACGTCGACCCGGAGAAGAGCGGTCGTCGGGGATTCGACGAACTCCCTCAGATAAGGGTGCTTGTCGAGATAGATGCCGGCAAGCTCCTGCTGATGATGATCAGCAATCTCCTCAACATCTCCGAGCACCGTCACAGCGGCCGCATCTGCAAAGTCCGCTGTCTGGTTTGTCCGGGTGTCGATGACCATGGTCACTCCCCTGTTCTTCAGAAGGTTTGCGTATTTTCTTGTTACACGGGTTGTCGCAAAGAGAAGGTTCTTTATATCTTCCGTGGCGGCAAATGCGACAAGACTGCCATAAGGCCTCCCCTCCCCCTGAGTGGCAAGTACTGCCAGTCTCTGGGAGTCGAGCATCTGCTTTATGGTCACTTTGAGCTGATGAATATCCTGCATGATTAATCTCCCCGTTCTGGCATATCATTGGGCACCCGGGCGGCGCCCCGCTATTGTATCGCTTTTGCATTGAAGTCAACGGGCAGATGGTCTCCGCGGCGAGACGGAAATCCCGAACCGGTACCTGTCCACCCAAACAGTGTAACTCCATAACGACAAAGGGATTAAGGCCTTATTATTTGAACTTTTGTTGTTGAATCTCGACAGGCAAAAGCTGGCCGATGCCCATGACGATGATCCGGGCCGGATCGGTGTTGGTGGATTGCGCGGCCCTGGACAACGCTGAAGGAGCCTGCCCGATTGGTTCGTCTCCCAGCCGGAAGGTTCCCCATTGGGTCGGGATAAAGTACCGGGCTCCCAGGTCACGGAAGGCGTCGAGGGCCTCCCGGGCATCCATATGGGCATAATGCATGAACCAGCGCGGGTCATAGGCGGTGACGGGCAACAGGGCGTAATCAATTCCGGGATAGCGGCGTCCGATCTCCCGGTAGCCGATAAAGTAGCCGCTGTCTCCACCATAATAGATTTTCCGGTCAGAGGTTACGAGCAGAAAACTCGCCCACAGGGTAGTATCCGTGTTCTGCGTGATCCTTCTCGACCAGTGCTGGGCGGGAAGACAGACCACCTGGCAGCGGTCTCCGCAGGAAACCGATTGCCACCAGTCCATTTCCACCACGTCCTGCTTTCCAAAATCATTCATCAGGGCCTTGAGTCCCAGGGGGACATAGACCCGCGTTTCAGGGGGGAGGCGCCGGATGCTTTCGGAATCCAGATGATCGTAATGGTTGTGGGAAATCATCACGTTTTTCTTGCCGGGCAGGGCCGCAAACTCATCGAGGGAGAGGCCTGGCGGGGTTTTCCGCTTCGGCAGGAGCGCCCGCTCCGAAAAGATCGGATCGGTGATCCAGTATTCTCCGTTGATTCTGATCAGGAATGAGGCATGGCCGATCCAGGCGATAAAATCGCCCGGTGTTGACCGGATCCGATCAGAGAGGTCCGATGCGACCGGGGGAGCGTTCTTTTCCTCCTCTGGAGCATAGGGAGTCTTTTCAGAAAGCTGCCAGCGCAGAAAATCACTGAAGCCCTTCTTCATGGGCATCCAGGGATTGAAGTAGCGGCCCTCTGCCAGATGCGGGGCATAGAGAAGCGCCGGGTCTGCAGACTCCACTTGCGCCCGCCACTTCTGTTCATCGAAGGTCCTGATGGGCAAGAAGCAGGAAGTCAGCAGCAGGACCAGCAAAAGGATCACGGCCGCAGGTTTCGCTTTTCGATCAGAAACGTTCATGCTTTCAGACGGGATGATTCGACACGGCTTCACTGCCCCATATTTTTCTGTGCCTCCTTTTTACGATCCCTGCGCGGGTTGCTCCGTCTTGATTCCCGCTGATCAGCGGACTTCCTGGCTTCCGATCAGCGGCAAGACGTTCTCAACGCTGAAATACACGATAAACCGATTCTTGACTTCATAACGTGAATAATCACAGCTCCGGCAAATCTCCTGAATGAGCTCCTCGTTCTGCTCTTCCTTCAGTTTTTTCAGATAAACCGAATGTTTAAGATCCGCATCTTCGGAATCTCTGCCATATTTTGTTTGATCAGTGACAAGCAGAATATAGGAACGACATCCTCGGTTGTCAATCAATCCCGGGACATGAAATACAAACGATAAAATATGGGACGCGCGCGGCCTTCGTACACCCTGAAAACCCTTCCAGAACCTGAATATCCTGAGGTCACGCTGCGCCAGGTTCCCGCCCGCCGGATGGCCGCAGTACGCTACTCCGGTTTCTGGAGTGAGAGGAACTACCTTCAATACAAGCTGGAACCGGAGTCGTGGATTCACGAACAGGGCCTTAGCATTGCCGGCGATCCCCTATGGGCCCGGTAACCCCCCCTTTATCCCTTGGTTCCTGCGGCGGAACGAGATTCTGATTCCGATAGAAGCACGCACTGACCCGGAATTTGTGACCAGCTTTCTGTTGACACTCAATAATGGCATATTTTATACTTCTTCGTCAAAGAAGCAATACATCGTCATCATCGAATGACATTCCTTGAAATGAACCTGCTGATCACCGATCACTCTCTCCTTATTCGGCTCGCAGCCTTCTTCACCATTTTCCTTGCGATGACGGTCTGGGAGACGCTTGCCCCGCGCCGCACCCCGCGCATGTCGAAGCCCCGCCGCTGGCTGACCAACCTCTCCCTCACCGCAATTGATTCCCTGATCGCCCGGATCCTGCTTCTGATTCCGGGCCTCGGACTGGCCCTGACCGCCCAATCCCAAGGCTGGGGACTCCTGAACCGCCTCGATCTCCCACCATTCGCCGCGGGGGTGTTTTCCATCTTGATCCTCGATTTGACGATCTACCTCCAGCATTTCCTCTTCCACAAAGTTCCTCTTTTCTGGTTGCTCCATGGTCTCCACCACACCGACCTGGACATCGACGTCACCACAGGCACCCGCTTCCACCCCCTGGAGATTGCCATGTCACTGCTGATCAAGGCGGGGACCATCATCCTGATGGGGATACCGGGTTGGGCCTTCCTGCTATTCGAGATTCTCCTTAATGGGACATCCCTCTTCAACCACGGCAACGTGCGCATCTCCCACGGTGTGGACAGGGTGCTGCGCCTTTTCCTGGTAACGCCGGACATGCACCGGGTCCACCACTCGGTCATCATCCGTGAGCGGGACAGCAATTTCGGCTTCAACCTCCCCTGGTGGGATCGCCTCTTCGGCACCTACCGGGACCAACCCGAGAAAGGGCACACGGATATGATCATCGGTCTTGCCAATTTCCGAAACCCTCGAGATATCACTTTGCCGAAGCTCCTGCTGCTTCCGTTTACTGCGGGGAGAAAGCTGTGATGCTCCCGGGGCCCCGCTATTCGATCATTATCCCCGTCCTGAACGAGACCGCTGCCATCAACGAACTCCTCGCACAACTCCGGAGCCTCGATCGGCAGGAGGAGGCGGAGATTCTTGTCATCGACGGCGATCCGGAGGGAAAGACCTTGAGGGCGATTGCCCGGGAGGATGTTCATAAAATCCTCTCACCCCGCGGCCGGGGAAGGCAGATGAATGAGGGGGCTAAAATAGCCCGGGGAGAGATCCTCCTCTTTCTCCATGCCGATACGGTTCTGCCCCAGGGTGCTCTGGGAATGATCGACGAAACCATGAGGAACCGGCGGGTGGTGGTGGGCGCTTTCGACCTGGGGTTCCGGTCCTCCCGGTTTGCTTTCAAGATCATTGCAACGGTGGCCTCCCTCCGTTCGCGTTTAACCCGCGTCCCCTTCGGCGATCAGGCATTGTTCCTACGCAGGGACTACTTCGAACGGATCGGCGGCTACAGAGAAATCCCTCTCATGGAGGATGTGGAGCTCATGGATCGGATCAGGCGGCTTGGAGACCCTATCGCATTCATAAGCAAGCCCGTTCTCACCTCCACCCGGCGATGGGAAAAGGACGGGATCCTGCGATGCACCCTCCGTAACTGGTTCCTTCAATTGCGCTACCTTTTCGGCGTGCCTCCGGAGCGGCTGGCCAGGCGCTATCCGGCGGATCATGCTCTCCTCTCGGATTCCCCGGAAACACCCGTAGAGAGCCGCCCGGGCCGAAAATCCCGGCGCAGGCCATTCCCTCTCCTGGCCCCCCTTCTTCTCCTTGCGATGGCCTTGCTTCCGATGCAGAGCATTGGCCAGGGCGGGAACCGAATCCTCTTCCGTGAGGATTTTAATAACCTGGACCGCTGGCGGCCGCTCCATTTCCCCAAGATCGCCGCCCACACCCTTTACACCGTCGAAAGGAAGGACGGCGAAAGCGTCCTCAAGGCGGCCAGCCGAGCCTCCGCATCGGCCCTGGTTTACAGGGAAACCTTCAGCGTCTATGAGTACTCCCGTGCCAGGTGGCGGTGGCGGGTCGATAACGTCTACGGAAACGTCTCGCCGGAAGAGAAATCGGGAGATGATTATCCTCTTCGGGTATACGTTACCTTCCTCTACGATCCTGTTAAGGCATCCCCTCTGGAAAGACTCCGGTACGGCCTTGCCAAGGAATTGTATGGCGAATATCCGCCCCACAGCACACTGATCTACGTCTGGGCCAGCCACGAAAGACAGGCAGGGATCATGGCCAGCCCTTACACGGAGAAGGCCAAAATGATCGCCCTGCAAAGAGGGAAAGGAAAGGTTGCAACCTGGCAGACCGAAGAGGTCTACATGCTCGAGGACTACCGGCGGGTCTTCGGCGCGGAACCGCCGATGGCGGCAATCCTCGCCGTGATGAACGACTCGGATAACACCGGACAGGGTGCTGTTTCCTATCTGGACTTCATCGAGGTTTTTCGCGATGGATCGTAACCCATGCGTGATCCTCTTCCTGAAGGCACCGGAAAAGGGGCGTGTCAAAACCCGTCTGGCCGCTTCCCTGGGTGAGGAGATGGTCGTTGACCTTTACCGCTGTTTCGTCGAAGATTCCATTCAGACGATTATCCGCGGAGGATACGAAATGCTGATCTTCTACGACCCGCCGTCGGCACATCCTTGGATCAGCCAGTGGCTGGGGGAACGGCACCCCCTTCTTCCCCAGAACGGGGTCGATCTCGGAGAGAGGATGCAAAACGCTTTCCGGATGGTCTTCAGCAGGGGCTGTTGCGCTGCCCTGATCGTCGGAAGCGACACCCCGGATCTTCCGGGTCGGTTTTACGGCGAAGCGCTCGCCGCCCTGAGAGATCACGACGTGGTAGTAGGACCGGCCCACGACGGCGGCTACTATCTGATCGGGTTCAGGAGAGAAACGTTCCTGCCCGATGCCTTCGTCGGAATCGCCTGGAGCGCACCGGAGGTTTTCACCCGAACCCTCGTGATTCTGAGGAATTCCGGCCGCCGCGTCCATCTCCTGCCTCCCTGGTGGGATGTGGACACGATCGAGGATTTACGGGCGTTTGCATCAAGGAATGGCGACACCTCCTTCTCCGGGTCGGCGACCATGACCCGCCTTGGAGAGGCTTACGGACCTGCAGGAATTCCGGAGCAGTCCTCAGGGCAAACGATGCGAAAGGATCGTTCCAACGGAAGCAAGAAGGAAAAGGCCATTGAACCATTTTGAAAGAAAACTCGCCGAAGTATCCGGCCGGGAGGGGCTCTACGGTGAAACCCTCGACACGCTTCAGGTAAATCTGGGGTTCAAGTGCAATCTCCGGTGTCGCCACTGCCATCTGGAGGCATCGCCGGAAAGGGAAGAGGCAATGGATTGGCCTGTGATGGAGCAGATCCTCTCGGCCCTGGAGCATTCGCGTTGCCGGCTCGTGGACCTGACCGGAGGCTCCCCGGAGCTGAATGCCTCCTTCTGCCGCTTCGTAACCGCCATCCGGGAAAGAGGCTGCCCCGTCCAGGTGCGAACAAACCTGACGCTCCTGGTTGAACCGGGGATGGAGAATCTGCCGGAATTCTTCAAGGAGAGGCAGGTCCGTCTCGTGGCCTCACTCCCCTGCTACACCGCGGAAAATGTTTGCCTCCAGCGGGGGGAGGGGGTCTTCGAACGCAGCATCGAGGGGATCCGGCGGCTCAACGCCTTCGGCTACGGCTACGAGGCGGCCCTGCCCCTGAACCTCCTCTACAACCCCGGCGGTCCTTTCCTGCCCCCACTCCAGACGGACCTGGAGGCAGATTACCGGCGGGAACTGGCCGACGGATTCGGCATCTCATTCACCCGGCTGCTCACCCTCACCAACATGCCCCTGGGCCGTTTTCAGGAGGCGCTCCGCAGTCAAGGCGAGCTGGAATCGTATCGGCGGCTTCTCCGGGAATCCTTCAATCCCGGCACGATACCGGGATTGATGTGCCGGCACCAGATCAGCGTCGGCTGGAACGGGACCCTTTACGATTGCGACTTCAACCTCGCTCTCGGCCTGACCTTGGACCACGGAGCGCCGGATCATATTCGGTATTTTAACTCCGCGGCTTTGAAGAATAGACGAATCGTGACGGGGAATCACTGTTTCGGCTGCACAGCCGGAGCAGGCTCCTCCTGAGGAGGCTCGCTCCTCCCCGGTGGGGAGAAAGAGGTCGCCGCCTAACTTACCGCCAGGCCACCCGGCGGGCGGGGCAGGCAAAATCGGCGGACTGCCGGGAACGGTTTCTCTCAGCATGATCAAGACGTGTCGGGCTTACCGCCAGCCACAGGCACGAGAAGGCCGAATCCTCGAACGAAGATGAAAAAGAACCTTCTCAGACGCTTGATTCTCATCGTTATCATGGTCCTGGCGGCCGCCATGTTCTGGCTCTTCGGCCTGGACCGTTACCTGACCCTCTCCTTCCTCAAGGGCGCTCTGGAGGATTTCCGGGCCATGCAGCACGCCCACCCCCTTCCGGTCCTCTTTGCCTATTTTAGCCTTTATGTGGCCGTCACCGCGCTTTCCCTTCCCGGCGCCGCGGTCCTCACCCTCGCCGGGGGGGCTCTCTTCGGCTTTCTGACGGGGACCCTGATCGTGTCTTTCGCCAGCACGATCGGTGCGACCCTGGCCTGCCTCGCCGCCCGCTTTTTGCTGCGCGAATGGATCCAGACGAAGTTCGGCGCTGCCTTGGCAAAGGTCAATGAGGGAATCGATCGCGAAGGCGCTTTCTATCTCTTCACACTGCGGCTGATCCCCCTGTTTCCCTTCTGGATGATCAATCTGGTCATGGGGTTGACGAAAATGCCTCTCTGGCGGTTCATCTGGGTGTCTCAACTGGGCATGCTCGCCGGCACGATGGTCTACATCAACGCCGGCAAGGAACTGGCGAAGATCGAGTCTTATCAGGGAATCCTCTCGCCCGGTCTGGTTGCCTCCTTTGCCTTGCTGGGGATCTTTCCCCTTGCGGTGAAGCGGATCCTGGACCTCTATCGGCAAAGGAGAAGGCCAACGACAACAACCCCTTCTTGAAAGGAGACCGACATGGCGACTTACGATTACGACATGGGCATTCTCGGCGGCGGCGCCGCGGGGCTTACCATCGCTGCGGGCGCCGCCCGGGCGGGGGCGAAAACCCTCCTTGTCGAAAAGGAAGAGAAACTCGGCGGCGACTGCCTCCATTACGGCTGCGTCCCGAGCAAGACCCTCATCCGGACTGCCCGGGTCTACCACCATCTGCGGAATGCCGCCCGTTTCGGCCTCCCGGCAATCGTAGCGCCGCGGCCGGACTTCCGGGAGATCGCGGAGCGGATTCGTGCTGTCATCGGCGAGATTCAAAAACACGATTCTGAAGAGCGGTTCTGCGGCCTGGGCGCAAGGATCCGCTTCGGACAGGCCCGTTTCGTCGACGAACACACCATCAGCCTCGGCAGTGAGCGACTCTCGGCCAGGTCCTGGACCATCGCTACCGGATCCTCGGCCGCCATCCCGCCTGTCGAAGGGCTCCGGGAGACCCCTTACCTCACCAACCGGGAGGTCTTCTCCCTGGACAAGCTTCCGGCCTCGCTGGCCATCATCGGCGGCGGCCCCATAGGGATCGAGCTCGCCCAGGCCTTCACCCGCCTCGGTTCGAAGGTTACGGTGGTGGAGTTCCTTCCCCGAATCCTCAGCGCCGACGATCCGGACATGACCGATACGCTCAGGGAGGTCCTGGAGGCCGAGGGAGTTACGTTCCACCTCAACTCGGCGGTGCAGGGCGTCCGCAATCTGGGAACGGAGAGAGAGGTCACCTTCAAAACGGGGAATGAGATCAAGCGCATACGGGCCGAAGCGCTGCTCGTTGCTGCGGGACGGAAGGTCAACCTGGAGGGCCTCGGCCTGGAGGAGATCGGTGTCGCCTTCGACCGCAAAGGGCTGAAGCTCGACGCGCGGCTCAGGACCAATCGGCCCCACATTTACGGGGCCGGAGACGTCACGGGCGTTTATCCCTTTACACACGCCGCAGGCTATGAAGGGGGCATCGTCCTGAGTAACGCCGTCTTCCGCCTCCCCCGGAAGGTGAACTACACCTTTCTGCCTTGGGTGACCTTTACAGATCCCGAACTGGCTTCTATCGGTCTCAATGAGCAGGCAGCCAGGGTTCAGGGAATCGCGTACAGGGTCTGGTCCGAAGCCTTCGCCGACAACGACCGGAGCCTGGCGGAGGACGAACGGGTCGGCCGTATCAAATTGCTTCTCGATGAAAAGGAGCGTCCCCTGGGAGTCCAGATCCTCGGTCCCCGGGCGGGGGATTTACTGGGCGAATGGGTGGCGGCTCTCAACGGCAAGGTTTCCCTCTCCACCCTGGCCGCCGCGGTCCACCCCTATCCAACCCTTGCAGAGATCAGCAAGCGTGTGGCCGGTAACGTCTTGGCGGAAAAGATCTTTTCCGAACGGGTCAAAAAGACGCTCCGCTTTTTCTTCAGCCTCAAGGGGCGCGCCTGCCAACCACCCACCCACTAAAACTTGTTCTTGATCCAGCGGATGACCGCACCCATGACGGGGATTTTCTCATAGACCACTCCCGTGTCCCAGTAATCCTGATGGAAGATCACCTTTCCCCTGGCGTCATAACGGACGTGGGACATGCCCACCGTCCGGATGGGGTCGTCAGGGCTGCGCTTCATCGTCAGGTGCATGACCCACCGGAAGTAGTAGTTGCCCCCATGGACGGCCATCTCCTGGATGTCGAACGTGCAGGTCTGGATTCCTTCCACGCTATTGAGGAAATAGGCCTCCATCGCTTCGATCCCCACGACCTCCTTGAAACCGTCCCGGAAGTAGGCGCCGTCCGTATACAGCCCGCGCAGCCCCTTCCGGATCACCTCCGGGGAAAAGACCCGGTAGAAATCCACGAAGCGCGAAATTGCCTCCTTCTCATCCGCAGAGCCGGGCTGAATGCTCCCGGCCTTCGCCGGGTCCGTCTCCGCCAGGGCCTGCTTATATCGAACCATATCGTCGCCCCTCTGCACCCTGTGGGAACATCCCCACACAATCAGCAGAGCCATACAAATCAAGACCGGGATGCTTCTTCTGAAAATGATAATCTGCCTAAGTCCTCTCTTTGTTGAGGGCGTCGAACCGCGAACGGATCTCCTCCACGCGCCGGCGGTTGACGCCTAAATCGGAATAGCCGACGCGGGAGGCCGAACGCACGTGGATCGTCCGGGTCCCTTCGTCCAGCAGAAACTCCACGTCATCCACGAAGCGGAAGAGGGCGGAGGTGAACGCTGCGTGGATGTATCGCTCCTCGGCCGCGACGATGCGGGCCCGCTTCATTCCCGAAATCGCCTTGACCAGGCGTTCCCGGGCCGTCTGGGCAGTCCCCTCGTAGCGGAGGGAGTCGATGGCGTGCCTCGGGTCGGCACTTTGCGAGGAGACGCAGTTGGGCGAATCGGGACAGGCGGCAAGCCTGCCGCCGGTCACCCCCGTGTGGGAATGGCGGTTTCCCGCGCATCCGACCATCATTACCATGATCGGTAGCAGCCAGTATTTTGACATCAGATCTCCTTCATCTCCCCGGCTTCCGCATGAGAACGATCTGCAGATCTCCCGTGGCGCCGGTGGCGAAACCGGCTTCGCAGGATGCCAGATAATAGGCCCACTTCCGCTGGAAGACGCGTTCCAAGCCCATCGCTTCCAGAGCCGGGGTCTGCGCCAGGAAGCGGTTCCGCCACTCCCGAAGGGTTGAGGCATAATGGGGGCCGATCTCCTCCATTCCGATGATCGATCAGAGAAGTCCCGTCGGCCACGGCCGCACGGATCGCCCCCTGCGAGGGGAGATGGCCGCCCGGAAAGATATGCTTGCGGATCCAGTCCATTCCCCGCCGGTATTCGTCGTAGCGTTCGTCCGGGATCGTGATCGTCTGGAGGGCCATCAGGCCACCCGGCTTCAGGAGGCGGCCGCAGCAGCCAAAGAAATTCCCCAAGCGGCGGTGGCCGACGGCCTCGAGCATCTCGATGGAGACGATGCGATCGAAATGACCGCTGATATGACGGTAATCGGTCAGGCGGATATCGATACGATCCTCCATGCCCTCCTGCCGGACCCGCTCCCGCGCCCACTCCATCTGTGCGCGCGAGACGGTGATTCCCGTGACGCGGCAGCCGGTCTGCCGGACGGCCTCGACGGCGAAGCTTCCCCATCCGCAGCCGATCTCCAGAACATGGTCCTTCAAGCCGATCTGCGCTTTCGCGATCATGTCCCGGAGCTTGTTCGTCTGGGCCTGCTCCAGGGTCTCGTCCGGTGCAAGGAACCGGGCACAGGAATAGGACATCGAGGCGTCGAGAAAGGTCCGGTAGAAATCGTTGCCGAGATCGTAATGGGCGCGGATGTTGCGGCGGCTTCCGTGAATGGTGTTTGCCCTGAGGAGGTGGCGGATCCGGTCCCGAAACCGGGAAAGGGCTGCCGAGAGGAAATCCCCATCCACAAGGTGATGGCGGTTGGCGATGAACAACGCGAAGAGCCGGGCCACGTCGTCGCTGTCCCATTCCCCGCCCGTGTAGGACTCTCCAAGGCCGATGTCGCCGCCGAGAACGATCCGGGAAAAGAACCGGTTGTCATGGATCGTCAAATCCGCCCTGGGTTCCGAAGCAGCGTCCCCGCAATCGATTCGCCGCCCCTCCGGGAGGGTGACCCGAAGGGTCCCCCGGTCGATCCGTCTCAGCCAGGCCAGGACAAGCCGCCGGCACAAGCTCTGCCAGGCCGATGGTGGTACCGTCTGCCTGGTCAGCGGATGGACCGGGATGGGCTTGGGATGGTAGGGGAGCTTCCGGAGGAAATAGAGCTTGGCCGCCTCTCGGTACACTCGCGACATCGTCATGTGGGGGACCAGCGGATGGCTGAGGAGCGTTCGGAGCAGGGTTCGGTCGTCGAGCGGCGCCTTGCGTCCCCGAAGCTCAGCGGAAAAGGCAAGCGTTTCCCCGCGCTTCAGATCGATGCGGACCGACAGTTCGCTGCGGATATCTCCGAAGGTGAACTCATAGGCGCCCTCCATGTCGTTGAAGGGGGAGACGTGGAAGGCCTTCGGCGCCTTGAAGCGGGCCGGGAAGCCCCCCGGATTGCCTTCCGCGAGGCGGAGCAGATAGAGGTGCCTCTCGCCGAAGGTGTTGTTCACCTCCGCGACCACACACAGCAGTTCCTCCGCTGGGTCAAAGACGTAATAGAAACTCACCGGATTGAAGACGCGGATGAAATGGCGCGGCGAGGTGACGAGGATGATCCGCATCGCCTGGCCGGCGACCCCCTCGGCTGCCAGAAAACGGAGCAGTTTCTCCCGGATTGTCCCTTCTCCTTCGGTCAGGTAGTCCCGGTCGTAGAGCGCCACGGGACGGAAGCGATTCAGGCCGAAGAGTCGCAGGGACCGGTCGAGCGTCTCAAGTTCGTCCAGATCGAAGCCGAACAGGTACAGGGGGTACCGGAGGCTGTGCTTAACCGGCCAAAAGCGGGTATGCCAGATTTCTCCGTGAAAAAGGCTCGATCTCATAGGTGAATGCCGAACGCCTCCGCAACCTGCACGCCGGACCTCAGGGCATCCTCGTGGAAGCCGTATCCAAAATAGCTGCCGCAGAAGAACGTGTCCTTGTTCCCGTTGAGGCCCGGAAGCGACGGCTGCGTCGCGACAGCCTCCGCCGTGTACATCGGGTGGTGGTAGGCCAATTCGCGGATGATCCGGCTCCGTTCCACGGGACGGCGAGGGTTGAGGGTCACGCAATAATCTTCCGCGGTCCGAAGCCCCTGAAGGCGGTTCATGTGGTAGGTGAGCGTGACCGGCGCCTCTCGGGAGGCGTCTTTTTCGCGGAGGTAGTTCCAGGATGCCCGGGCGCGGGGATTCTCCGGGAGGAATGATGCGTCCTTGTGGAGGACTGTCGTGTTGCGATTGTAGGACCAGGGTGAAAGGCAGGAAGTTTCTTCCGGTGAAGGATCGGAAAGCAGCCCGAGCGCCTCGTCGGCATGGGTCGCGATCACCACCTCATCGCAGCATTCTTCCCCGCCATCGGCGAAGGTGAGAACGGGCCCGGATTCGGTCCGCCGGATGCGTTCGACCCGCCGGTCGGAAAACACCCGGCCTGCGAAGCCCTTCAGGAAAGCCTTTACATAAGCGTGGCTTCCTCCCTCGACGGTGTACCACTGGGGCTGATCGGAGACAGAAAGCAATCCGTGGTTCTCCATGAATCGAAAGAAGCTGTCCGCCGGAAAGTCCATCATCCGCGCGTCCGGTGTAGACCAAATGGCTGCCGCCATGGGGATGAGATAGGAGTCGACCAGGGACGGGATCACTGCCTCCTGACGCAGATACGCTCCCAGGGAGAGCCCCTGAAGCGCACCGGAGGCGAGACGTCTTCGGGTTTTTACATTGAAACGGACGATCTCGATCAGGAAACGCCAGAACGTTGGACGGAGCAAATTCCGCCGCTGCGAAAACAGGGTGTTGAGATTTCGGCTGGCGTACTGAAGACACGTCCTTCGGCAGGTGTAGCTGAAAGACATATCCGATTTGCGGATGGGTACCTGAAGCGCGGCGAGAAATCGCATCAGCAGGGGGTAGGTCCGGTCGTTGAGCACAATGAAACCGGTGTCTACGGGCATTCCCTTATCCGGCCCGTCATCGATCACGATCGTATGGGTGTGGCCGCCGACATAATCGTTCTTTTCGTAGAGAATGACTTCATGGCGGCGCTGCAGCAAGTACGCTGCGCCGAGGCCGGCGACCCCGCCGCCGACGACAGCGATCCTTAACCGCACATCGTTCATCATCGCATGCTCCCTTGGGTTTAAAGGAACCCCTCAAGATGATTTCCGAAACAGAAAATAAATAATTTTCGATCTGATTTAACACAGATGCCTCTATGGAATCAATTGGCTTTACCAGTCCACCTGTTAAGGTCGGTCGTCAATCGTGGACACCAAACCTCTCATGCAGCCGGTCGCCGATAATTGTACCGTCGAGCATGCTGAGGGCTGCAAATCATGTCGTTTTGCCCCTGCGCTTGCAATCGCGTGTCATGGTGCCACAGCGGCCCTTTTTCAAATGTTTTGATGAGATCCAGTGCATTTTGCCAGTGCATTTTGCCGTTGACAGCCCAGGAGGGCCTTTCTATACTGCTAAATAAATATGGTCTTGATTTTTGTTATCCCTTGAAGGCCAAGCGCACACATCCCGGGAAACTCTGAATGTATCGCATCGCGTTGAAAATGCTCATGGGGGATCGTGGCAAGTACCTGGGCCTCATCATGGGGCTCACCTTCGCGGCCATCCTCATCACCCAGCAGTCCTCCATCTTCGTGGGCCTGATGACCCGCACCTACAGCTTCATCAACGATCTTTCCCAGCCCGACATCTGGGTCATGGACCCCAAGGTCCAGTTCATCGACGACGTCAAACCGATGCAGGACACCGAGCTTTTCCGGGTGCGCGGCATCACCGGCGTCGAGTGGGCCGTGCCCCTCTACAAGGGGCTCCTGAAGGCGCGCCTCGAGGACGGCAACTTCCAGATCGTCAACCTGCTGGGCCTCGACGACGCGACCCTCATCGGGGGGCCGCCCGTCATGCTCGAGGGCAGCCTGGGCGATCTGCGCCGCCAGGACGCCATCATCGTCAACGACGTGGGGGCGGCAACCCGGCTGGCGAAGAAGCCGAAGGAGGCCGGCGGGAAGCCGGTTCCTCTCCAGGTGGGGGATGTCCTGGAGATCAACGACCGGCGCGCCGTCGTCGTGGGCATCTGCCGGGTGCTGCGCACCTTCCAGTCCCAGCCTGTGGTCTACACGACCTACAGCCGGGCGACGACCTTCGCCCCGCGGGAGCGCAAGCTCCTGTCCTTCGTGCTCGTCAAGGCGGCCGACGGCGTCGACCCAAAGGAGCTGGCCGGGCGGATCGCCCGGGGTACGGGGCTTGCGGCCCACACGGCGCAGGAGTTCAAGGACCTGACCTTCGACTACTACATGAAAAGCACCGGCATCCCCATCAATTTCGGAATCGCCGTGATGCTGGGCTTCATTATCGGCACGGCCATCGCGGGCCAGACCTTCTACAACTTCACCCTCGAGAACCTGCGCTATTTCGGCACCCTGAAGGCCATGGGGACGACCAACGCGGTCCTGCTGCGGATGATCGTCCTGCAGGCCCTCGTCGTCGGCGCCCTGGGATACGGGCTCGGGGTCGGGGGGGCGGCCCTCTTCGGCTATGCCATGCGCGGCACGGAGCTGTCGTTCCGGCTGATCCCGGAGATCCTCGTGCTCGCGGGCGGCGCCATCGCTATCATCGTCGTCCTCTCGGCGCTCGTCAGCATCCGCAAGGTCATGAAGCTCGAGCCGGCCATCGTGTTCAAGGTGTAGGGGGACCATGTCGAAAAACGGGACAGCCGTTTCCCTCCGGGGCGTCACCAAGTGCTACGGGACGGGCACGTCGCGGGTCCAGGCCCTGCGCGGCGTCGACCTGGAGGTGCGTCTCGGGGAACTGCTCATGCTCGTGGGGCCCTCGGGCTGCGGCAAGACGACCCTGATCTCCGTCGTGGCCGCCATCCTCGATCACGACGACGGCGAGATCGTCGTGTTCGACCGCAGCCTCAAGGCCATGAGCCCGGCCGAGAAGACGCGCTTCCGCGGCGCCAACATCGGCTTCGTGTTCCAGGCCTACAACCTGATCCCCACGATCAGCGTCACGGAGAACGTCGCCATCCCGCTGCTGATCCTCGGCCGCCGCAGGGCCGATGCCATGGCGCGGGCCGCGGAAATGCTTGCGGCCGTCGGGCTCGGGGACAAGCTGGAGGTCTTTCCCGCCCAGCTCTCCGGCGGGCAGCAGCAGCGGGTGGCCATCGCGCGGGCCCTGGTCAACAACCCGCGGCTCATCGTCTGTGACGAGCCCACGAGCGCCCTCGACGGGGACACGGGACGGCTGGTGATGGACGTCCTGCGGAAAAACGCCCTCTCCGAGGACCGGGCCCTCATCATCGTGACCCACGACAACCGGGTCTTCAACTTCGCGGACCGCATCGCCCGGATGGACGACGGCAGGATCATCCTCGTCGAACCCCAGGTGGCGACATCATAGGAGGCCTTATGGTCAGAAAGTACGCCCTTCCCCTGCTTGCCGTCCTCGGCCTCGTCTTCGCGCTGTGGATGGTCAAGGAAGGTTCGAAGCCGAGCATCCACGCACAACCGGTTGCGGACCCCCCGCGGGTGGAGTTCATCAACCGGATCTCGGGCGCCGGCATCGTGGAGGCCAGCACGCGGAACATCTCCGTGGGCGCCCATCTGCCGGGAATCGTCGCGCGGGTCCACGTCAAGGTGGGCGAGCGCGTCAGGGCCGGCAGCGCGCTGTTCTCGATCGACGACCGCGCAAGGCGCGCCGACCTCGCCGTTCGCGAGGCGCGGGTGCGGGAGGCGGAGGCCAACCTCCAGGACCTCCGGGCCCAGCTTGGGATCGCCGAAAAGGTCAAGGACCCGCGGGCGATCAGCGTGGACGACCTCAACAAGCGCCGCTTCGCCGTCCAGGCGGCCGAGGCCCGCTTGGCCAACGCCACGGCGGAAGTCAGGGCGGCGCAGGTCGACCTCGATCTGCTGACAGTGCGGGCACCCATCAACGGTGATGTGCTCCAGATCAACATCCGGTCCGGCGAGTATGCCGCGAGCGGTGTCACCGCCCAGCCGCTCGTGCTCCTGGGCAGCCTGGAGAGGCTCCATGTCCGCGTGGACATCGATGAAAACGACGCCTGGCGCTTCACCGAGAAGGCCCGGGCGGCGGCCTATGTTCGCGGCAACCCGAACCTGAGGACGGACCTGCGCTTCGAATACGTCGAAAACTACGTGGTTCCCAAGCGCTCGCTCACCGGCGAGAGCACCGAGCGCGTCGACACGCGGGTCATGCAGGTCGTATACAGCTTCAGCCGAAGCGACCTGTCGGTGTTCCCGGGGCAGCTGATGGATGTGTTCATCGAAGACCGCTCGTCGCAGTCGCCGACGCCCAAAAAGGCCGGCGGAGAGGGAAAAGAACCGTGAAGAGAACTCCGCGCTGCGCGATCGCTCTCCTGCTGCTCGTCTCGGGCTGCTTTTCCGTGGGACCCGACTACAGAAGGCAGGAGCCTCCCGTTCCGGTGCAGTTCTCCGCGCTGGAGAAGGGGGTCTTTCGCGGCGAGCCTCTGCCCGGGGCATTTCTCGACGCCTGGTGGCGGGTCTTTGACGATCCGCTCCTCGATTCCCTTATGGAAAGGCTCGTGTCCCGCAACCTCGATCTGCGCATCGCGGCGGCGCGGCTGATGCAGGCGCGGGCGCAGGCGGGCGTGGCCTCGTCGGCGTACCTGCCCGAGGGTGGCGTCACGGGGGAATACCGGCGCCTGCGCAGGGACGAGGCGTCCGTCGTGGGCGCGGCGGCCTCCGCGGCGAGGGGCAGGGAGCAGGACTTCTGGCTCGCGGGCTTCGACGCCTCGTGGGAGGTCGACGTTTTCGGCTCCGTGCGCCGGCAGGTGGAGGCGGCCGATGCGGACCTCTCCGCCTCCGGGGAGGCGCTGCGCGATGCCCTCGTCTCCCTGCGTGGGGAACTGGCGCGCAATTACTTCGAGCTTCGGGGTCTGCAGCTCCGGATCGACATTGCCCGCCAGGAAGTCCGGATTCGGCGGCAAAACGTGGAAATCACCGGTGCGCGCGCGAAGGCGGGGCTTGCAAGCGAGCTCGACTATGCGCGGGCGCAGGGGGAACTGGCCAGCGCCGAGGCGCGCATCCCCGCGCTCGAGCGCTCCCTGCAGGCCGCCGCTTACCGGATCGGTGTGCTCCTGGGTCAGGAGCCATCCGGCCCGGAGGCCGAGCTTCGCACGGCGGGCGCCCTCCCCGCAGTGCCGCCGGATCTTCCGGTGGGCATTCCTTCGGAGCTGCTGCGCCGTCGCCCCGACATTCGAAAGGCCGAGCGAGAGCTGGCGGCGGCTACTGCGCGCATCGGCGTGTCGACAGCGGAACTCTTCCCGCGATTCTCCTTTACCGGCTCCTTTGGCTACCAGGCGAGTGAAGGCAGGCTCATGTTCCGCGACGAGAGCAACTTCTGGGCGATCGGCCCGACGCTGCGCTGGCCGATCCTCAATTTCCGCCGCATCCTCGCCCAGATCGATGTGAGCAAGGCGGTTCGGGAGGAGGCGCTTGCCCGCTACGAGAAGTCGGTTCTGCTC
Source organism: uncultured delta proteobacterium (assembly GCA_963709485.1). GTDB lineage: Bacteria > Desulfobacterota > Syntrophia > Syntrophales > Fen-1087 > JAXDBM01. Next base: position 502,590 of record CAVPWE010000007.1, read on the forward strand.
GCCCTCGAGGAGGTTGAAAACGCGCTGGTCGCCATCTCCCGGGAGAAAAACCGCACCGAGTCGCTGGCCGGGGCCGTCCGGGCGAACGGCCTGGCCGTGCAGCTTGCCATGGACCGCTACCTCGCGGGTGTGCAGAGCTACCTCGCCGTGACCGATGCCCAGGCCGCCCTCTATGCCGCCGAGGACCAGATGGCCCAGAGCCGGCAGGCCCAGTCCCTGGCGTTGATTGCCCTGTACAAGGCCCTGGGGGGCGGTTGGAGGGAAGAGGCGCAAGAGGACCCGGAAGCGAGCAAGGGACTGGGTGGAGCTGCCGGGACGGGCAACACCGAATAACGGTATGACCGTTTGGAGGAAATCCCCAGGATGAACAAAATCCCCTGCGTGGGCGAAGTCGCCCCGGATTTCAAAGCAATGGCATTTCACGGTGGACGGCAGGCCGAGATCACTCTCTCCCGATACCGGGATCAGTGGGTCGTCCTGATCTTCTACCCCGGCGATTTCACCTGCGTGTGCCCCACGGAGATCGCCGCCGTGGCCGTCAAGTATCCCGCCTTCCGCGAAATCGGAGCGGAAGTGGTGGCGGTGAGCACCGACCCGCTGGATCACCACCGGGAATTCGAGGAGGAAGAGTTGGCCCGCGTTGTCCCCGGCGGGGTCCGGTTTCCTCTCGTCTCGGACCCTCTCGGTGAGATTGGGTCCCTGTACGGGGTCTACGATGCAGCGAAGGGGGCGGACCTTCGAAGCCGCTTCATCATCGATCCGGACGGCATTATCCAGTCCCTGGAGATCGTGGCCGCACCGATGGGCAGGAACGTGACGGAGATCCTCCGCCAGGTGAGGGCATTGAAGGAGCACCGGGCAACGGGGCGGATGACGCCCTGCGGCTGGGAACCCGGCAAACCGACTCTCACCGTCATGGACGAATCGGGCGAACAGAAAAAGCCCTGGGAGGAATGGAAGCCCCGGGATGCTTTTTAATCAGACCGGCTTTCCAATGCTCTTTCACCCATCTTCTGCTGTTTTGTGTATTTCGCGGATTAAAAGTTGCGAATCTGTGAGATTTTTTTGCTCTTCTCGGAGAAACACGATTGCTTTCTGAAAGGTTGTTTTCAAGTCAGCAGCTCTATTCAATCTTTCAAGCGCCAACAGTCACTAAAACCGGTAAACGGTCTTGATCTGGAAAAAGTGCCCTTTCGCCGTATTTTCGGCATGGACATCGTAAAGATAAGTGGCGGTGACGCTGATCCTGGCGAAACGATAATAGACATCCGCGCCCACGGACAATGTTTCTCTGGCGCTGTCGCCCACTTCCACCCCGGATTGCCTTTTGTTTTCACTGATCATCCAGTTGAGCGACGGACCAATTTTGAAGCGATCGGTCAGATTGTATCCAAGAAGGCCCTGCAGGTGCAATTCGTTTCCCGGAGAGACATCGTTTGTTCTGTTTTTCAGCCGGAAGAAGTATTTCGCGACGGCATCCACGCTGAAATCGCCAAAAGCCTTGTACAGGAAGACCATGGGCCTGATGTCGTATTGGTTCGATCCGATATTGACAGAATGTGAGGAATCATATTCGCCTGTCGGGAATTTGACGAACAGCATGGGAAGAATATCGACCTGCTTGACGGGCAGGAAATAGCCCGCGCCAAGAATGATGTCGCCCAGTCCAAACGCGTCCTGGTTTAAGGACCGGACGTCCATGTACCCCACCGGAACAAGGGCGGTCGCGACAAAGTCCGGCGAGTAATAGCACAAGCGGAGCAGTTCATCGGCCTTTGTAAGGCCGAAGTCGCTTTTTTTAATGTTACCCCCGGAGTCCGTCATCTTTTCGGCTGTGTAGACTGAGGTGTATGTCAAAAAATACAGGGCTTTCGGCGCACGGGCGCCGTCGAAGAAGTTTACGGCGAAAGCAATGTTTGACCGCAAAACAAGCAGGGAAAAAATAAAAACGGCGATTATGAATGTATTTGATCTGGGCACGATGACATACTCACAAGGTCATTGCTTTTTTCATCATACAAAAAAAGCATTCAATGCAAGAAAAAAAGGAGGCAAGTCTACCGCATGTCATGTTTTCATTGTCCGTAGTCACTTCAAATACAAAGCAAGCGGTTGGCTGATCTGGATAGACCATTGAACACGTGATGAAATGTGCACATGCCGATAGCAAATATTTCCGGCAATCGGTCTCATTTGTGTCTTCCTGAAATCGAGTATCCGGCAATTCTGAAGCACATCCAATCTTTCAAATAGTTATCACGAAACATCCCTTGACTTTTTATGATTTACATTCGTATGAAAAATCAAGGCATCGTTCCAATAGGTAACTGTTGAGTGGTAACAAATGATCTGGACCATTTTTTTGAGGGAGATGCCATTGAGGAAGTTCATCTATAATCTCACTGCATAATGTGGTTTTTTTATAGAAGTGAGAATTTTTAGGTGCCTATTTGATGCTGTGAGGAAACCGTATGAACTATACACTTGTTGCCGTGATAGCATGCACATCCTTGCTCATCGGGATGTCGTTACTCTTCATCGTCGGCCACCGATTTGGACGTCGTAGGCTACAAAAGGAGGACACAACGCCGGAGGTTTCCGGGGCGATCATCGGGGCGCTTTTTGCCCTTTTGGGTCTCTTGCTCGCATTTACGTTTTCCGGGGCGTACTCACGTTACGATGCGCGGCGCCAGCTGATCGTTCAAGAGGCGAACGCGATTGGCACAGCCTATCTCCGATTGGATCTGTTGCCAGCCTCCGCACAAGCCTCATTACGGAAGAAATTCCATGATTATGCGACTTCCCGTGCCGTCCTGTATGAAAAGATCTCCGATACTCCGGCATTGATAAACGAGCTTGCCAGAGCCAGTGCTCTCCAGAAGGAAATCTGGACTCAAGCAGTAGCAGCCAGCAAGGGACCGGAATATCAGTCCGCACGGATATTGCTGCTGCCCGCACTCAACGAAATGATTGACATCGTGACGACTCGGACGGTCACTATACAGACACACACTCCCTTGCACATTTTCTTCGTCATGTTTGTGATTGCGCTCGTCTGTGCTGGGCTGACAGGCTACCGATCCAGTGGGTCTGAACATCCTGGTCACTTGTACAACTTCCTACTGGCAGTCATTACGGCATGTGTCCTGTATCTCATCCTCGATATTGAGTACCCGCGCTATGGACTGATACGTCTCGACACCGTTAACCAGGTATTGATCGAGTTAGTGAAAACAATGAAATGACGGAACAGATAAAACGTCGTAACAATCTGCAATTCCGCTGTTATTCAGCACCGACGGTGAGTTCGGATGTTACTCGATTTCAAACCGAATGTTCAATTCAGACAAGTACCAGGTAATGAACAGTTGTAGGTGGAGACAAGGTCCGGTGCATGCTCTTTTTTGATCAGCAGCACCCAGCCAGTTCAAATACAAAGCGAGAAATTGTGAGGTCGGTCCGGGTCAATTATAACGGATTGAAACGTGCAGATTTTTGAGCTTGCTTTTCAGAGATCGTGTCTGTGGGCACTCCTTCCTGAAAGAGCGCGTCAGGCATTTTCAACGGAAACCCACTATTTCAAAAGGTTGCAATCAAGATTTGCTTCTTGACTTTTTGAAGAATCAGGAACACAAAAGAATCGTATTTAAATAGGGCATCGTCAAAAGGTTAACAACCGATCTGAACCCTTCATGTAGGGGTGATGCCATGAAGAGAGAATGGAAACCCCGTGTCTCGGAAGAGAGCGGGGTTTTGTGTTGTATTGATCCACAGAGTAAATATTCAAAGACCGGGAGCATCAACTTACCAGAAATACTTATTCGATAAATCATTTTTTCACGTTGCCGTGAGGTGAATACATGTCAAAGCTAAATGACCTGGATCACTTCGCTAAGTAAAGGAGACGACACTATGCCAAACATCGATGATTTTATCAGGCCGAAAGAATGGGTTTCCGACTTCGTGACCGATCTCGGGAAAGTGCTGCGGGATTGGGGTAAGGATAAATATTTACCAGTCCGACAAAAGATAGATGAGGATTGGAAAGAACACAAACTTGTCAAGCCGTTACTAAAAGAAGTCCTCGTCGACCTTGGGATCAATGCTGCATTTTTCCCATATGAGGTCGGCGGGACAGATATTCCAGATGTCTGCACGCTTGTCTGTATTCTTGGTGAGGAGGGTGCCAGGATTGACTCCGGATTTACTGTTGCCTGCCTCGTTTCCATATGGCCGATGCTTCCCATTCTCTTGAAACCCCATCGTAATGTGGAACTCTTGAATGAATTTGGTCCTAAATTTTGCGGTGATGAGCTTTATGTAGGATGCAATGCCATGACTGAACCGGCAAGCGGGGCAGACATCGAAAACGTTGGCCGGATTCGTGGAAAGACGATACAAACCACCGCCAAGCTCGAAGGTGATGAGTGGGTGATCAACGGCCATAAAATATGGCCGTCAAATTCGGGGGATACAGCAAATCTTTATGGCGTTGTCTGTACAACGAACAAAGGTTCTACGGATCTGAACGACTTTGCCTTTATTTATGTGCCTGCGGACGCCAAGGGCGTATCGGTCGGAGGGCCATATCAGAAGGCGGGTATGGCGGCAGACATGAATACCGACGTCTGGTTTGATCATGTAAGAGTACCAAAGAGGTATCGCGCGCATGGCCCGGGGGATGATCTGAAGTATTTCAAGGAAATGATCACATACGGTAACTTGGGATCTGCTGCGATATGTCTTGGAGTCATGAAAAATGTGTATGAGATTATCAAGAAATGGACAACAGAAAGAATCATCGCGGGAAAACCGCTGAAAGAACATAGCATGGTTGCCGTAGCACTCTCTGAGATTGCGATTCTTATTGAAGCTACCTCTGCCTGGGTTCATATGTATGCCCGGGAAGTTGATCGTCCAGACATCTATGGAACATACCCGTGGGATGAAAAACTGGCGCTAAAATCCAGAGGCTTGGCCGTATTCGCAAGCCAGTCGGTGGAGAAGGTTTGCAGCACGGCCATGGATTACATGGGTTCTTATGGCTACTCGCGAGAATTCGACATAGAAAAGCACTGGAGAGACAGCAAGATGATCGGTCTTTGGATGGGTGGCTTGGGATTGAAGCATCTCGAAAATGCCAGATACTGGTATGAACTGGAAACATTGTAGGGATTAGGTAAAACAATAAAAGTTTTAGATCAGGATATCAATAGAGGAGGGGAACCGATGGCTCTATACCCGTCACAGGAATGGTGTGATGCATGGAAAAATGCAATGAACAATGACCCAGCGTGTGTTGAATATGGAAAAAAATGGGCTCTTGATTATCCAGGTGATTTTCTTTTCGAGATCGTTCCTGGATCCGGCCTGGACAAAACGCACTATCTCTATGCCGACATCAAAGGAGGGAAATGTCTTGAATTGAACATGATCGATAATCCGGGAAATATAAAGCCTGCCTTCTACGTTGCTGGAACATATGGCGACTTCAAACCGGTGGTCAAAGGTGAAAAAGATTTTATCGAAGGGGTGGTACGAGGTATTTTCAAATTAAAAGGGGACACGTCAAAGATAATGCGAAACGCCAAGTACATCCGAGCAGTAGCAGCATCTATCAGCTCATTTAAGAGTGAGTATCTCGGTGAATAGAAGCAGAGATGTTATCATAATTGCAATATGAGGCATGACTATGCAGACGATTCGTGTCATCGGAGAACTGAATGGTCTCGGCTCTTTTTTATTACCCATCATGGAGAATAATATCAATAATCCTGAAAGATGGAAGGAGCTGAAGCGGATCAAGGGTAGCCTTGTGGCTACAGAAAGGGATTCAAGCGTCTCTATAACCCTGTTCTTTGATCACGGCAATATTCAATTGCAGAGTGGGGCAATAGAAAAACCTTCTGCATCTCTGATCTCCGATTTCGATACGGTGGCTGCTTACAGTTGCGGTGATCTGAATCCCATTATTGGTGTTCTCAATGGTAAGATTCGCGTTCGCGGAAATATATTCAAACTGCTTAAAATGGCAAAGTTAGTTCGCAGTGATTAGTAATGAGTATAACGGAGGCAAGCTCATCAGCAACACATGGGAAACCCATGTCAACCGTTCCTGTCATTAGCGATCTGACCAAGCGTATGTATCGCCGGCAGAGCCTGGCCAACATGTTGAAGATGGGCCACTGTGCTCCATCTGTCATGCAGACCTTTCTGGATATAGACAATCGCAAAGAAGAATGGCTAGTCAAACTGACTGCCGGTTTGCCGGGAGGAATCGGCAATACTGGATTTGAATGCGGCGGGGTAACGGCCCCGTTGATCCAACTGGGGTTGAATAACGGTCTCCGTGAAATGCAAAACAGACTCCCCACGGTCTTTTATGCAGGTCATGAATATTGTCAGCGATTTCAGAAGAGTAACAAGTCGCTTTTGTGCAAGGATATTCGCGGCGACCGGCGTCTCCCTCTGCCGTGCCTAAACGTCGTTCGCTATGCGCCGGAGCTATACAAACAAACCGGATACGGCGGCAGCGCCAATTCTATTTCAGGCGAAACACGAGAAGCGTTTAGTCGTCTTTATTCTCACCTGTCCCATAATGGTTTTCATTGTGCCAATTCCGTTCTGCACCTTCTGGATCACACCATTCCCATAACCAAGGAACTGCTGGATGGAACTTCGGCATTTATGGGTGGGACGGCGTTCAATGGCGTGACCTGTAGCGCCTTGACCGCGGGCATCATGGCCGTTGGTCTAAAGATCGCTGATATTGAGGACAGTCACCTTCGCGTCATTCGGATGGTGGCAACAATGCTTGTCGGCGGCAATGCTTTCGACGATCGCATGAACAAGTTCAACAGGATCATGAACATCGGCAATAGGATGGCCGAGTGGTTCACGAAGGAGTTCGGAAGCACCTTATGCAACGCTGTGACACAGTGCGATGTTGCTTCCGTCAAGGATGTAGATCAATATATCGAGAAGGGATCTGTGGCAACATGCATGACGATAACGGAAAAGGTGGCGCGGCAGGTCGAAAAGATCATTGAACAGGAACAGGTCGGTTGATGAAATGGCGCCGCCACTTCTGCCCATCCTGCCACCAGAAATGCATCGCGGAATTCGGATCAGGGCTAATGCATTGTTTCAACGCCCCCGTTTTATTGAATTTCACTTGAGATCATTTGTTTGTGATTTCAAGTCCATCGCATGTCATATTCTCATTGTCCGTAGTCGCTTCAAATACCAGTCAATGGTTTGGCTGGTCCGGCAAGAGTATTTAATACGGTCTGAAAGGTGCACATTTTTGATCGTGAATTTTCCCTGAAAAGGCGGTATCCGCTTTTTCCTTTAATGTTGTTTTTTCCGATCAGCCTGGTTATCCAAGATTTCAATTGATGATCGATAAAAAAGCAGGGCCATTGCTGACCCTGCCCCTTATCGGCCACTTTCATTGAGAAGAACACTTCTTCTCCTACGGAGTGTGCGATAATGTGAGCCTCCCTCAGGTTGAGATGACATGTTCTACTTAACCGTCTCTATCCGGCGTCCTGCCTACTTAGCACGTTTCCATGTGACATAATTTTTTCCACCGATGGCTGCGGTTGGGTTAACCTGCTTCAATTCGTCTCCGCTGATCGTCATGACCCGCGGCAGATCCTGACCATCCCAGTTGGGGAAAGTGCATCCCTCAACGTGCAATATGATTGTTTTCTCTTTCTCGCTCCCCACCTTATAGGTTCCGAAAAAGGCGTGGGAACCTTGAACAACGGCTTGGTTTTCATCTACAGTCCCCTTCAGACGGTTGTTAGAGGCAAACTTCGGGAGACTTGCTCTCATCAGGATCATCGAAAAGTGACCACCGGGAGTCAGAATCAATTGGCCTCGCGGATTGGGACCGAAAGTGTCAATCTTTTGACCGTCCCGTTCGTTGATATTTGAGACCAGCAACCAGGTCCCCTGGACCTGCTTTGCCAGGGAACTTCCCTCCGCCTGTGCCCAGACATTCACGGGAGCGAAGTTGTCTCCGAATGAAAAAACGGTAAGCAAGATCAACACCAATACCAATTTACCAAAATGATTTGTCATGGTGTTCCTCCTTTCATTGATAAGGGTCCTCTTTTTGATGGTTTGATGAAATGGTCAATCTGCACCGCCGTAAATCACTTCCGACTTATAACCTGCCCTCCTATCTTTTCACCCCTTCTTTATACCCCAATCCTAACGCCATAATCAGCCGCCGGGCCACGGGCTGAATTAGAAACTATACCAGCTTATTTCCGGTCGGCTGGATTAAATTGTTAGGCGGCAATGAGATTAATCCCTCCAACGAAATGGTTGTAAGTGCCCGGGAATTCGCCTTCCTTCGGGACGAGACCTGCCCATGATTCGCTTGTGCTAACTCGAACACAGACCATACCATGTTCCGGTGACCACTTTGGTGGTATGACATGGTGGAGGATGATTTTCTGCACTCGTGGGCCTCGCCCGGGAGGAACTAATAGGTGAGCATCCCCCTTGAAGAACGATAGGTTTTCTGCTAATTCCTTTTCCCATGGGGCAAGTTGATGCGTGACATTTGGGTGGAATTCAAGTGTCAGTTGCACAGCACTCTTATACTTTGCCGTTGCCACATAGGCTGCCTCGCTTTTCACCAAGGTGATCTCATCTGCGATGTACTTCGGAAACCCGTAATATCGCCCTCCGAACATGGCAACCCGTCTGGTGACCGGCATCGTTACGGGATACCAACCCTCTTCCCCATTCCATTGGCTCTTGAGTAGGACAAACCACTCTTGGTACCGGGTCATGGGCCAGGGAACAACTCGAAGATAATCCGCGACAAAGATTGTGACCACAGGTCGGCTGGGCATAGCGAACTGCTCTGGCAACAACTTTCGGTACAGAGAAGGATCACTGGGCTCAAAATGAGTGTTGAGGCCCACGAACTCACGAAACATGCCGCCGCGCGGTTCGAAGATCATTCGTTCGAAAACATTCATTTCAGACATCCTTTCTCCCTATCTGGACCAGTTTCCGGGGGAGGCAGGTCACATGTAACCGGCGTTGTGGGGATGTTCTACTCGGGTATATACTTGAATGACACATTTAACTTAACACGGTATGCGACCACCTTGCCTTCTTCAACGTGCATATCAAGTTCCTTGACTTCTGCAATCCGGATGTCCTTTAGGGTTTTTGCCGCCGTTTCCACAGCCTTTTTTGCCGCGTCCTCCCATGTTGCGGGGCTGCTCCCGATAATCTCAATGACTTTATAGATGCTATTCATCGTCCTTCTCCTTTCTGCTTAATGTCAGTTGATACCAAATAAGCGATACGGCCAGGGTTGACTGACACATCCACCCCCAGAAAGGCAGCGGTCTTTCTGGAGGCTTTGCATCGGCACCTTCCGATAGCTCCCTTTCATAGCGGACTCCAGAAGGTTAGGTGGGGTCGTTTACCAGGCATGTATGCATTATTTGCCGGCAAACGACGCCCAGTGAGTCAGGGCTTTTATTGCACCGTCACCAATACTGCCAGTGACGACACCATAGCCCTGTATGCAAAAATTGGCCTCGGAAACGAGTTGGGCAAACGTGGCGTCGCTTCTAATTTCCGCAAGTTTTTGCCCCTCTCCTCTCACTAAAACGAATGCATTCAGGTCACCACCGTGAGGAGTAAGGGTTACTACGTCATAGCTTTTTATCCGGCCATCCTTCTGCAATTTTGAGAAATACTCCAGTCCCTTCTGGAATACTTTCATCGACTGTTTTTCGAGCCCCACATAAGCGCGATTCCATCCCATAAAAATAATTCTATCCGACATGGCCTCCTCCTTTTCCATCTTTCCGGGTCATAACCTGACGGAAACATGACCTGGTCATCAAAAATCTTTCTTGAATAAAATAGACTCCCTGACACATGTGGGAGGGTCGAATGATTCCGACCCCCACCACTCATCTAAAACCCGGTTTGACGGCATCCCCTGGATAGTTGACTTCCCGTCATCTATCGGAACATTTCCGAGTTGATAATAAACGCATCCTCCAGTTTATAGATTTCAGTCGGAAAGCCCGGTGCTGCTTTATCTACGACTTTTTGTATCGACTGTGCATCTTTCGCATCCCACTCACAGTAAAGCCTGCCTTCCTCACGTACATACTTGCTTTGTGTCCAGTATGCATCAACTGTGAGATTTGCCTTTATGGCCTTGGCAATGGGCGCAGCGATTTCCAGAGTTAATTCCTTGCCAACCGGGTGAACCACCAAGAATTTTGCCATGCTCTCTAACCTCCCTTCTGTTGAGCTCTGCATTTTATTCAACTATCATTAGCCGTTGTGATGATCCGCTGGATTGCGCATATTATGCCAATCCGATCATCTTAAAGGCCTCTTTAATCTCAAACCATGCACCAGCGTTATAGGTAAAGCCAGGTACGCCGAAGAAATGTGCATAGTAATTGCCAACAAATTCAGTAGCTTCTGCCATTTTAGATGGGTCATACTCCCATATGGATATAAGTTTAATGCCCACCCCTATTTCGCTGCCGACATAGGGTCCTTTCCTGGTTATGTATGTGGGCAGAGGGGGTATATCCATAAAACGCTTGCCCATCTCCTTTGAACTTTCCGTGGGAAAAGTGACGATTCCGATGGTAACCATTTTTCACCTCCTTGTTGGGATGGTTTAGAAATGTTCAAACCTGCACGCAGGATAGCTGATCCATGTGCCCCCAAAAAGGCATCACCCTTCTTGGAGGCTAAATATCGGCACCTTCCGATAAATCATTTTCACGGCGGACTCCAGAAGGTTAAGAGGAAGGTTAATGGGTTTACTGAGCAAATAAGAGGAGTTATATTTTATAAATGCTCTTTTAAGAATGTAAAGTCAGGAGGAGACGAACCTCGGTTTTCACCTCATATTGATCATGTTAGCTTAATTCCCCCATGTGGTCAGGACGTCATGCGTGTCAAAACTGAACGATCATTTAGATATCCAGCCCAATCCCTTGGCATGCAGGCTCTGGATGTAGAGCCGGTCATAAGTTTCCGTGACCCCTGTAGTGTCCGGGTAAGCACCACTTGGATCTTGCAAATCAGCCACCACCTTGCCATCTTCCGTGAAGGCCATCACATGACCATAAGCCTTCGGCACCGGCCACATCACCCGTGGCAGGCGCAGGGTGAGCTTGCGCATAAACGGCTTGGTGGCAAGATTGTCAACGGTGGAGTTACGTGGCTTTACCAGGCCCAGCCAGATTTTCCCGTCAAGTCCGCGCATCAGGTTGTCCGGATAACCGGGCAGGTTGTCAAACAACACTTTGGTCTGATCACTCAGGGTAGAAATATCCAGATTTCTCGCGTTCACAGAAATTTTCCACACGCGGTATTTGCCAGTTTCATTTACGAACAACATTTGTTCATCCTGGCTCAAGGCTACACCGTTGGCAAAACTAAATCCTTTCGACACGACTCGGGTCGTTTTACTTGCCGGGTCGTACTCCAGAATGCGGCCGGTTGATGACTGCTCCAGAATGTCCAGCAGGCTGGCTTCAAACGCCCCACCCCAATCCTTGGGCGCAAAGCGGGTTGATGCATCACTCAGATAGATCTTGCCGGACTTGGCCACCACCACCGCATCGGCAAAGCGAATGGGATCTCCGTCTACCTTGTCGGTCAACACCGTGATCTTTCTTTCTGGGCTGATCAGCAGCAAGCCCTTGTTCTCGTTGGCAGCAATCATGTTTCCGGATGCGTCAAAGTCAAAACCCAGCACGCGCCCACCAGTGTTTACAAACACCTCTTGCGCGCTGCCGTCCGGATTCATTCGCAGAATGTTGCCGCTGGTTACTGTCGTGTAAAGCTTGCCTTCTTTACCGATGGCGACATGTTCTGGCCCTTCTTCTTTGCCCAATGAAATCATCCTGAGATTTGCAAGTTTTGTGTTGACGGAGTGGGGGCCTGTATAGCCGGGCGGCATGGACGCATTCCAACTGACAGGATTAATCGGCACCGGCCACAGGGTCAGATAAGCGGCCAGCAGAAACAAAATGACGACTATCGTCAAAACAATTTTTTTCATGATGCCTCCTTGATAAAAATACAAAACCCCGCCTCTTTTCAGAAACAGGGTTTCAATAATCTCTTCATGGCATCACCCTTGTAAAAAGGGTGCAAATTGGTTGTTAACCGATTGACGATGCCCTATTTGAATTATGGTTCTTTTGTGTTCCTAATGCTTTGAAAAGTCAAGAAACAAATTTCATTCATAACCATTCGAAATCCGTCGAATTTGTCGGATGCTTGAGTACAGGAAGAACTTCACGGAACTCCTCCTGAAAAATCAGCACCAGTGAGGATGCGCTGTTTAACCCCGAAACAAAGCAGTATCGTAGATGGTCGGCGTCGCAGACTTGTACGTGTTGTCAATTTCCGGGTTATTTCACTTTCCCGCTGACCTTGCGTGCATAATACGGGTTGAAGCCGACATGCATGCACATTTCTTGGAAACCTCACTTTCAATAAATTATCATCAGCATCTCAACCCGGCCGAAGCTATTCGTTTGTCGTGTAAGTGAAAGGCAATAAAACAAAAGCAATAAAATAATTGCAATCATCGCCGCATCTGCATATGATGCCGCCGTAAAATGTTAGGGGGCGTCATTTATGATCGGAACCCTCGTCAACAGCGGCGCCATCCTTGCCGGCAGCCTCCTCGGCCTTTCCGTGGGAAGGCACGTTTCCGAACGGCTCAAGATCATCGTCATGCAGGCCCTCGGGCTTTCGGTGGTGCTGATCGGCCTGCAGATGGCGCTCACCGGCAAGGAAATCGTGATGACGATCAGCTGCCTGCTTATCGGCGGCGTGACCGGCGAACTGATCAATATCGAATACTGGCTGGAACGCATGGCGGAACGGCTCAAGGCGCGTTTCCGATCCGATTCCTCCACCTTCGTGCAGGGGTTCGTTTCCTCATCCCTTCTGTATCTGACGGGGGCGATGATGATTGTGGGCTCCATTCAGGACGGAACGGTGGGGGATCCCCATACGCTTTATGTTAAATCTCTCCTTGACGGCGTGGCATCGGTGGCGCTGGCCTCGTCTCTGGGTGTGGGCGTCGCCTTTTCCGCGTTGTCCGTTCTGGTCGTCCAGGGAGCGATTACGCTGATGGCCTCGCAGCTGCTCTTCCTTCGGAGCCCTGCTGTCCTCGATGCCGTCACGGCCACCGGCGGCGTGCTGATCCTGGCCATCGGCATCAATCTTCTCGACTTGAAGAAGATCCGGGTCGGCAATCTGCTGCCGGCAATCTTCTATGCCATTGCCTGGGCGGCGCTGCGGTAGACAGGAGGTCCCATGGGCAAGGAATACGATATTCTCATCGCGGGCGGAACCGTCTATGACGGGCTGGGAACCCCGGGGCGTCCGCTCGATGTTGCCATCCGGGGCGATAAAATCCATCAGATTGCCGAGCGGCTGGACAGGGGCAGGGCAGAGACCGTCATCGAAGCGGACGGGCTGTCCGTGTCGCCGGGATTCATCGATCCGCACAGCCATACGGACATCGAGCTGCTTGTCAATCCCAGGGCCGAGAGCAAGGTCCGTCAGGGAATCACCACGGAGATATCCGGAAACTGCGGGTACAGCATGTTTCCGCTCAGCGACGCCAATTTCGAAGAGAAGAAGAAGTACACCGAGGAAAAGTTCGAGGTCGACATCGATTGGAAGGATATCGGCGGATTTTTCCGTCGCCTGGAGGAGCGGGGCCTTGCCCTGAACTACGCCACGCTGGTCGGTCACGGCAGCATCCGGAGCGCCGTCTTCGGTCATGAGGACCGCCCCCCCTCGGACCGGGAAATGGCGGCCATGAAGCGCCTGGTCCGGGAGAGCATGGAAGCGGGAGCGGTCGGATTGTCCACGGGGCTGATCTACACCCCGGGCTGCTTCGCCCGGACGGAAGAGATTATCGAACTGTGCCGTGAAGTGGCGGCTTACCGGGGCATCTATGCCACCCACATGCGCAACGAGGGGGATAATCTGATCGAATCCGTCGAGGAAGCGATCCGGATCGCCCATGAGGCCAAGGTTAGCCTGCAGATCTCACACCTGAAGCTCGCTTACCCGCGAAACTGGTCCAAGCTGCATTCGGTCCTGTCCCGCATATCGGAAGTTAAGGCTCAGGGGATGGAGATTCTGGCGGACCGTTATCCCTACACGGCCACTTCGACGCTTCTGAACACCTTCATTCCCCGGTGGGTTCAGCAGGGATCGACCGGTGAATACCTGGCGAGATTGAAGGACCCGTCCCTGGAGGAGAAGATCCGCGAGTTTGTCAAAATCCAGGAGGAGAAGGTCGGTTCCTGGGACAACGTCTTCATTTCGTCGGTCCTGACCCATGAGAATCAGCAGCTCGTGGGGAAGAGCATCAAACAGGCCGCCGCGGAAACGGGGAAGGATCCTTTTGCATTGATTCGCGATCTCCTCATTGACGAAGAGGACCAGGTCTGGATGATCAATTTTTCCCTCAGCGAGGACAATTTCAGACGGATCATCGCCCATCCGCTCGTGGTGATCGGTTCCGACGGGTGGGCGCTGGCGCCTTATGGGACCCTGGGGCGGGACAAGCCTCATCCGCGTTCTTACGGGACCTTCCCGCGGATGCTGGGACGGTATGTCCGCGATGAAAACCTGATGCCCCCGGGCATCGCCATTGAAAAGATGACCTCACTGACTGCCAGGAAATTCGGTTTGAGGGGACGGGGGCAGATGCGGGAAGGGTTTTTTGCGGACGTCGTTGTCTTCGATCCCTACAACATCATCGATCTGTCGAGCTGGACGGAGCCGCATCAGTTCGGGCGCGGCATCGAGCATGTCATCGTCAATGGAAAGATCGTCATCCGCGAAGGGGAGCACACCGGCACCCTGCCGGGGAAGGTCCTGAAGAAGATCGACCGGATCACCATCTGAGGCGCATCAGGTTACTTTCAGCACCATCAGCGTGATATCGTCGAACTGGGGCTGAGCGCCCGCGAAGCGCATCACGTCATTCTGAATTTTCTCGGTCAGGTCTTTCGCCGACATCGTCCTGTTCGAGCGGACCGTCTGAACAAGCCTCTCCAGGCCGAAGGCCTCTTCCCGGTCGTTGATGGCTTCCGTGATGCCGTCCGTGTACAATACAAGGGTATCGCCGGGCAGCAGGTCGATGCTGGCCTCCTGCAGATCGATATGATGGGCGATCCCCAAAGCGATCCCCTTGGTCTTGAGCTGCTTCACGTCATCCGATCCCTTTCTGAACAGGAGCGGCGGATTGTGGCCGGCGTTCACATAGCGCAGATGTTTCCAGCGGGTGTTGAGGACGGCGTAGAAGAGGGTCACGAACATTCCGGAGGTTGAATCCCGGCAGATGAGCTCGTTGGCCTGCCGGATGGCGTCTGCCGCCGCCGGGTTCCCGGTGGCGCTTGCCCGGACAATCGTCCGGGACAGGCCCATGAACATGGCGGCGGGCATTCCCTTCCCAGACACGTCGGCGATGGTGAAGCCCCAGTTGTCCTCCGTCACGGGGATGAAATCGTAAAAATCGCCTCCCACTTCCCGGGCCGGTTCGTTATGCGCGGCGATGTCCATCCCCGCGATGGAAGGCGCCTCCTGGGGAAGAAGACGCTGTTGCAGGCCACGGGCAATTTCCAGTTCCTTCAGCAGACCCTCCTTCTCCGCCGTGGTGCACTGGAGCTCCTCCACGTGAATTTTCAGGTCCGTGGTCATTTTGTTGAAGGAATTGGCCAGCGTCTCCAGTTCATCGCCCGTTTTCACGTCGACCCGATACTCCATGTCCCCCCGTCCCAGGGCCTTGACGCCCCGGATGAGGGCGACGATGGGGTCCGTGATCATCAGGGAGAGAAAGTAGGAGATGCAGGCCACGACGAAGATCATGGCCAGCAGGATGGCCACGAAGGTGTTCCGGATGTTGCGGATGCTGTCGTCCATCTGCTCGTTGATGACCCGCGTGGACTCCGCAATCTGCTGCTTCGTCAGGTTGGCCGGTTTGGAAAACTCGTCGATGTAGGTGGTGGCGGATACGATGAACCGGGTTCCTTCGACAGGGGCCATGTACATGAATTTTTTCCGGATGCTGCGATCGGGATCCTGCCAGTCGTAATAGCCGCCGCCGGGCGTGCCGTTCAGGGACTGTTCAAACAATGCCCAGAAATCGGGGAGTTTCTCCTTCCAGTTGTGCATGTCGAAGTTGATGAGCTGGGGATTGACGTGAAACCGCATGATGCCGGTGCGCTTCTCGTAGACGATCGTGTAGCCGGTTTCGCCGACCGGCTGAACGGCAATCTTCTGAAATTCCGGATGGGCCTGAAGCTCCCGGGTGGACAGGCCGGGGTGAGAATCCATGAAAATCCGGCACTGCAGGGCCACGTCGATGGCCTTCTGGCGTAGGATTTCCGCGCCCAGGGATTCCAGCGCCTTGGTGCTGTCGTTTGCCGCGCTGTTTCCCACTGAGGTGCTGCTGGACAGGACATAGCGGCTGATCTGCCGGATGTCCCGGAAAGAAACGTAGCCGAAAAGGAGCAGCGGTATGATGGAGAGGCCCAGAAAAACCAGGAGGATTTTGGTCCGGATTCGGAGTCGCGGATTCGGTGTCTGATCCATCAGGTGTTTTTCTCTTCCGGGCCCGTTACAGGTTCAGCGTCTGCCACCGGGTTTCCTGGTCCAGCCGGTAATAGGCCCTTCTCCGGCCGTCCGGCATCTTGCGGAGGGCAAAGTCGTTGACCACGTATCCCCGGGCGAGGTAATGCATGAACAGCGCCCTGCATTTGTCCCGAAGGGCCTGGGCTTTGGCGCGGTCGGCCTGGAGAAGGCGGTCCTGGGCATAGGGAATTTCCACGAAGAGGGGAGACACGTGTGCTTTGATCAGCCACTTCTGCCCGTGGCGTTCCAGCCCCTCCTCGTCCAGCTCGATTTCATTGACGATGTTTTCCGGCGTCATCAGCGACTCGTCGAAATCCGGAATGACGCCCTTGACCATCCGCTCCATGACGCGCTCCGAGCCGATTTCCCAATCCACCACAAACCGGTCCGTGGAAATGCCGCGGTTGAACTGGTCGTTGGTGAAGACGGCACTGTAATAGTTGAAGCCGATCTCCCGGACCAGTCCGCCCATCCGGCGCAGATAGATGTAGCCGTTCCGGGACTGGAGGGGGTCGTAGGTCCAGCGGATCCGGGGAATCCGGCTTTCCTGGGCGAACGCGTAGAGGTGATTCACCAGGACTTCGCCGATGTTCTTGTCCTGGTAGCGCTGATCCACGCCCATGCGGGCGCCGTACCAGAAAGGGCCGTTGTGGTCAAAGTCGGCGAAGCAGACCAGAAAGGCGATGGGGTGATCCGCCCCGTACCAGGAATCTTTTTCGGCCATGACCGCCCGCTCTTCCGGGGTGTATATCCCGTCGTCGAATGCGGTCAGTACCAGGCCGTTGGTGAGGTAGGCAAGTTCGAAGTACAGCATGGGTGCGTTGACCTCCCGGTACCCCTCGCGCTTCCATACCCGCTTCTCCAGCTCGACAACGTCGTTGAGGACCGATGCCCTCAGGTACCGCTCGACCCTGATTTTCGGTTTCTTTTCGTCTTCCTTCATCACGATGCCGCTCGCTTCATGCTAAGGCCTTTGCGGAGATGCAGCCGCGCCGTCGTTCCTGTCCGGCACGGTCCGAAAAGCGAGATTCAGGATGTTTTTTTCGTTTTCCCGGCGGTAGGTCATCTGGTCGGCCATGTTTCGCATCAGATAAACGCCCAGCCCGCCGACCTTCCGGTCGGCGATGCAGGCCGTCAACTCCGGCGCCGGATGGGCGCAGGCGTCAAAGGGGATGCCCGAGTCGATAATCTCGATCAGGCAATCCCGGCCGTCCGTGATCCGGCAGCGAACTTCGACATCGCCCTGCCCGCCGTGGTAGGCGTAACGGCAGACATTCACCAGGGCTTCTTCGAGGGACAGTTCGATCTTGGCGGTCTGCCGCCTGGTGAGACCGTTGGATCCGAGCCAGTCCGATACCTGCGTGAGAAGCTTTTCCAGGTTGGTGATGCTGGCCGGCGAGGTGATCGTTAGCATAGGCTTGGGATGCGAATGTCAAAGGGATGCCAGGGCGGCGTCCTCGTCGTCAAATATCGGGAATATTGTGTCGAATCCCGAAATTTCGAACACTTCCTTGACAGCCCCGGACAGGTGAGCCAGCAGGATTTCCCCGTTCAGGCTTTCCAGTTTCTTTGCGTTTGCAAGAATCGTCTGCAGCCCGGCGCTGCTGATATACTCCAGATCGCGGAAGTCGATGATGATCCGGGTCGCCCCTTCCGCGATGAGGGTTTCCAGTCTCTTGTCGAACTGGGGCGCCGTGACGGCATCCATCCGGCCGCCCGCGGAAATGATGACTGCCTTTTCCGTGTTCGTAACCGTCATCTGCATGGTTTCACCCTCCAGATTGTTCTCGCGCAGCGCAGGGATTCTCGCCGGGGCAGGTAATCATCGAATCAACTTGGTTATTTCGCTATCACGGAACGAATCGCCCGGTCAAGAAATAGTTGTTCTCGCGATGAAACTCCGCTTCCCGGGAGGCCGATCGACTTGAATCAACCGGATTGCTTCTGATAGAGGGGTTCTTCCCCCCTTTCCACTCTCCGGATGTTTTCACCCACCGCTTCCATGATGCCCTCGATGGAAATATCCGTAGAGCCGGCAATGTGCGGAGTCGCAAGAACATTGTATGCGAAGATGGGATCGTCCGGGTCGACCGGCTCTTCCCAGAAGACGTCCATTTCCGTCGACGGCTTCAAGTCCGGCGCCGCAAAGAGGACTTTCATGATTTACCCTCCGATTTGTTTGTCGTCATTTTGCGCACCATCCTATCAGACCTTTGCGTTTTGGATCAAAGAACTTCATTCCGCCCGCGGCGACATTTTCTTTGACATGCCGGATGCCTGAACCTTATATTGCAACTGCCTGAAAGGAGGAAGTTGCCATGAAGAAATTCCTGGAACCGGAATCCGTTGCCCTGATCGGTGTGCCGAGACAGTCCGGGCCCGGATCCTACAACAACGCAGAGACCATGCTGCGCTACGGCTTTCAGGGCCGGATCTACCCGATCAATCCCAATGCCGCGGAGATCTGCGGCTTGAAGGCTTACCCCGCCGTCGGTGATGTGCCGGATACGGTTGATTTGGCCGTCATCTCCGTGGGGCGCGACCGCGTCATCCCGATGGTGGAGAAGTGCATTCAGGCGGGCATTCGGCGAATCGTCATCATAACCCAGGGGTTTGCCGATGCCGATGCGGCCGGCCGGGACATGCAGGCCAGGATTCTGACCATGGCAAGGGAGAGCGGTGTCCGAATCCTCGGACCCAACACCATGGGGGTGGTGAACAACTTCAAGCGCTTCACCACGGCCTTCATCGACCTGGAACCGCCGCGCGACTTCCCGCCCGTCTCCCTGATCGCCCAGACGGGCGTCATCCAGGTGGCCGCTCAGAACATGGCTTACCGGAACTGGGGCAAGGCGATCGACATCGGCAATGGGGCCGATCTCGACGTGGTGGATGCTCTTGAGTACCTGGCCGCTGACCCTGAGACGAAGGTCATTGCCGTGTACCTGGAAGGCGTCAGCCGGGGCCGTGCATTTCTGGAGGCAGCCTCCCGGGCGGCCCTCTCCAAACCGGTCCTTGTCTTCAAGTCGGGCCGAAGCCGGGCCGGGGCCCGGGCGGCCCTGTCTCATACGGGATCTCTCGTGGGGGAGGATCATGTTTTCGATGCGGCGTTCCGGCGGGCGGGTGTCCTGAGGGTCAATAGCGGCACGGAGCTCAAAGACGCCATACGCGCCCTCCTGCTCATGGGGGAGATGAAGGGACCCCGCCTGGGCGTCCTGACCATCACCGGGGCCGGAGGAATCATGGTGGCCGATGCCTGCGAGGATTTTGGCCTCACCCTGGCACGGCTGCCGGAAGGCCTTGCCGAGACTTTGCAGAAAGGGATCCCGGACTGGATCCACATCGGCAACCCCATCGACATCTGGCCGGTGGGGATGATCGGCGGGAACTACCCCGGAGTCTTCGGCTTCTCCCTGGAAGCGCTTTTGCGCTCCCCCGAAGTGGACGGCGTTGTGGTCATCCTGCCGGTCACCAATTCCCCCCTGCACGCGAACCTGAATATGGAAAACGTGGTGGCCCGGGTCCGCCAACAGGTGGGCAACAGCAAACCCGTTGCCCTGTGGCCCTATATCGACACGGACGCTTTCATCGACCGTTACGAGGCAATACCGGGTGTTGCCTGTTTCGACACCATCGAACAGGCGGTCCAGGGACTTTCCTTCTGCCATCATTACCATCTGGCAAAAACGCGCAGCATCCCCGTTCAGAAACAATTCCCTTATGATCACGAAGCCCTGAAGCCGATCCTGCGCAAGGGACGGCAGGACCGCATTCTCTTGGGGGAGGATGCCATGTCTCTCCTGAGAATTTTCGGGATACCCACCGCCGGCGGGGCCATGGCCGCAAGCGGTCAGGACCTCCCGGCTGCCGCCGCCTCCCTCCGTTACCCCCTGGTTTTGAAACTTTCGGGGCGGGCCTTCCTCCACAAGAGCGAATGGGGAGGCGTTGTTACCGGTATCCGGAACGGGGAAGAATTGCGGTCGGCCTATGAGGCGATGATTCGGAAAGTCCGGGAGCGCGATCCGGGTGTTGCTGTGGGTGCTGTCCAGGTTCAGGAGCAGATCCAGGGGCGGGAGCTTCTCATGGGATTGAAGCGGGATCCCCAGTTCGGTCCCGTCATCGCCTGCGGCATGGGGGGCATCCATGCGGAGATCCTGAAAGACGTGCACCAATCCATCATTCCGATCGATCAGGCAGAGGCCCTGCATATGCTGACTTCCCTGAAGATGTTCCCTCTTCTGAAGGGCGTTCGCGGCGAGGCTTCCGTTGATTTGACATCCCTGGCGGACTGTCTGGAGCGTCTGTCGTTTCTTGCGCTGGAAATACCGGACATCACGGAGCTGGATCTGAATCCGGTCATGGCCATGCTGAAGGGGTGCGCTGTCGTGGATGCAAGAATCTTGTGGGAGTGAAACGATACCTTGAAGCAGGCTCCTTGTTGCCAGTCAGGGGAAAGCGGACAATGCTGATAAATGAAATGAATGTGGGAAAGGGCATCAGGCGCCTTTTCCCCTTCTCTAAAGAGGGGCGCATTAACTTGAAAAAATGATATCGAACAGATGTCTCGCATGCCCGCGTCAAAGGGGGGAGGACTCATGAAAAATCACTTGCTCGTGTTTTTGGCGCTCTTCGCGATGGTGACGCCCGCTGCCGCCGAACGGCCGAACCAGAGGGATTTCGCGGCAAAACCTTCGTATAAGGATGGCGCTCGGTCGCCTGTCTTTCAGAAGATACCCGCCGGGTCCCTGCTCGATGCCGTAAAGGTGGTTTCCGGGCGGTCGCATGCTGCTTTCGGATACAACACGCCGGAGGTTCAGATTCACATGCCTCGTATCGACAACAGCGCCTACGCGGAGGTTCGTTGGGAGGTGCAGGGTCGTCCCAGGCTGACGGACGCGAAGGGGAAAGCCGTCACCTATGAACTGGAGCGTGGCATCTACCAGCACGACAGCTTTTCGGACGAGATCCGCTTCAAGTCGAAAGGGGAAAAACCGGCTGTGTTTGCGAGGGCTGCCGGGAGGGTGTTGCTTAAGTATCCCGTGATCATCAGGACGATCGTCGTTAAACCCGGCAAGTCGACAAAAGAGGGTACCGGCGTGAAGTTCGAGGGCCCGTATGTGACCTGTCCTGCATCGTATGCCTCGCTTCCGATGTCGGGAGACCTTGGCGTTCCCTTTGAACCCCTGCGGGCCTATGACGGATCGGGCCGGCAACTCCGGCGGGCCCCATACCAGGAGACAACCAGCGGTGATGATGTCATGACGAAGACATTCGCCTATTACGGAAATGTCGCCCGACTCGAGATCGACGTCGTCGAGAAATGGAGCGAGATGGAAATTGCCTATGACCTGCCGCCTGCACCGCTGCTGCCGGAAGGCAGGGAAGGTCTCAGTCCGCCAAAGCTTAAAACCGTGGCGGAAACTTCAGGGGGAAAAGTCGTCAAGGCGTTCGTCAAAGAGGCGCCGCCCTCCAGGCAGCCCGCCGCCGGATTGTCAACGCCACCGGCCGAGATCACACCCACACAGGCCCGAGCCAAACAGAAGCGTCAGGGCGCTCAGGTGAACGACGGGGCGCTTTGGCTTGCGCTCATGGCGCAGGACTCCAAAAGGGCGCATAAACTCCTTGAGGCAGGGGCAAACCCCAACAGCCGGCGCAGCCACATCAACGATACGCCCTTGCTTTTTGCCACGACGATGGATTACTCACGCGAACCGGCCAAACAAAAGGAAGTCGTCAAAATCGTGCTCGATCTCATCGCCTACGGCGCTGACGTGAATGCGGCAATGGCAGAGACGAATGCGACGCCGATTCTCAATGCGGCGAGCTACATGCCCCCGGACGTCGTCCGGTCATTGATCAAGGCGGGGGCGAAGATGAAGACAACTGCCAAGGGGGGTGCGACACCACTGATGATGGCGGTCCTCATGGGACGGACGGAAAACGTTCGGGCCCTCATCGAGGCGGGTTACGATGTCGCTCCTGAACGGAAGGCGCTCCTGCCGCTGGCGGCCGGCAACGCCGATATCCAGAAACTCCTGCAGAACCCCCCTGCACACAAAAACAGGTAGGGTGCGCCTTCGGGAGGGGATCGGTCGGGGGAGCATTTGCTGCCGTGACATCATCGGGACACAAGGCTGAAATTCCTGTCAACATTCAATGAAGAGAAGGTATCGGATCATGCAGGCAAGCCGCATCAAACGATTTCTTATCGCTTGTTTTATTTTGCTGTTTGCAGTTTCCCTGGCGTCCTGCGCGAATCAACGCGAGATTCGAATCCTTCATATCAATGATTTTCACGGCTTTGAAGACGCCTATAAACCCTACGGTTCAGAGGATGCCCAGGGGGGGCTTGCTTACCTCGCTGCGCGTGCGGAGGAGCTTCGGGCTGAAAAACCGACCCTGTTCCTTGCCGCAGGTGACATCATCCAGGGCAGTAATTGGGCAAACATTTTTCAAGGCAAATCATCCATTGAAGCGATGAATGCCATGAGGCTGGATGCCCTGGTGGCGGGAAATCACGAGTTCGACTTCGGACAGACAGTCCTCAAGGAAAGGATAAAAGAGGCAAACTTCCCCGTTCTTGGAGCAAATGTTCTGGGTTTGAGTGCGCTGAAGCCATACATCATCAAGGAACTGGACGGCCTTTCCATCGCTGTCATCGGGGTTGTTACCGGGGATGCGCCGGTTTCAACGCATCCCAAGAATGTGTCGGGTTTGCAATTCCTTTCTCCCGTTGACACGGTTGAAAAATATGTGCGGCAGCTCAGAGGGAAAAGCGACATGGTCATTGTTCTTTCCCACATCGGATTCGGCGCGGACATCGATCTCGCAAAAAAAGTTGAAGGCATCGATGTCATCGTTGGCGGTCACTCGCATACGAAAGTCGCAAAGCCCGCGGTTGTCGGCAAGACATTTATCGTGCAGGCTTTTGAACACGGCAAAGTCCTTGGTGTGCTGGATCTCACCGTGAAAAACGGCAGTATTGCGAAAGCCAATGGCTGGTTGGAGCCTGTCGCGCCCATCGGAAAAGAAAGCAAAATCGTGGATGCGATCGTCGATAAATACCAGCAGAAAGTGGATTCATTTTTCAATCTTACAATCGGCGAATCACTGGCCGATCTTGACGGAGTTCATGTGAGACGGCAGGAGACAAATCTGGGAAACCTCGTCACCGATATCATGAAGAAGGCATCCGGGGCAGATGCGGCGATCATCAACGGCGGCACGATTCGGACCAGTATTCGGAAAGGTCCGGTCAAGGTCGGCGATATCTACACGGCGTTGCCTGCGGATAATTATATCGTTGCCATCAGGCTGACGGGAAAACAGATTCGTGCGACGCTGGAACACGGTGTTTCGGCGATTGATGAAGATGAAGGCAGATTTCCCCAGGTCTCCGGCCTGGCGTTTACCTATGACCGTTTTGCCCCGAAAGGTTCGAGGGTGAAGGAAGTTTTCATTGGCGGCAACCCGCTTGTGGCTGACAGTGAATATTCGATCGCGACCAATGATTTTCTTACGGCCGGTGGAGACGGCTACAAAGCATTCGGCGATGCGGTGAAGTCATCCAAGGATTATGCAGTGATCGATGGCGTCATAAAGGGGGACAGGCTTGCTTACAGCGACTCCGGACGATGGTTGCGGGATGTGGTCATCGAGTTCATTAAAACCGAGAAAGAGATATCTCCGAAGGTTGAAGGGCGGATCCGGGAAACAAAGTGACGGTTATCCCCCGTTGCATATCGTATTTCGTGATGCAAACACGGATGCAATAACACCGGTGAACTTTATCAGGAGACGGATGCTGCACGGTAGAGCCGGTTTGCAGGAAGGGATGCAAATATGAAAGTTATTGTGAATGAACAGGAAGTGAATCTGGAGCCGGGTATGACGGTGAAGCATGCTCTCATCGCCGCGGGTTTGATTGACGGGATCAAGCAGGGAAAGAAGATATATGACGAGATGGAAAATGAGATCGGCCTGGGAGGGGCGCTGACGGAAGGTGCAAAGATTTATATCCGCTGATCGTTTCGCATTGCATTATGTTTCATAGCATAAGGTGTCCTGACCATGTTTGACTTGACAGTCACTGTCAAACCAAGTCCTGTCTGCATTCTCAATTACACGTACAAAGCCTCATTCTTCTATCATGGACGGACTCGAAGAATACGGGTGGAAAGACGCACGTAAGTGATAGCCTATTCTCCCCAGCAGCAGAGTGCATCCGCCTTCCTGAAAGAGAGACCTCGTCAAATTATGACTGATAGCTACAGTTTTAAATGGGTGTCATTGAAAACTTACTTCTTGACTTTTTAAGAAATTAGGAGCACGGAAAAACATAATTGAATAGGGCATCGTCAATCGGTTAACAACCAATTCATACCCTTTTTACGAAGGGTGATGCCATGAAGAGCTAATTGAAACCCCGTATCTCGGAAGAGCGCGGGGTTTTGTGTTTTTGGTCAATTCAACAATCAGCAAGTGTCGTTAAGAGGCTCAAGTGTTGAAGCGATGATGAAGGCCCTGTCTATGAACGTCTCCGCTCGCCCTTTGCGTCAATCTACTAACCAAACACCCGGTTGTAGCCGGGATAAAACCAGCTTTTCGTCTTGGCAGATCAGTGGAGGGAGCCATGAAAACAACAATCCGCTGTCTATTTTTGTCTTGTTTAATTGTTCCTTTATTTGGAATTGGGAGCCTTGCGCTGGCCCAGAAGGCGACACCGCTATCGGAGCAGGAAAAAACAGTTATTAATCAGGGCGCTACGAGTGCGCCTGCATCCACTTCAAGTGCGGTGAAGACACTTCCGGCAACTAAGAGTGTCAAGAAGAAGTCGACTACGTCTACGTCAACCGCGACGAGTGTTACTCCGAAACCATCGACAACTGTCAAGAAGACCGCTACGATTCCAGTGAAACCCTCATACACACCTCCGGCGGCTAAGGCTGTCACGAAGCCCTCTACGTCAACCGCGACAAGTGTTTCCCCGAAACCATCAACAGGTATCAGGAAAACCACTGCGTTTCCTGTGACACCACCCTACACAACACCGGCAGTGAGTGTGCCGCAGGTCAGTGGCAAACCTCCGGTTCAGTCGGGAGCGGCGCCGATTACGCCGCGAAGCGGCTATGTGGTCCCATCCTTCACTTCAACGCCGGCAGCGGGCAGCACAGGGGTCGGTGGGCAGGGACAAGGCGCCAAATCGACGGGTACATATGTGACACCGTCCTACACACCTCCGGCGTTGAGCTTGCCGTCGAAAACGGTAGGTGGGGGCACCGCCGTGCAGGGACAGGAGCAAGGCATCAAGATGCCCTCCGGCAGGTATGTGACACCGATGTATGATCCACCACCGAGTGGGCCGTTTGGCAGTGGTGCCTCCACAGGGCAGCCGGGTTCCGTGACAACTGCGCCGCGAAGCAGCAGCCTTCAGATGTTTCCGGTGTCGGGTGGCACTGGCTCTGGCGGACAGGAACAAGGAACCAAGACACCGGGTACATTTTTGGTTCCTTCTTCAGTGGGCGGCAAAGAGGCAACGCTCGGCTCGGATACAAGTCCATCGTTTTCCGGCAGCACACCGCCCCCGGCCATCGACAACACTGAACGTCTGCGGCAACTGCGGGAAAAATACGGCAAGGCGGGCACAGCATCCGGCAATGAATCGCAGGCTGAGGAGGACTTAACCACGCCCACCCCGAAAACAAGAGACATGAAAGAACTCCCCCCCCAGCGTCTGGATTTCCAAAGGCCTCAGTCAGCCAAAGGAGGGGCCGAAGTTGAGAAGAGAGCAATCCAATGGGGTAGCAAGGATCAGAAAGGCACCGAAGGCGACGCTTCCTCTGGCGGACGCGGTTCGGGTGGGGGGAGTGCCAAGGCTGAAGACATGATGGGTCCGTCTCCCATTCCTAAAGATCTGAAGGGCCAGACCGATGTCGGTAAGGGCCCCGGCGGCAAGGTCATTGGCTGGGGGGACGGCATTTATGGTGTCGATGACAAGGGGACGGGCATTCCCTCACCGCCTGCGGGGGCAGAGGAACTGGACAAACTGCTTGAGACCGGGATGAGGGGGCCAAGCCCGGGGAGCGAGGCCGGCGGCATTTACGGCCCCACCCGTCCGGGAATAGGACCACGCAAATGGGCCAGTGATCCTGGCTCAGCAGCCGGGGCGGCGGCAGGATCCGCGGCAGGATCCGCAGCAGGCCCTACAACTGGAGCAGCGGCAGGAGCAGTAGCCGGAGCAGCGGCAGGAGCAGCATCTGGAGCAGCATCTGGATTCGGAGGTGCCGCATCTGCAGGTGCCACAGCTGGAGTCAGTACCAAGGGTGGAGTTGGCAAAGAAGAAACGACTGATGGCTCTAAAGAAATCGAATCGATCAGAGCCAGCTGTGACAATAATGGATCTTTTATTGGACTTGCTATCTTGTACCGAAACGGGGACGTCTGGTACCGAGACGGGCGAGTCGGGTTTCTGTTGCAGGCCGGCCTCGCTATTCCCGGCAGCAACTATAGTCCTGAAGGTGATAGCGAAAAGCCTAGCCCCAAAACGCCAGACCCCAATATAACGCTGGTCCTAATGAAAGCACCTCCCGGCCGGCACACTGACCCCCGAATCGGCAAAGTGGGTGATCCATCCCGGCAGGGGGGCGAAGCCGCCGGAGATGGGAAAGTGGAGGCGGTGGCAGCTGGTGCGGCCAAAGCCGAGGCCAAATGGCAGTTTGCCGGGGTGAAGCCCGGGGCCTTTCTCAAAGGCCCTCGTGATCCCGATCTCCCGGGAGGCGGGGGTGGGGGCAAGAGCCTGCGGCCTGACCTCCGCCGTTTCATCCTTCCTGACCCGCCCGAGGCTGAGGCCATCGGCGCGGCCTTGGCCAAAACTGGGACTGCTGGTGCGTCAAGCGCGACTGTCTCCGAGGTGGCAGGCGGAGTTCAGGTGCTGACGACACAGGAAGGTAGGCAGGGCTGGACGCCCCTGGCGGCCGGGAGCGAGCTGGCTGACAACGCGGTAATCAAGGTGGAAAATGGAACCGGAGGCCAGGTGGGGGTGGGTGATGTAGAGACCGCCCTGTCCATGATCTGGCGCAAGATCCACAGCGGACCGAACCACGATCTCTATCAACTGCAGCTCAGGAAGTAAGAAAAACTTCAAACCATCGGATGACTAATTTTCTTCAAGCAAGGGCCTGAGAGATGAAACACTCAGGCCCTTGCTTTTCGGTGACTACAGCTCGTATGCTTGCATTGTTGCAGGCATAGCGTTCTATTGATTACAAGGAAAAATGAAGGGTCTGTTTAAGGTACAAAGCATCATTCTTCTATCATGGCCAGTTTGAAGAAGACGGTTGGAAAGGCGCACGTTCGTGATGGCCTGTTTTTCCCTGCAGCACTTTGTGCCTGCCTTCCTTGTAGTCAAGCCCCCAGTGATTTTGATAGGTCTACAGATCAAGTGGAAATCAGCGGCTTGACTGACAAATTACGATATTTTTTCTCTTGACATCCTTCGCTGAAAGGAAAATAGGATAAGTGTTTTTTCGTACCTGTCTCCGATTAACCTCACTACCTGACCTCCAACTTTCTTGGTGCCTTATGACGAGGAGTTTCCGGAAGGTGCCGATCTAAAGCCTCCAGGGAGCACTGCATGCTCCCGGAGGCTTTTCTGTTTCAACTACAAATCGGGTCCACATCGTCACGAATCGCAGTGAACTCATTGCGGCACTCAGACAACGGCAGCGCGCAAGAAAGGGAGGAGCAATACAATGAAGAAACTGAACTTTGTCGTGATAGCGGTATCACTGCTTGCAGGGTTGCTCATGACGCCGGCTGCACAGGCAGCGGTGAATGACGCGTCGCTGGACATCCTCGTCCTGGCCGGCGGCTCGACGGATGCCCTGGTGCAGCAAATCCAGGCCGTGGGTGGGACGGTCAAGCTACAGTACCGAAACGTGGCCGTGGTTGCAGCCACGATCCCCGCCGACATGCTCGGCGCGGTCGCCCGCTTCCCTGGTGTGACCAGGGTCGAGGAGGACGGCATCGCCTATCTGGAGGACGGTCCGCAGGGCAGCCGGGACGAACGGCAGCGCATGTCCCTCGGCGTTGTCGACATGGCCGGCGTTGCGGTGCATGCGGTGGACCCGGCGGAGATCAGTTCGGCCAACATCGAGCCGTCCAACCTGCCGCAGGGCTACGCCGACCCCTGGTTCTACACGGGCGCTTACCGCGTCTGGCCGGAGACTTCCGGAGCGGGCAGCATCGTCGCCGTGGTCGATAGCGGTACGGCGCGCAACGCCTGCCTCGCACACGCGGTCATCGGAGCGCCGGGATACCCGGATGGCTACAACGCCACGGGCGATGGTATCCCCGCCACCAGTTCCCTAAACAATTTCCATGGGACATACGTGAGCGGCGTGATCGCTTCCGCCTGTTATATGGACTTCTCCGGCGCCCCCGACACCCTGGTTTACCTGGCCCAAAAACCCTACCTGGGCTGGCCCGTCAACTATATGCCCCTCTACGGCCAGGCGCCCGGCGCGCAGATCTATCCCGTCAAGGTCTTCCCGTACCCCGGGATCAGCGCACCGACCTCGATGATCCTCGACGGGCTGGATCACGTCCTGACGCTCAAGAAAGCGGGCCTGCTCGACATCGACATCGTCAACATGAGCATAGGCGGCGTCACGATGTGGGACGGCCGGGATGCCTATGATCGCTTCCTGGAGGCGCTGAACAAAGCCAACATCCTGGTAGTGACCTCCGCGGGCAACGTAGGACCCATTCCCAACAGCGTTTCCTCCCCTGCCACCTCCTTCGGCACCCTATCGGTGGGTGCACTGGACTATGCACCCTCGTCCCGCGTCTATTATGAGGCCCTCGGCCTGGTTTACCTGGGCACACTGGGACAGGGCATGGTTATGCGCCCAACGAGCGAGACGCGCGTGGTCAGTTACTCCGGCCGCGGCCCCTTGAGCGATGGCCGCAGCGGTCCGGAGATTGTGGCGCTGGGCCACGAGACCCTTTACGTGGGACCGAAAAACGAGCTGAGCTGGGCCGAAGGCACCTCATTCGCGGCGCCCGCTGTCGCCGGTGCTGCCGCGCTGCTGAACGCTTGGTGGGAAGCACAGGGCCACGAGACCGATCCGACCGTCCTGGAGAACACGCTGCTGCTGGGCGCAAACCAGAACGTAGTGGGGGCGGCCTGGCGTGGCGTCAACGAACAGGGCTACGGCGCGCTCGACGTGCCCGCCGCGTTCGAGCATCTGAAGTTTGGCAACTGGCGGCTCCAACCGGCCAACGGGCTGAACCCGCTGACGGCCAACGTGCTCGGCGAGCCGGTCAGGGGAAAGGTGCAGACCTGGGAGAGCCAGACCATTGAGCTCGCGCCGGGCGAGCCGTTGAGCACTGTGTTCCAGATCAACCAGTGGACCAGCAAGGTGACGATCGAGGTCTATGACATCGCCGCGCCGGACAACTCGACCTACGCCGTCGTACCCAACGCGCTGGAGGTGCATGTGCAGAGCGCCAAGCGCACCTCCTTTCCCCATCCCGTGGCGCGCACCTGGTACCCGTGCTGGTATGGCGGCGTGTTCCAGATCGTGATCGAGGATGGTCCGTGGACTTCGCCGTGGGGACAGGAGGCCAACCAGCCGATGGAACCCGGGCTGATGAAGCTCTCGCTCGGCGGCGCCGACTGGAATGAGGCGCCGGTCAGCTTCAAAGTGCGCATTGTGCGGGAGAACTTCCGCGCGCCGCTGCAGAACCGCATCGCCAACGGGGTTATCAAGATGGGTGACGTGGTCCTGGTTCCGGTGAACATCCCGCCGGGGACGACGAGGGCGACCTTTGACTTGGTCTGGCGGCGCGACTGGAGCATGTTTCCCACCACCCACGCCTCCATGTTTATCTATGACCCCGACCGGAAGCTGGCTTCGACCCAGGGCGCCCGGAGCAATGCGCCGGAGCATGCCGTCATCGCCTCGCCCGTAGCCGGCACATGGTATGTGCGGATCCGTGGCTACACGGCCTTCAAGCCGGACAACTATGACCTGTATTTGACGCTTGATTAGCCCTTGAACCCGGTGGGGCCGCGGCGGACTGTCGTGCGTCGCAGCCCCATCGGTTAGCCTTGAGGCAGTGATACGTCTCAACAGCCTTCTGCGCCCTGGTCAACGGAGATCCCTGAACCGTGCAGTTAGAGTTGATATGAACCGAAGACTGTTGAGGATCAAGAATGGTTCACAAAATGCATACTCTCACCATTACAGATAGTATTCATTGACTCTCAAGAATGTGGTCATGTACACTTTCGTAGGTTTTCCAGGTTCCAGCACACGCCATTTTACCATGGTTCAGTTCCGCTCACTTCGGGTTGAAACCCGCTTTGCTGTTGTACCGGCTGTGAATCTCGACTTCAAGGAATTATGGAGGGCCTGTGTAGCACGTACAAGTCTGCGATGCCGACCATCGACGGCACTGCTTTGTTTCGGGATGAAACAGCTATACTCATTGGTGCCGATTTTTCAGGAAGGGCTTCGTGAACGCCTTCCTGAAATCAGTAAAATGTCAACCTCAACAAAAATACAGGACTTTAAATGGAAATAATGATATCAATAATCGTATGTAAATGGCTGTGTTTAAAAGAAACTCCAAAACTGCTTAACCGTGTGTGAGGGTGCTATGGACTGATAAATGAAACCCCGTATCTCATAAAAGAGAGCGGGGTTTTTTGTTGCACCGACCATCGAGTAGCAGGAGGTCACACATGCGGCCAACCAGTATGAAAATGGGAGCAGGTACCATCATCGAAGCCTTTCCGAAGAAGAAGAAAAAGAAAAGATAGGACGGTGGGGAGGACAAAGGAAGCCAGGGAGCGATGAACGACCATGACCACATCGACGCGCTGAAGACCGCCGCTGACCCTGTCCGGGTTGCTGCTGCCCTGGGCCTTCGGTCCCGTGGTGGTCGCTACTTCTGTCCGTCCTGTCAGCCGGACGGGGGGAAAACGCCGGACCTGGTCATCAAGGGGCAGGGGTTTTACTGTCACAAATGTAAATTGAAGGGGGACATTCTGTCTTTGGTCCAGTATGCCGCCGGGATTGATTTCCCTTCCGCCGTCGCATGGCTGGAAAATGAAACCGGCATCAAACCGCCCGACAAGCAAAGTGGGTATAGGGAGGAGGACAAGGGCCGCGGGGGGAGCGTTGAGCCTGGGCCGTCCCACGAAGCGGAAACGGGCAAGAAGACGGCGGTCCCTGCCGACCCTGCCATATATGCCGCTTTCCTGGAAGTCTGTAGCCCTGTCGAAGGTCGCGCCCTGGATTGGCTGCAAGGCCGGGGGATTGCCAAAGACGTGGTCATTGACCTGGGCCTTCGCTTCTGCGGCAAGGAATACGCGGACGTTATGAAGGTCCTGACGGAGCGCTTCGGGGAAGACGCCCTGCTTTCTGCCGGGATGCTGAAGCGGGCGAAGGATGGTGGACGCCCGGTCCCGTCCTTCTGGCATTACTTCGCGAACAAGACGGGTTTCCTGATCGTCCCGTATATGCAGGACGGACAGCCGGTATATTTGAAAGTCAGGCCGCCATTGTCGAAGGCCGAAGCAGAGGACAGAGGGGTGAATCGTTTCATGAATACCGCCGCTGCGGTCCCCTGCCTTTACAACGTGGACGCCCTGAAAAGGAAGCCGGACAAGGTCATGGTATGCGAAGGCGAATCGGACACCTGGATGGCGCTGTCCTGTGGATGGCCCGCTGTCGGGACGCCAGGGGCGAAGAACTTCAAGGAAGCATGGGTCGAGGGCTTCCGGGGTGTCAAGGACGCGAAAGGCCTGTCGCGGGTTTACCTGGCAATGGACGCGGATGATGCCGGAATCGAAGGGGCGCGGACCATCGCGGACCTTTTCCTGAAGGCCGGGCTGCCGGTCCCGCTGCGATTCATGCTTGCCTGGGGGCAGGACTTGACGGGCTACATGATGGAAAAGACCGAACCATAGCATTGCCAAACATCTGAAGGAAGGGCGCATCACTGCGGTTTATATGCCGCAGTTTGGAAGTCATCGGGATTGTCGGGAAACGCGGGGCCTGGCATCCTCAAATCGTGTCCGTCATCCTGAACGCCACAACGGAAAGGAAAACCACATGACTTCTTTTGAAAATGAAAAAGCGGGTCCAAGAATTTTAGCAATGGTTGCCGTTTTATTCGTGCTGTCATTTTTCTGCCAGGCCGCTATTGCCGGGGAAAATCATCAAATCACCACCGACAAGGATACCTATGATTACGGTGAGCCCGTAAACGTAAAATTCTCGAATGCGCTCGGTGACGAACGGGATTGGATATGTATCGTTCCCGTTGGTTCCCCGGATACCGAAGCTGGTGATTATAAATACATCCCCAAAGGCTTGAACCAGGGCGTGCTGGTCTTCGACCCGCCCGCGCCTGGGAAATACGAAGCGAGAGCCTATTACGACTACGGTCGCAAGGGATACGTCGTGTCTGGTCGCCATGCCTTTACGGTAGTGAGCAGCCCTGCCGCTGAAGCTGCAATGGCTGCGCGCATGGAACGGAAGATTAACCCTAATAATCCTTTGGAGAGCAACCTGCTTCAGGGTAATGGGTTGGTCTATGTATTCCGGGAACCGTGGTATCTCTCTACTTGTGACGTAGAAATCATCGCGAACGGAAACCCCATCGTCGTCTTGCCGAATAAGCAATACTATCTTTATTCGGTCGCCGCAGGCGAAGTCAACTTTATGACCGGAAGTCTTATAGAGAACGATATTGCAAAAGGCACCAGGGAGGAAGTCTGGTCGTCGCAGCCGGGCAATGCAACAATTAAGGTAAAGCCGGGCTATGTCTATTACCTCAAGCTGAAAGTGCTTCCAGCGTTTGGTATGAGGGCCTATCTGGAACATGTCCCTCACTATGAGGGGGCCAATCTGATTGCCAGTTATAAACTTACGCTGTTCAAATAAAAATTCTGTATGAACAAATCTGATCTTATCACCGTGCTGTCTGAAAAAGAGAACCTGACCGAAGTAGATGCATCCAGAGTAATTAACTTGGTGTTTGACGGTTTCACCGATGTCCTGATGAAGGGTGGCAGGATTGAAATCAGGGGATTTGGTGTTTTCACCATGCGGGCATATGATGGTTATAAGGGGAGGAATCCCAAAACCGGTGAAGCCGTTGCCGTGAAACCCAAGAGAGGGGTGTTCTTCAAGGTGGGAAAAGAATTAAAGGCAACTGTTGATTCAAAAAAATAACAGCCAAGCCGGGAACATGATCCACGTAAAAATCTTCTCCGATTACATCTGACCCTTCTGCTACATCGGCAAGGGCATTGTCGACCAACTCAAGAGGATTTACGACATACAGGACACTTGGGTCAGCTATGAACTCCATCCCGAGACGCCACCCGGCGGCATTCTTCTGTCCGAGCGATTCAAAGATTACGATGTATCCGAGATGTATGACCAGTTGCGCCAGCGGGGCAAGGAATTCGGGATTGTATTTGGTAATCACACGCTCCTGTCGAATTCAAGAATCGCTCTGGAAGCCAGTGAATATGCCCGTGACATGGGGATGTTTCACAGCTTTCACGAGAACATGTTTCGTGC
The DNA here is from genome assembly GCA_963709485.1 of uncultured delta proteobacterium. Lineage (GTDB taxonomy): Bacteria > Desulfobacterota > Syntrophia > Syntrophales > Fen-1087 > JAXDBM01. The sequence goes on from CAVPWE010000007.1 coordinate 536,885, forward strand.
CTATTTCACGGAGGCTTTGGATATCGGTAGCCATGACGTTGTCTCCGGTGTCGCCAAAATATGTGGCCTTGATGCCGACAGCATGATGGAAGCGATTCAGGACGGACGGTACAGGATACGCTTGGTTGAGGCGCGAAAGGAAGGGAGAATGATCAATCTGACCGGTGTGCCGACGTTCATCATCGACGGGAAATACAAGATCATCGGCGCTCAACCGCTGGACATATTCAAAGAAGTCATCAGCAAGCTGACATGATGCAGCAGTGACACGCGGGAGGCATAGCTCAGGCGCGAAGCCGCGATGTTTGCTCGGAACTGGTTTAGTGTGGATCAGTTCCTTACTGCGGATTCAATTTACAATTATTTCTACAAGGCCAAATCCTGAACATCGCCACTGCCTGTATGGGCGTAGGGAGCCTCAAAGCCACCCCCCGGTCAAATCGTTCTGGAGTACCCCCACCCCCCTTCCACTGGCTGGCTGGAAAAAAAGGGGGGTACGGCCTGAATGAAACCGGTGGCGGTTCAATTGTTTTACCGGGACAGGGACGAGATGCCTACCTGATGAAAGAGTCTGTCCGTATCGAAAATGCCGGATGCTCGGAGGAAGTTGTGGTTACGTACTCCACGTACAAAGTCTCGGCCTTCACACATACAAAAGTTTGAAGTGTATGGATTGAAAGAGTGGATGTTTGCCGAAAAGCCGGATATTCTATTTCCATGAATCGTATTTTTACAACATTTTGTCGGAAAACTTTACAGTTCCAATAATGCCGTAAGTCATTTCATTTCTTATAGAATCATCCTGAAATAAAGATTCTCACCCCCTGCTCATTCAGTTCAAGTGTCGGAAAAGTTTACACAATCATTGTTTGCGACAATCCCCTAAATGCTTGTAATTTTTGTATAATCGGAAAATCAAGCTCATTTTGTGTCTTTATAAGTGTCGGTAATCTTTACAAAAGCATTTTACCATTGCTGTGGCAGTATAAAATATTCACTAAAAACAAATGTATAGGAATTTGGCACGCATCGTGCGTTATCTATTGTTATTTAATCGACAGAATGGAGGTATAAATGATGAGACCTAAAATTTTCGGCATCATACTTTCATTTCTGTTTCTTGTTTTTTTTCTCATCAGCTCTGAATCCATGGCCGAACCAGTTACGGTAATGATTGACCCTGCAAGCACTGTCGTGCTTAATGGAACTTCTTTTTCCGTTAATCTCTTGGCTGACATTCCAGAACCCATAATTGGATGGGGGCTTGATGTGTCTTTTGATCCAACAATCCTTTCCCTAACGGGTTTAACCATAGGAACTAGCTTTTTGCCTGTATCTTCACCAGACGGCGACAACATTGCAGGCTTGGCACCTCCCCCTGATCCTATTTGTGGAGATAACATATTGCTCGCTGCTTTATCTTTTAATGCAATCAATATCGGTTCTTCCAGTATCATTATCTCCTATACACCCGGAGATTTGACAGAAGGATTCGCTTTGGTAGCCATCGGCAAGTTCGCTGATGTATTTTCTATCAATGGAACTGTTAACAGTGTCAATCCCGTCCCCGAACCCACAACCATCTTGCTTTTTGGTCTTGGTCTGATGGGATTGGCAGGGGCGAGGAAGAGATTTTAACTGGAGGATATTAATGATGAAAGAGTCTCTTTTTCGTATGTCATTCATTAAAAATTCGGAAAAGGCATATTTGACTTTGATTTTCCTGTTGATTGCCCTCTTCATGGGGCTCTCCAGTTCAGTTCTCGCCGATACTGTGGTGTACAACAGTTTCGGACCGGGTGACGCCTATCGCAGCGACGGTGATGGTATAGGCACAGGCCAGGTGATCGCGGTCAACTTTACTGGCACAGGGTTGTTCCTGACAGAGGTTGACCTTGCGTTTTACTCGACACAAGGAACCCCGTCCGTCATTGTGAAACTGCTTGGTGACAGCGGCGGATTCCCGGATAGCTACACAGTGCTGGAACAGTGGACGATCAGCGGAATCCCGACATACCCGACATCCCAGATTTTCAATCTCGCCTCGATCACGAACGTGTTGCTGGCGTCCGGCATTACCTATTGGCTGGGCGCATTCCCGGCAGCCCCCGATACTAGTGTTGGTTGGAACCTCAATTCGCAAAGCTTTGTAGGGGAAGCCTATAGCTTCAATGGCGGAGTTGATTGGGGTTATTCCTGGAGTTACAATCCAGTGTTCCGCATCATGGGTACAGCGACCGTGTCCGCTGTTGAGCCCACCTCCATACTCCTTCTGGGCCTTGGTTTGATGGGGTTGGCAGGGGTGCGGAGGTTCAGGAAATAAACCCGGTAAAGAAAGGGTTTTTAACACTGCGGTTCTTACTGCGGGAGGAGGAGGCAGGGTACCTTTAATCGCAAAATAGTGGATTTAACCGTATGAAAAAAATAAAAGCTTTATTCATTCTGTTTGGGATCATGGCTTTTGCCGTTATGCCCTTTACGGTTCAAGCCGATCAGATTTTACCGAATCCAAATTCCGGACCAATCACCGTGACGGGGGCTGACTACAACAGCTTTGTTCCATTTGACAATAATCTCAATGGCGTTATCAAAATCAAGAATGCTGGCATACTGAACAACGCCGGCACACTGAACAACAACGGCACACTGAACAATGAAACAGGGGGTATGCTGATCAATGGCCCAGGGAGTACGCTGAATAACTATGGAGATCCGAACAACGTCGGCCATCTGTATACTCTCAACAACTTTGGAACGCTGCACAACTATGGAACGCTGAATAACATCGGCAAGCTAAACAACGTGAATGGCGGCATACTGCGCAACTTCCCCATCGGCACGCTGAACATCAACGGCACTATGTTTGACTCCCCCTTTAACCCCGGCGGGACGAATGGAAGACTGGAAAACTACGGCACGCTGAACATCAACTCTGGCGGTACGCTGTCAGCCAACGAAGGTCCGTGGTACAACTTCGGCACGCTGAACATCAACACCGGTGGCACGTTAGACATGTGGGAAAGCACATTGACCAACTACGGCACGCTGAACAATAACACCGGCGGTACGATGACCCACCTTTCCGGCAATACCACAAAATGGCCCATGCATAACTACGGCACGCTGAACAACAACACCGGCAGTACGATAACCAACAACGGCACGCTGAACAACATCGGTGCCATAAACAACTACGGCACGCTGAACCACGACTATGGCACACTGAACAACACCTCCGGCGGCACGCTGAACAACGACGGGGGAACGCTCAACATTGAAATCGGAGCATATCACCCAAGCGATGGCGGAACGCTGACCAACAACGGCTGGTTGAACAACAGGAACGGCGGGACGCTGAACATCAGCTCCGGTGGTACGCTGACCAACCACGGTGTCTTGAGCAACGATACAGGGAGTACGCTGATTATCAATAACGGCGGAACGCTGACCAGCTATAGAACGCTGACATCGAGTGGCAATTTTACAAATTACGGGAGCGTTACCATTCAAGGTCCATTCGCTTTAACGAATCTTGCCGTTGTGGACAATTACGGCCTTTTCAAAGTTACCGACAGCACCGTTACCATTGGAACTCTCAATAACTACGGTACCGGCACCTATGACAGCGACCCTTCGATTAACTATTTTCAAGACCTGATCAACTTCGGAACTATTGAAGGCGGTGCCGGGGACGAGTTCCACATTGGCGGCAACTTTGTGAATTATGGTACATTGGACACGAGTCTGGCCGATCTGTTCTTCGGCGCAGATACCCGGCACATTTTCTGGCTCGGTAATGATGGCGGATTTTCTTTCGATGACCTGTTCCTGCCCTACAACGCATTACTTGACCTGGAGGGGTGTGGTGCTTATATCCACGTCAATACACTTCATGTAAATAGTCTTTTGCAACTGACCGGTCTGGAATACCTATCTTACAACAATCTTGTTCCCACTCCCGAACCTACCACCATGCTTCTTCTCGGCCTTGGTTTGATGGGATTGGCAGGGCTGAGGAGAAAGATTCAGAAATAAACCCGGCGCAACGGGTTTCTAACACCGCGGTTCTTACTGCGGGAGGGGGAAGCAGCATCAGAAATGGTGCTGCCTTTTTTATGATTAAACAAATGTCTTTTAAATGGGCTCTTCAAGTTACAAAGGTTTTGCTTTTTTTATCAGAAATAACGATAAGGAAACCAATCCACTTGGTAGAAGGAGGGCATTTTATGGCGCCTGCCCAATATAGCGTTGGAAGATTGCCCGGGCCGTGCTGTAGGACATCTTATCGGCACCCCTCTGCGTGTAAATAAGGTACTCCTCCGAGGGATTCCGCCGCTTCAACCACTTACGCAGAGCCATGGCCGCATCGTCGCCGAGATACACCACCCGCCCCAAACGATTCTTCTCGCCTTCGTAAATCTCGATCCTCCGCTCCTTGATATGGACGTCCGCCACCCTTGTATGGAGCAACTCACCGATCCGCATCCCCGTCCTCAACAAGACCATGATCATGGCCCGGTCACGGATATCTTCGATAACGGAAAGCAGCTTCCGCAGGTCGTCAGGATCCATGGCCCGCGGCAGACACTCCGGCAAATGCAACCGGATCCTCCTGCCGAATATATCCGCGGAAACGAGCCCCTCCTCCACCAGATAGCGGAGAAAGGCCTGTACACTCACCAGCTTCGTCTTTACCGTCGTAATCTTGTTGCCCCTGTCCTGCTCTCGCTCGATAAAAGCCTCGACATCCCCTCTTGTAATCTCTCCAAGGCATGCCTTGCCGCTGTCCCGTATCATGCCCAGGAAAAGAACGATGGCGCCACAGCTGCTATGCAGGGTCCTGGGTTTCCGATTACGGCGCGTCAGGTGGCGAAGATAGGCTTCCGCATGATCCTTCCCGGGAAGATCCATCCGGGTAAAGCGCTGCAAAATCCTGCCGAGCGTCTCTAAACTTCCATCATCGTGTGATGCAAATCGTAAGTGCGTCTGATAATAACGGGGTGCATCAATGGCGGGAATTGTAAAATCTTCAGAAGATATGCCCGTCTTCTGTATATCACTATATCCGTCAGTCATCTCTGCCTCCTTCCCTTAAATCAATAAGAAAAACAGACAGATGATGACCAATAACCCCTTATCTGTCAATCATCCGTTTGGTACGTATAGCAAGGAATTATCAGCAGCAGCCGTCTTTACACATGCAGTCAACTGACCTTCATCCTGTGGCAGATAAAGTTTTCTTGCAATTGGATGACAGGTCATAAGAACCTCGCGATCACGTTTTTCTGTATCTCCGAAGTGCCTCCGGCATACAAAGACAGGTAGCTTTCGCGCAGATACCGCTGCATCCTGTATTCCATGGAATATCCCCTGCCGCCGAATATGTGCATGCCCTTTCTTGCGATATCGTTGAGCGTCTCGGAACAGAACAGCTTTGCCATGCAGATGTTCTTGAAACATTCTTTCCCCTCGGCCTTCATCCATGCCGCATGGTAGGTCATCCACCGTATGGCCTCGATCTGTGTCGCCATGTCGGCGAGCGCATGCAGTATGGCCTGAAACTTGATGATGGGTTTGCTGAACTGAATACGGGAAGGAAAACTTCTTCCAGATCGATCAGCCGGTAGGCTTCATATTGATCTTGACAGGGTCGTCCTTATTATTTAGCATACGAAATAAAGGATCCTTCTCCATGAGCGTCTATCACGAATGCATACTTTTTCTGCTGGCCAAAGCTTATCAGAAGGCGCATGCCTGTTTCAAAAAACGCCTTCATGATTATGGATTAACGCCGGTGCAAAGCCTCGTTGTCCTCGGCATCAGCGAGGCTGACGGATTATCAGCCAAAGAGTTGGGCAAGAGGCTGCTGCTGGACAATGCGACACTTTCGGGTGTGTTGGACAGACTGTCGGAGGGAGGATGGATCACAAAGGGACAGGCAGACGAGGATAAACGTTTTCTGCGGTTGCGCCTTTCGAATAAAGCGAAAGGACTGATTGGAAACCTTGTCAGTGAGCGGGATGAGGCAAACAGGGAGGTCCTGGGAGGATTGCGAATCGAAGAACAGATGCTGTTGAAGCGAATTCTCAGGGATCTGAAGTAATTTTTTAACCGGTTAATTAGCATACGAAATATCAGGAGGTGTTATGCGCAAGGAAGAAGTGCGAAAAATGGGTCTGTCGCTGGGGGCTGACATCGTGGGCTTTGCCGATATAAAGGATTACAAATCCAGGCGTGCTCCGGATCCGAAAACCATATTTCCCGGAATCCGCTCCATGGTGGTCATGGGTTTCCGTGAACTGGATGGATCGCTGGCCACGGACATCGGCCGGATCAGCATGCATGGTCGCATCGGCCAGATGGATCTGACGAGGAGCTGTACCTTCCGCATGGCAAAGGCCCTCGAAGATCGCTACAGCATCAAGGCGGCGCCGATCCTGGCTTCCTATCCGCTGAACATGGCGGCGCCCTACATGGGATTGGTGGCAGACATATCCCTCCGGCATGCCGCAGTGGCGGCGGGACTCGGCGTTTTCGGACGCCACAATCTTGTCATATCGCCCCGCTTCGGCACACGCGTCATTTTTACGGCCGTTCTCACGGATATGGAACTGACCTCTGATCCTGCCGTTGCGGAAGATCTGTGCAACCAATGCGGTCTCTGTGTCGATGCCTGTCCGGCCCGGGCTTTGGATGAGGAGGGAAAAACAGAGGATTTGAAGTGCCTGCGCGTTTCACAGCCCTTCGGAATCGGCGGCGCCATTGGATTCATCCGAAAATATGCATCTGCGGCGCCGGAGCAGCAGAAGGCCATGATTATGGATCCGCAGTTCCTGAGCCTTTATCAGGCTTCTTTCATCGGATTTCAGTATGAATGCTTTCGCTGCATGGCCGTCTGCCCTGTTTGCATCAATGCATGAGACGAGAGGTCCACGCAGGGAATCAAACCATTTGTGAAACATTGATCGCCTGCGCGGATTATTCCGTAACATGAAGCCAGCCTCGCCGTAGCGCCCCCGGCAAAGCATTACTGGGAGCGCGGCTTCCTCAACCCCTGAATGCCGGTCCGGGAAAAGGGTTTGCGTGTCCTGCCGGTTCAGCCTCATGCTTTGAAGATGCCCGTTTCCACCCATTCGCCCTTGATCACCGACCACCAGTCTTCGGCCAGCCCGTTCCGGACATAATCGTAGGGCAGCCATCCATAGCCGCCGTCGCCCCATCCGGTTCCCCAGGAGTTTCTGATCAGAAGGGCGCCGGTGGTTTCAACTCCTTTCTTGTTGGTGTTCTTGATCTTCATCCCATCGCTGTAACCGACCGCAACGATGGCGTGACCGCCCTCGACATTCTCGCCGGGAGTGGGATAGGGAATCCTGCCGTCATTTCCGTCAGCCTGGGAGATGGACGTATAGACCGTAAAGCCGAACATGGACGGGAGGCCGGCGGAAAGGTTGGTCTTGATCCGGTTGAGCAGAACATCGGGAGAAGTCCCGGGAGGATCGAGGCGATAATATTTGATGGCCTGGTAACTCTGCGCGAAGGCATAACAGAAGGCGGGCGGCTCAACATCAAAATCATCGACGATGTAGGGCCAATATTCCTCCGGAGGCACGCCGAAAAGGACCAGGGCGCCCATGGTGGACCGGAGGTATGCCCCCGTATCGCCCGCCTCCTTCATCAGGTTGCGCGTAACCTTGTACAGGAACAGGCGCGAGGCATCGATATGTTTTCCAAAGGCTCTCCTTTCAAAATACTCGACGATGGCGACCCCTGCATTGGCGGTGCAGGAACCGAGCTGCCCCTGGTCCTCAATGGGAGGGCACCACTCCCTCAGGTCTTTTTCCTTTGGAAGCTTTGTCCCGGACGGTCTGACCATGCCCATTTTTCTGAACATCGACTTGAGGGTATCCTTCTGCCCGAGGGCTTTCTGCTTCGGGGTCAGGACATCGTGTTCCGCCGTATAATCCCTGAAGTCCGGATAATCCGGCCGCCACCCCATTCCTCTTTTTGCATTGATTTGAGCCATGATGTCTACCTCCTCTCTTTGGGGATTCAGAAAAAGTGATTCTGCCTCAAACAAAAAAACCCGCTATGGCTGAACCAAGCGAGTTGTCAATCGGTCTTCTCCTCCTCAATTGCCATATGGACAGAGGTTTATGTTTTCCAGGTCGAGATCACAAATGATCTGTATTGCAATATATAACGATTTACCTTGATGTCAAGATCACTTTTCAGACGCAGATTGATCCATTCCCTCGCGGTTTGGGGAAAGGCGTTTCCGGAACCGGGGAAAACGTCGCCTCGCGATGCAACAGGAGCGGGAATATCGTGAATTGCTTCGGCTCATGGAGGCATCTTGTCTGCAGCTTTTTCCGGGAAACGGCATGGGGCGTAGCGGCGGTGTTGAAACCCCTTGATTAAACCCGCAAAAATCGATATGACGCCACTGAAACGGAGACGTCGCCAGCCTCGATGCCGGCTTGCGTTATATTTGCATCGAGGAACGGATCCGGGGCGGGATATTCTCACCCGGCGAAATCACAACAGGAGGCTGCAATGAAACTGCAGGATCTATTCAGTCTGAAGGGAAAGGTCGCCATCGTCACCGGAGGCGGCAGAGGCATCGGAAAGTTCATCGCCACCGGGCTGGCGGAAGCGGGTGCGGACCTGATTCTGACATCGCGCAAAATGAAAAATCTGGAAGCGGCCGCACGCGAAATCGAAAAAGAAACCGGCGTTCAGGTTTTTCCCGTGGCCTGCGATGTGGCCAGTGCCGAGGACATCGATGCTATGGTGAAGGCGGCGCTGGAACGGTTCGGCCGCATCGACATCCTGGTCAACAACGCCGGGGCGACCTGGGGGGCGCCGACCCTCGAATTTCCGCTGGAGCGCTGGGACCAGCTCTTCAACGTCAATGTGCGCGGTGTCTGGATCCTCGCTCAGAAGGTCGCCAACATCATGAAGAACCAGGGAGGCGGCAACATCATCAATATTTCGTCGGTCATGGGATTCCGCGGCTCCGAGGAGATGACCCATCCGGCCGTTCCTTACAACTCCACCAAGGCGGCCATCAACCTGCTGACCATGAACCTCGCCGTGAAGCTGGCCCCCTACAAGATTCGTGTGAATGCCATTGCCCCCGGCTTCTTCCGGACGGACATGATGGCCTATATCGAGAAGCCGGAGTTCAAGGCGGCACACGACTTAATCGTCAGTTCGATCCCGCTGCGTCGGGTGGGCGATGCAGACGACATGAAGGGACTGGCCGTCTTTCTCGCTTCCGACGCATCGGCCTACATTACGGGGCATATCGTGGTCAACGACGGCGGTCTGCTGGCGAAGTAGAAATTGCCGGACGGTTAGACCCTGTATGTCGTTTTGCTTATCGGCAGCGCCTTAAAGGCAAAGCCTGTTCCGATCCTTCGATTGCCCGGGGAGGCGAAATGAAAACGAAACTGCAATCCCTTCTGGACATGAAGACCATTACGCTGCTCCTGAAGAACAACATGGCCAGCTTTCTGACCGGGGAGGCCCTGCTTGCGCAGTGCGAATTCGAGGAGCTGGTGACGCGGTTTCACGGGGAGAGCGGAGAGATGATTTCCCCGGAGGATGCGGAGGCGGCAAAAAGCGACGCGGATTTGTTTATCCGGCAGATCGATCTGGCCATCGAACACGCCCGCAGCGAATTGGAGTCCGAATAGCATGGACATCGTCCCCTATCTCTGTCCCGTGTCTTTTCAGACCGGCCTTGTCCGGGGATTTTCGGCGACACATGGAAGCTTATGAGGTATTGATCATCGGTTCGGGACCGGCCGGACTCTTCGCAGCGATCTGGCTCGAGCGGCTCGGCATCGACCGGATCGCCATCATCGACCGGCAGCCCTATCCGGCAGGGGGACTGCTGAACGATGGCAAACTGAACTTCGACCACCGGATCGGCATTGATCTGAACGAGCTTCAGATCGATGCGGATACGGCTGAAAGCCTGATGGCGGATCTGAAGGGCATCCTTACCCGTTTCCCTCAGTGTCAGCAGGTCACCTTTGTCGACAGGCGTGACCGGATCGACCGGCTGAGCGGCATTGCCCGGGAGCAGGGCGCCGAGTTTATTGCGCCGGAGCAATGGCATTGGGGAACCGACCACGGCAGGTCGGCGGTCGACTATCTGAGGGGTTACCTTCATAAAACGGACCTTCTTCTGAATACGGAAGTATCCCGCATTGAAAGGTGTGGTGACAGAAAATATCTTCTCGTCTGCCGCCGCGACGGGAAGGATGTCCGCTACGAAACGGGCGTTTTGCTGGCCGCTCCGGGGCGGAGCGGCGCCTACTGGTTCCGGGACATGGCCGGGGAACTGCGCATCGATCACAACTTCGGGCCCATCGATGTGGGCATCCGGCTCGAGCTGAACAGGAAACTCTACGATGACGTAACGGACACCGTATATGACCCGAAGTTCATCTTCCGGACCGCCCGTCACGGGGATCGGGTCCGAACTTTCTGCACGAACCCGGGCGGGCGCGTCCGGGTGGAAAACTACTGCAACTTCAAGCTGGTAAACGGCGATGCCCTTTCCACGAGGAAAACGGAAAACACCAATTTTGCCTTGATCAATACGGTCTCGCTGACCGAGCCTTTTTCGGACACGACCGAATACGGGCAGATGATTGCCAAGCAGTTTTTCCTCCTGGGCGGGGGCAGGCCCATTGTGCAGAGGATCGGGGACTTCCGTGAAGGGCGGAGAAGTTCCACGTCCACTTTCGACAGCGTGACACGACATTTCGGATTGTGCCGCGCCTCCTGCAATGCCGTGCCGGGGGACATCACGCTGGGGATGCCTGCCCGCATCATCGACAATCTTTGGGAATCGCTGAAAAAGCTCGACAAGATCGTACCCGGCATCCTTCACCCGTCCACGCTCCTCTACGCGCCGGAAATCAAGTTCTTCGACACGCATTTCCCGACGGATCGAAATCTCGAAACGAATGTGGAAGGCATTTTCGTGGCCGGCGACGGGACCGGCAAGAGCCGGGGCATCGTGGGAGCGGGAATTTCAGGGATCATCGCTGCCAGAGGCATTGCCGGGAAATACTTCAAATCCTGACCGGTTAAAAGATCTTTCCTGAGAAGGTGCGGAACGCCGGGCGGGTGGTTGCGGTTTCAACAGGGATCTCATTGTCGCACCGCATAAAATATTTTCAATTTAAATGGATATGTTGATTTTTTGAGGATTTATTCTTATACAACATAATGATATTAAAACATTTTTTTATATAAAGGTTTTAGTGGCTTTAAAATAAAATATATTGCAATGCAAAATAATGTCTTGACAAACCAGAATCCAGAAGCTATATTAGGCCAAAAAAAGAAAAGGAAAAAGAAAAATGGATTACACAAAAGATTACAAAAAAATGGCACAGCAGATGACAAGCGTTTACAGGGCCGCATTGGACAACAGCCTCAATGCGATGAACATGATTCAGGAAAACACCGAGAAAGTGGTCAAGTTGTCCCTGGATCAGTCGCCCTGGCTTCCCGAAGAGGGCAAGAAAATCGTCAATTCCTGGATGACGGCTTACAAGAAGGGTTATGACGATTTCAAGGTGGCAACGGATGAGCAGTACAAAAAAATGGAAGCGCTGATCAGTCTTCAGACCAAAGGTTGATTCGTTCGAAACGGCGCCAGCCGCAAAATCGAACAATGCACTCGGAATCCTTCACGCCGAAGGGGCTTTCCAGTGGAAAGCCCCTTTTCTGTTTATCCCCTTTTTCAAGCCCCCGGATTTAAGAAAGATAAACAAAGGCGGGTATTTGGAGATGTTTTATGATTCGGATGAGATTCAGGAAAAATGATCAGCGACAGGAACGGCGGTGGGCATGGCCGGCGATTTCCATGGTGATCGCTTTGTTGATCGGAGTCACTGTCGTTTACGCCCCGATACAGTCCCACTGGGATCGGTACACGGACTTTCGGACCAGAGAGGATATTCACACCGTCCTTCAGGATAAAAAGATGGACCGCGACCATATGCAAGAAATTGCCGAAGCCATTGTCGTTCAGTCCCGGAAGACGGGCATTCCCGTGAACCTGTTCCTCGGACTGATGCAAAAGGAAAGCAACTTCACCGTCAACGCCGTTTCCAGCAAGCGTGCGATGGGAATCCTGCAAATTCATCCGGTCACTTGGAAGGAATACACGAAAAAACTGAACCTGCCCGATTCCCATGAGCATGCCTTCCAGCCCGCTGTCAATATCATGGTGTCGGCGGCCATCCTGAGAGACCTGTGCGAACGGTACGCGCGCATGGGATATGAGGAGCCGGAGCTTTGGGATCACGTCCTGTCGGCCTATTATGCCGGCAAGAAATCGGTGCGGGGCGGACTGAAGCGTCATCACCGGCACTACGTGAATAAAGTCAGGACCTACTCCAACGAGTACGGGCAGAAGCTGAAAGGATAGTGATTCAATAAACGCCGACCGACTCGGATAATCTCATTCAATGAATTAAAGCGTTACCTGAAGAGATCCCCTGAACCATATAATATTAAATAAGAACTACAGATCACCAATAGAGGGTGGTCTTTTTTTCCACAAGTTCCGAATGTGGAGCAGTCTTCTTCCCGCCTCTTCGAGCGTTTCCCTTCTCTTGGCAAAATGGAACCGGATGAGGTGCCGGGTGGGCTCGTGAAAGAAGCTCGATCCCGGCACGGCCGCCACGCCCACATGTTCCGCCAACCATTCACAGAAGGCGACATCATCGCCCGCATCGAATTCCGAGATATCGACAAGCACGTAATAGGCGCCCTCCGGCGTCACGTAAGACAGCCCCGCATTTTCCAGCGCCTTCAGGAATACATTGCGCTTTTCCGTGTACCTGTCCAGCAGCGAGCGGTAATAGGAGTCGGGGAACTCGAGGGCCGTCACCGCGGCTTCCTGCAGCGGGGCGGCGGCGCCGACGGTCAGGAAGTCGTGCACCTTTTTCACCGCGTCGGCCATCTCGGGCGGCGCAACGACATATCCCAGGCGCCACCCCGTGATCGAGTATGTCTTGGACAGGGAACTGCAGGAGATCGTCCGTTCGAACATGCCGGGCAGGGAAGCGAAGTAGATGTGACGGTACGGTTCGTAGACGATGTGCTCATAGACTTCGTCCGTGATCACGAAGGCATCGAATTCCCGGGCAAGCCGGGCAATTTCTTCGAGTTCCGTGCGCGTGAACACCCTTCCCGAGGGGTTGGACGGGTTGCAGAGAATGATCGCCCGGGGTTTCTGCTCAAAGGCTTTCCTCAGCGCATCGCGGTCGAATGTGAAACGGGGCGGCCTCAGTTCGACATAGACGGGCTGCGCGCCGCTCAGAATCGCGTCTGCCCCGTAGTTCTCATAAAAGGGTGAAAAAACGATGACCTTGTCCATGGGATTGCAGACGGCCAGCATGGCTGCCATCATGGCTTCCGTGCTGCCACAGGTGACGACGAGGTTCGCGTCCTTGTCGATCGGGAGACCCATGAAGCGCGATACCTTCCCGGCGAGGGCATGCCGGAAATTGGGTGCGCCCCAGGTTACCGCATACTGGTGCGGGCCCGATAACGCGATGTTTCGGAGCGAGCCGAGCAGCTCCGGCGGCGGATCGAAGTCGGGGAACCCCTGCGACAGGTTGATCGCCCCATACAGGTCGGCGACGCGCGTCATTCGCCGGATGACGGATTCGGTAAACCGTTCGGTGCGTTCACTCAGTTGCGGCATGGTTTGCTCCTTTCGACGGACGGGAATGGACCCTCCTCCGCGCCCTTTCGGTCAGATTGGTTTTGTGCCTTCAGTTTTTTCCAGGGATCAGGTGCTCCCACAGGGGCCCGCTGTGTCCGCGGGCATGGAGCCGGGAGACCACCCTGCCCGATTCCCCGCTGCCTCCGGCCAGAATCCAGTGCGGACGACCGGCGGCGCACAGGGTGACCTTCTCCATGATTGTGTCCAGGCTCAGCCCGGGTGAACTGTAGAAAACCGGGGCAAGCAGATTCTGCTCTCTCGTGATCTGTCCCTCCCGAATGGCGATTTCGTGGATCGGGGTGTGGGGATAGATCCGGATGCCGCAGAAGGGGATCAGCACCGCTTTCTCAAGCTTTGCGGCATTCTCCAGGGTTTCCATCAGCGTCTTTTCGTTTTCCCCCGGTCCCGCGAGAAGAAGATAATGGGCAATATGGAGGCCCGCGTCGGCTGCGCGTTCATGGGCATGATAGACGTCTTCGGCACGAAAGGGTTTCCCGTAAGCCGACAGGACCGGATCGCACAGAGATTCCGTGCCGAACTCGACATGGGTCAGACCGGCTTCAGCCAGGATGCTGTAATAATCTTCTGCCGGTTTAATAGGGGCAAAAAAAGCTCCCCAGGGAATGGCCAGGCGGGCCCGGATGAACGCCTTGGCCACCTCCAAGCTGTGATCGGCGTGGCAATTGAAGGTGGAGTCCGTGATGAACAGATATCTTGCCCCCGCATTCTGAAGCATCAGGGCATCCCGTGCGACCTCGTCGGGGTCGATGAGCCGGAGCATGCTGCTGTCGATATGGGGATAGGTGCAGTAAACGCAGTGGAACGGGCAGCCCCTTTTTGTCTGAAGGTTGAAGATGCCCCCCTGCTTGAGGTAGTATTGAACATGGGGGTTGTGCACGTCAAAATGTCTCCGGAACGAACGGTTTGTGGCGTCGGGCAGGCGTGCTGTAGAACTTCCCCCGATCCATGCGCCCGGGACGCGCGAGACATCGCCGCCTGTTTCAAGGGCATCGAGTAAAAGCGGGAATTGTTCGCCGTCGCCGGCGATCCCGAAATCGGCGTCCAGCGCCTCCATCAGTTCCGACGGAAAAATCGTGAACCCGCTCCCTCCCAGGACAATCCTTGCCCCTGTCGTTTCGCGTATCGATGCAATGACCTGCCGGTATTCGCCCAGGTAGCTTTTTGTCGCGAAGACGTCCAGATTGTCGATGTTGCGCAGGGACAACCCGATAACGTCGGGGGCATATGTCCGGACGGCATCTTTCAGCCCTGCCATGCCTTTGTCTTCAATCAAGTCGACGATCTTCACCTCGTGGCGCGGCCGGAGGGCGCCTGCCACATAATCCAGCCCGATCGGGTAAACCGGCGAAGGCGTGATCAGGAGGTTCGGAGATATGAGCAGTATCTTCAAGGGGATGGCATCTCAATCCGGAAAGCCGGCGTCTTGGTTCACGCAGCGTGACATGATTTTAAATTTAAAAAGGTCCCTGCGAAGTATTCTGCCGCACGGACCTTCTGGAGTTTTCCCGCATCGCCCTCTTCCGTTGGGGGTCCTCCGGGCGTCAATCGAATTTAACGAACTGCTCCTTTTTAGCGCTGCAGACGGGGCACGCGTCAGGCAGTATGCCGTCGGCCACGTAACCGCAGACCTTGCAGACATAATAGGTGGTGTGGCGCTCCTCCATGAAGTGATTCATGGCTTCCTTGTAAAGTTTCGCATGAACTTCTTCCACGTCATGACTCTGGCTGAAGTGCAGGACCGCGGCCTTGTTGCCCTCCGCCTCCGCCTGTTTGACGAAATCCCTGTAGGAAACGTCCGCCACATGGGTCTCCGATTCGAAGCTGGCAGCGAGATTGTCTTCGGTGGTTTTAACCTCCCGGAGCAGCTTCAGGGCGCGTGTGCCGTGAATTTCTTCGGAGAAAGCGATGACCCTGAAGAGCTTGGCCATCTGGGCATATCCTTCCTGATCGGCTTTTTCGGCGTAGACCTTGAGGCGGAGCGCTGCCTTGGCCTCTCCGCTGTAGGCTGCGTGAAGCGCTGATTTTGTGTCCATGTTGCCCGTCTCCTTTCCGATGCATCGTCCTTGCTATTCGGGTGAAAACACGTCCTTGCCGGAAGCGCAGATCGGGCAGGCCCAGTCTTCCGGAAGGTCCTCAAAGGGCGTTCCCTTGGGGGTGTCGCTTTCGGGATCTCCATTGGTGGGATCGTAAATGTAACCGCAGACGTCACAGACAAACTTTTGCATAACCGGTCTCCTTTCTCATAATATTCTTATGGATTGACTTTCTGGCAAATCTTTTCGGCGATCATCCGGCCCAGGTCATAGCATTGCGCGAGAACAGACTGGTCGGGGACATGCCGGGTCTGAACGGGATCCGCCAGGAGATCGACCTTGAATTCCGCCAGCATTTCCTGGATCTGGCGGGGCGCCTCTCCGCTCCAGCCATGGGAGCCGAAGGCTGCACCCATCAGGTTGCGGGGTTTGAGCCCCTTCAGGTAGGTCAGGATGTCGGCCATGCCCGGCAGCAGATTGTTGTTCAGCGTGGATGACCCGGCGACCAGCGCAGCCGCATCCAGGACTTCGAACGCCACATCGCTCCGATGGCATCCATCCATGGACATCAGCCTGACATTGATGCCGCCGGTCAGAAGGCCTTCCGTGATGGCAAGGGCCATTTTTTCTGTGCTGTGCCACATGGTGCCGTAGACGACCACCGCTTTACGGGACGGTTTCCGTTCGGCCCAGTCGGCATAGCGGCTGAGGATGCCGGGGATGTCCCGGCGCCAGACCGGGCCGTGATCCGGCGCAATGGTCCTGAGCTTAAGGCCGGCGGCGGCGACCTTCGCCAGCAGCTTTGTCACCAGCGCCGCGTAGGGCGTGAGGATGTTTGCAAAGTAGGTGGCCGCCTCGTAATGGAGAATGGCCGGGTCCACCTCGTCATCGAATCGCTGCGAAGAGGCCAGGTGCATGCCGAAGGCGTCCTGCGCGAACAACAGCTGCTCTTCAACCAGGTAGCTGAACATGCTGTCCGGCCAATGGAGCATGCGAGTCTCCATGAAGGACAGGGTCATGTTGCCCAGGCTGAGGCTGTCGCCGTCCTTGAGCGGCGTCATCGCCTGATCGGAATGCAGGATCTCTTTCAGGGTTTTGGCTCCCATGACCGAAGTAAAGACCTTCTCTGGCTTTGCACGACCGATCATCTCGGCCAGGCAGCCCGAGTGGTCCATCTCCGAGTGGTTCGAGATGATGTATTGAATGTCGGCGGGGTCCACAACCGAGGCGATGCGCGCCACCATTTCCTCCCGGAACGGCGCCTTGACCGTGTCCATCAGGGTGATCTTGTCCGCCATGACGAGATAGGCATTGTACGTGCTGCCGCGTTTGGTCATGTAGCCGTGAAAATCGCGGACGTTCCAGTCGATCGCGCCGACCCAGTGCACATGGTCGCTGATTTGGATGGCTTTGAAGGGACCGCTCATATGCAAAACCTCCTTGAATCCCATGGTCGATGTATAAGTAATTGACTCCCCTATCGTCTTTTTGTAGTGCTGTCAACATCCCCGAGGGGCACTATTCCGGTGATGAAAGGATTGAAAACAGGGACCAGTCTTTCCCGGAAACATCGCTTATCCGCCATCCCTTTGCTGTCTTTGTCAATCGGTATTTCAATTCGACTTTTTCATCATTGCCCGGGTAACGAAATTTTACAATTATGATGTTCGGTTTATCTGTTTTCTCTACGGTCAGGTCGCGTGCACCGGGATCTTGCGAACCCCATATCGGAACGAAAGAAAGATTGCACATCCCCTTTTTTTCGGCGCATGCCCGGTCTTTCAATATCAAGGCAGTAAGTTTCGCGTCGAAGTATTGCTCAAGAATGTTTTGCGGCTGCTCCATCAACCCATCCCAAGACCCTGCCATTACAGCTTCCCAGGCAAAATCTTTATAAACCTTGAATACAATCCCTTCAGGTGTGCGATCGTCCGGTTGAAAAGGAGCCGCTTCAACCGCATGGATCAATAAAGTGAAGGCAAGAAAGAAGAACAGAATTGACCGCAAAGCCATGTGCTTTTCCTTGTGAATTTCCTTTGTCGGATCATGTAAGATAACGATCGTCGTCATTCTGGGACCGCTAATATCGAACCTGGATTGTCAATTCTTTTTGCATAATAATCAGGTTAAAAGTCAAAAGGAAAAATGTGGACGCAATCCTGATTGACATCGCGGGGTTCTTATACTATAAATATATGGATAAAGACTGAATAATGATATCGAAAAATAAATCGTTAAAGGAGGGGGTTTTATGAAAGATGTCGTTATTGTATCGGCCTGTCGCACTGCCATCGGGGAGTTCGGCGGCACGCTCAAAAACCTGAACACGCCTGTTCTGGGAAGCGTTGCCATGAGAGAGGCGGTCAAGCGAGCGGGAATCGACCCCGCGACCATCGATGACGTCCGTTTCGGCTGCTGCATGGAGCCCGTGGACGCTCTGAATGCAACACGCATTGCTGCGCTGATGGCCGGTGTTCCCGAGACCGTGACGGCGGTAACCGTCAACCGGGTCTGCATCTCCGGGATGGAGGCCGTGCTGTCGGGCATGGCCATGATCCGGGCGGGCATGGCTGATATCATTCTCGCCGGCGGAATGGAACACATGTCGGGCGCCCCTTATTCCGTGCCCGCCGCCCGCTGGGGATGCCGCTTCCAGGACCAGGTCTTCGTTGACAATCTCGTTCACGGCCTCCATGCCGGATCGCACCTCCTGCCGGGACTGGAGCAGGGGCCGATCAAGGAGGGTCCGGTGGTGGATGCTTATCGCGGCAGGCCTTACATCATGGGGATTACGGCGGAGCTCATCGCCTACAAGCACAACCTGAGCCGCGAGGAGATCGATGCCGTGGCCCTGCGCAGCCACAACAACGTGGAACGGGCCACGAAGGAAGGCGACTTCAAGGAAGAAATCGTTCCCATCGAGCTGCCCCAGAAAAAAGGCAAGCCCCCGTTGATTTTCGACAAGGATGAACATTTCCGGCCGGGACTGACCATGGACGACCTGGCAAAACTGCCGCCTGCCTTCCTGCCCAAAATCGGCAAGGTAACGGCCGGCAACGCCTCGGGGATCAATGACGGCGCGAGCGCCATGGTCATCATGTCGGCGGAAAAAGCGAAGGCGCTTGGCCTGAAGCCCATTGCCCGGATCAGGGCCGCGGGGCGCGGCGGGTGCCATCCCTCCATCATGGGGCTGAGCCCCGTCCCGGCGGTGCAGGACCTGCTCACCCGCAACAAGATGAATCTGAAGGACTTTGAGCTGATCGAGCTCAATGAGGCCTTCGCCGCTCAGTATCTGGGCTGCGAACGGGAGCTGGGGCTGAACCGGGAGATCACCAACGTCAACGGCTCCGGCTGCGGACTCGGGCACCCGGTGGGCTCCACCGGCTGCCGGATCATGGTGACGCTCCTGCACGCCATGAAGAAGCACGGCAAGGCCCTCGGACTGGCCACCCTGTGCGGCGGCGGCGGGGTATCCCTGGCCTGCGCCCTGGAAATGATGTAAGCGGATCACAAACGGTTCATGATGATCTTTACGGCAGGGGCGCTGCGTTCGCGGCGCCCCTTGCCCCGAATCGGACATGCCGAAAAAACGGACCATCTTCTTCATCTCCGACGGGACGGCCATCTCCGCGGAGACTCTGGGGCAGAGCCTCCTGACCCAGTTCAACCAGATTCAGTTCAATCAGGTGACCGTGCCCTTCGTTGACACGCTCGAAAAGGCGCGGTTCGCCGTCATGCAGATCAACAACGCGGAGCAGCAGAGCGGGATGAGGCCCATCGTGTTCAGCACGCTGATCAGCGACGATATCCGGCAGATGATTTCAACCGGCAAAGGCGTGGTCTTCGATTTTTTCGAAACCTATATGGGACGACTGGAGGAGGAGCTCCGCACAGAGTCATCGCACACCGTCGGCCGCTATCACGGCGTGGTGAACGATACGGTCTATAATTTCCGCATGGATGCCGTGAACTACGCCCTGTACAACGATGACGGCGTCACGACCAAGGAGTACGATCAGGCGGACATCATCCTGGTCGGCGTGTCGAGGGCGGGCAAGACGCCCACGTGCATCTACCTCGGCCTCCAGTTCGGCATCTATGCCGCGAATTACCCCCTGACAGAAGAAGACCTGGTGAACCGGGGGGGGAACATGCCGCACGTGCTGATGCCGTTCCGAAGAAAACTGTTCGGGCTCACCATCGACGCGGAGAGACTCTACACGATTCGCGCCCGGAGAAGGCCGGACAGCCGCTACTCCTCCCTGGAGCAGTGCCAGATGGAAGTGTCCCTGGCGGAATCCCTTTTTCAATATGGAGAAATTCCCTTTATCAACATCACCATGATGTCCGTTGAGGAAATTGCCGCGACGGTCCTGCATGAATGCAACCTTCGGCGCCGGGTCGTGTGATCGATGGGGGAGGATCGAGGAATGGATCGACGAGAGGAACACCGTCCCTGGGGGTTCTATGAGGTTTTGTCCGACCGTCCGGATCACAAGGTCAAAAGGGTGACCGTCTATCCGCATCAGCGCCTGAGCCTGCAGAAGCACCGCCACCGCGCCGAGCACTGGTTTGTCGTGGCGGGCCGGGCGGTGGCGACCCTGGACGGTGCGGATCGAATTCTCGGCCCCGGCGGATCGGTCGATATCGAAGCCGGGTTCACGCACCGGATCATGAATGCGGGGTCCGACGATCTGGTTTTTGTGGAGGTGCAGACCGGCAACAGCTTCGAAGAAGACGATATCGAACGCCTGGAGGATGACTATGGGCGGATCAAATGACGCCTGCCGTCCGCAGTCCCGACAGAAGCGTCAGGAATGCCATGGCCAGCGTCACCCGGCCGAACCACCGGTGCGTCATCCTCAATTGCGGAAGTCTTGCTTTGATCCGGAACTGCATCTGCCCAATGACCGGTGTCGCGACGACAAGCGCAAGCGTTGAAATCCCCAGCCATGCGTGGGGGAGCTTCAGATGCCCCTCTCCGGACTGCGCAACCATCAGAACGGCCGCTGCCAGGCCGGCGAGGAAACAAAGCGCCCCGGTGTTTCCGGCGATCCTGTGATATTTCAGCCACCAGCGCTTTTGCCGGTGGAATCTTACGATCACGAAGCCGGCGGCGAGGAGCAGGAAACCTGCCGTCACGCCGCCGGCATGCGCATAGAAAGCAGTCATTGCGGCAGCTTTTATTTGGCGACAGGCGCCGGACCGACCGTCAGCTTTTCGGATTTTGATCCGAATTTGCTGCAGGACGCCTTCACTTCCAGCACATCCTCGGCGGCCGCCTCGACCTTGTAGGAATGGGTGAACGTTTCCGCAGGCTGGCTGGTGTATTCCTGTGAGATCAGCGCCTTGCCATTCTTGGTGACCTCGACTTTCTGGATGTAATGATCCGCTTTAAAATTCGTGTGGGTGATCGTCGCCTGCAGGGTCTTTGCAGCGGCATCATAGCCCAGTTTGACCTCCTTCGGCCCGTGCGCGCCCGCCATTGCCGGGTAAAAAGCGACCAGGGCCAAAGCGGCCAGAATCATGCACGCCCCTGAAAAAAAGTGGTTTCCTCTTTGTCTCTTCATAAAGTTCCGTTGCTCCTTTCCCTATTTTTTGGTTTACAGCACAATCTGCATATCCTGGGGGACGGCAAAACATTCCAGCAAACCTCCCTTTTCCCGGATCGTCTTGCGACAGTCCCGAACGAAGGCATCCACCGCCTCATCACTCCTTTCCTGGTTGTGATGATAGAGCCCGAACCTGCCGACGCCGGCCGCAAGCGCCAGCCGCAGGGCGTCCCGGTATGTGGAATGTCCCCAGGCCTTTCTCTTCCTGTATTCCTCTGCATCAAATTCGGCATCGTGGATCAGCAGGTCCGCTTTCTCGGAAAAGCGGCGGTAATCGTCAAAGCGAAGGCCGCCGTGATGCCGGTGCGTCAACTCGTTGTCGGTCAGGAAGACGAAAGACTTGCCGTCCTCCTGGAATTTGTATCCCACGCCCTGGTTGGGATGGCTCAGCGGGATCGAGGTGACGGTCATGGAATTGATGGTGACCGTGTCCCCGCAGGTTTCATGATAAGCGATACCCGCCTTGATGTCTTCAAAATTGACGGGGAAGTTGGGAGCGGCCATGATCAGGGAAATGATGTGCTTGACCGAGACCTGGGTAAATGGGCATCCGAACATCGTGATCCGCGTTCTTTTTGAATAGATGGGCTTGAAGAAGGGAAAGCCCATGATGTGGTCCCAGTGGGCATGGGTGAAAAACATCGTGTAGGACCACTTTTTTTCTTCGACCAGCCTGTCGCCCAGCCGCCGGATCCCGGAGCCGGCATCCACGATGATGATGTCGTTGTTCCTGCTTCGGATTTCAATGCAAGGGGTGTCTCCTCCGTACTTCAAATACTGCTTTCCGGATACCGGTATGGAACCGCGCGCGCCCCAGCATCGAATGATCATTATTCCCCCCGTCGGAATTGCGGCCCGAATATACCCGTCTTCCGCTTCACGTTCAAGAACATTTATCCCGCCCGCAGGCCCGCTCCACAGGGGGGCGTCCGGCAAAGACCTAACGGCCGGCAACCACAATCACGTTAAAAACAGAGGACCAGGTCAACGGGGCAGAGACGGCGCCGCGACCGAGCTGTGCCGCAATGCGTTGCGCTTGGCTCTTGTAGCCCGGGGCATAATAAACCGTATGGACGCGATAGTTCGTGCGGGAGGCCAGACCCGTGTCCTCGACCCGGTAGCCGAGCATTTTCAATTTTTTGGCCATTGCCTGGGCGGATGATATTTTGCCGTTCCCGCCCAGAACCTTCAGCCGGAGGGCCTTGGGTCCGGTTCCCTTTTCGACGACCGCCGTCCGCGCCGCAGCCTTTTCCTCAACGGAGGCCGTTTTGTCTCTCAGCGCGCCCACCTGTTCCTTCAGGGCCGCATCCGTGCTTTCCGCTTTCGGAATCGCTTTCTGCATCACGATCGGGGCCTGTTGACTCTCGGCTTTCAGCACCTCGATTTCCCTGCTCAGGCCGGAGAGCTGTTTGTTCAACTTGTCGATCTGTCCATCCTTCTCCTGAACGGAAAGCTTGTAAGCCTCGTTGTCGTCTTTGAGTTTCTGGATATCCCGATCCAGGCTTCCGTTCCAGTTACGCATTGCCGCACAGCCGGAAAGAGTCACGCATAAAATCACAACAAGAGCCATTGATAGTCTTTGCTTCATGCTGTCACCTCCTATTGATCGCGCAGCGATTTTTTAATATTGTGGGAAATTATAGCACGCCACTCCCGAAATGGCAATTGTTCGTATGCTCCGTCAACGGCAACGACGCGGAGTCTGCGGATGCCGCCCATCGTGGATGGTGAAATTTCCCCCGCGACGATGACAACGGCAGGGATGGTGACTATATTGGATCATATAACCGGTAAACAGAAAATGCGTGCAGGGAGGGTGAAATGAAAACGATCAAAGTAAAGGGGATGACCTGCAATCACTGTGTCATGGCGGTAACCCGTGCCTTGAGCGCCGTGGAAGGCGTCGCGGACGTGAAAGTCAATCTGGACAAGGGTGAGGCGTCCTTCGAGGAGCGGGGGCCGGTCGACATGGCGGTAGTTCGGGAAAAGATCGAGAAGGCGGGCTATGCGGTCGGCTGATCGAAAGGAAACGGATCGGACAACGATCTCCATCGGCGGCATGACCTGTGCGGCCTGCGTGCGGCGCGTGGAAATGGCATTGAAAGAAGTGGCCGGCGTCACCGATGCGTCCGTGAACCTGGCGACGGCGAGGGCCACCGTGACCCACGCACCGGTCTGGGGCGGCGTCGAGGCGCTCCGGCAGGCCGTGAGCGATCAGGGTTATGAATATCTGGGTGTGCCGGAGGAGGGTGGCGAAGACCCTGCCGCGGCGGCGCGGGAGCGGGAATACAGCGACCTGAAACGCCGCTTTCTGGTCGGCGCTTTGCTGACCATTCCCGTTTTTATGGGTTCCATGCAGCACTGGTTTCCTTTTCTCAGCTCGGTTCCCAGACAGGCTGTGCTCTATGCCTTGTTTTTTCTGACGACGCCGGTCGTATTCTGGGTGGGGAGCCGGTTTTTCTCCGGTGCCTTCAAGGCGGCCCGGCAGAAGACGACGGACATGAACACCCTGGTGGCCGTCGGGGCGCTGTCCGCCTATCTCTATTCGGTTCTGGCAACCTTCTTTCCCCGCTTTTTCGCGACGGCGGACCTGATGCCCCATGTCTATTACGACGGGGCGGCGATGATCGTCACGCTGATCATTCTGGGACGACTGCTGGAGGCCGGGGCAAAAGGCAAGACCAGTTCGGCCATCCGGCGGCTTGTCAGCCTGAAACCCAGGACGGCGCGCGTGATCCGGGACGATGGGGAAGCGGACATCGCCATCGAAGCGGTGAGGAAGGAAGACCTGATCCTGGTCCGGCCCGGGGAAAAGATCCCTACGGATGGTGTGGTGTTTTCAGGCTCGTCAACGGTCGATGAAGCCATGCTCACCGGTGAGAGCATGCCTGTCGACAAGCAGGCCGGCAGCGAGGTTTTTGCCGCCACGATGAACCAGGCCGGCAGTTTTGTCTTCCGGGCGACAAAAATCGGGGCGGAGACGGCGCTGGCCCGGATTATCCGCCTGGTGGAAGAGGCCCAGGGATCGAAGGCCCCGATCCAGCGGCTGGCCGACCGGGTCGCCTCGGTCTTCGTCCCGGCGGTTTTTTTCATCGGTTTTCTGACCTTCATGGTCTGGTACTTTTTTGTCCCGGAGTCCGGTTTCAGCCGGGCGCTCTTGAATTTCATTTCCGTCCTGGTGATTGCCTGCCCCTGCGCCCTGGGGCTGGCGACGCCGACGGCGGTCATGGTGGGAACCGGACTGGGAGCGGAAAGGGGCATCCTCATCAGGGGGGGCGAGAGCCTGGAAAACGCCCACAGGCTGACCACCGTGGTTTTTGACAAGACCGGGACGCTGACCCGGGGCGCTCCCGAAGTCACGGACCTTCTGGCGGCGCCCGGCGCGGCGGAGGAGAGGGTCCTGCAGATCGCCCTTTCCATCGAAGTCCTGTCTGAGCATCCCCTCGGCCGGGCCATCGCGGATCGCGCCCGCCGGGAAAACCTGAACCCCCTTCCCGTCGGAGGTTTTGAGGCAACTTCCGGCCTTGGTGCGAAGGCAACCGTGCAGGGGGTTCCCTGCATGATTGGAAATTTCCGGTTGATGGAGCAGGCGGGTCTGCGAATGGAAGGACTGGCGGAGGCGTCGGCCCGGATGGCCGGTGAAGGAAAGACCTGCGTTTTTGTAGCCGAGGGACATCAGGTCATCGGCTTGCTGGGACTTTCCGATGTGCCCAAGGCATCGGCCGGGGAGGCCGTGGCGGCCCTGAAGGGGCTGGGGCTGAAAGTGGTCATGATCACCGGCGACAATGCACAAACCGCGAAAGCCGTCGGCTCGGCGCTGGGAATCGATCAGGTCCTGGCGGAGGTCCTTCCCGAAGACAAATCCGCTGCGATCCGAAACATGCAGTCGCAGGGGCAGGTCGTCGCCATGGTGGGAGACGGCATCAACGACGCGCCGGCACTGGCCGCGGCCGACATCGGGATCGCCATCGGGGCCGGAACGGATGTGGCGATCGAGGCCAGCGACATCACCCTTATGAGCGACGATCTGAAATCCGTGCCGGCCGCCATCCGGCTTTCCTTCGAGACGATGAAGGTGATCCGGCAGAACCTGTTCTGGGCTTTCATCTACAATGTGATCGGCATTCCCCTCGCCGCCGGCGTTCTTTATCCCTTCGGCGGCATCCTGCTGAATCCCGAATTTGCCGCCGCGGCCATGGCCCTGAGCTCTGTCTCCGTGGTCGGCAACTCCCTCCGCCTGAGGCGGTCCTGGCGGCCTTAACTTTCGATTTCGAATTTTGACTTGTCGGCCCCGCAGACCGGGCAGGTCCAGTCCTCCGGCAGGTCTTCGAAGCGCACTCCCGGCTTGATGCCTCCGTCCGGGTCGCCCTTTGCCGGATCGTAAATGTAGCCGCAGATGGAACAGGCGTACCTGGCCATTTTTTCGGCCTTTGGCTTGGGCTCCTCCTGGACGTAGGTCGGCGCGTTCTTCGAGGCCTTGCCCCCCTTTGTGTCGCGGTAATAGGCATAGGTCAGGGGGGGCTGGTCGTTCAGGACATTGCTGTCCAGAACCCGGGCGGTCAGGACCACGTGGGTGTTGCAGTCGATCTCCCCCGTGACCTCAGCCTCGATGTAGGCGATGGCGTGCTGCAGGATGATTGGGATTCCGGTCGTGCCCAGCTTGTAGTTCACCCCTTCAAACTTGTCCGTGTTCTTTCCGGACTTGAAGCCGAACAGCCCGACGAAGGTCATGGGCGTGTTTTCGGACAGGATGGAGACGGAAAATTTCCCGCTGGCCTTGATGTACTCATAGGTCAGGTTCTCCTTGTTGATGCTGAGGGCGACGGTCGGTGGCCTGGAGGTGACCTGGAACAACGCGTTGGCGATCTGACCGTTCATCCGGCCATCTTTCATGGAACTCACGATATAGAGTCCGTAACTCAGTTTTTTAAATGCGTCCAAGCCCATTTTCATCTCTCCTTATCAATATCAATCAGTTTTTTCATTTCCTCCGCAAACACATCGAACATTTTCTGGCCGAAAAGGACATAGTGGACCCGCTCGATGTCGCTGTGCTCGCGAAGGTAATCGATGGCTGTTTTCAGAGCGATGCGAGCCGCCTCCCGGACCGGGTATGCGTAAACGCCCGTGCTGATGGCCGGAAACGAAAGGCTTTTCAATCCCCTGGCAGAGGCCAGTTTCAGGCTTTCCAGGTAGGCGCTTTTCAGCAGCGCCGCCTCGCCCCGGCCGCCGCCCTGATAGACGGGTCCGACCGTGTGGATCACGTAACGGGCCTTCAGATTTCCGCCGGTGGTGATGACGGCCTGGCCGGTCGGGCAGCCGCCGATCCTCCGGCATTCCGCCATGATGGACGGACCGCCGGCATCATGAATCGCACCGTCCACGCCGGCACCGCCGGCGAGACGCGCGTTGGCCGCATTGACGATGGCGTCCGTTTCTTCCCGGGTGATGTCGCCCTGAATCAGGGAAATCAATGAATTTCCGACTTTGACATCCATGGTCGCGCTCCTTTCCGTTTCTCCTGCTTAGAGGTCATCCCGAACGGGTGTTCCTTCCCCGTAAACGAGCATCCGGTAGGTTTTTTCGATCCGGTCCCAGTTCTCCTCGCGGTCCATGGACCAGTACCGTCCGATGACCGAGACGACGCGGCCCAGGCCGAGCTCGCCCGCCTTTTCCTCGATTTTCAGGATATAGTTGGCGCCGCTTTCGGGCAGTTCGCCCCGACGGCCCAGCATGGCGTGAATGAAAACGTCTTTCATGCCTTCCTTCTTGGCCATTTCCATGAGCGCCAGGAGGTGATGGAGCGAGCCGTGAGAGCTGAAAAAGGAAACGATGCCGAGAAGGTGGAGCGCTGCGCCCGCCTTCTCGGCGGATCGCATGACATCCAGAAAGGCCGCATTCCGGAAAAAGGAGCCGTCCTGAATGGCGTGGTCGATCCGGACGCGGTCCGCATAGATCCTTCGTCCGGCGCCGATGTGCAGATGGCCCGCTTCCGAGTTGCCGACGGTGCCCGCGGGGAGTCCCACCGCCTCCCCGGAAGCCTCAAGCGTTGTCCAGGGGCATGTTTTCATGAGACGGTCCATGGTCGGGGTCCGGGCCCCGGCGATCAGGTTTCCCTCGGTGCGCGCATTGTATCCCCATCCGTCGAGCAGCAGGAGAAGAAGGCGGCGGCAGGGCTTGAGCCCGCCTGCCCGGGGAGGGGTGACGAGGGACCGCCCCGTCATTGGTTGCGGCTTCGCGATGCCCATGAGTTCCAGAACCGTCGGGGCAATGTCGGTCAGTCCCCCTCTCGCACGCAGGGCGAGCGTTTGGGCCGGATGGACGAGAATGAAGGGGACGGGGCTGTCCGTGTGGCCGGTATCGACGGCGCCGTCGGGATAGAGCCATTTTTCCACCGTGCCGTGGTCCGCCGTGACGATGACCGTCATCCCGGCCCGGGCGGCCTCATCGACCACAAGGCCGGTGCACCGGTCGACGGCCTCGACGGCCCGGATGATGGCCGGTTCGTTTTCTATGTGTCCGACGACGTCCACATTGGGAAAATTCGCAAAAATGAAGGAGCAGTCGCGATCCCGTATCTTGTCGACAATGGCGCCGGCAATCCTGTCGATGGACATTTCCGGGGCTTCGTCGAAAAGGTTGACGTCTTTGCGGGTCGGGATCACGATCCTTTCCTCCCCGGGGAACGGGTCGCTTCGTTTTCCACCCAGAAAGTATCCGACATGCGCCGCTTTCTCCGCTTCCGTGATCTTGGCCTGTCTCAGGTTCCGGCGGGAAATCGTTTCGCTCAGCGTGTCGTGCACCGTCTCTTCGGCGGGAAAGGCCACCTGAACATTCAGACCGGGCTGGTACTCGATCATCGTCGCAAAGGGGCAGCGGATGTTGTTGTCTACCGGGAAAAAAGGAAATGTCTTTTCCGTGAGGCTCCGGGTCAGTTCGGCTTCCCGTTCGCCCCGGATATTGTAAAAGATGATTGCGTCACGGTCCCGAATCCTGCCGACCGGACGGATATTCCTGCCGGTTAACACCAGCGGTTCCATGGTTTCGTCTTCCTGGCCGCTCCGGTAGACTTTCCGGACGGCCTGCGACATCACATTGTTGAGGATAGCTGTCATTCCGGTTAACTTGCTGATGATTTATCTGCTGAGTGTCGTTTCGTATAATGAAAATTCCGGGAACTGTAAAGGGAAACTTTACAACCGGCATCACGGGCTTATTCACTTGAAAATTGGACCGTTAAATGCTATATTACAACTCTGTAAAAGTGGTAGGATGGAGCATTCGAAACACCCCGGATCATGATGCGGCCGAACACGAACAAAAGCCCCGACGAGATTCTTCAGGAGGAATTTCTCCAGGAAAGAGCGGCCGTCCTCGGCCGCGCGGGTGACAGCGTGTCCCAGGCCCTGGAGAAGCTCCGCAGGATCGAGCATCGGATCGAGAAGCGTTTGCGCCGGCTGGGGGAAATGGGGGAGCAGAGCGGGGAAAACGTTTCCCGTCCTCAGGCGATCCGTGAGATCAACGGTGAGATTAACCACTATAACCGTGCGCGCGAGCATGCGCTGCTGCGGTACTATTATCTGATCGTGACGAGAGAGGCGATGGGGATGAGGCGCCATCATTGGGTCGAAAAGCATTACGCGGTGCCGCCGATGAAAAGGCAACTTCAGGATTTTTGATGGACCGGTACAGGAAGCAGCGGATGAGGATGGTGGATGCCCAGATCCGTTCACGGGGGATCCGGGATGCCCGCGTGCTCAAGGCGATGGAGATGATCCCCCGTCATCTGTTTGTGGAGGAGGCCTTGCGGGATCAGGCCTATAACGACAACCCCCTTCCGATCGGAGAGCGGCAAACCATCTCCCAGCCGTACATTGTCGCGCTGATGACCGAAGCGCTTGCATTGCAGGGAATGGAGAGGGTCCTCGAAATCGGGACGGGATCGGGTTATCAGACGGCCATACTGGCGCAGCTCGCCGACCGGGTCTGCTCCATCGAGCGGATCGCGTCGCTGGCCGGCGCAGCCAGAAGAATGCTCGATTATCTGAGCGCCTATAATGTGGCTATCCGCGTCGGAGACGGAACATTCGGCTGGAAGGAGGAATCCCCTTTTGACGCCATTCTGGTCACGGCGGGCGCCCCGAGAATCCCATCCATTCTCGTCGAACAGTTGAATGTCGGCGGCAGGCTGGTCATTCCGGTCGGAGACCGGTATGCCCAGACCCTGATCAAGACGACGCGCCTGTCGGAAAAAAGCGGTGACATGAAGAACGAAGACCTCGGCGGATGCCGGTTTGTCGATCTGATCGGAGAGCACGCTTGGGGATGCTGAGGGCATATCCGCGGGCGCCTGCGGCGGCGGTCCGGGCAGTGACCCTGCTGCTGTTTCTTGGTTTCCTGGCGTCCGCATGCTCGGCCCCTCAGGTAAAGCCGGCGAAGACCAGCCGCGCCAGAGGGGTTTATCATCTCGTCAAGAGCGGTGAAACGCTCTCCAGCATTGCCCGGGCCTACCATATCGACATGCAGGATCTGGCGGAGGCCAACAATATCGATAATCCCAACCTGATCGCGGCAAACCGGGTCATCTTCATCCCGGATGCGGATCAGGTTATCGATGACGTCATGACGGTGACGTCCGTCAGGAAAACCGAGGATACCGAGAAGACGCCCCACATCGCGGAGCTGCCGGTGAAATCTCCCGTGGCGCAGAAAAAAGAAGCTCCCGTTCTGCCCCCGGAGGAGGGATTGGTGCTTGAGCGGCCGCTCACCGATACCCAACCGGCTTCCACGATCATTCGCATAAATCCCAGAAGGGACATTGACCGCCTGACGGCAGAGGGGGAAGCCCCAGCCGTCGCCGGGGCTTCCCCGAAGGCAAAGGATGCCCCCCGGAAGGATGCCCCCGGGGAAGCGGCAGCGGTGCAGAAGCCTTCGGCAAAAGACGAAAGGGCGGCTTTGTCCCATGGGCCGCCGAAGCCGGACATCGAGCGGACGCCGGAGCAGAAAGCGAATTCGGATGCCGGCAAGCGTGAGCCGGAATCCCTGCGGTTTGATCGCAAGCGCTTCATTTGGCCCGTCCGGGGAAAAGTCGTCTCACGATTCGGGATACAGCCGAACGGCATGTATTACAACGGGATTGCCATTTCGACCAAGGCGGTCCTGCCCGTTGTTGCCGCGGCCGACGGCACGATCATCTTTTCAGGCCCCCTCAAGGATTACGGGGAGACGATCATCATGAAGCATGAGGACGGATATGCGACGGTATATACCCACCTGGGCGAGAGAAAAGTCAAGCTGGACGATCATCTCAAAAAAGGCGTCCAGATCGGCATGACCGGTCCAGCCGAAAAAAAGGGGGACGCCGGAATGGTATTTGAAATCCGCTATAAGAACAAGGCGCGCAACCCCATGTTTTTTCTTCCCTGAAAGTGGAGAGCGGCAGTCTTGAATCGGATTGTTTTTGTGAGGGTTTGATGGTGGATCTGTCTTTTGAACAGGGGCCCATTCGGCCGCCCAGTGAAGCCAAAAGCCTGCTGGTCCGGGTGACAAGAAACTGTCCCTGGAACAAATGCGCCTTCTGCAATTCCTATCGCGAAACGGCCTTTGAACTGAGGCCGGTGGATGATGTCAAAAAAGACATCCGGGCCGCCGGAGAAATGGCCGCTGAAATCCGGTCGCTTTCCTGGAAAATGGGGGAGGGTGGCCGAATCACGGGAGCCGTGGTCAACCATATCTGGAATCACGACGAACCGTATCATGACGGTTTTAAATCCGTCGCGGCATGGCTCTATTACGGCGGCGAATCCGTTTTTCTGCAGGATGCCAACTCCCTGATCGTCAAGACGCCCGATCTGATAGAGATCATTAATTTCATTAAGGAAACCTTTCCCGATGTAGAAAGAATAACCTCCTATTGCCGTTCAAAGACAGCCGCCAGGAAATCGGTGGATGAGTTGCGCAATCTGCGTGAAGCCGGTCTGTCGAGAATCCATATCGGCATGGAAAGCGGATACGATCCGCTTCTGGCATTTATCCGGAAAGGGACGACGGCGGCTGAACATGTGGAAGGGGGCAAGAGAATCGTCGAGGCCGGCATATCGCTGTCGGAATACGTCATTCCCGGGCTGGGCGGCACGCGCTGGTCGAAGGAACATTCCGAAGAAACGGCAAGGGTGATCAACCAGATCAATCCGGATTTCATCCGTCTGCGTTCCCTGCATGTGGTCCGGGGCACGGATCTTGACGGGCTGATGAGGGACGGCGCGTTCACGCCGCTGGGCGACGAGGACGTCCTGCGAGAGATCCGGCGCTTCATCGAATGCCTGGAAGGCATCGAAACTTCGCTTGTCAGCGATCATATTCTGAATCTCCTCGAGGAGGTGGAAGGAAGGCTGCCGGAGGACAAGGAAAGGCTGCTGGATACGATAGACCGGTATTTCGCATTGTCATCCACGGATCGCACCGTATTTCGAATCGGAAGGAGAAGGGGCATCTATCGAAGGCTTGACGACCTGTCCGACCGGCAGACATATGACCGTTTGAAACAGATTGTCGACGAATACGAAAAAAAGGAACCGGGACGGCTGGAGCAGGATCTGTTCAGGCTCATGCATCATTACATATGATGAAAAACAAATTGACAATCGCAGATAAGTATAGTAAATTAAACAATTCAAAATTAGAATGGCAGGTGGTATGTAAAATGTTCAAGGTAGGTGATTTAGCGGTCTACCCGGCCCAGGGTGTGGGGGTCATTGAAGCGATCGAGAACAGGGAAGTGATGGGAAACAGGCAACTGTTTTACATTATGAAGATCATGGGGAACGGCATGAAAATCATGATTCCGATGGACGGCGCGGATGCGGTGGGTCTTCGGGGCGTGATTGACCAGGCGGAGATCCCCAAGGTATATGCAATTCTGAGAAACAAGGATGTCACGATCGACAAGCAGACCTGGAACAAGAGATACCGGGAATATCTCGAAAAGATCAAGACCGGTTCCGTCTTCGAGATTGCCAGGGTCCTGAGGGATCTGTTCATTCTCAAAAGCGACAAAAATCTTTCCTTCGGTGAAAGGAAGATGATGGATACGGCAAAAAGCCTGCTCATCAAGGAAATCTCGGTGGCCAGCAATTCCGAGGAAACGAAAATCGAGCAGGATCTGAAGATGATATTTCCGATTCAGTGAATCGTTCCGTCACGCAGCGGAGCGAAATGCTTAAAATTTGTAAGAGAAAGGAGGTGATTTGAATGATTGTGCGAATTTTACTGGTGCTGGCCTGTTCCCTGAGCGGTCTTTTTATTGCCTATAATTATTATGGGTTTCCCATCGCTTTAATCGGATTGATTGCAGGTTTTTTGACTGCCTTGTTTGTCATACATATTGAAGAAGCGATCCGTAAGGTGTCCCTGCGGATTATTTTCGGCGGCGTGGTCGGCATGATCGTCGGCCTGGTGATCGCTTTCCTGATGGCCTATGGATTGAATTTTGTCAGCAACATCATGGAAAAGCAGCAGATTGTGCCATGGATCTATACGCTGTTGACGGGCATCATGGCCTATCTGGGCCTTTTGATCGGGTCGAAGAAAATCGAAGAGTTCAGTTTTTTTGGACTGGGCCAGCAAAAGGACAGCGGCGATATTCGCATCGTCGACACCAGCGTCATCATTGACGGCCGGATCGCCGACATTTCGGACACCGGTTTTCTGCAGGGCAATCTGATCGTTCCCCGCTTTGTTCTCGATGAGCTGCAGTACATCGCCGATTCCTCCGACGCCATGAAACGGTCGCGGGGAAGGCGCGGTTTGGACATTCTGAACCGCATGCAGAGAAGCGTCGGCGTGAATATCGAAATCAGCGATCAGGATTTCCCGAAGCTGAAGGGCGTGGATGCCAAGCTGGTGGCCATGGCGAAAAAGATGAACGCCAAGATCATTACCAACGATTTCAACTTGAACAAAGTCGCGGAACTTCAAGGCATCAAAATCCTGAATGTCAACGAACTGGCCAATGCCCTCAAACCGGTCGTGCTGCCCGGAGAAAGCATGACGGTCAAGATCATCAAGGAAGGGAAGGAGCCCGGTCAGGGTGTCGCCTATCTGGACGACGGGACGATGATTATCGTGGACAATGCCCAGAAGCACCAGGGGTCCAGTGTCGAGGTTCTGGTGACAAGCGTGCTCCAGACGACGGCCGGCAGGATGATCTTCTCGGAGCTCAAAGGCGGTTCGCCTGAGAAAAAAGTTTACGGAATGAACGCCAGATAGCCCTGTCGCGAAAGCCCGGGAAATCCGAAATCCCGGGCTTTTTTGCGGCCTGATCCTCTTCGGGATTCATCTTGGATGAAAAATATCGCCATTATCCCTGCCGGCGGGTCGGGAAAACGGATCAACAGCCGCCTTCGCAAACAGTATCTGCCTGTCGGCGGCATACCCCTCCTCGTCCATACCATCGGAGTCTTTCAGCGTTCGCCGCTCATTCACGGCATTCTGCTGGTTGTGCCCGAGGAAGATATTCGGCGGGTCCGGTCGCGGATTGTAGAGCCTCACGGCTTTTCAAAGGTCGTCCAGATTCTGGGCGGCGGCAGCGAGAGGCAGGATTCGGTCAAAAACGGTCTTGATGCCGTTGGCGACGACTGCCACATTGTGCTGATCCATGACGGCGTCCGTCCTTTCATTACGGGGAGGCTGATCCGTCTGATGATCCGGGAAGCGGCGGTCTACGGAGCGGCGACAGCGGGTGTGCCGGTCAAGGAAACGGTCAAGCGCGTGGACTGGGAAGGTTGTATCCTGGAAACGCTGGACCGGCAGGCATTATGGCTGGCGCAGACCCCGCAGGCCTTCAGGAGATCGGTCATTCAGGAAGCCCATCGCCGGGCCTGTCAGGATCGTTTTTACGGGACGGACGACGCGTCCCTGGTCGAACGGACGGGGCATCCGGTCAGAATGGTCCCGGCGACCTATGAAAACATCAAGATCACGACGCGGGAAGATCTGCTGCTGGCGGAGTTCCTGATCAGGGCGCGAAAGGCCAAAGTTCCATGAGAGTCGGCTTCGGTTATGACAGCCACCGCCTGGCGGCGGGAAGGCGGTTTGTGCTCGGCGGGGTGGAGATTCCCCACGACAAGGGCCTGGAAGGTCACTCCGATGCGGATGTCCTTGCCCATGCCGTCTGTGATGCGATTCTGGGCGCCATGGCTGCCGGAGACATCGGCCGTCATTTCCCGGATACCGACCCCCTTTACCGGGACATCTCCAGTCTGCGACTGCTCGAGCGGGTGCGGATGATCGGAGAAGAAAAAGGTTTCCTGATTCACAACATCGATGCGACCGTCATTCTGGAGAAGCCGAGGCTTTCAGGGTACATGGACCGGATGTGTCTGAATATTGCCGGAGCGCTGAATATTGCCGCGGACCATGTGAGCGTCAAAGCCAAGACGAATGAAGGAATGGGCTTCACGGGGCGCCTGGAAGGAGTTGCCGCCCATGCCGTCGCGACGGTCAGGCGGAAGGAGGAGGCATGACCTCCGCGAGGCCGAGGGTACGGTTTGCGCCGTCTCCCACGGGTGATCTTCATGTCGGCAATGCCAGAACGGCCCTGTTCAACTGGCTGTATGCAAGGCATTCCGGCGGTGATTTCATCCTCCGCATCGAGGATACGGATCCGCTCCGGACGACCGGGGCGTTCGCGGCCGGCATCCGGGAAGATCTGGAATGGCTTTGCATCGACTGGGATGAGGGCCCCGGCAAGGGCGGGTCCTGCGGGCCTTACCATCAGAGTGAACGGGGAGACCGCTACCGGCTTTTCCTGGAAAAACTGATCGGCACGGGTCGTGTTTATCCCTGCTACTGCACCGAGGAGGAACTGGAAGCCGAGCGGGCCGAGTTGATTTTCAGGAAGATGATGCCCCGATACATGGGCCGGTGCCGGAATCTGAGCGCCGAAGCCACGAAAAGTCTGGTTGCGGCGGGAAGGCGGCCCTCTTTCCGCTTCCGGGTGGGAACGGGACAGATCGCTTTCCGGGATCTGATCCGCGGCGCCATGAAGTTCGATGCCGAGGCGATGGGAGATTTCATCATCGTCCGCTCCAACGGCATTCCCGCCTACAATTTTGCCGTGGTTGTCGATGATCATCTGATGCGGATCTCCCACGTCATCCGGGGAGAGGATCACCTGTCCAATACGGCCCTGCAGCTGCTCATCTATCAGGCGCTCGGGCTCACGCCGCCCCTGTTCGCCCACCACTCCCTCATTCTGGGGAAGGACCGGTCAAAGCTGAGCAAGCGCCACGGGTCGGTCGCCGTCCGGGAATTCAGGGAAAAAGGGATCCTGCCGGAAGCGCTTCTAAATTATCTTTCCCTGCTGGGCGGTTCCCCGGGAACAGGCCGGGAAATCTGTTCCCGGGAAGAAATCGTGGCCGCCTTCTCGCTGGACCGCGCCGGAAAGAGCGGCGCGATTTTCGATGAGGAAAAGCTGAAATGGCTCAACGGCCTTTATATCCGGCAGGCCGACCTACACCGGCTGACCGAGCGGCTGCTGCCCTTCATGCGGGCCGCGGGTTATGACGTCGCCCGGCTGGATTTTTCATGGCTGCAGCGGGTGGTTGACGCGGTCCGGGACGACCTGGTGACCCTGTCGGACATCGGCGCGCACATGGACATCTTTTTTGACGAGAAATATGTCATTTCGCCCGAGGCGCGCCAGGTCCTGAACGCGGACGATGCCCAGGTTGTCGTCTGCCGGTTGCGGGAAGCGCTGGAGCGGGCTGGAGACCGGGATCAGGGCGTCTACCGGGATGTGGCCGAGGCGATCCGCGCCGTGACGGGATTTCAGGGGAAGAAACTCTTCATGCCCATCCGGGCCGCAGTGACCGGAAAGACCCGGGGTCCCGAGCTGGACAGGATATTTCCCCTTTTGAGTCGGGAATCACTGCTGTTCAGGGTCGAAAAAGCAGTCAGCGACCCTTTTGTCGAAGGCCGCTGACCGCTTCCCGGCGGACGGTATTCCTGATGATCTTCCGAATGCCTCTTTACAGCGGGATGTTGTTGTGCTTTTTCGGAAGCCGGACCTCGCTCTTGTCCTTCAACGCATCGAGAAGAACGGCCACGCGCTTCCTTGTTTCCCGCGGGGAGATGATTTCTTCGATGATGCCCATGCTGGCCGCGAAGTAGGGGTTGTTGAACTGGTCTTCATAGGAGGCCACCAGTTCCGCGCGCCTTGCCGCGGGATCCGGCGCCGATGAAATTTCCCGTCGGTAGACAATGTTACAAGCCCCCTCCGCCCCCATGACGGCAATCTCCGCCGATGGCCAGGCCATGACGTAATCCGCTCCCAGGTACTTGCTGCACATACCGATATAGGCGCCGCCGTAATCCTTGCGGGTGACCACGGTGAGTTTCGGGACGGTGGCTTCCGAGTAGGCGTGAAGAAGCTTGGCGCCATGGCTGATGATGCCCGACCATTCCTGATTGGTGCCGGGCATGTAGCCGGGAACGTCCGCAAAGGTCAGCAGGGGGATGTTGAATGCGTCACAGAAACGAATGAAGCGGGAAGCCTTGTCGGATGCGTTGACGTCCAGAACGCCGGCACCGAACTTCGGGTTGTTGGCGATGACTCCCACGGTCCGGCCCATGATCCGGATGAAGGCCACCAGCATGTTCTTCGCCCACAATTCGTGCGGTTCGAAGATTTCGCCGTTGTCCGCCACGGCCATGACCACTTTTTTCATATCATAGCCGCGCGTTGCCTTGTCCGGGATGATTCCATCGAGTTCCGGGCATTCCCGGTCGGGGCTGTCCGTGCAGCTCGCCATCGGCATCGGGCTGTGGCAGCAGTCCGGCAGGTAGGAGAGCAACGTCTTGACTTTATTGATGCAGTCTTCATCGTTTTCCGTCGCAAAATGGCAGACGCCGCTTTTGGAGGCGTGCGCCACGGCGCCCCCCAGTTCATCATGGGTGACTTCCTCGCCGATTACGGCCTTGATGACGTCAGGGCCGGTGATGTACATGTAGCTGCTCTTCTTCACCATGAAGACCCAGTCCGTCAGCGCCGGGGAGTAGACGGCGCCTCCCGCCGTCGGGCCCATGATGGCCGTGATCTGGGGAATGTAACCGGAGCCGATGGTGTTTCGGTAAAAAATGCCGCCGTAGCCGTCCAGCGCCGGCACGCCTTCCTGTATGCGGGCGCCGCCGGAATCGTTGAGCGATACGAACGGTTTCCGAGCATCGAGGGCCATGTCCATGATTTTCCAAATCTTTCTGGCATGCATCTCACCCAGGCTGCCGCCTGAACTGGTGAAGTCCTGCGCTGCGGCGAAAACGGTCCGGCCGTTGACCTTTCCGAAACCGGTAATGACGCCGTCGGCATTGATTTCCTTCTTGTCCAGACCAAAGAGCTGCGAACGGTGTTTTACGAAGAGCTGGACCTCCTGAAAGGTGCCCTTGTCGTAAAAAAGATCCAGCCTTTCCCGGGCTGTCATTTTTCCCAGTTCATGCTGCTTGGTGATCGTCTTTTCTCCGCCCATTTTCATCAAGGCGTCTTTTCTGGCCTCAAATGCCTGGATTTTTGCCTGCGTTCCTTTGAGCTGTTCTTTTTCCATAACCTTACATTCTCCTTATATTATTGAAATCAAAACATTTTATATGATGGGAGGATCGGGTCGGACAGAACCGGCAGGGTCCGATTTCTGTCTTGACCAGAATGAACCGGTGCGTTATAGGACATCCGTTTTTGAGCGCCTCTCCGGAACATCCGCCCTGCCGGTGCCGGACATCGGCGGAACAGTCGCTTTTGCCGCTGCATGCCCAGCCGACAGCCGAGCGCGCCTCATACCATGATTGCTGAAAAGTTGCAAGGAGGATCAATGAAATTTATTGATGAATTAGACATTAAGGGGAAGCGGGTTTTGTTCCGGTTTGATTTCAATGTTCCTTTGGACGGCAATTTGAAAATTACCGATGACACGCGGATTCGGGCGGTCCTGCCCACCCTCAATCACGCACTGGATGAAGGTGCGAAAATCATCATCACTTCGCACCTGGGACGGCCCAAGGGAAAGGTTCAGCCCGAGTTCAGTCTGGCGCCGGTCGCGAAGCGGCTGTCCCGGCTTCTGAACAAGGAGGTGATCCTCACGGGCGACTGTGTCGGACCCGATGTCCGGGCGCTGGTGGACGCCATGAAACCCGGGGACATTATTCTTCTGGAAAACCTGCGCTTCCATCCCGAAGAGGAGAAAAACGACGACGGATTCGCAAAAGAGCTGGCCGGTCTGGCCGAAGTCTATGTGGACGATGCGTTCGGCAATGCCCACCGCAGCCACGCGTCCAATGTGGGCATTACCAAATTCGTCAAAGCGTGCGGCGCCGGTTTCCTGATCAAGAAGGAGCTGAACTACCTGAAGAGGGCTGTGGACAAACCGGCCCGGCCCTTTGTCGCGATCATCGGTGGGTCGAAAGTATCGGGGAAACTGGAGGCGCTGGTCAATCTGATCGAGAAGGTGGACAAGATGATCATCGGCGGCGGGATGGCTTTCACTTTTCTCAAGGCCCTGGGCTACAGCGTCGGCCGGTCGATCGTTGAGGACGATCTGATCGGCAAGGCATTGCAGGTGATGGAGTCGGCCAGGAAACTGGGGGTCAAGATGTACCTGCCCGTCGATTGCGTGATTGCGGAGGAGAAAAGCGAGGACGCGGAAAGCAAGATCGTACCGGTCCAGGAGATCAACGGTCATTGGATGGGGCTGGACATCGGTCCCGCCACCATCACCCTTTTCACGGAAGCGCTGAGCAACGCCAAGACCATCGTGTGGAACGGCCCGATGGGCGTGTTCGAGATCGACGCGTTCGGAAGGGGGACCGCTGCTCTGGTCCACAGCGTCGCCAACTCCTATGCCATGACCATCGTCGGCGGCGGGGATACGGATGTCGCCGTCCACAAGACCGGTGAGAGCGACAAGATCACGTTTATTTCCACCGGGGGCGGGGCGTCCCTGGAGCTTCTGGAGGGCAAGGTTCTTCCGGCCATCCAGGCGCTGGAAACCTGTGCCGGCG
Source organism: uncultured delta proteobacterium (assembly GCA_963709485.1). Lineage (GTDB taxonomy): Bacteria > Desulfobacterota > Syntrophia > Syntrophales > Fen-1087 > JAXDBM01. The sequence continues at coordinate 576,361 of CAVPWE010000007.1, forward strand.
GGGCTTAGTCGACAGGCGGCGATAAACCATGCAAAAGGGGAAGATGATCTTCCCCTTTTTGCTGTTTTCAATCCGGCGATTCTTCCTCCCCGGAAGGGACGGCCATGCGCAACATCAGGATGAAAATCGAATACGACGGATCGAACTACCACGGCTGGCAGCGACAGATCAACGGCCTGTCCATTCAGCAGGTTCTCGAAGAGAAGATTGCCCTCATGACCGGAGAAGAGGTCCGCGTGACCGGTTCGGGACGGACCGATGCCGGCGTTCATGCCCTCGGCCAGGTCGCGCATTTCCGGACGGCGTCGTCCATCCCGGAGTTCAATCTCCGCAGCGGGCTCAACAGCCTCCTGCCGAGGGATATCGTGATCCGGGATCTCAGGGAGGCGGAGGCCTCTTTTCACGCCCGCTTCGATGCGAGGAGCAAGGTTTACCTGTATCGGATCCATAACAGCCCCGTCCGCCCGGCAGTGTTCCGCCAGTATGCCTGGTTTGTCTCCGGGAAGCTCGAACTGGGGTTGATGCAAGAGGCCGCCGTCCTGTTCGAGGGGACGCACGATTTCTCGTCTTTCTGCTCCACCCATACCGATGCCCCGGACCGCATTCGAACGGTCACGGGGATTCGGATCGGTGCGGATGACCGCGGTATGATCCGGATTGAAATCGAGGCGGACGGATTTCTGAGATACATGGTCAGAGGCATCGTGGGGATGCTGGCCGATGCGGGACGGGGAAAACGCTCCCTGCCGGAACTGCGGCAGATCATGGATGCGAAGGACCGGAAACGGGGCGGCGTCACAGCGCCGGCGCACGGACTGTTTCTGAAGGAAGTCCGTTACGGATGAAGGTATTTGTTTCCGGGTCGTTTGGGGAATTGCCGGCGGCGGCGCATGCGCGGAATTGCCGGTTTATCATGCGGCCGGCGGTAGCCGGAGGTTTTTTGGCGGGATTTCAAGGAGGAGTCAGCTTTGATCGGTAGAATTGTCGTTTTGCCGGAGGCCCTGACCCACAAGATTGCCGCCGGGGAGGTCATCGAGCGGCCCGCTTCCATCGTGAAGGAGCTTCTGGAAAACGCGCTGGATGCGGGCGCTACGGATGTTCGCATCGAGCTGTCCGGGGGCGGCTGCGGCTCGATCCGCGTGTCGGACAACGGCGCGGGCATCGAACCGTCCGATGTGCCGAAAGCCTTCGAACGATATGCCACCAGCAAGATTTACGATTTCGACGACATCTACAGGGTCGAGACATTCGGGTTCAGAGGGGAGGCGCTTCCCAGCATTGCCGCAATCGCCCGGGTCGAGATGGTCACGAAAAAAAGGGAGCTGCTTTCCGGGACGCGGATGATTGTCACCGCGGGGCGGGTCGAGGAAATCTCCGACGCGGGCAGTCCGGACGGAACCTCGATCACGGTCAGCCGGATTTTCGATCCGGTCCCGGTCCGCAGGAAATTCCTGAAAACTGAAGCGACGGAACAGGGATACTGCATGGACGTCATCACGCGGACGGCCCTGTCCTGCCCCTCCGTCCGGATCCAGGTGCTGGCGGGCGGCCGCGAGATTCTGAAGATCCCGGCCACCGGAGACGTCGCGGAACGGATTGCCCTGATCCTGGGGGTCGATTTCGCGGATCACCTGGTCGCCGTTGAAGCGGCCGGGGAAGGCGTCCGGGTGAGCGGTTTCATATCGAGGCCGGACCATACGCGTTCCAACAGCAGACACATTTACGGTTACGTCAACCGCCGCTATATCCGGGATTATCTGCTGAACCACGCGATCATGACCGCATACAGAAATGTGATGGAAGCAAAAAGATATCCGTCGGCGGTTTTGTCGATCGCCCTGCCGCCGGCAGAAGTCGATGTGAATGTCCACCCCGCCAAAATGGAGGTGCGCTTCCGGCAGCCGCGGGAGATGTATCGGTTCATCGTGGAGTCCCTGGGCCAGACCCTTTCCGGAGCGGCCCTGTCGACGGGTCAATCTCCCGCGTTCACTTCCCCGCAGGCGGCCGCGCATCTCCCCGGATATGGCGAGCGCGTGGAGGAGGCCTTGCGGCGCTACACCCTGTCGACGGGTCGGCAGAAGCTCCGCTTCGACGCACCGGCGAGAACCGGACGGCCGGTCTTTCCGTCCGCCGCTCCGGACGTGCCGGAAGCCGTTGCCGAGGCCCCGGCCCCGGAGCGGAAGCCCTTTGAATTCGGCAGTCTTGCCTTCATCGGCTCCTTTGCCGGGACCTATCTTCTTTTTTCCGGACATTTTTCCGGCGGCGAACAGTTGGTGATGCTGGATCAGCACGCCGCCCACGAAAGAATCCTTTTTGAGCGGTTTGCGAAAAGCCAGAAGGGCGAAAAAGTCCCCGCACAGCGCTTGCTGATCCCGGAAGTCATTCACCTGACGCCGAAGGATTCTGCCGCCCTTCAGGATGTGATCCCGGTGTTTGAAAGAGCGGGGATCGAACTGGAGCCATTCAGCGGAGACAGCATGGTCATCAAATCCGTTCCGGCCGCCCTCGGCCATGAAGATGTCCGGATCGTCGTCCGGGATGCCCTGGAGGCGTTCTCGGAATCGGGCCCGTTGTTGAGCCTGCAGGGGCGGCAGGATGAAATCGTCAGGCTCCTGGCCTGCCGCGGCGCCGTCAAGGCCAATCAGTCCCTCAGTCCCGCGGAAGTGGCCGCCCTGTGCGCGGATCTGGACCGGACACCCTTCTCTTCGACATGTCCCCACGGCAGGCCGGTTTATGTGGTCCTGGATCTGAAAGAACTGGAAAAAATGTTCAGGCGCAGATGACCCTCATTCTTCACAGGCCGCGGCTGATTGTCATTGCCGGACCGACCGGAGCCGGCAAGACGGACCTTGCCGTCCGGCTGGCCAGGCCGCGCGGCGGGGAGATCATCAGCGCAGATTCCATGCAGGTCTATCGCCACATGGACATCGGGACGGCAAAGCCCTCCCCGGAAGAGAGGCGGCAGGTCAGGCATCATTTGATCGATGTGGTCGCTCCGGACGCGCCTTTCAGCGCTGCCAAGTTCGTTCGGCATGCCCGGTTGATCATCCAGGACTTGCACCTTTCGAAAAAGCCCGTCTTCGTGGTCGGCGGAACCGGTCTGTACCTTCGGGCCCTGCTCGGCGGTCTTTTTGACGGGCCGGACGCAAACGAAAGCCTGAGGGCCTTCTACCGGGCGGAACAGGCCCGGTACGGGAAGACCTACCTCCACGAGAAGCTGAAGAGGGTCGATGAAAAAGCGGCCGCAAGGATCCAGCCGAACGACACGGTCCGGATCATTCGGGCCCTCGAGGTCCTGGAGGCGAGCGGCCAGTCCATCACGGAGAAGCAGGAGGCGCACCGGTTCGGGGATCAGCCCTATGAGGCGATGCGCGTCGGGCTCGCGTTGGAGCGGGATGCGCTGTATGAAAAAATCGATCGGCGGGCCGACCGGATGATCGAGGAGGGGCTGGTCGGGGAAGTGCAGGGCCTGCTGGACAGGGGTTACGGTGCGTCTCTGAAACCGATGCAGTCCCTGGGCTACAGGCACATGGTCCGCCACCTGAGGGGGGACTTCGATCTTTCGGAAGCCCTGCGTCTGCTCAAGCGCGACACCCGGCACTACGCGAAAAGGCAGATGACCTGGTTCGGTGCGGACCGGGACATGATGTGGTTCCACCCCGGCGATCTGGACGCTCTGCATGAAAAAGTCGACGCCTTCCTGTCCCGCCCGGGCAGCGCCCGCCTGTTCACGTGAAATCTCTTGACTTAAAAAACGCATAAATATAGCTTACTCTGCCATTACAGAATGGGCGGAAGCGGCCCGGGACGGCGAACCCGGCATTTTCAGGATCGGGAGGCAGGATTTCCATGGGGGAAGAATCCTTTCCCCCTGTTCCGGAGCAGGGGTTTTTCCCGGGTTTACATTCCGAAGCCGTTGCGATCAACATCATGGAGAAAAACGATGAAGACGGAGCCTTTGAGCAAGGTTTATGAACCGCATGAAGCGGAGGCAAGGTGGTACCGGTACTGGCTGGATCAGAATTTCTTCCGGGCGCAGGACGCCAGCGATAAAAAACAGTTCTCCATCGTCATTCCACCCCCCAACGTCACGGGCATGCTCCACATGGGGCACGCCCTCAACAATGTCCTTCAGGACATCATGACGCGGTTCAAGCGGATGCAGGGATACAATGCGCTCTGGATGCCCGGGACCGACCATGCCGGGATTGCCACCCAGAATGTGGTGGAACAGGAACTGGCCAAAGAGGGCCTGACCCGTCATGATCTGGGCCGGGAAAAATTCATCGAGCGGGTCTGGAAGTGGAAGGAGAAATACGGCGGGGTGATCATCAACCAGCTCAAGCGGCTGGGCTGTTCCTGCGACTGGTCCCGCGAGCGCTTCACGATGGATGAGGGCCTCTCCCGCGCTGTCCGGGAAGTTTTTGTGCGGCTCTACCGGGACGGCCTGATTTACCAGGGAGACTATATCGTCAACTGGTGCCCCCGCTGCCATACGGCAATTTCGGATCTGGAGGTCGAATACAAGGAAGAGCCCGGTTTCCTCTGGAACATCCGCTATCCCTACGCGGACGGCAGCGGCGACATCATCGTGGCCACCACGCGCCCGGAGACGATGCTCGGCGACACGGCTGTGGCCGTCAGCCCGAAAGACCCCCGCTACGCCGACAAGGTGGGAAAAGAGGTCATCCTGCCCATCGTCAACAAGAGAATCCCCGTGATCGCGGATGACTACGTGACCGTGGAATTCGGCTCCGGCGCCGTCAAGATCACGCCGGCTTCCGATCCCAACGATTTCGCCATCGCCGGTCGTCACAACCTCGAAATCATCAAGATCATGGACGGCAGCGCCGCGATCAATGAAAACGGCGGGATCTATCAGGGGCAGGACCGCTACGAATGCCGGAAAAATATCGTGAAGGACCTCGAAAAGCAGGGTTATCTGGTGGGCACGGAACCCTATACACACAACATCGGGCAGTGCTACCGCTGCAAAACCGATGTGGAGCCCTTTGTTTCCAAGCAATGGTTCGTAAAGATCGCACCGCTGGCGAAGGCGGCCAACGCGGCCGTGGTCAAGGGCAAAACGCGGATCGTCCCGTCCATGTGGGAGGCCACCTATTTCGAGTGGATGAGCAATATCCGCGACTGGTGCATTTCCCGGCAGATCTGGTGGGGACACCGGATTCCCGTCTGGTACTGCGACGGCTGCGGAGAGGTGATCGTGTCGTCAAGCGATCCCGATCAATGCCCCGGCTGCCAGGGGAGCGCGCTGCGCCAGGAGGACGATGTCCTGGATACCTGGTTCAGTTCGGCCCTGTGGCCCTTTTCCACGCTGGGCTGGCCGGAGCAGACGGGTGCGCTGAAGACCTTCTATCCCACCTCTCTGCTGATCACCGGATTTGACATCCTCTTTTTCTGGGTTGCCCGGATGATGATGATGGGGCTCTACGTCATGAAGGACGTGCCCTTCCGGGATGTCTACCTCCACGCCCTGGTCCGCGACGAACATGGCGACAAGATGAGCAAGTCGAAGGGAAACATCATCGACCCGCTGGAGATGATCGACAAATACGGCGCCGACCCGTTCCGGTTTACCCTGGCCGCCTTCACCGCGCAGGGCCGGGATGTCCGGATGTCGGAGGAGCGGATCGAGGGATACAAGTTCTTCGTCAACAAGATCTGGAACGCCACGAAATTTTCCGTGATGAACCTGGAGGACTACGATACCGGGGAAAAATCCTCCCCCGCCAAATCGGATCTGTCCCTGCCGGACCGCTGGATCCTCGCACGGCTCAATAAAACGGTGGAAGAGGTGATCCGGGGATTGGATGAGTACCGCTTCAATGAAGCCACCGGAAGCATCTACCAGTTTGTCTGGCACGAGTTCTGCGACTGGTATCTGGAACTGATCAAGCCGGTCCTCTACAGCCGGGAGCCGTCCCCGCAGCGGCGTGCGGCGCAATGGACGCTGCTGGCCACGCTCAAGACCCTGCTCAAGCTGCTGCATCCCTTCATGCCCTTCCTGACCGAGGAAATCTGGCAGACCGTCGTGGCGGACGGCACCTCGATCATGGTCAGTCCCTATCCGGAACCGGATGGGGGACTCGAGGATGGGGAAGCGGAACGCCGCATGGGCCTGATCGTGGAAATCGTCACCCGCATCCGGAATATCCGGGGCGAAATGAACATTGCCCCTTCGAAAAAGCTGAAGGTCGTCATTTCCACATCCGACGAAACCATGCCGGCCGTTCTGGAGGAGGGGAGGGATTTCATCGTCAATCTCGGCAATCTGGAAATGCTGACGATCGGCGTGAACCTGGAGGAGCCCAAAGGATCGGCCATCGGCGTGGTCGGCACTTCGCGGGTTTTCGTCCTGATGGAGGGCATGATCGACATCGCCGGTGAGCAGGCCAGGCTGGAGAAAGAACTGGCCCGCGTGGACAAGGACCTGAGCGTGGTGTCCAGAAAACTGGCCAATCGCGACTTCATGGCCAAGGCGGCCGGGGCTGTCGTCAAAAAGGAAGAACAGAAATATCAGGACTTCCGTGAAAAGCACCGGGTCCTGGAAGCGGCCATCAAGAAGCTGGAAGAGATGGGGAAAAAATAAAGGGAAAAGGCCGGAGCTCCAAGGCCGAATGGCGCCTCCGCTGCCCGATGGGGGCGTCGACGGCCGTCTCCGGGGGGATGAGGAGATTTTGCTTTCGCAGGACAAGCTTCACCATTTGATCCGGTTCGCGCTGGACGAGGATATCGGTGCGGGAGATGTGACGACCGCGGCGTTGCTGTCCGGCCGCGAAACCGGGGCCGCCCGGGCGGTGGCCAAAACCGATCTGGTCGTGGCGGGGATCGATGTTTTCCGGGAGGCTTTTCTTTTTCTGAACCCGGACATTCGCTTTGTCGACTGCCGGGAGGATGGCTCCGGGGTCCGGCGCGGAGAGGTGCTGGCCCGGCTTGCCGGAAGGCTCGGGGACATCCTGACCGCCGAGCGGGTGGCGCTTAATTTTCTGCAGCGGATGTGCGGAATCGCCACCATGACCCGGCAGTTCGTGACGGCCGTGGCGGGGACGGGCGCCAGGATTCTGGACACCCGCAAGACCGTTCCGGGGCTCCGGATCCTCGACAAGTACGCCGTCGGCATCGGCGGCGGCCTGAATCACCGTTTTGCCCTTTACGACGGGGTCCTGATCAAGGACAATCACATCACGGCGGCGGGCGGCATCGGTGAGGCCGTGAAGCGGGCGAGACGGAAAATTCCCCATCTTCTGAAAATCGAGGTGGAGGTCAAAAACCGCGGTGAGGTGAAGGAGGCGCTCGCAGCCGGCGCCGACGCCATCATGCTGGACAACATGGATCTCGAGGCCATGAGAGAGGCCGTCCTTCTGATCGGGGGGGCGTTCCCCGTTGAGGCTTCCGGAAACGTGACGCTCGCCAATGTGAGGCAGATTGCCGAAACCGGCGTCGATTTTATCTCCGTGGGCGCCCTGACCCACTCCGTGACGGCCGCGGACATCTCCCTGGTCATTCAATAGCGATTCCCGGTTTCAGCATGATTCGATCATGCATCTGACATGGAAAAGGCTGCATCCGATTTCACGCAACAGGCGCTTTCCGATTCCCTGAAGGGCAACCCCATCGTCAGGACCGTTCACTATTTTCCGGAAATCGGCTCGACGAACAACCTCGCCTTTCGGCTTGCCGTCAACGGGGCGCGGGAGGGAGAGATCGTTGTGGCCGATGCCCAGACAAAGGGAAAGGGAAGACTGAACCGCGTCTGGCAATCCCCCCCGGGGTCCAACCTGTATGTGTCGGCGATCCTGAGGCCCCGGATCGAGCCGCCGACGGCCCCCCAGATCACGCTGATGGCCGGCGTGGCCGTGGCGGAGCTTCTTGCCGGCTACTGCCCCGAGGGCGTATCCATCAAGTGGCCCAACGATGTGCTCATCCGGGGAAAGAAGGCCTGCGGCATCCTGACGGAGATGAAGGCATCCGGGGGTGCCGTTGACTTCATCATTCTGGGCATCGGGCTCAATGTCAACATGGACCGGGAGGATTTCGACGATTCCCTTCACGGCACCGCCACGTCCCTTAAAGTCGAGACCGGAAAGGCGCAGGATCGCCTCGATGTGATTTCGAGGCTGTTTGACCGCATCGAAAAATGGTATGGAATCTTTGTCCGGGCGGGATTTGCCGGCTTCCGTGATGCCTGGCTGGGCCATGCCGACATTCTGGGAAAGCCGATCCGGGTGGTGAATCGGGACGAATCGAAGACCGGCGTGGTGTCCGGCATCGACGACGACGGCGCCATCCTGATGCGGCATCAAAACGGATCCATACAAAGGGTCATCGCCGGGGACGTTCATCTTTTGGGGAGGTCGCATCATGCTGCTGGTCGTTGACGTGGGGAACACCAATACGGTTCTGGGTCTCTTCGACGGCGCGGAGCTGGTTCACGACTGGCGGATTCGGACCGTCGTGGATCATACCGTGGACGAATACGGGATGCTGATCTACAACCTTTACAAGACCAGCCGGATCAGTTCCCGGAAGATCCGGGACATCATCATTTCCTGCGTGGTCCCCCCCATGCTGAACATCCTGGAGCCGCTCTGCCGGAAATATTTCAGCCTGAAACCGCTGATCGTCGGGCCCGGCGTCAAGACCGGCATGCCGATTTTCTATGACAACCCGAAGGAGGTGGGGGCGGACCGGATCGTGAACGCCGTCGCCGGTTATGAAAAATACAAGCAGGACCTCATCATCGTCGATTTCGGGACCGCGACCACGTTCGATTACGTTTCCGCCAGAGGGGAATACATGGGGGGTTGCATCAGCCCGGGCATCATGATCTCCAGCGAGGCCCTCTTCGAGCGGGCGGCCAAGCTGCCGCGGGTCGAGCTCAGCAAACCCAAATCCATTGTGGCCAAGGATACCGTGAGCAGCATGCAGGCGGGAATCATGTACGGCTATGCCGGCCTTGTGGACGGGATCTGCGACCGCATGAAGGCGGAGGTGAAATCCAACCCCCTGGTGGTGGCGACGGGTGGACTGGCCAAGATTGTCGCCCCGGAGACCAAAAACATCAACATCGTCGACGACATGCTGACGCTGGAGGGGTTGCGGATCATCTATCTTCGCAACCAATCATGACGAATCTGTCATGAGGTCCGGGCATTGTTCCGGCTCCCGCACGGCTGCGGACCTGTTGCGGACGCAATATGGCCCCGCCTGTCTTTCGGACCGTCATTGCCGCAAAAAAAGGGAAACTCCCGGGGGAGTTTCCCTTTCTGATTGAAGTGACCGCCGTTCGCCGTTACGCCTTCTGCGGAGGCTTGAGCATCCAGATGATGCCAATGGACGCGAGGCACATGATTCCGGAGATGATAAAGGACGTTGAGTAGTCCCCGGCGGAGAACTGTTTCACGATCAGCGCCCCTTTGTCCATGGCCTCGAAGGGGATTTTTCCGACGATCGTCATGAGCTTGGGAGCCAGCCAGGGACCGAAGAGTCCGCCGACGCCATAGGCGGCAAACATCAGCCCGTAGTTGGCGCCGACATTCTTGGTTCCGAAGTAGTCGGCCGTCACCGCCGGATAGAGGCCGAGGAAGCCGCCGAAGCAGAACCCGATGGAGCAGACGCCGAAGAGGAACATGGGGTAGCTGGTGAACATCTTGAGGGCCAGCATGATGACGCCGGCATAGGCGAAGATGATGATCAGCGTCGTCTTGCGGCCGATCATGTCGGATACCTGACCCCAGACGAGGCGACCCGCCGCATTCAGGATCGCAACAATCATAACGGCCCACGCTCCCTGATCGGCGACGGTCTTGAAGGCGTCTCTGGTGATGGTGGGCATGGCCTTGGCCAGTTCGATCATAGAAGGCGCCTGCCACATGTTCGTGATGTTCATAATGATCATGAGACCCGCCATGCAGCCGGCGAAATAGGTGACCCAGAGGAAATAGAACTGCGGGGTTTTGAGCATCTCCATGGTCGAGAAGTCACCTCCTGCGGATGCTGCCGCACCGGTGGCGGGCGCGGGAGGCGTCCAGCCTTCGGGCTTGTACCCCGCCGGGGGAACGACCATCAACTGGGCGCCCAGAACGACGGCCACGAGAAAGATGATCCCAAGATACATGAATGTCGACATGATGCCGGATGAAGCGATGAAGGCCTTCGCAATGGGCGTGAAGACGAGGGCGCCGGCGCCGAACCCGGCCACAGCCAGACCCGTGATCATCCCGCGCTTGTCGGGGAACCATTTCACGCAGGTGGCGATGGGGCAGACATAGGCCGCGCCGATTCCCAGGCCACCGAGGACGCTGAATGCAAGGGTGAACATCATCAGATTGTCCGCAAAGGATGTCATGATGAGACCCGCTCCCAGCATCACGCCGCCCACGGAGGCGACGATGCGCGGCCCGATCTTGTCCTGGATCTTGCCCGCAAAGATGACGCCCAAGGCAAAAAAGGCGAGAATGAGCTGGGATGGAAGCGCCAGATCCGTCGGGCTCCATGAGGGAAACTTGGCGCTCAGGGCGGGTTTGAAGACGCTGTAGATGTAAACCGCGCCGAGGCTGACCTGGATCAGCATTGCGCCGACTACGACAAGCCACCGGTTGAACGTTTTCTCAGATGCCATCAAAGATTCCTCCTTTTGATCATAATGCCTGTAATAATAACATATTTGGGGAACAGTGTCGAACAATATCTGTCGAACCGCCCCTGCCGTGGAGGACAAATCAATATTTCAAGATTCTGAATGATCTCGATTAGACGGAATCCAGTTTGCGCAGGTCTTCCGGGGTGTTGACGTTGAGGAACATCCGGGTCCGGGGATCGAAGGTTCGAATGGTCTCCTCAAGGATGCAGAGGGTTTTCAGTCCCTTGTAAAAACCGGTGATCTTCAGTTTGTCCCTGAGCAGGTTGTTTTTGATGGCGGGCAGGCATTTCCTGGAATAGACGGCGTGAAGGGGCTGGAGGCCATCCGCAGTCTGCGGTACGACAATCTCGTAAGGAAGCGCCTGTTCCATCATATGGGCGATGAATTCGGGGTTCAGGAAGGGCATGTCGCAGGCGGCGGCAAAGGCATGCGAACTGTTCGCGTAGAAAAGGCCCGTGTAGATGCCGCCGAGGGCTTTTCTGCCCGGATAGATGTCGGTCACGAGGGTCACATCCAGGTCGAGGTAGTCCAGCGGTTGATTGGTTACCAGAATGACTTCGGCGAACAGGCTTTTGTATATCCGGAGGATCCGGTCGATCATCCGCTCGCCGTCGACGACCAGGAATGCCTTGTTCCGCCCCATACGGGAATTTTCCCCTCCGGACAGGATAATGCCCGTCATGCGCCGCTCTTTCATGAGAATATCCCTAATACAGTTTCAGGGCACGGGTCAAGGACGCATTGCGGACGCGTTTTGACATCGGGCCGCGGATCGTGTAGAGTCCGCGAAAATGGTTTTCACGTTCGTGACGGGAAAGCGCGCGTTGCTTCATGGTGACAGAGGAGCCAAAAATCGGGGTCGGCGTCCTGACGGACCGCCGGCAGGTCCGGGGCAGGTTCAACGGTCCCTTCCGCCTGGAGAACGGGCAGTCCGTCGACGGCGCCTTTTCCGCGCATGCCGAAGGTGGTCGGGTAACCGTTGCGGATTCAAGGGGGAGGGCGTTTGCCGGCCCGGGGATGCTCCGTTTTGTTCATGGAGAAGCGTCCACATTTACCCTCGCCGACGTCCGGATCGGCATCCGCTTCCACTGGGAACGGGAACAGGAGCAGACCTTTCAGGGTGATCTGGCGCTCATGGCCCGCGAGGGCGGCAACATGACCGCCGTCAATGAAATCGCTCTCGAAGATTACCTGGAGAGTGTCATTGCATCGGAAATGAGCGCCACGGCGCCGCTGGAACTGCTGCGTGCCCATGCCGTCATGTCGCGAAGCTGGATTGCATCCATGCTGGGCCGGAAAGGCAAGCCGGCGCCATCGGCCGGGTCGGCGCAGCCGGTCAGCCGGCGTCCGGGGGAGCGCATCGCATGGTATGGCCGCGAGGAGCACGACGGTTTTGACGTCTGCGCCGACGATCACTGCCAGCGCTACCAGGGGATCGGCGTCATCGCCTCCGGAAACGTCCGGGAGGCCGTCCGGTCGACCCGCGGGATTTTCCTGGTTTACGGCGGGGACATCTGCGACGCTCGCTATCACAAGGCCTGCGGCGGGCTGACGGAAAATTTTGAAAACGTCTGGGAAGAGATTCCTGTTCCCTATCTTTCCTCGGTATCCGACGCCACGCTTCCTTTCCCGCCGGTCCGGACCGAGGAGGAGGCGAGGCAATGGATATGCAGGTCGCCGGAATCCCATTGCAACACGTCCGACACCGGCCTTCTGCAGCAGATCCTCCCCGCGTTCGATCGGGAAACGGTTGATTTTTTCCGCTGGCGGATGGTTTATACCCGGGACGCGCTGGAGGCGATCCTGCGGGAGAAAACAGGGCTCGATTTCGGCATTCTGCATCACCTGACGCCGCTGGAGCGCGGCCCCTCCGGGCGGATCGTCCGGTTGAAGATTGAAGGATCGAAGGAAAGCCTGGTGGTGGGCAAGGAACTGGAAATCCGCCGCTGCCTTTCCCGGAGCCACCTCTACAGCAGCGCCTTCGTCGTTTCCCGCGAGTGCGATCCGTCCGGTCTTCCCGCCCGGTTCGTCCTGGAAGGCGCCGGGTGGGGGCACGGCGTCGGCCTGTGCCAGATCGGGGCAGCGGTGATGGCAGTTCGCGGGGCCGCCGCCGAAGATATCCTGAAGCATTATTTTCGAGGCGTCGCGTTGAGAAGGTGCTACTGATTCAGCCCGTCCTTCCTCCTTTTTCGTTGACAGGCCCGCTCCCGTATTCTATGCCTCCGGCAGCGAAAATTCGCGAACGTACCGGCCCCCGTGAGACTGACGAACATGACCATTCCTGATCCGCCCGCCCGGAAGCCCTGGAGATGGATCCCCTCCCTCTATCTTGCGGAAGGCATCCCCTACGTCATGGTCATGACGGTTTCCGTCGTTCTGTACAAGCGGCTCGGCATTTCCAACACGGACATTGCGCTCTACACCAGCTGGCTCTATCTGCCCTGGGTCATCAAACCCCTCTGGAGCCCGCTGGTCGACATGTTCCGGACGAAGCGGTTCTGGATTGTCCTGATGCAGCTGGCGCGTCGGCGCGTCCCTGGCCTCCGTAGCCCTGACCATCCCGGCGCCGGATTTTTTCCGGTACACGCTGGCCTTTTTCTGGATCCTGGCCTTCAGCTCCGCCACCCACGACATTGCCGCCGACGGTTTCTACATGCTGGCGCTCCCCGAGCACCAGCAGGCGGCCTTCATCGGCGTGCGGACCACCTTTTACCGGATTGCCACGATCGCCGCCAAGGGCGGCCTGGTCATCCTCGCCGGCTATCTGGAAACGCACGGCTTCACCGTGACATCCGCCTGGTCGGTGACTTTCCTTGCGGCTGCGACCGTATTTCTGGCCTTCTGCATCTACCATGCCGCCGTTCTTCCCCGCCCGGTCGCGGACCGGCCGGCCGCACGGGACCCTTCACAGAGCCACTCCGTCCAGTTTCTCCAAAGCCTGTCCCTTTTCTTCAGGCAGAAAAACATCACGGCGATCTTGGCCTTCCTGCTGCTGTACCGCTTTGCCGAGGCCCAGCTCGTGAAGATGGTGGCGCCATTCCTGCTGGATCCCAGGGCGAAGGGCGGCCTCGGGCTGACGACCAGCGAGGTCGGCATCGTCTATGGAACGGTCGGCGTGATGGCCCTGATGCTGGGCGGCCTGGTCGGCGGCTATGTCATCTCGAGGCAGGGATTGAAATTCTGGATCTGGATCATGGCCTGCGCCATGCACCTGCCGGACCTGATTTTCGTCTATCTCTCCCATGCCCTGCCGCAGAGTTTCTGGATCGTCAACCTCGCGGTCGCCCTGGAGCAGTTCGGCTACGGTTTCGGTTTCACGGCCTACACAATGGTCATGATCATGATTTCGGATGGACCGTACAAGACGGTGAGCTACGCCATTGCCACCGGAATCATGGCCCTGGGCATGATGATCCCGGCCATGTTCAGCGGGTGGATCCAGGAACAGATCGGCTACCCGCACTTCTTTCTGTGGATCATCCTCTCCACGGTGCCCGGATTTGCCGTGGTCGCCCTGATCCGGATCGATCCCGAATTCGGCATGAAGCGGACGGAGAAACGCGGATGACGGCGGACCGGATCAGAACGGCCTTTATCCTGGGAGCCGGCCTGGGCATGCGCCTCCGGCCCCTGACGGACAGCTGCCCGAAGCCTCTTCTGCCGGTTGCGGGCCGTCCCATGATCACCTATGCCATGGACCACCTCATGACCGTCGGCATCGAGCGCTTCATCGTCAACACCCATCACTGCGCCGATGCCTATTCCCGGACATTCCCGGACTGCCGCTGGCGGGGCATCCCGATCGTCTTCCGCCACGAGCCCGTGCTCCTGGACACGGCCGGCGGACTCAAGAACATCGAGGACCTTCTCGAGGGAGATGAGGCGCTCCTTGTCTACAACGGCGATATCATGACGGACCTGCCGCTGGGACGGCTCCTGGCGGCCCACGCCGGACAGGGCCGGGACGTGACGCTCGCACTGCGCAGCAGCGGCCCGATTCCGAACGTCGACCTCGATGCCGGCGGCGCCGTCTGCGATCTGCGCCGCATCCTTGGCCGCCCCGGCGTCCGGAGCTGCCAGTTCACGGGCATCTACGTTGTGGAAAGGCGCTTCCTCGACCGCCTGCATCCGGGACGAATCGCGTCGGTTGTTCCGGTTTTCGCCGGCATGATTCAGGAAAAGCCCGGCTCCGTGGGAGGGGTCGTCATCGATGACGGCTTCTGGCAGGACACCGGCCATCCCGATGAATACGAGCGGATCAACCGGACTTTCACCCGGGACCGGCAGCCGGAAAGCGTCGACGGGAATGCCGACCACGCCGACGACTTTGTGCGGCAGGCGCTGAAGCTGGCCGGGACCGATCCGGTCCGCATGTCTCCGCTCGCCGGGGGCGGGTCGAATCGTGCCTACTGGCGGATCCATTACGGCGGGGATCTCACCGCCCTGTTCATGCAATATCAGACCGAACCTGCAGAAAACCAATACCACGCGGCCATTGCCTCGTTCCTGCAGGGCATCGGGGTGACGGTCCCCCGCATCATTCGTCATGATGCGGCCCGCCGGTTCATCGTGATGGAAGACCTGGGAGAACGGGATCTCTGGTCCTGCCGAAATCAATCCTGGGCCGTGCGCCGGGACTGCTACCGGAAAGCGCTTTTCCTGGTTCATAAGCTGCACGCCTTTCCGCCGTCCGATTTCCCGTCGCAGACCGTTCCCCTGACGGCACGTTTCGGGCCGGAGCTGTACCGGTGGGAACGGGATTATTTCCGGGATCATTTCGTGCAGGCCCTCTGCGGCCTGGACATCGGCGGGATGTTTGCGGATGAACTCGAGGCGGAGCTTTCCCTTCTTGCGGACCGGATTGAAAAGACAGATCACACATTGATCCACCGCGATTTCCAGTCTCAAAACATCATGATCCGCGGCGGCGAACCGGTCCTGATCGACTTTCAGGGGATGCGGTTCGGAAGCTTTTTCTACGACCTGGGCTCTCTCCTTTACGACCCCTATGTCTTCTTTACGGAGGATGAGCGCCTGGCGCTGCTGCGGGATCATTATGAGCGGCATGAGACGGAGATGGACTGGGCGGCGTACCAGGCGCGGTTTCGGGAGGCCTCGGCGCAGCGCCTCATGCAGGCCCTTGGCGCTTACGGGTTCCTCGGGCTGAAGCGGAACCGCCGGGACTTTCTCGCCCATGCGGGAAACGGCCTCGAAAACCTGATCGATGCGAGCACCCGGGCGAAGACCCTGCCGGCGCTGAGGCGGCTTGCCCGGGAATGCCGCAGGGCCCTGCGATGCGGCCGGCCGGTCCCGGACCGTCCACGAACGGGTTGACATTTTCCCGCCGATGAATGTAAGGAAGCCCGTTAATGCGGCCGGTGCCGTGAAAACCCCTTGCTTCCACCCGGAGAATCGCTCGATGCGGCGTTCCGCTATCGGCTCCACGGGCAGCTACCTGCCCGAGAGGGTCATTCAAAACGAGGATCTGACGCAGTTCCCCGCCGATGCCATTCCGCTCATCGGCGAAAAAACAGGCGTTTTCGCCAGGCGTTTCGCCGGCGAGGGGGAATGCACATCCGACCTGGCTTCCCGCGCGGCACTCGCATGCCTGGGCAGAATTTCTTTCCCCCCCGGTCAGGTTGAGGCCATCCTCCTCTCCACGTCGTCTCCGGACCGCATGCAGCCCGCGACGGCGACGCGGGTGCAGCATCTCATCGGGGCGCAAAAGGCCTTCGCGTTCGACATCAATTCCGTCTGCTCGGGCAGCGTCTACGGCATTGCCCTGGCGGATGCCATGATCAAATCGGGGAGCTGCAGCAACGTCCTGCTGATCGCCTCGGAAGTTTATTCGAAGATCATGAATCCGAAGGATTTTTCCACCTACCCCTTTTTCGGGGACGGTGCCGGCGCCATCCTCTTTCAGGCCGATCGGGACGCATCACGGGGCGTTCTTCATTCCTGCCTGAAATCGGACGGCAGCGGCTGCGACATGATCGGCGTAAGGGCCGGAGGGACCATGTTGCCCTACGAAAAAATCAAGAATTTCCGTCTGGCCCTGTTCAGCATGAGGGGGATTGACGTTTTCAACTTTGCCGTCGATCGGGGGGCGGAGATCATCATGCAGACGGCGGGCGAGGCCGGCGTGTCGCTCCAGGAGATTCGCTGCTTTGTCTGCCACCAGGCCAACACCCATATCATACAGCGGATCTCGGAAAGGCTGGACCTGCCAACCTCGCTTTTTTTCGAGAATCTTCACCGGTATGGAAATACCGCCAGCGCCTCCGTCTTGATCAGTCTGGATGAAGTCCTTTCCGGGGGCGTCGCCTCCAAAGGGGATCTGGTGATGACCCTCGCCTTCGGCGGGGGGCTGTCCTGGGGGGCGAATCTGATCCGGATATAGCTGCGAGCGTGAAGGAGCGATGCATGGACGCGACACTGAAAAAGATTCAGGGGATTCTTCTGGAAAATTTTCCCGAAATCGGCGATCTGGAAATCAGCGCCGAGACCCGGCTGGGCGAGATCCCGGGATGGGATTCCATGGTTGCCGTCAATCTGCAGATGTTTCTGGACGAATCCTTTCACGTTGTCGTGATTCTGGATCTCCTGAATGAGGAAACCACCCTGGCCGACCTGGTCGCCTATATCGAAAATCCGGATGCCATGGCCCGGGCCGCCGCCCGACAGGCGTGAGGGCAGGGAATCGGGATCAGGATGCTCCGGAACGAGGGATCCGTAAAGCGGGTGTGCGCCCATGCGTAAAATAACCGTCGCCGTCTTTTTTCAAGATCCATCCGGTTTTGATCGCATGCTCCCGTCGTTTGTCCAATGCCCCCTGGTCGAAGGCGCAATCGTCGTTCATCGCGGCGCTCGCGGAATTGCCCGGCCGAAATGCGCGGGATTCAGGGCAGCCTCTTTCACGTCGGGCCGGACACTGGCGGGGATTCTGGAGAAGACGAACACGCCCTATCTGCTCATCGTCCGGCCGGCGCAGGATGTCCTGCCGGGTCCCTTCGCCCTGGAGCGTCTGGTCGAAGCGGCGGAGGCGACGGGGGCCGGGATGGTTTTCGCGGATTATTATGATCGCGAAGCTGCGGGAAAGTACAGCCGTCTTCAGGAACACCCGGTCAACGACTGTCAGCCGGGCAGCCTTCGGGACGATTTCGATTTCGGCCCGCTCATGCTGTTTTCCGTTGCCGCAATCCGCCGAGCCCTGAAAAAGTACGGGCCCCTGCCGGAAGCCGGGGGCGCCGGCCTCTATGACCTGAGGCTGAAGATTTCCACGGACCGCCCCCCGTTTCACCTGCAGGAATTTCTCGCGACGCAGACGGCGGGCGGCAGGCGCGAAAGCGGCGAGAAGCAATTCGATTACCAGGACCCCCGCAATCGGTCCGTCCAGCGGGCCATGGAAAAGGCGGCCACACAGCACCTCAAGCGGATCGGCGCCTGGCTGCGGCCGGCCTTCAAAAAGGTGCCTCCCGCCGGGAGCCGTTTTCCGACAGAGGCCAGCGTCGTTATTCCCGTGCGCAACCGGAGGCGGACGGTGGCCGGAGCCGTCGCGAGCGCCCTGTCGCAGAAGACCGATTTTCCCTTCAACGTCATCGTCGTGGACAATCATTCCACCGACGGCACCACAGCGCTCCTCGCGCGAATGGCGCGAAAGGATGCCCGGGTGGTCCATCTCATCCCGTCGCGCCTTGATCTGCACATCGGCGGATGCTGGAACGAGGCGATCTTTGCCCCGCACTGCGGGCGCTACGCCGTTCAGCTCGACTCCGACGACCTGTACAGCGGCCGCGACACGCTGCAGAAAATCGTCGATCTGTTCCGCGGCGGCGATTACGGGATGGTCATCGGCTCCTACACGCTCGTCAACGGGCGGCTTGAGGAAATATATCCGGGCCTGATCGATCACCGGGAATGGACCGATGCCAACGGGCGGAACAACGCTTTGCGGATCAACGGCCTCGGTGCGCCCCGGGCGTTTCAAACGGAGCTGCTGCGGAGAATCCCGTTCCCGAATGTCGGCTACGGGGAAGACTATGCCGTGGCCCTGCGCCTGTCCCGCGAATACAGGATCGGGAGAATCTATGAAAATCTTTACCTGTGCCGGCGCTGGAAGGGGAACACGGATGCCGCCATCGGCATCGGGAAGGCGAATCGGAACGATGCCTTCAAGGACAGTCTCCGCACCCTCGAAATCCTGGCCCGCCAGAATCTCAACCGGCCGCGTGGAATCCGGTAAAACCGCCATGCCGCCGTTCCGGGAAACCGACCATGCCGCACCGGATTGATGCATCTTTTGACGGCGACCGGAAGGCGCCCTTTCTCTGCAAACTGTGTGCGGATCTCCTCGCGCGGCAGAAGAAATGCTGGCCGCATCTCCGGGACGGTTATGCGGGGCTGGATGCCGCTCTGACCCGGGAGATTGCCGCTGACGGGTACTCGGTGAAGCTGCAGTACAACCCGCGCCGGATCGTCAGCAGCGCTGCGGCCGTCGATCCGGAATCGATCCGCCGGCGCAGATGTTTCCTCTGCATCGAGAGCCTGCCGGAGGAGCAACTGAGGATTCTGTACCGCGGGGCCTACCTGATCCTCTGCAACCCCGCCCCCATTTTCCCGCAGCATTTCACCATTTCAAACCGGCTGCACGTCCCCCAGGCGATCGAAAACGATCTGGTTGCCATCCTGCTCCTGGCCGAAGACTTCGGACCGGGCTGGTCGGTCTTCTACAACGGACCCCAATGCGGCGCCTCGGCACCGGATCACCTGCACTTTCAGGCCGCTCCCGCGGGCATGATGCCGGTGGAAAATGAAATCGTGAAGGAGAAAAACCGGCTTCCGGTCGGCCGGGCCGGAGACGCGTCGATGCTGGCGTCGGTCGGCCTGGGCCGCCCCGTCATCATCGTGGAGGGAAGGGGGCGGAAGGGCATCGAGGACGCCCTCTCGAGAGTCATTGCGGCGCTGCGGGAGATCCGGAGGATGCCGGATGAACCCATGATGAACCTCCTGTGCTCCCACGACGGCGCACAGTGGCGGATCCTGATGTTTCCGCGGCGGCGGCATCGTCCCGAGGCGTATTACCGGGAAGGGGATGGACGCGTCCTGATCAGCCCAGGCGCCGTGGATATGGGCGGACTGATCATCACGGCCATCGAAAAGGATTTTCACGCCGTTGACGCCGGACAGGTCGGGTGCATCTTTCGGGAGGTCTCCATGGACGGAGAGGAATTTGCCCGCCTCCTGTCTGCGCTGGCGGACCGGCTCCGCCCATAGGTGGAAATCGGACACAGCGCTTTTATATGAGTCAATGCATAACAAGATTGTCATGGACAGCCGGATGACCCTGGCGGAATCCTTGGCCGGAACGATTGCGCCACGAGCGGTGATCCGCGCCCTGCGCCTGCTGGAGGTTACCTACTATTCCTTTGACGGGAGGCTGCACCGGGGGCAGTTGCTTCTTCACGAGGCGGTTGAAAAGGATGTCCGGGAGATTTTCCGGCTGATTGAAGCGGTCCGGTTTCCCGTGGGCAGGGCGGTTCCGATCGTGCGCTATCACTGGTCCGATGACGCATCCATGGCGGACAACAATTCATCCGCATTCAATTACCGTCCGGTTGCGGGAACGAAGCGGCTGTCCCATCACGCCTCCGGCAGGGCCGTTGATATCAACCCTCGTCAGAACCCGGCCGTCTACAAAGACGGCCGGATCGCGCCGCTGGGGACGGCTTACGATCCGGCCGGGGCGGGTGCTTTTTCCGAGTCGAGTTCGGTCCTGCGGGCCTTTCTGAGCCGGGGATGGCAATGGGGCGCAGGCTTCGAGACGGTGAGAGACTATCACCATTTCCAGAAACCCTGATCGCCGTGATTTCCTCCCGTCCCGGACGCCTGCGATGGATTCAATTCGATGATTCCACGTCCCATGATTCCATTGACAGACAAATCCGCTGCGATTATATTTACCCTGGTTTGGTCACCTTTCCGAGAACGGTATCCGGTTCAAGCCCGGGGATACGCATAAGCGGTGATCGGATTCAACGGAGGCTGTCATGAAGTCCCTCTGTTTTGTTCTTGGCTTCACCCTGCTTTTCGCCGCCGCCGCTCCCGAGGATATGCGCCACGCGTCACGGCGCGAGGCCATGGTCAGAACCCAGATCGCGTCGCGGGGCGTGGCCGACCCGGCCACGCTGCGGGCCATGGGAGCCGTAAAGCGGCACCTCTTCGTCCCGGAATCCGCTGCCGCGGTCGCCTATGACGACAGGCCGCTTCCGATCGGCTACGGCCAGACCATCTCCCAGCCTTACATCGTGGCCTACATGACGGCGGTCCTGCAGCCGGGGAAAGAGCATCGTGTCCTGGAAATCGGAACAGGTTCCGGGTATCAGGCGGCGATTCTGGCCGAGATCGTTCAAAAGGTCTGCACGGTGGAGATCATTCCCGAGCTGGGGAACAAGGCCCGGGAGCGCCTGGCAAAGCTGGGATACCGGAATGTGGAGGTCCGGATTGCCGACGGTTACGAAGGCTGGCCGGAGCAGGCGCCCTTTGATGCCATCGTCGTCACGGCGGCGGCCGAATATATTCCCCCGCCCCTGATCCGGCAGCTGAGGGACGGAGGCCGGATGGTCATCCCCGTCGGGTCGCCCTTCCTGGTCCAGACGCTGATGCTCGTGACGAAAAGGGGAGGGGAGGTCACGACGACCCAGCTCATGCCCGTCCGGTTCGTCCCGTTCCGAAGAGGCCCCTGATGATCTTGCACCGACCCAGGCTGCGCCTCTGTCTTGCGCTGGCCCTGATCTCGGCAGCGGTGATCGCCTACCAGCTGGCGCTGATGCAGATCCTGTCCCTGGTCCAGTGGCACCATTTCGCCTACATGATCATTGCCGTCGCGCTTCTCGGTTTCGCCGCCGCCGGCACCTGCCTCTCGCTCCTGCGTGAGCGACTCATGAAAAATTTCGACGTGCTGCTGCCTCCGGTTATTTTCCTCTCCGGGGCGGCCATGGCCCTGGTGACGGGAATTGCCCAGCGCCCGGAGGTGCGGTTCGATTCTCTGCTCCTCTTCACGGGCATCACCCAGCTTTTCAGGATTCTGGCCACCTGCTTCCTCTATTTCATCCCCTTTTTCCTGGCGGCGCTGGCGATCGGAATGATCTTCGTTCATGCCGCCCGCGACATCGGCAAAATCTACTTCTGGAACCTGAGCGGGTCCGGGGCGGGGGGTGCGGCCATGACCGGCCTGCTCTGGCTTTTCCCGCCACCCGTGCTCCCCGGCCTGGCCGCCGTGGCGGCAATCGCCGCGGCCATGTTGGTCCTTCCCGAGGGCCTGCAGGGGTGCGTCCGCGACAGGGAACCGGCCTGCAACCAGGGCGTCCCGCTGCGTCCGGACGGATGCCCGGCCGGGTTGCCTGACGGAACGCCGGGAGAGCGCCCGCCCCGGCATTGGCAGGGACAACTCATTGCCGCCGGGATCCTCTCCGTCCTCGCCGCCGTTCTCTCCCTGCTTCGCCCTCCCGCCCTGGTCCTCTCCGATTACAAGAGCCTGAGCAGGGCTCTTCACGCGGGGGAGGCCAAAGATCGTCCACGAGCGGGAAAGCCCATACGGGTTCATGCAGGTTTTATCGTCCCCGTCCCTGCGTTACGCGCCGGGCCTGAGCCTCGCGTACTCGGGAAGGGTCCCGGTGACGAAGGCCGTCTTCAACAACGGGGACTGGTTCGGGGCGGTTGTGCCATGGCCGGGAGAGGCGCGGGAGTCGTTTCTGGACTTCACGACCGGCGCGCTCCCTTATGCCATCGGGACGCGTGAGCGTGTTCTGCTCCTCGACGCGGGCACGGGCAGCCATGTTTCGCAGGCCCTCGACCAGGGCGCGCGCCAGGTCACCGCGGTGGAGCCTCACCCCGTCGCCCTTTCCCTGCTTCGGCAGGAACTGGCCGGGGAAACGGGCAATCTCTTCCGGCATCCGTCCGTCACGTTCCGCAACCTCGCCGCCCGGACCTTTCTCCACATGGACCGGACCCGGTATGACCTGATCCTGCTCCCCACCCTGGGCGCTTTCGGCGGCGCTTCCGGGTTGCAGGCCGTCCGCGAACAGTACCTACTGACCGGGGAATCCTTCCGGCAGATCTGGGGGAAACTGAACCCGCAGGGTGTGGTGAGCGTCACCTGCTGGATGGATTATCCGCTCCGCGGTCCGCTGAGAATCCTGGCCACGCTGGCCGAGGGCCTCGAAGGGGAGGGCGTGGTGAATATCCGGGATCACCTGGCCGCCGTCCGGGGGTGGGGGACGGTCACGTTCGTGGTGAAAAAAACCCCCCTGACTGCTGCTGATGTGGAGAAGATCCGGCAATTCTGCGGGCGCCTCCTTTTCGATCCCGCCCTCTTGCCCGGCCTGCGGGAAGCGGAACGGGCGCGGTTCAACGGCCTGCAGGACGGGAGCCTTTTCCGTTATCTGGATGCGATCCTCTCTCCGTCGCGGACAGTGTTCTATGCCGATTACGCCTTCAATGTCCGTCCGGCAACAGACAACCGGCCCTATTTTTCCCAGTTCCTCCGCTTGAAAAGCGTTCCGCACCTCGCCGGGATTTACGGAATCCGGTCCTTTCCCTTTCTCGAAGCGGGCTACCTGCTCGTCCTCCTGACGCTCCTGCTGGTCACGGTCATGGCCGTGATCCTGATCCTGCTGCCCCTTCGCTTCCTCCCCCGCAGGGGGCGGCGGCGGATGGGCGTCCTTCTCTATTTCAGCGGTCTCGGCATCGGCTACATGTTCGTGGAGATTGTCCTGATTCAGCGCTTTCTCCTCTATTTCGGCAACCCCATCCATGCCGCGGCCACGGTGATCAGCGGCATGCTGGTCTGGTCCGGAATCGGCAGCCTCCTCTCGGCCCGGTGGGTCCGGAAAAGGGAGCGTGCCCTCTGCGTCTTCGGGCTGATTGTCCTTTTCATCCTCGCCGATTCCCTCTTGCTGATGCCGCTCCTCCAGGCTACCCTGAGCCTGCCGCCTGCCGTCAAGATCATCCTCGCCCTTTTGCTGATCGCTCCCGCTTCCCTGGTGATGGGCGTGCCCTTTCCGCTGGGCATCCGCCTGCTGGCGGGGACCGCGGACCATGAAATTCCCTGGGCCTGGGGAGTCAACGGCTGCCTCTCGGTCGTCGGTGCGGTCCTTGCCGCGGTGATTGCCGTGGAGGCGGGTTTCTCGCAGGTGATGATCCTGGCCGCCGCGGCCTACGGCATGACCCTGCTCGGGGGATGGATGGGACTGTTCCGCCCGGAGGCCTTCCGGAGCATGGCCCTGTGATCCTGCGGCCGCCGCACGGCCGACCGCTCCGATGTCGCACCCCCCTTCGCGATCCGCGCCGGCAAGCGCCCGTTGCGACGGCGGAACCATGAAACACCGGCTTCATCTCCCCGGGTTCCCGGTTTGAAATTTGCGGTGCATAAAAGCGGAAGACGCGATATAATAAAAGCAACGGGCGGTCATGAATTGCGGGAGCCCATGGTCGGTGTAAGAAGCGTATCCGGTTAACCCATCCAGTGTTCCTTTCCATCGTCTGAATCAGGAGGTGCAATCATGGCGATCAGAGTCTTTATCAGAAGGCGGGTGCCGCCGGACAAGGAAAAGAAGGTTCTGGAACTGATCAAGGGTCTGCGGAGCCTCGCTGTCGCGCAGCCCGGCTACATCTCGGGGGAGACGCTTCGGAGCGTGGCGGATCCGGATGCGTATCTGGTGATCAGCAACTGGCAGACCGTCGAGGATTGGAACGCCTGGGAATCCAGCCGGGAGCGGCAGGAAATCCAGGGCCAGATCGATGCGCTGCTCGGTGAGGAGACGAAATACGAGACCTACTACCACCCGCAGCGGATCGGTGCGAGGCTGAGTGGATTCAAGGGATGGGAAGGTGGATAAACGGTTTCCGGTGAAGATTCGCGCCCGATTCCGAAGATACCGGATGCTGACCGACCCGCTGATCGCGAGAGCGGCACTGATCGCCGGCATCGCGGCGATGCTCTGCATGGCCGGCCCGTCAGCCGCTCTTGCTCAGGGGCCGCCGGCCGGCGTCCGGACATTTGTCCCGTACCGGTACATCGACCCGGCGGCCGGGATGGAGGCTTTCCGCATGCTCATTCCCAAAGGGTGGCGGGCGCAGGGGGCGATTCGCTGGTCGGCGAATCCGGCCCTGCCGGCGCAGTCCCAATTCCGCTTCTACAATCCCTCCGGTCCGGAAGAATTGAACCTGTTTCCGACCCGCTCCTACTTCTGGACCGACAATCGAATTTTTCTGGCCACGAATCCGCCCGGTTCGCTGCGCTTCGGCTCCCGCGTCGCCCGGCCGGTCAGCCTGCACGACGCCATCGCCAATGTCGTTGTCCCCGGGGCCGGGAGAAACCGAAGCGGCCTGCAGATGGTCTACGAGCGGGATGTGCCCGAACTGGCCCGGCTGGCCAGGGGCGCGCCGGCGCAGGGCGTTCAGTCCTCCGCGCAGGGCGGCAAGATGAGGATCCGCTACCGGGAGCAGGGCAGGCCGATGGAGGAGGAATTCTTTGCCGCCGTGAGCCAGTTCGTCATCCGCATGCCCGGCTCCGGACATTCCGGCGGCTACTTCATCAATTACTGGTATATCGACTATGCCTTCTCCTGCCGGGATGAACAGGGCAGGCTGGATTCCAACGCCGGAATCTACAAGACCATGATTTTTTCGATGAAGGTCAACCCCCAGTGGTTTGCCAAGGTGGCCAATGTCAAAGAGATGCTGGCCAGGAAGAACATGCAGCAGATCAAGGCGATCGGCCGCATCGGCGCGATGGTCGCCCAGGCCGGCAGCCGGATGCGCGAGGACCAGCAGCGCGACTGGGAGCGCCGGCAGCAGGTGCAGGACCGGATCGCGCGGAACTTCAGCGACCACATTCGCGGGGTGGACCGCTATTACGATCCGCAGGCGGGGAAGGAAGTGGAGCTGCCGGCGGGCCACGGCCATGCCTGGTCGAACAACCGGGGCGAGTATATCGTTACCGAAAGCCCAAGCTTGAATCCCAACGTGGGCTCCAATCTCAACTGGCAGCCCCTGACGCCAGTGAAATAATGAAACCCGGGCCGGAGGGGCGCAAAATCGCCTTGACGAAACGGCCCGGATTCCCTATATATAGCCGCTCAAGCCAAGTTCCGGAACCAGTATATCCGTTAAAGGAGATTACGTGAAATGAAGAACTGGAAGAAACTGACCGTCTGTGCCTGCGCAATCCTGCTGATCTGCGCTTTTTTCAGTATGGCCGTCACGGCCGGCGGGCCGCCGCTGAAGGACAACGCCTGCAGCAGCTGCCACAAGGACTACACCCCCCTCATGCCCAAGGTGCATCCCGATGTCGGCAAGGGAGCGGACTGCATGTCCTGCCATGCACCCGATCCCGCCAAACAGGACGCGACGAAGTTCTCGACGGCGGTCCACAAGGTGCACCAGAACGGGAAGGCAAAGCTGGAGTGCTCGGCCTGTCACGCCCTGTAAGCCGGGGCCGTTCAGCAGCCACCGCGGTCACGGCGGAAGGGCAGACGCCCGCGATTCGCCGGTCCAGATGAAGTCGGCCACGCGGGACCTGTCTTTGCCGGACAGGTCCCGCAAAGCGGCGGCGCCGGTCAGTACCGCGACCTTGAGCGACGGGTGGTTTTTCCGAAGCTGGTAGGGCACGCCGAGGCGGTAGTCCGAATGGAAATGGCCGCAGCAGAAGAGGATGCGGCGGTCCAGAAAAGGCTCCAGCGAGGCGGCCATGACGGCATCCTTCAGGACCTGCGCCCGGTACAGCCCCTCGACACCCATCCCTTTCATCGGGGCGGCATGCGGCATTTTCCGCATCTCCGCCGCGAAGCGCATGAAGTACTCGTCGGAGTCAAGATGAACGGCGAGGGGGAGATCCGCACGTTCCCTTCCGTCCGCCTCCGCGCAAATCCGATTGCCCCTGACGACGGCCGCCGCCATCCTTCGCGGCGCATTGGCCGCGATCACGTGCAGCCCCTTTGCCTTTGCGAATTCGACGAGCGGCCGGTAATCCTCGCGGTAGTTGGGCCAGGGGCGGGCGCGATTGAGAAACATGTCTTCCCCGATCCCGCCGCGGAGATAGGCGTCCAGTTCATCCTGGACATCACGCTCAAACATCTCGAGGGCCAGCACGAGTTTCGAATCCCGCCCGGAAAGCCCGGAAAGAACCGTGAGCTCCCCCGCGTGATCGGTGCGCGAATCGTGGCGCTCCCCGAAGAAAATGACCTGATAATCCATGAGCGCCGCGAAGGCTTCATGAAGGTCCAGGATCTTTCCTTCGCGGGTCATCAAGTACGGCAATGGGACCTCCCCGACAAAAGTGGTTCAAACCGCTGCCTCCCTCCGGAGCGGATGACCATTTTAGGCAGCCCTGCGCATGTGCGTCAAGGATGAAATGGTCTGTGTCACGTACTCGCGATACAACCCTTGTTTTCATTTGACATATCAATGCATTTCATATAGCAATGCAGGGCAAAGTGATGCCTCATCTCTGTAAATCAACAAAAAAAACGAATCAGGAGGTAAACCCATGACTCACCGTTCGCCCCGTTTGAACCATTGGATCCTGCTTCTGGCCGCGGCATGCATGCTGCTGGGCTTCGGCCCCGGAGCAGGGTCGGCCCTGGCCGCCGAAAAGGTCATCAAGATCGGCACCATCTTCCCCCTGACGGGCCCCGTCGCGCTGGCCGGCCAGCGCTGCAAGGCCGCGGTGGAGACGGCGGTCGAGATCCTCAACAACAAGCACCCCAAGATCAAGGTTCCGCTGGCCAACAACAAGGGCTGGCTCCAGGGGTACAAGTTCGTGCTCGTGCACACCGACAGCCAGGGCAAGCCCGACGTGGGCAAGGCCGAGGCCGAGCGCCTCATCAACCAGGAAGGCGTGTGGGCCCTCATCGGGGCCTACAACAGCTCGGTGAGCATGCCGGCGAGCTTCGTGGCCGAGCGCGCCAAGAAAATCTTCATGTGCGGCGCCTCCAGCTCCGCGGCCCTGACCCAGCGCAAGGACATGAAATTCTTCTTCCGCACGGCCTCCACCGACGAGGTCGAGTCCCAGGAGTTCGTCGAGGTCCTGCAGTGGCTCAACAAGACCCAGAAGAACGCCAACATCAAGTCGCTCGGCATCATCTATGAGAACTCCGTGTTCGGCAAGCACGCGTCCGAGGAGGCGAAGAAGGCGGCGGCGGCCGGCGGCTTCCAGGTCGTGGCCGACGTGCCCTTCAACCCCGGCGCCACGAACCTCGACAGCGAAGTGCAGACCCTGAAGTCCAAGAACCCCGATGCGCTCTTCGGCGCCGTGCTGGGTGCGGACTACGCCCTGATGGTCAAGACGATGAAGAAGATGAACTGGATCCCCAAGACGTCCCTCAACTACTGCAGCGGTTACCAGGACCCGGTGATCGCCAAGCAGCTGGGCGCCGATGCGGACTTCTTCATGGGCTCCACGGGCTACTCGCCCGAGTTTGCAGGCTTGATGCCTGCCGTGGCCGAGGTGGAGAAGATCTTCAAGACGAAGACCGGCGGCGTGCCCTACGACAGCGACAGCATCCAGGAAACGATCGCCTTGCTGGTGCTGGCCCAGGCCATCGAGAAGGCCAAGAGCCTCGACCCCGAGGTGGTGGCCAAGACCCTGCAGGCCAACACATGGCCCTCCCCGCTGTCCCTGAGCGGCAAGGTGGCCTTCGTTCCCGGTGGCCAGAACAAGCACGCCCTGAGCATCGTCACCCAGCTGCAGGGCGGCAAGTACAAGAGGATATTCCCCACGGAGAAGGCGGACACGAAGCCGGTCTTCCCCATGAAACCGTGGGATAAGCGCTAAAAGCCAAGCCTGATTGATGTGAAGTGAACCGGTGCCGGGGGTCTCTGGGCCCCCGGCACCTTTGTTTGCCCCCCGATTTTCTATGGACACTCTGCTTCAGGTGCTTCTGGACGGCATGCTCAACGGCATGCTCTACGCCCTCGTGGCCGTCGGGCTCTGCCTGATCTGGGGCGTCATGGACGTGATCAACTTCGCCCACGGCGAATACGTGATGGTCGCGATGTACCTGACGTACTGGCTGGGATTCCTGGCCAACATGGACCCGCTCGTCTCGATGTTCGCGGGCGGCATCTTCATCTTCATCCTCGGCGCCCTGACCTATCGCCTGATCATCAAGTACACGATCGGCAAGCCGCCGCTCTCGGCCCTGCTGGCGACCTTCGGGCTGGCCATGCTGCTCAAGAATCTGTGCCTCAACCAGTTCACCCCCAACTACCGCATCCTCTCCGACACCTGGCTGGGAGACCGGACGTTTCAGCTGGGGGCGCTGATCGTCCCCATCCCGCAGCTCGTCACCGCCTTCCTGGCGCTTGTCGTGATCGGCCTGGTCTTCCTCATGATCCGCAGCACGCGGTTCGGCTGGGCCGTCCAGGCCACCGCCATGGACAAGGAGGCCGCGGAGCTGATGGGCATCAACACGGAGCGCATCTATCTCCTGGTCTTCGGCATCGGCGGCGCCACGGTCGGCATCGCCGGGGGCATCATGCCCACGTACCTGGCCGTGCACCCCGAGGTCGGCACCATGTTCAGCCTCATCGCCTTCGTCTGCGTCGCCATGGGCGGCTTCGGCAGCATTCCGGGAGCGCTGGTGGCGGCGCTTCTCATCGGAATCGTTGAGGCCCTGGGCGGCTACTACATCGCGCCGGTCTTCAAATACGTTGCCGTCTTCGGCCTCTATCTCGCGCTCGTCCTGCTGCGGCCCAAGGGCATATTCGGGTGGTAACCTCATGAATCGCCATGCGCTGAAGCGAAAAGACCTCTTCTGGATCGCCCTCGCGGGACTGGGTGCCCTCGTGCCGCTCATCCCGGCGATTGCGGCCAATTCCTTTCTCATGCACGTACTCATCCTGATCCTGCTGTACGCCAGCATGGCCCAGGCCTGGAACATCATCGGCGGCTACGGCGGGCAGACCTCCTTCGGCCACGCCGTGTTCTTCGGCATCGGCGCCTACGGCGCGGGCATGGCCGTCGTCACCTACGGCCTGAGCCCCTGGCCCGGGGTCCTCGTCGGCATGCTGGCGGCCGCCGCGGTGGCCGTGCTCATCAGCTACCCCTGCTTCAAGTTGAGCGGCCACTACTTCGCCATCGCCACCTTTGCCATCGTGGAGATCTTCAACCGGATGTTCCTGGTCTGGTACTGGGTGGGCGGCGCGCTGGGGCTGGATTACCCGCTCGTGGAGGAGGGGATCAAAAACCTGATGTGGTACGACTCGAAGACAGGCTACTTCTACTGCGCACTGGTGCTGTTCATGATCGTCTTCGGCGTCGTGCGGTTCCTGGAGGGCCACCGGTTCGGCTATTACCTCCGGGCCGTGCGCGAGGGGCAGGAAACGGCCGAGTCGCTCGGCGTCAACAGCACGGCCGTCAAGCTTTCGGCCATGGCCCTGTCGGCGGCGCTCGCGGCCCTTTGCGGCGCCTTCTTCGTGCAGTACAACCTGCGCGTCGATCCGGGAATGGTCATGTCGCTCGACATGTCCATGAAGTTCGTGCTCGTCACGATCCTGGGCGGGGCGGGGACGCTCGCGGGGCCGCTGCTCGGCGCCGCGGTGCTCATCCCGCTGCAGGAGTACACCCGGGCGATGTGGGGCGGACTGGGCGGCGGGGTGGATCTCATCATCTTCGGCTTCCTGATCATCGTGATCATCATCAAGCAGCCCGCGGGCATCATGGGGGTCGTCCGCGGCATGGTCAAGCGCTACCGCCGGCGGACGGATACCGCGAAAGGAGGGGCTTCCCTTGGCACTGCTTGAAGTCCGTGAGGTAACCAAGAAATTCGGGGAGCTGGTCGCCAACGACCGCGTGAGCTTTACCGTCGACGCCGGCGCGATCGTGGGCCTCATCGGACCCAACGGCGCGGGCAAGACGACGCTGTTCAACTGTGTCTCCGGTCTCTACCCCTTGACTTCCGGGCGGATCTTCTTCGACGGCAGGGAGATCACGGGGCTTCCCTCCTGGCGGATCGCCCGCATGGGCGCAGTGCGCACTTTCCAGGTGGTGCGGCCGCTCAAGGACATGACGGTGTACGACAATGTGCTGGTGGGCGCCTTCCTGCACGGCGCGGGCGGCGCAAAGGCCCGTGAGACGGCCGAGCGCTGCGTCCGGATCTGCGGCCTCACCGAATTTGCCGACAGGCCCTCGGGCGATCTTCCCATCGGCGTCAAGAAACGCCTCGAGCTTGCCCGGGCACTGGCGACCCGGCCCAAGCTGCTGATGCTCGACGAGGTCATGGCGGGGCTCACGTCCACCGAGGTCAAGACGGCCCTCGATCTGATCCGCAGCATCCGCAAGGGGGGCACCACGCTGCTCATCGTCGAGCACATCATGGAGGCCATCATGCCGATCGCCGACAAAGTGGTGGTCCTCGACGGCGGCATCCGGCTGGCCGAGGGCCCCCCCGGCGAGATCATCCGCGACGAACGCGTGATCACCGCCTATCTGGGCGAGAAGTTCAGCCGCCGCATGCAGGCCCGGAAGGGGGGACAAGCCGATGGCTGATCCGATCCTGAGCCTGGCGGATGTCCACGCGGGCTACGACGGGGTGCCGGTGGTGTTCGGCGTGTCCCTCGAGGTCATGCCGGGTGAGTTGGTGGCCGTCGTCGGGTCCAACGGCGCCGGCAAATCCACGACACTGCGGAACATCGCAGGCCTCAACAATCCCCTGCAGGGCTCGATCCGCTTCGAGGGGCGCGACATCTCGCGGATGCGCGCCCACCAGACGCTGGCCCTGGGCATCAGCTACGTGCCCGAGGGTCGCCGGGTCTTCCCCAAGCTCTCCGTCGCGGAGAACCTCTCGCTGGGGGCCTATACCGAAAAATCGGCCGCCGAGGTCCGCCGGCGCCTCGACGAGATGATGCAGCTCTTCCCCGTGCTGCGGGAACGGTCGCGGCAGACCGCGGAGACCCTGAGCGGCGGGGAGCAGCAGATGCTGGCCATCGCGCGCGGCCTCATGTCAAGGCCGAAGCTGCTCATGCTGGACGAGATGTCCCTCGGGCTGATGCCGACACTGGTGGAGAAGATGATGGAGACCATCTCCGCCATCAACCGCGGCGGCGTCACGGTGCTGCTCGTGGAGCAGATGGTCCAGGAAGCCCTCGAAATCGCCCATCGCGGCTATGTGCTTCAGAGCGGGAGGATGGTCCAGTCCGGCGCCGCCCGCGAGCTTCTGGATTCGGACGAAATCCGCAAGGCCTACCTGGGAATGTAACGGCGTCAAGCCTCGAAGAGCAACACGTCCTCGATCCGGATGCATCCCATGACGCTCTGGGCGGCGGGGCAACGGGTGATGTAGTCCGAGAAGCACGCCTTCGCATCGTCCCGCCTGTCCTCGGGCGCCTTCAGGTGAAATTTGACCCGGATGGCGGTGATCTTGAGGACGCCGCTGACATTTTCGATGTCCCCCTCCACGTCGGCCCAATAGAGGGATTCAGGCGTGGGAATCTTTTTTCCAGCCATCAGCGTGGCCAGTGTTCCCATCATTCACCCCGCCGTCGCGGCGACGATGTGGTCAAGCGTTGCCGCGTGCTCCTTTTCCGGCTCAACCTTGTAGAATTTCATGATGCCGCCGTGGACGCCGTAAAACACGGGCTCCGAGAATCCCTCGATCATGGCCCTGCGGGTCGGACCCTTCTCCCTGACGATCCTGATTCGCGATGTATGCACGACCTCTCCCATATCAACCCTCCTCCATTTTTTCTATTTCATACCTGACCGGAAGGGCAATTTCAATACAATCCGCCGCCGGTTGGTGCTCGGGCAGGAGATGCCCATGGCATTTGTCCTGAATAACGGAGGGCACAAAGTTGAAGGTATGTTCCTGACGATGGAAAGGAGATATCGGAAACGACATCGGCACAGAAGCTTGAATGGGTTTGTGCGGTGCCGGATCGGCAGGGGGCTACATCAGGTAGGTCTGAAGCGCTTGATAGCTCTTGAAATCCGCGTCGACAAAGAGGGCCCCGACCTGAACGCTGTCCTCGGCATCGACCACCCGCTTCGACTCGCAGGACAGGCTGACAGGCCTGCTCCCGGCAGGCAGGCTGAAAACAACCTCAAATCTCGACCCCTCCGCATCGATCCGGATCTGATGCCTGAAATCCTTGGGAATGATAACCTTGACGCCGCCCAGGGAGATCTCCGTGATCGCCCCGATCCCCATCCGCCCGGGCTCGGGCAGATTGATCACCGCCGGAACGGAAAGGGCCTTCCGCGGATACCGGCGCTTCTCTTGATCACTCGCCGGGAACGCCTTCCGCTCCTTCAGGTAGCCGGTCAGGACCATCTCGATCGTGGACGACAGGGAACGCCGGTCTTCCCGCGCAACCTGCGCCAGGGATTCGTGCAAATTCCTGCTGGTGCGAAAACAGATCAGGCTGTCTTTTTTCATGTGGGCACCCCGATAGGAAAGGAAAATCTCATCGCTTACATAAACTGCACAAACCGTGCCGGATGAACCACTTGCGACTCCGGCCCGCGCTTCCCTGCCGGAATCACTTCCTTTTTTTACAACAAAAAAGGGCGTGACGCAAACGAACCGCTTTCTCTATACCGCACATGCACCGAATTGTAAAGAATTCCGACATCCCAATTCCACGGCAAAAGCTGTCATTCTCAAGCCGGTATGCACACCCTTCGACAGGCGGCATCCCTGGTCGTTCGAAGGGCATTGAGCTTGTGAAAGCGGGGATGTGGGCATCCTTTTCAATGTGCATGCGGTCATGCCTCCGCGTATTCCACCGCCCGTGCGACCAGGATGCCGGTCCTGCTTTCGCTGCCGGCAAGATAGTCATGCAGGGGTTCCGTGGAAATGACCACTTTTCGCGCCGTGACGGATGCGTGCAGGAGGCGGATCTTTCCCCGGACGCGCACCGCCAGTCCGGCATGCATCACGTCCAGCCCCACCGCGGCGGCCGTCACCGCGATCAGATCCCCGTCGGCAATGCGGCCGTCCGCCTCTTTCACGAACGGTTTGGGAAGCCAATATCGCAATCGCCGCCGCATTTTTTTCTCCAGTGCCCTCGTCTGCCGGAAAATTTCAGGGTTCCCGAGCGGGGGGTATCGATCGGCGTTTTTTGTCATGAAATCGATTTTTTTCAGACAGGGCTGCCCCCCCAGCGTGCGGGTGATGTTTTGCACGATGCCTTTGCGCTGATTGTCGAAGATCCAGTCGGAAAAGTAATGAAGACGGGACGCGTATCCCGCAAGCCGGCCCTGCCGGTAGCGGATCCTCGCCAGCTCCGCTGCGTACTCGCCAAACGCGGATCTGCCGGAACGGATCATCCTGGTCAGCGCCAGGACGTTCTCAACCAGCGTGGAACAGTCCATCTGCCTGAGGTTGATAACCAGTTCCTCCGGACCCTTTCGTTCCAGCGTCCCGGCCGCGTAAGGCGTTCCCAGGAGGCATGTTCCGATCTCGGTTGCCAGTTCCCCGATGGATTGTCCCGTCCCGCTCCGACGACGGACTGCGTGAAGAAGCGACGCGAAGATCCGGCGGTCCTGCGGCGTGCAAATCAAGATTCACCCTCCGGTTTGGCTTCCCCTCCCGTCGATGGGAGGGGAGCCCGGAAGAAAGATGTTCCGAACGTTAGAATTTGACCTGCGGCGAGGTTTTTGCCGCAGCGGGAGCCTCGAAAAAGGCGGCTTTCTGAAAGCCGAACATGTCTGCAAGCAGATTGGCCGGAAAGCTTCGAATGGCCACATTGTAGGATTTCACCATGTCGTTGTAGCGCATCCTCTCGACGGCAATCCGGTTCTCCGTTCCCGCCAGTTCATCCTGCAGCCGGATGAAGTTCTGGTTGGATTTCAGGTCGGGATACCTTTCCACGACCACCAGCAGCCTGCTCAGGGCTCCCGACAGCTCGTTGTTGGCGGCAATCTTGTCGGGAACGTTTGCCGCACCGCCCACCCTGGCCCGGGCGTTGGTGACCTCGATCAGCACGTCCTTCTCCTGCTTCGCATACCCTTTGACGGTTTCCACGAGGTTTGGAATCAGGTCATAGCGCCGCTGCAGCTGGTTTTCGACCTGAGCCCAGGAACTTTTCACGGCCTCGTCCATGGAAACGAACCGGTTGTATGTTCCCTTGAAAAACCCGTAGAGGGAAATGGCAAGTAAGAGAATGACGCCGACGGTTGCGAAAAAAGCAATTTTTCCTTTGCTCATGGGATGCCTCCTGAATGTTTTTATTGGCGATTCCTGCTGATCTCACAGAATTAGACGATCTATGATATCAGACACATGGTTAACTTCCTTCATGTAATTTATAAAAAGCGCCTGAATTTCCGTGGAAGAAAATCGGTCCCTTCCCTCCCGGACGTCCTCGCATTTCATGAAAAGGGCCGCGTCGCGGGAAAAAACCTTTGCAGCCGCCTGAAAGATTTCGCGCCTCGTTGCCGGAATTTCAATGCTTTTCAGATGCAGCATGGCCTCGAAGAGGGCGGCAAAGGCGGTCAGGGAAACCCTGATGAGCTGCCGGATGCGCTTCTCCCTGCCCCCGGTTTCCAGATAACCTTTCCTCAAATGGAGAATCTTTGCCTTGAATTCCCGTTCAATCTGCAGCCGGAGCGGCTCCGGAGGAAAGGCCAGGGCCGCCAGGACATCCTCTCCATAGACCGGCACATGATGCCACTTCATGTTGATAAATTCAACGGGAAAGGAATCCAGGGATGACAGCATGTCCTCCCGGGTGATGAAAAGAGGGGTGGCCACATTCCGCTTTTTCCATTTTGCCGCCAGACCGAGGGCCCTGGTGAGATCGTCGATTCCTTCCCGGGCAATGGTGATCATGAAGTTGATATCCGACTTGCCCGGGTCGTAATCCGGCCGGGCGCCGCTTCCGTAAAGAATGATGGAAATCAGTTCGCCTTCAAAAACGCCCTTGAAGTCGGTTGTGATTTCCTCAAAAATCGCTTCCGGTTTTTTGGGTATTCCCGCCATATGTCTCACCTCAATCAGAAATCGCCGCCTGCGCCGCCGCCGCCGCTGCTGCCGCCGCCGAACCCGCCGAATCCGCCGCCGCCGAAATCCCCGAAACCGCCGTCACCGCTCCCGAAGCCGCCGCCGTTTCCACGGCCGCCGCCGCTCATCATCCCCAGCAGGATCAGGGAAAGCAGGTCCCTTCCCTGGCGGGTGCCGAGCAGGAAAGCCAGGATCAGCAGGGCGATCAGCCCGAAGATCACGTTGGTCTCACCGCCGCCCGGCCGCGTCCGGTAAGGGGCTTTCGCCGGCTGTCCGTTCAGCGTGACATTGGCGCTTTTCGCCACGATATCGGAAATTGCGGAAACGCCTTCGAACAGTCCCCGGCCGTAATCCCCGGTCCTGAGCCAGGGAATGACAGCCCGGTCGCGAATTTCACCCGCGCGCCCGTCCGGGAGAATGCCCTCCACGCCATAGCCCGTTTCGATCCGGATCTTTCTCTCCTTCAGCGCCAGGACGATGAGGACCCCCTTGTCTTCGCCCCTCCTGCCGATGCCCCAGGCCGAGTAGAGGCGATTGGCGTAGCTGTTGAATTCGCTGCTGCCGATGGTGGGGATCGTGGCCACCACGATGGCCGTGCCCGTTTTTTCCAGGACTTCCCGGGAAAGCCGCTCCATCCGCTCGCGGTATTCGACGGAGATGACGCCGGCAAAGTCGTTCACCGCCCCCGTCGGCCGGGGGAAGTTTTCCTGCGCCGGCAGGCTCCGGGGCGTCAGGAGCAGCGCAATCACGCAAGCCGTGACGGCGAGGATTTTTTTCAGTCGTTTCATGGGTCGGTCTCAATCGACGCGTACGGCATGACTTTCTAACCGAATACGTGACGGCTCAGCAGATGCCAGGCCTTCTCTTTGACGAAAGCCGAGACCCGGCCGTTCTGGATCATGAGGACGCCTTCATCCCGAAGGCCTTTCAGGACCTCGTGAATGTCGGACGGTTCCTTCCCCGTATATTCGGCCAGCTCTCCCGCGGGATCCTGTCCGGGTTTCAGGGGCCATTCCTTCAGAAAATACAGAATGGCCATCAGACCGATCCATTCCCGGGTGAGCTCTTCCAGGACTGCATTGGTGTTCTTGATGCGCCGCGAAAACTCCTTCAGCATGTAAAGGGAGACGTCGCCGCTTTCGCGGATCAGATGCCGGAAGGTGTCTCCATCGATGACGGCCAGATGCGAGATGTCGTTTGCGATCGCGGATGCGGTGCGCGGCGCGTCGATCAACGCAGCCATTTCACCGAAGTAGGATCCGGGCGGCAGCTCCGCCAGCACCTTTTTCACCTGGCCGGCCCTCTTTTCCAGCCGGACATGTCCGCTGAGGACATAATACATCTCCCGTCCGGGGTCCCCCTCCTTGAAGATGAAGGCATCCTTCGGGTAGACGCGGCCGAATTGCCGGAACAGGCGCTCATTGATCCTTTCCCGGTTCTTGCCGGGTTTCAACAGGGCATTCTCGAGCAGGATCATGTCCCTTCGCTGGTACGATGAAATCAGCTCCGCGCAGAAAAGCAGGATCAGCGCCATGTAAAAGACCCAGATCACCAGGATGACAACGGTTTCCAGAGAGCCGAAGATGACATGGTAGCGGGTGTAGTTGGACACATACCATGTGAAAAACTGCTTCGCCGCCTCCATGAGCGCCGAGAAAATGAGGCCTGCCGCCAGGGCCTCGCCCAGCCTGACCTTGACGGGGGGGATGACCTTGTAGACGATCGTGAAGAACACGACGGTGACGAGGAAGGGGATCAGATAGCGGAACAGGAACCCCTGAATGATCAGGAACTGGCCCTTGAAGATCATCGGCTGCTGGACCAGGATCGTCGCGAGGTAGGTCACGCCGACGCTGGCCATGCCGATGGCCCATCCCGTGGGAATCATGGCGATGGCCAGCATCTTGGAGACGATGTAGTTTCGGTAGGATTTCGACCGGAAAATGATCGTGAACGCCGTTTCGATCGCGCTGAAGATCATGGCGGAAAACCAGACCAGAGTGATGATTCCGGCCCAGCCGAGGACGTGCTGCTTTTCGTCGATCCGCCCCAACTGGATCAGCAGGTCCCCTGAAAAGTAGGGGTGCAGCATGCGGATGCCGTCGATGATTTCGCGCTGGATCTGGGGGTTTGATCCGAAAAACTGACCGGCCATCAGGAGCGTGAGGATGAAAAGCGGGAGGATGGAGAGGATGGCGTACAGGGCGATGGCCGCCGCCTGGTTGGTATTGCCGTTAATCAGGTAGTTCTTCAGACTGTCCCGCAGGATGTCCCAGATCGTGGCTGAAACCATCCGGATGCGGTGCAAAAAAGATGTGTGCGGAATGGATGAATTTGTGAGAGGCGTCATCTGCGGATTTTCCGGGACAGAGTTCGCCGCTTCCCGGGGATCTGCCGCGACTGCGCGACCGCCGCGGCCCCGGTGCGGACGATCCAATATTAGGAAACGCCCCCGGACCTGTCAAGTACAAACGGGCACAAACGGGCCGGCATCATTCCTGCGGGGGTTGACTTCTTCTTTCCCTGTCCTTCCGGCGACGGGAGCCCGACCGCAGCGGCGCCGGTTTGCGGCTTTCGCTTCTTCGTCTGGCATGTTCCTTTTTCTCCTCGAAAGGCGCCTTCTCATCCGCCGGGGCTTCCTCATCCGCCGGGGCCTGCGGGGGCGCCTGCAGGATCCGCTGGTAGTAGTCGTCGAGAAGCATGGCGATCAGCGGCGATTCCTCCTCGGCTTCGGTCAGGCTCCGGCCCAGGGGGATGAAGCGCCGCATCCGCTCGTTCTGCAGGCTGTCCCGTGAACGGAGATCGGCCTCCAGGGAGGCGATTACCCGCTGGGAGACGATCGCTTCGACATCCTCGTCGGTGGGCAGTGTTTTCTCCTGCAGGTCGATGTCGAACATGCGCGATATTTCCCTGAGCTTGAACTGTTCCATTCCCGCCACGATTGAAATGGCCACGCCGCTCGCGCCGACGCGCCCCGTGCGGCCGGCCCGGTGGACGTAGAGTTCCGGGTCCTCCGGTGGCTCATACTGGATCACATGCGACAGGTCGGGGATGTCGATCCCCCGGGCCGCCACATCCGTCGCCACAAGGAAGCGAAGGGTTCCCTTCCGCACCCTTCCCATGACCCGCTCCCGGGCCCCCTGGGCAAGGTCGGAACTCAGTTCGTCGGCATCGTATCCGAAACGTTTGAGGACCACCGTCACATAGTGGACCGTCGATTTCGTGTTGCAGAAGACAATGGCCGACACCGGGTTCTCGACTTCGATGATCCGAACGAGGGAGCGTTCCCGCTGCATACCGGGCACCACATAGTAGATATGGTCCGTCCCGGTTACATGCACATGATCCCGGCTCAGGCTCAGGAATTCGGGACGATGGAGAAACTCCCCGGCGAGGCGCATCACATGCGCGGGAAAGGTTGCGGAAAACATGTAGCCGTTGACCGGCCGGGCGGGGAGGAACCGCTGGATCCGCTTCATGTCGGGGTAAAACCCCATGGAGAGCATGCGGTCGGCTTCATCGAAAACCAGGATCTTCAGCTTGTCCAGCGAGAGCGCGCCCTTGAGCAGGTGGTCGAGCACGCGTCCCGGCGTCCCCACCACCAGGTGCGCTCCCTGGCGGAACGCTTCGAGCTGGGGTCCGTACTTCACGCCGCCGTAGACCGCCGCCGTCATCATCTTGAGATCGCTGCCGAGGAGTTCCGCTTCGCGGGACACCTGGAGGGCCAGTTCGCGCGTGGGCACGAGGACCAGGACCTGGCAGGCTTTTTTCTCCACGTCGACACGCTCCAGGATCGGCAGGATGAATGCGCCCGTCTTTCCGCTCCCCGTCTGAGACTGGACCATCAGGTTCCGGCCGGCGAGCACATAGGGGATTGCCCGGGCCTGGACGGGCAGCAGATTCATCCATCCCGCCCCGGCGCATGCGGTCCGGATCCGTTCGGGGAGGGCATCCAGGGACGTTTCCGGAAGGGCGTTCTCCGGCTCGATGACGGGTTGGCCGCCGGTTTTCTTCACGCTGCTTTCCTCCTGCTTCGGTTGTTCCGGCGCAGCGTCCGGCCTGTTGTTTGAAGCTTGATCCTCTTGCATGACTCCTCTTTCCTTGTCGCCGATTTCCCGGCGTGTCATATTTCTGTTCTGTTGAATGCCCCCGGCCGCTCCGGCCGTCGGTTTCCGGCTGCGTCGGGCGCGGCCGGTCAGGGACCCGCGTCCGCCGGCCGCCGCTTCAGCAACTGGTTGCAGATGACCGTCTGCACCGGCTCGCCCCGCTGGTTCAGGGTGGTGCACTTGAACCCGACGGTACCGCGGTCGGTCCGCGACGAAGAGGGGCGCACCTCCATGACTTCGGCGACTGCCCGCAGCGTATCGCCGGGCCGGACCGGCCGGAGCCAGCGCAGTTCGTCGAATCCCGGCGATCCGAGATTGTTGGCCAGCAGGCCCGTCATCAGCAGGGAACGGAAGGTGACCGCGACGGTGTGAATGCCGCTGGCGATGAGGCCCCCGTAGAGCGACTCCTTTGCGGCCTCCCTGTCCATGTGAATGGGCTGCGAGTCGAAGTGCAGGGCAAAATCGATGATCGCGCCCTCCGTCATCGTGATGCCCGGCGACTCAAAGCGGTCCCCCGGGCTGAAATCCTCAAGATACAATGTTTTCATCCTCACCGTCCCCGATTTTGAAGCTTTGAAAAGCGCATCGGCCGCCCGCGACCCC
Organism: uncultured delta proteobacterium; assembly: GCA_963709485.1. Lineage (GTDB taxonomy): Bacteria > Desulfobacterota > Syntrophia > Syntrophales > Fen-1087 > JAXDBM01. The sequence continues at coordinate 616,737 of CAVPWE010000007.1, forward strand.
TTTCTCAATGGCCTGTTGCAACCTTCACACGCTGCTGGTTTCGCAGTTCTCACGTTCCTTTCAAGCCGCGTCACGGGCTTATATCTGCCCGGATTTTCACCAAAAGTCAACGATTTTATTATATTAAAATCAACCACTGCCGTGCGGACCGGTGAACGACGTGAAAATTATTTGCAATCGAGTTGCATTTAATATAGGGTATGTCCATGTTACTGAAGGAAGAGCACTGCAACGTGGAAGGGACGCTTCGGGAGGCGGGTCTGAGCCAGACGGGCCAGCGGGTGGCCGTGCTGACGGTCATCATCCGTGCCGAAGGTCCGTTGAGCGCCGGCGAGATCCTGAATCGAGCGGACCCCGGGCAGAAGATCAACCGGGTCACCGTCTACAGGATCCTTTCGTCATTCCGGGACAGCCGGATCATCCGTGAGTTGCCGACGGATCAGGGGACAAAGCTTTACGAGATGGCCTGCCGTCACAATCCCGTTCATCCCCATTTTTACTGTAAAGCCTGCCGGACCATGACCTGTCTGCCGCCGGTCAAGCTCTCGAAAGCGGCCCAATGGCTGGCCGGGCCGGACGCCTTCCGTGTCGATGATGTGCAGGTGCACCTCACGGGAATCTGCCGGCAGTGCCACCGAAGGGGATGAACAGGGCGGACAATGCGCGTCCGAGCGCATGAAGATAAGAGAAGCGGAATATGAACCCTTCCCGGATATCAAGAAACGCAGTTTTAATGGCCTTGATCCTGGCCGTTGCCGGCCTGGCGGCATCCTGTCAGGGAAATGGTGCCGGAACGGGAAATGACGGCCGTCTGAAGGTCGTGGCAAGCCTCTTTCCGACCTATGACTTTGCCCGTCATATCGGCCGGGACAAAGCGGAAGTGACCCTTCTGCTGCCCCCGGGCGTCGAGGCGCACAGCTTTGAACCGAAACCGGGCGACATGATGCGGCTCAACCGCGCGGACATTCTGATCTACACGAACCGGCAGATGGAGCCCTGGGTTCGGAAGATCCTGCGGGGAACGCAGAACGGGCGTCTCGCGGTTGTGGAGGCGGGGCTGGGGATAGCCCTGTCACGGGACACCGGGGAGAAGGCGGACGGCGGCGGAGATCCCCACATCTGGCTCGATTTTTCCAATGCCGCGGCGATGGTGGACAACATTCGGAACGGATTTATCGGCCGGGATCCGAAAAACAGCGATTTCTATTTCCGGAATGCCGAGGAATACAAGGCGCTGCTTCAGGACCTGGACCGGCGTTACCGGGAGAGCCTGTCCGGCTGCAGAAAAAAGGTTCTGGTTCACGGCGGCCACTCCGCCTTCGGATACCTGGCCGGCCGGTATGGGCTGCGGTACCTGTCCGCTTACGGTCTTTCGCCGAACGCCGAACCCCGGCCGGAGGATCTGGTCAGGCTGAGCAGGACCCTCCGTGCGAGCGGGCTGAAGCACATCTTCTCGGAGGAGCTCCTTTCCCCCCGCATTGCGGAGATGATCGCAAAGGAGACAGGCGCCGCCGTGCTGCCGCTGTCTACCGGCCACAACATCGGGCGAGAGGCGCTTGGCGGGGGGGAGACATTCATTGCCCTGATGATGAAAAACCTGGAACAGCTCAAGGCAGGCCTGCAATGTCCATGAATGTGATCGATGTCCGGAATCTCAGCTTTTCCTACAATGGGGTCGATGTTCTGAAGGACATCTCCTTTGCCGTTCACGGCGAAGACTACGTGGGACTGGCGGGTCCCAACGGATCCGGAAAAACCACACTGCTGAAGGCCCTGCTGGGCATTGTCGCGCCGGCAAGGGGAGTCGTCCGGCTGTTTGATCATGAACTCAATGACTTCCGGGACTGGCACAAAATCGGCTATCTCCCCCAGAAACTGAATGCCTTCAATCCCCATTTCCCATCGACGGTGCGGGAAATCGTCGCCCTGGGGCTCATTTCGAAAAGGACCTTCTCCGGGCGCCTGGACAAGGCGGACCGAATGGCGATCGACCGGACGCTGGAGCGGCTCCATATCCTGGATATCGGGGATTCCCTGATCGGCGAACTCTCCGGCGGCCAGCAGCAGCGCGTTCTCATTGCCAGGGCGATCGTCCATAAGCCGGAGATCGTCATTCTGGACGAACCGGCCTCGGCGCTGGACCCGGATACCCGGGAGCATTTTTTTTCCATCCTGCGGGACCTGAACCGCGCCGATCATGCCACCGTGATCCTCGTGACCCATGACATCGGCAGCATCGGCCAGCATGCCGGCAAGCTCCTGTATATTGACCGGAAGGTGATCTTTTACGGAAGTTTCGACGATTTCTGCCGCTCCGAAAACATGGCTGCGCTGTTCGGCGGAAATGCCCAGCACATCATCTGTCACCAGCACGACCGCTGACGGGGAGGTGATCGATGGAGATTCTTGAATATCTGAAATACGGGTTTGTCCAGAGGGCCCTCATCGCGGGCGTGTTCATCGCCCTGCTCTGTTCGCTCCTGGGGCTCCTGCTCGTTCTGAGGCGTCTGTCCCTGATCGGCGACGGTCTGGCCCATGTCACCTTCGGAAGCGTCGCGCTGGGCCTTTTTATCAAGGCTTCCCCCCTTTATGTTTCTCTTCCCGTCGTCATGCTGAGCGCCCTGGGCATTCTGAAACTGACGGAGAGAGCCCGGATATACGGCGATGCGGCCATCGGGGTCGTCTCCTCCTTCGGGATTGCCGCCGGTGTGATCCTGGCCAGCATGGCCGGGGGGTTCAACGTTGACCTCTTCAGCTATCTCTTCGGCAACATCCTGGCGATCAGTCATGCGGAGTTGATGCTTTCCGTCGCCCTGTCCATCGTGGTTCTGCTGTTGATCCGGGTGTACTACCATGACATCTTTGCCATCACCTTTGATGAGGAGCTGGCGCGCGTGTCCGGGGTCGGCACGCGGAAAATCAATGCCGTCCTCGTCCTGCTGGCGGCGGTCACCGTTGTGCTGTCCATGAATGTGGCCGGCATCCTCTTGATTTCAGCCCTGATGATCCTCCCGGGGGTCACGGCCCTGCAACTGGCACGAGGATTCAGGCAGACCATGGTCCTTGCCGGTCTTGCCGGGGTAGCTTCGGTCGTGACGGGCATTTTTGCCTCGCTCGCCATGAACCTGCCGACCGGCGCCACGATCGTCATGGTCAACCTGCTGTTTTTTGCGGCAGCCTTTGCCTGGAAAAATTTCAGGGGGATGAAAAGGGTCGGGAGCGGTGTTCTGATGATCCTGTTGCCGGTCCTGCTCTGCGGGGCCTGTACGGACCAGGGAGACCGCACCGGCGGCCGGGCCGGCGCGCGCGGCGCGGACAGCGGTCCCGCGTATGGCGATATTCTGGTGGAAGGCTCCATCGGGGACGCCAGCAACCTGATCCCCATCCTGGCATCCGACAATGCATCCCATGAGATTGCCGGCATGGTGTTCAACGGCCTGGTCAAGTATGACAAGAATATCCGGATCGTCGGGGATCTGGCCGAGTCCTGGGAGGTTTCCGAAGACGGTCTGGTCATCACCTTCCATCTTCGCAAGGGGGTCAAATGGCATGACGGACGCCCTTTTACGGCTGACGATGTCCTTTATACCTACCGGGTGACCATCGACCCCGGAACGCCCACGCCGTATGCCGGCGATTTTCTGAAGGTGAAAAAGGCGGAGGTCCTGGATCCCCATACCTTCCGGGTGACTTATGCCAGGCCCTTCGCACCCGCACTGATGAGCTGGGGGAACGCCGTCCTTCCCAAACATCTCCTGGATGGCCGGGACATCACCCGGTCGCCCCTGCGGCGACACCCTGTCGGGACCGGCCCCTACCGCTTCAGGGAGTGGGTGACCGGGCAGAAGATCGTGCTGGCGTCGAATCCGGATTATTTCGAGGGGCGGCCTTATCTGGACGGCTACATCATGCGGGTCATCCCCGACATGGCCACCATGTTCCTGGAATTGCGTGCCAACGGCGTGGACCGCATGGGCCTGACGCCGCTTCAGTACACCCGGCAGACGGAAAACAACCTCTTCCGGAAAAATTACAACAAATATCGTTACCTCTCGTTTTCCTACGCGTTCCTCGGGTACAACCTCGCCAAGCCCATGTTCGCCGACAAGCGGGTCCGCCAGGCCATTGCCCACGCCGTGAACAAGGAGGAAATCATCGATGGTATCCTGCTGGGACTGGGCAAGGAGGCCACAGGGCCCTATAAGCCCGGCGCATGGGCGCACAATCCCGGCGTGAAACGCTATCCCTACGATCCTGCGAAGGCCAGGGCGCTCCTGGAGGAGGCGGGGTGGAGAGATGCCGACGGGGACGGGACGCTCGACAAGAGCGGCGAGCCTTTTGTTTTTGAAATTATCACCAACCAGGGAAACGAGGTCCGGGCGAAATGCGCGGAGATCATCCAGAAGCGGCTGGCCGAGGTGGGTATCCGCGTAAAGATCAGAATCCTGGAGTGGGCCGCCTTTGTCAACGACTTCATCAACAAGCGGCGCTTTGACGCGACGATCCTGGCCTGGACGATTCCCATGGACCCGGACATCTACGATGTCTGGCATTCAAGCAAGACCGGTCCGGATGAACTCAACTTCGTGTCCTACAGGAACCGTGAGGTGGACGAACTGCTGGAGAAGGGGAGGGGGACTTTCGACCAGCGGCAGCGGAAAAAATGCTACGACCGGATCCAGGAAATCCTCGCGGAAGAACAGCCCTACCTGTTCCTATACGTTGCCGACGCCCTGCCGATCATCCATGCGCGCTTCCGCGGGATCGAGCCGGCGCCGCTGGGCATCGGCTACAATTTCATCAAATGGTACGTTCCTCCGGGGGAGCAGAAACTGGTCCTGAAGCCCTGAGGCAGGGCTTTTTCTCAGGGTGCGGCTTTTTTGGGCCTTGCATCGGCCGGTTTTTTCGTCACCCCCGAAATTTCGACCGCATAGATGTTTTCCGCTTTGTAATAGGTTTGATCGACATCGTAGTTGAGGTTGGGCTCCACATCGATGACGATCCTCATGCTGTTTGTCGTCCGGTCCAGCGCGGTGCGGATCTGCCTGACCAGCTTCCCATCGGCGCGTATCCGGGCCAGACCCCTCCCCGCGGACGAAACGTTGTCGACGTCGATGACGACTCTCGGATTTGCCCCGTCGATGCCGAAGATCCGGGGAGCACTGAAGCGGTTGAATTCGATCAGAACCCTTTCACGACCGCTTGCTTCCTTCTTGAAGGTGATGTTTCTTACGACCACGGTGTCCGCGTATTGATTCTTAACAGAGGTCATGTTTTTTGACGCAGCGGATTCCGCCCCCTTCGGGAGGGCAGTCGGCGCTGTCAGGCGGGGGCTGTGTACGTAACCGAGAGCCCTGGCTTCGTCGCGGATTTTTTCATCGGGAGGAAAAACGGCGTACCAGTCATTTTTCAGGAAATCGGCCTTGACGGATTCCCCGGCCTTCAGCACCCCCCTGATTTTGGCGCTAAGCGACCGCTCGGCCCGAATGTTGGTTTTCGACCGGGCCGACAGGATCGTTCCCCAGTCCTGGGCGCCGGCGGGAGCGGGGATCAGGAGGAAAAGACACATGGACGAAAGCAGGAAAAGTGCGAATGTTTTATGCCCGTTCATAATCACTCCTTTTTCCGGATGTCTCACTTGAGTTCATTAGATTTATGATATTCTTTAAGAAGGGTCTTGTCAAAAAGAATCTACAGGTGTGCCCCGAAACTCAGGGCCGTCCGGTCGATGGCGACACGCATGGTTTCATGAACCAGTTCGTGATGACCGATGACAAAGGGGTGATAGACCAGCATGGTATCTGCGGCGGATATCTGGATTTCCGTCAGCCTCGGATAAACCTGCCGCTTGTCCACAGCCAGGCTGGCCAGGGTGATTCTCATGCTTTCCGCGGCTTCCGGACCGGCCAGCGTCGCCGGATGGAAAGTAGCCCCGGCAAGGGACTCCCCCTTCTTTCCCTCCGGCTGGAAGGCCGTCATCTGGCGAGCCCATCTCAGAAACAGGGCCGGGCTCAGTTTGAAGGCGGGCGCCCAGAAGTAAACCGGTGTCGATTCATAAGCGGCGTCGATGACTTTGGGCAGGTTCGCCAGGCGGATCAGGTCTGCATAGGAGCGGAGCGGAAGCCCCTTCACACGGGGCTTAATCTTCCAGAAGGGCAGGTAGAGGACCGGTTTCTTTGTGGTGGCAGCCATCACGGAGAAGGGAACCCGTTCGAATTGCGTCCCGGCGCAGCTCCAGGCGGAGTCGCAATTATTGCAGATCATGACCCGGGCGTCCCTCTCACCCTCGAGGTCCCAGCCGCAGTGCGGGCAGAGCGTCGATATGAAGCGAACCTGCCAGTTGGGCGGTTTCATCGCCGGTGGCTTCCCGGCACTTTCATTTTCAACCCACACGGTCAGGGGTCTTTTCAGCAGGGCGTCATGGAGCATGCCGTTCTTGAGGTAGGCCGGGGTGTAAACCAGGCTGACCGTTTCGCCGATGAAGGCTTGGCAGAAGGCGTGCCCGGAAGGATTGGTTGATTCCATCGCCGGGATCACCGTCCGGGCCTGCAGGCTCGCTTCCATGAAGTGCCCCGGCATGTCCGTCGATATGTACCTTACGGTCATGGCCTGTGGCCGCACCCCGAGGGAGCCGGGAAGCCCGGCAGCGCGGGCGGCCAGAATGCTGGTGTCCACAAAGCGGGGGATGATCCCGTCCGCTTGCACGGAAAAGAAAATTCCCCTGAGGCGCCAGTAGGGCAGATAGATCCGGTCCCCAGTCTCATGATCGGGAGCGGGGATGTGATACCGGAAATGATCGGGGGTCGCGAGATACAGCTTTGTCCTGCAGAAGGGGCAGGACAGAAGGCGGTCCGCCTCGTCGAGAATAACGGGCGCGCCGCACTGGGGACAGTGATGTTCGATCTTCCAGTTAGAGTCGCTCACCGCACTGATTGCAGAATGTTGAATTCGAAAGGTTCTCATGCCCGCAGTGGGGGCATTTTTTCTGCTGCGGCTTGACGTCCACGGGGTGTCCGCATCCGGAACAGAAGTTGGCGTCGGGCGCGAGATTGCCGCCGCACCGGGAACACCGGTGAAACAGAAGGATCTGACGGCCGCAGGTCGGGCAGAATCGCGATTCCCGGCCCACCGGTTGCCGGCAGTCCGGACATGTCAGCGTTTCCGGTGCGGCCGCCTGTTGCGCTCCCGCCTTGAAGGCATCCGCGAACATGGCCGGCATCATGAATCCCATTCCCATCCCCAGGCCCGCGCCGGCCTCGCCCTGTGATTGTGAAGCCGTTTCCATGGCCATGGCGGCCTTCATTTTCAAAAGCTTGTTGAGATCGTCAAAGACGCCCAGACGGCTTTTATCGTCGATCGCCTTCTGGACCTCCGGCGGCGGCGTGATGGCGTTGATGTAGAGTTCGGTCAGCCCGAGGCCGAACCGGCTGAAATCGTCCTGCAGGCACTGGACCAGCTCCCCGGAGAGTTCATTGTACCGTGCCGGCAGGTTGAAGATCGTGTCGATCTTTTCCCCCATATAATCGTTGAAGCGGGAAACGATGACCCGGTTCAGGTACTCCTCAATTTCGGCGGTGGTGTATACGCCCTGCGTGCCCACGAGACTGTTGATGAACAGGACGGGCTGCAGGATGCGGAGATTGAACACGCCGAAGGCCCGGAGCCGGATGAGGCCCAGCTCCGAATCCCGGAAGGCCACGGGGTCGCGGGTCCCCCACTTGAGGTTGGGGAACACTTTCATGCTGGTGATGTAGACCTCCGCCCGCAACGGGCTGGTCATACCCCAGGGGAAGCTCAGCACTTTGGTCAGAATGGGGATGTTGGCCGTCTTCAGGGTGTGGCGGCCCGGTCCGATGGCGTCATAGGCCCGGCCGTTGTAGAAGAAAACGGCGGCCTGGCTTTCCCGGACCGTCAACTGGGCGCCGAACTTGATTTCACCGGAGCCTTTTTCGGGGATCCGGTGCACCAGCTCTTTTCCGGATTCGTCGAACCACTCAATCACCTCCAGAAAGATAACATTGTCTGTTCCCATGCGTTTCATCCCCCTTTCCATGGTTGAGCGTCGCCTTCTCATTACGCAAGGCGGCAGGGGCTGTCAAGCACAATTCGGGGTTTGATATTTGGTGTGGAATCATGTAAGTCTGCGGCCATGAAAACGAAGGCCACCGCGTATGCGGGAATTTATCAGGGCCTGGCCCTGATCGCCGACCCGATCTACCAGTATGATTCCTTTACCGTGCCCGTGGACGATTTTTCGTCGGAAACCACGGAGAAGGATTTGATCGATTCCCCCTGGATGCAGCGGCTGCGGCGGATCGGCCAGTTGCAGAGCGCGCGCTGGGTCTATCCGGCGGCCGAGCACAGCCGCTTCCAGCACTCCCTGGGCACGATGCACATGGCGGGTGAATTCGGCAGGACGCTCTATCCCAGCCTGTGCGCGGTATGCCCGGACGTCCCTTCGCCCCACTATGTGGAGGAACTGCTCCGTCTGGCCGGCCTGCTTCACGACGTGGGACACGGCCCCTACGGCCATTTCTTTGACGACCATTTTCTCGACCGGTACGGACTGAACCACGAGGTGATGGGCCAGCACATCATCAACCGGAAGCTCGGTGGGATCATCCGCGGCGTCCGGCGGAGCCCTTCCGGACCCTTTGCAAAGGGGGAAAGCCTCGACGCCCGCCAGATCGCCTTCCTGATCCGGATGCCCGTTAAAGGCGAGGAGCCCCAGCCCCGGTGGCTTCATCTCTTGCGGCAGCTCTTCTCGGGCATTTACACGGTGGACAACCTGGACTACGTCCAGCGGGACGCCTACATGACCGGGTTTTCCCTTGACCTGGTGGACATCACCCGGCTCCGGTTTTACAGCTTCTTCACGGAGGACGGCCTGACGCTCCATCAGGCCGGAATTTCGGCGCTCAGCCGCTTTCTGAACGCCCGGCTGAACCTCTATGCCAACGTCTACTTCCACCGGACCACCCGGTCCCTCGATCTTCACCTGCAGGAGATATTCCGGATCACTCTGGACATCCTGTTTCCCGGGAACCCCGTCCGGAGGCTCGACGATTACCTCTGCTGCGACGAATGGCGCCTGTTCCATGAAGTGTGCGGCTGGCGCCGGGATTCGGACCCGCAGAAAAGGCGGCTGGGCCGGGAATGGGAGAAGCTGCATCATCGCCAGATCAAGTGGAAAATGTCCTATACGACGGAGATTTCCGTCGACCAGTTGCAGAAGGGGACCCATTTTTCCACGGCCGGCGATTATGAGCGACGGATCCGCCAGCACCTGCCGGACAGCCTGAGGAAGATCGCCCTGCGCGTGGATCTGGCCACCCAGGACCCGCGCCCCATCAACCCCATGACCGAAACGGAAAAGAGGATCAATATCTTCAATCCGGCAACCGGCCGGACATCGCCGGAACCGCTGCAGGACATCTACCGGTTCATTCCGGCCCGCGTCGTCCATTTCCGGGTCTTTTCGCTGAACCACCATCACGATGAGGCCATCTCCCGGGCGGCCGAGAGGACGCTCGACAATCGGGAAGGGACCACGAGAACCAACGTATGATTCCTCCCTTCGACACGACGGACATTACCCTCTTCGTTCGGACCTCCGGTGAGGACATCGTCCGATGGAACCGGCAGCGCATCGTCGAGGCGCTGATCCGGGAAACCGGCGTGGATGCCGACACGGCGGAAACGATCAGCCGGGACGTGGAAAAGCAGATCGTCGCATCGGGGATCAGCCTGCTGACGACGCCGCTCATCCGGGAACTGGTGGACGCGAAGCTCGTTGAGCGGGGACTGGAGCATGACCGGCGCATGCACGCCCTGCTGGGATTTCCCCTGTACGACGTGCGCCAGCTGATTTTCCTTCAAAACAAGGAAAGCGCCAATGTGCCCCACGGACCCGAGGGCACGAATCTGGTGCTGGCCGAAGGGATCAAGCGGGAATACGCCCTTCACGACGTTTTTTCACGTGACGTCGGTGACGCCCATATCATGGGGGATGTTCACATCCACGCCCTGGGCCACATCGACCGGGTTTACAGTTCCTGCCAGTCCCCTGAATACATCAAGAAATACGGGCTCAACCTTCCGCATTCCATGACCGTTGCCGGACCGGCCCGCCACGCGGAAGTCGTCCTGGCGCACCTGGTCCGCTTCGGCGCCATGCTGCAAGGCCATTGCGCCGGCACCATCGGCTGGCAGACCCTCAATTACTCTCTTGCCCCTTATCTTTCCGGGCGGTCGCATCGGGAAGTCCGGCAGTTTGCCCAGATGCTGATCTATGAGTTCTCGCAGCTCACGTCCGCCCGGGGCGGACAGTCCATGTTTACGGACATTCACCTGCACTGGGATGTTCCGGCGGGTCTCGAAAACGTGCCTGCCATCGGCCCCGGCGGGGAGCAGACCGGCCGGACCTACGGGGATTACGCGACGGAAGCCCGGCAATTCGCCGTCTCCCTCTTCGAGGTGTTCAGGGAAGGGGACGCCACGAAAAAACCCTTTATTTTTCCAAGGCCGCTGGTCCATCTGACAGAGAGATTTTTTCATACCGCCGGACAAAAGGCCTTTCTCGACCTTCTCTGCCGGGTGGCCGTTGAAAAGGGAAGTCCCTGCTTCGTTTTCGACCGTGGCGGAGCGGGTGGGTCGCTGCCGGGCGGTCGAATGAAAAGCTTGGAGGGGGATGGGGCATGGAAAAAGAGAGAGATCGCCATCCAGAATGTCACCCTGAATCTTCCCCGGCTCGGCTACAAGGCCCGGGGTGACGACCGCCGGTTGTTTCTGCTGCTCTCCGAGCTCATGGAACTGGCGGTCCGGGCCCATGTGCAAAAGAAAGACTTCATGGAAAAGCTTCTTTCCTATGGCGTCCAGGGACCCCTCTCCATGCTGACGACGAGCGGGGACGGGTCCCCCTATCTCAGGATGTCCCGCGCCCTCTACCTGGTGGGCATGGTGGGCCTGAACGAACTGGTCCGCGTCCATAGGGGCCGGGAAATGCACGAATCGGAAGATGCCCTGACCTTCGGACTGCAGGTCGTCGAGCACATGCAGGCGGAAGCAGGCCGGCTGTCCGATGCGCAGGGCCTGATGCTCGTTCTGGAGCAGACTCCGGCCGAAACCACCGCTTACCGTTTCGCGCGCCTGGATCTCCGGTATTTTTCACCCGAAGCGGGACACTACATCCGCGGCGATCTGGCGCGGGGTGAAGTCTACTACACCAATTCCACGCACCTGAGCGTGTCGGCCGACGTGACGGCGATCGGCCGTGCCGGCATGGAGGGCCGTTTTCACCCCCTCATCGGCGCCAATGCCGTCACCCATCTCTTTCTGGGCGACCAGCGGCCCGGTCCGGAAGATCTGTCCGATTTCATCACCCGGGTTTTTCATGAGACCGGCAACCGCCAGGTGATCCTGTCGCCGGAATTCACCAGCTGTTGCGCCTGCCGAAGCACCGCAAGCGGGCTTCACCGGAACTGCCCTTCCTGCGGATCCGCGGAGGTCGAAGGCATCGCCAGAATCACCCAGTATTTCAGCCGCATCGCGGGCTGGAACAAGGGGAAGCTGGCCGAACTGAGAGACCGCAACAGGCGGACCTCCTTTTCCTCCTGAACTGCTTCACGTTTGTCTCGATTTCCCGGTGAATTAATCGGGCCGTACCCTTGACATGGCCCCGTTCGATTCTTATATTAGCGACGGTTAAAAAAACGAATCCAAATCTGAAAAAGCAAGTGGATGCGGCCAGATGCACGATTACGTTGTAAAGGTGTTCAAGGAAAGCAACCAGATCAAGGATATTTTTCTCAATGAGAATCTGGGCAAGATCGTGCAGGTCGTGGATGTGGTAACGGCGACATTGAAAGCAGGAAACAAGATCCTGCTTTTTGGCAACGGAGGGTCCGCCGCGGATGCCCAGCACATTGCCGGCGAGTTCGTCAACCGGTTCCTGATTGAAAGGCCACCGTTGCCGGCCATTGCCCTGACAACGGATACTTCCGTGATCACGAGCATTGGAAATGATTATAATTTTTCGGAAATATTCAGCAAGCAGATCAGGGCCATCGGGCAGTCGGGAGACATCGCCTGGGGAATGAGCACCAGCGGCATGTCGCCGAATGTGATTCGGGCCTTTGAAGCGGCGAAGAAGATCGGGATGACGACGATCGGCTTCACCGGAAAGGATGGCGGCGACATCTCGAAAATGGTGGATTACCTGCTGCACGTTTCGTCGGGCAGCACGCCGCGGATTCAGGAGGTGCACATTACCGTCAGCCACATTATCTGCGAACTTGTTGATGTAAAGCTTTTTCAGCGGCCCGACTCGCGGTGATGCGGAAGGGCAGGGCGGCTGAAAGGCCATCGATCGGAAAGGACAGTTGTAAACGAGGCATGGTTAAAAAGGCGAAAAAGGAAAAGACCGCGGAAGCGATGGAAGGCGGGGAAACGCTCGCAAGGGAGCAGGCCGGCGAAGACGCGGACAGGATTGAGGAATTGATGCGGAAGCTCGCGGAGAAGGAAAAGGAGGCGGCTGAAAACTATGACCGGTATGTGCGGGCCGCAGCCGACCTCGAAAACTACAGGAAGCGGGCCGCACGGGAGAAAGCCGATTGCATCAAATACGGACAGGAAAATCTGATCCGGGACATTTTGCCGATGGTCGACAGCTTGGGAAGGGCCATGGAGCACGCCTGCAAGTCAAATGATTTCGAGGCCTTCAGAGAAGGCTTGAAGCTCGTCCAGAACCAGTTGACCTGCTGCCTGGAAAAACACGGGGTTGAGGCGATCGAGGCGGCCGGAAAGGATTTTGACCCGAATTTCCACGAGGCCATGCTCCAGGTGGAAAGCCCGGAACACAAGGACAAGGAAGTCGTGGAGGAATTTGAAAAGGGATACCTGCTGAACGGCAGGCTTCTGAGGCCGGCCAAGGTTTCCGTTTGCCGCTGTCCGGTTGAACCGGATGCGGCTTTGAAGATGAACAAAATGTGAGAACTGGATAAGGATTAAGGAGGATAGATTCAAATGGGTAAAATTATAGGGATTGATTTGGGAACGACCAATTCATGTGTCGCCATCATGGAGGGTGGAGATCCCGTTGTCATAGCCAATCAGGAGGGGAACCGCACAACGCCTTCCATGGTTGCCTTCACAGACAGTGGCGAAAGACTGGTCGGCCAGGTTGCCAAGAGGCAGGCCATTACGAATTCCGAGAACACTGTCTATGCCATCAAGAGGCTCATCGGAAGAAAGTATGGCTCCCGTGAGGTCCAGTATGACAAGACCGTCAGCCCCTTCAAGATTACGGAAGCGTCGAACGGGGATGCCCAGGTGACGATCCGGGGAAGAAATTACAGCCCTGCGGAAATTTCGTCGATGATCCTCGTGAAGATGAAGCAGACCGCCGACGATTATCTGGGAGAAAAGATCGTCGATGCGGTCATCACCGTGCCGGCCTACTTCAACGACTCCCAGCGGCAGGCCACCAAGGACGCCGGCAAGATCGCCGGCCTGAACGTGCTGCGGATCATCAACGAGCCCACGGCGGCGGCCCTGGCGTACGGGCTGGACAAGAAGAAGGACGAGAAGATCGCCGTCTTCGACCTGGGCGGGGGGACTTTCGATATTTCAATCCTGGAACTGGGCGAAGGCGTCTTCGAGGTCAAATCGACCAACGGCGACACCCATCTGGGCGGGGAGGACTTCGACCAGCGCCTCATCGACTTTCTGGCCACGGAATTCAAGAAGGACCAGGGCATCGACATCCGGAGCGACAAGATGGCCCTGCAGCGCCTCAAGGAGGCGGCGGAAAAGGCCAAGATGGAATTGTCCACGGCCATGGAGACGGACGTCAATCTGCCCTTTATCACGGCCGATGCCAGCGGCCCCAAGCACATGAACATCAAGCTGACCCGGGCCAAGCTGGAGGCGCTTGTGGAGGACCTCATCGACAAGGTCGAAGGCCCCTGCCGCACGGCCCTGAAAGACGCCAACCTGACACCGGCGCAGATCGACGAGGTCATTCTGGTCGGCGGGATGACCCGCATGCCGCGGGTCCAGCAGAAGGTCAAGGAGATCTTCGGCAAAGAGCCCCACAAGGGCGTCAATCCCGATGAGGTCGTGGCCGTCGGGGCCGCGATTCAGGGCGGCGTCCTGTCCGGGGATGTGAAGGATGTCCTGCTGCTGGACGTCACCCCCCTGTCGCTGGGCATCGAGACGCTGGGCGGCGTGATGACGAAACTGATCGAAAAGAACACGACGATCCCGACGAAGAAAAGCCAGATCTTTTCGACGGCTGCCGACAACCAGCCGGCGGTGAGCATCCACGTCCTGCAGGGCGAGCGTTCCATGGCGGCCGACAACCGGACGCTGGGCCGGTTCGAGCTGGTCGGAATTCCGCCTGCGCCGCGGGGCATGCCCCAGATCGAGGTGACCTTCGACATCGATGCCAACGGCATCGTTCACGTGTCCGCGAAGGATCTCGGGACCGGCAAGGAGCAGAGCATCAAGATCACCGCATCCAGCGGGCTGACCGAAACCGAGATCGAGAAGCTGGTCCGGGAAGCAGATTCCCATGCCGAAGAGGACAAAAAGAAGAAAGAGCTGATCGAGGCCCGCAACCAGGCCGACGCGATGGCGTACAGTGTCGAGAAAAACATCAAGGAGTTCGGCGACAAGATCGACGCCTCGGAAAAGGCGAAGATCGAAGATGCCATCGCCAGGGTCAAGAAGGCGATCGAAGGCGACGATGTCGCCGCCATCAAGAGGGCACAGGACGAGCTGACCACCGCTTCGCACAAGCTGGCCGAGGCCATGTATTCGAAAACCAGCGCGCAGCAGCCGGGCGCCGGACCTCAAGCGGGCCCGGGCGCCGGTGCGCAGACGGGCGCCGGCAAGAAGGATGAAGACGTCGTCGATGCGGACTTTGAAGAAGTGAAATAAACGTACAGACCGATGATTGAAAGGCCCGGGAGTCCGGAATGGATTCCCGGGCCTTTTGTTTGAACCGTCAACCCTTCCGATGTTTCCTTCAACGATTTATCCGGCCGTCCAGAATGAAGTCGCCCCCCCTTCGCCTGAGCCGGAGGGTGGACAGCGTTAGCGCGTCATCCATGGTCTTGATGCCGAGGTCCTGGACCGCCTCGACGCCCCTTCCCACGATTTTCGGTGCGACAACGATCACGATCCGGTCCGCCAGTTTCCCCTTCAGGACGGACGTGATCACGGCGGCGCCCCCCTCCACGAGGATCGAAGAGACATCCCGCTTTCCCAGATCGAGGAACAGTTTTTTCAGGTCGATCCGGTGCGGGCCGTCCTTGCTGCAGTGGAGGATTTCAACGCCCAGCTTATCAAACAAGGCCGCTTTCTTCCTGCTGCTGGCCGTCGTTGTCGCAATGAGTGTTTTCGCCCGGTCCTGATTTTTCAGAATGCGCGCGTCCGCCGGTGTGTTCAATCGGGAATCAAGGACAATCCTCAGTGGCTGCCTTCCTCCGGTCAGCCGAACGGTCAGCTCCGGGTCGTCCTGGCGGACAGTGCCGCTGCCGACAAGGACCGCGTCGTGGCTGGCCCTCAGGGCGTGGGCAAACCGGAGCGACGGCGGGGAGCTGATCCAGCGGGAATGTCCGGTGGATGTGGCGATCCGGCCGTCGACGGTCTGGGCAAACTTCAGGGTGACGAAGGGGACGCGCGTCTGCATGAATTTGATGAACCGTTCGTTGAGCCGTCTGCATTCCGGCTCCAAGATCCCCACGGTCGTCGGGATTCCCTCGCGCCGCAGGCGTTCGATGCTGCCGCCGCAGACGAGGGGATTGGGATCGGACATGCCGATGACGACCCGGCCCGGCTTGCAGGCGATCAGGCTTTCCACGCAGGGCGGGGTCTTGCCGTGATGACAGCAGGGCTCGAGGGTGATGTAAACCGTCGCTCCGGCGACGGGCCCGGTCGCGTTCCGGATGGCATTGATTTCCGCGTGGTCTCCCCCGAACCGCCGGTGGAACCCCGCTCCGATGATCCGGTCTTTTTTGACGATCACGGCGCCGACCATGGGGTTGGGGCTGACCCACCCTTCTCCCCGCTTTGCGAGCGCGAGCGCTTTTTTCATATAGAATTCATCGGTCATGGATCTCTCTTACACCACCTGGAGGTGAAATGCAAAGGGGCGACAAGCCCAACTTTTTCTATTGCCCCCTGGCCGAATATGTTATAGAAGGCCACAAAAAATTCCGCCTGTCCGCGGGCGCGATGAGGGGGCTGTGATGATCGACGGGGTGGTCGTGAAGAATCTGAAAGTCATACCGGATGAACGGGGCCGCCTGATGGAGATCCTGCGCTCGGATGATCCGATGTTCAAGGTGTTCGGGCAGGTTTATATGACGACGGCCTATCCGGGCGTCGTCAAGGGCTGGCATTACCACAAGAAGCAGGAAGACAACATGGCCGTCCTCCGGGGAATGATGAAGATCGTGCTGTATGACGGCAGAAAGGATTCGGCCACCTTCGGACAGATCAACGAAATCTTCGCCGGCGAGCACCGCCCCGTCCTGGTCCACATCCCCGCCTACGTCTATCACGGCTTCAAATGCATCTCCTCCGAAGATGCCATTGTCGTGAATGTCCCCACGGAGCTTTACGACTACCGTGCGCCCGATGAATTCAGGGTCCATCCCCATGACAACGACATCCCCTACGACTGGAACCGCAAGGACGGGTAGGGACATGCAACAGCCTGCGGCGGACGGGGATCAATGATATCGCATCGAGAAGGCGCAATGCCTGTGAAGGGGGGCAAAACCCCGGCATGACCCTCTTCATGGAAATCTTCTTCGCCGTTGTGGGCGCCGCGATCGGCAGTTTTCTCAATGTCCTCATTCACAGGCTGCCGGAAGAGGACTCCATTGTCATTCCCGCATCCCGCTGCCCGCGCTGCGGAAAGGCCATCCGGTTCTATGACAATATTCCCCTGATCAGTTTTATCCTTCTCCGGGGCCGCTGCCGGGATTGCGGAGAGAGGATTGCCTTCCGCTATCCGCTGGTGGAAGCGATTACCGCCGTCTTTTCCCTGCTGCTCTTCTGGAAGTACGGCGCCACGTTCCAGTGGCTGGTTTCCTTCGCCTTCATCTGCGCTTTGATCGTCATCACCTTCATCGATCTGGACCATCAGATCATTCCCGACGTCATCAGCCTGCCGGGCATCCCGATTTTCTTCCTGGCGGCGGTCTTCGTCATGAAGCTTCGCTTTCTGGACGCCTTCCTGGGGTTCCTCATCGGCGGCGGGTGCCTTTACGCAATTGCCTTTGTCTACGAGCTGCTGACCAAAAGAGAGGGCATGGGCGGGGGGGACATCAAGCTGCTGGCCATGATCGGCGCTTTTCTGGGCTGGCAATCGCTTCTTTTCGTGCTCCTGTTCAGTTCCCTCCTGGGCGCGGTGGTGGGCATCGCGGTGATGCTGGCCAAGGGGCAGGACATGAAATACGCAGTCCCTTTCGGCCCGTTTCTATCCGCCGCCGCTGCCGCGTACATCTTCTTCGGGGATGCCGTCATGCGCCGGCTCTTCTATCTGCCCTGACGCAAGCGGCCGGAGGATCCGGTTTCTATCGGATGCGTCGCCGGAGACTGTCCGGATCGTGAATCGTGATCAGGTTTCTGGAGGTGCTGAGAATGCCGCGATCCCGCAGGACCTTCAATTCCTTGTTGACGCTTTCCCGGGTCGTACCCAGCATGCTGGCCAGCTCCTTCTGCGTCAGTCGAATCGATAGCGGACCGGCCTTCGGCGGCTTGTCCGCTGCCGCCATCTCCGCCAGCCTCCTGGCCAGCCGGGAAGGGAGGCTGGAAAAGCAGATTTCCGCGAGCAGGTCGTCCGTATTGCGCAGGCGCATCGAGAGCGCACGCAGAACGGTTTGTACGGCCCCCGCATTTTGTGCGAGAAAGGTGAGGAAATCGCTCCGGTTCAGGACATAGATCTGAGTTTCATCCAAGGCGATCGCGTCCGCCGAGCGGGGCATTCCGTCCAGAAGGGCCATCTCCCCGAGAAACTCCCCGTCGTTCAGGATGGCCAGCGTGATCTCGTCTCCCAGTTTCGTCTGGAGGGTGATCTTGATGCGGCCCCTGACGATAATATAAAGGGCCGTGCCCTCATCGCCCTTGCGAAAAAGAACCGCCCCCCGTCTGACGGATCTTTTCCGCAGCAGCGCCGCGAGCTGCTCCTGGTCCGCAGGCTCCAGCGGGTCGAAAAGGGGGATCTGTTTCAATAAGGCAACCGCTTGCATCTTGCCCCCGGTGATGAAAAGGTATTGCTCATATTTATAGAAAGCAATTTGAAAAGTCAAAATACATTTCACGCCCGGTCCAGGGAAACAGGCGCCGGTTGTGTGACGAAAATCACCTGTGTTGTGTGACGCCGATCACACACTTATCCGCTCTTTTTTATTGACAATTCACTTCAATCGTTTAAGATGGAGCCGTAAATCGCGGCAGGCCTCCCGTGCGGTTGCGCATATTCCGATGAACACTTCATCAGTGGGAGGGGAGACGGCAGGCACGCAACGGAAAGACGGAACCATGTTGTCTGTGAAGATAACAATTCAAGATGGCCGGAAGGGATTTTCCCTGGTTGAGGTCATGATCGTTATCGCCCTCATCGGGATTATCGCCACGATCGCGGTCCCGAATTTCCGCAACTACATCCGGAATCGAAACCTGAAGATTGCCGCCCAGGAAATCTCTTCGGAATTTTTCGTGACGCGTGAACGGGCGCTGGCGGAGAGCAGGACCTATCGGATCGTGTTTGACACAACGAACAATCAGTACACCACCGAGGAGGAGACGGCCCCCAGTACATGGACGGTCCGGCAGACCAAGCAGGTGGCCGCCTCGGCAGCAGCCAACGACGGGATCGTGATCGATGCGGCGAACACGACGGCGACCACCTTCACTTTCCAGCCGCGGGGAACCATATCTTTGGGCGGGACGGTGAGCGTCAAAAACAGCATTAATTCAAGGGCCGACATAACGGTGAATTTTCCGGGGAGGACCTATGTTAACTATACTCTCCAATAAAAGGGGGATCACCCTGATCGAAGGCCTGATCTCCATCCTGATCACCTCCGTCGGACTGCTGGCCCTGCTTTCCATGCAGGCCCCGGCCTGGCAGCTGTCCGGCAAATCGGACTACATGGGCAGGGCCGCGGGCATCCTCTATAAGGAACTGAACACCTGGGAGTTGTTTGTCATGAATCCCTGCAACACGGTGACGACGGGAACGACCGTCGCGAACGTCAACGCCAGCGGGCAGGGCACGGCCCAGACCGGGGATGCGACGTTCACGGTGACGACGGTCATCTCGGCGCCGGCGAGCAATCAGTGGCGGATCATTGTCACAGTGACCTGGCCGAACAGCACATTCATCCTGTCGGACAGCGTGGACGTGACCCGTCAGGAGCCTTTCCGGTACGGGGGGTGCTGATGAACAAACGGGGATTCACGCTCGTCGAACTTATGGTCGCGCTCGCTGTCTGCATCATCATCATCGGCGCCATCTATGCGGCCGTGACGACGGGCCAGCGATCGTCGTCGGCGATGCTTCAAAAGGTGGTGGCCCATCAGGACGCGCGGGCCGCGCTGGAGCTGATGGCCACGGATCTCCAGATGGCATCCTTCAATCCGGTTCGGGCGGCAGGCATCTGGCTGACGCCGACGGGAGCGTGTACCTCCGCTTCGGGCAATCAGAACGCTCGCGGCATCCAGGAAGCGACGGCAACCTCGATCGCGATCGAGATGGACATCGGCATGTCCGGCGCCATCAGAGATTCAGCCGGTGAGGTGATCCGCTACGCCTACCTGCCGGGCGCATCCGACCAGCGGATCACACGGGAAAGCAACTGCGGGGGCGCGCAGCCTTTCTTAGGGTCCAGCGTGGCCGGGCAGAAAACGGTCCGCGTCATCAACGACGTCAACGGAAACGGGACCATGGATGCGGGGGACCTCCCCGTCTTCCGGTACTATACTGCTTTGGGGACCGAGATCCCCGTGGCCAATTTTCTGAACCCTGCCGCCAGCCCCAATGTGCGGGACATCGCCCGCATTGAAGTTACACTGTCCGTCGAGACGGAAGACGTCGCCGCGGATACGCAGCAGCGCAGGCAGATGATCTATTCAACCAGCATTATCCCGAGGAACCATGTCATCCCTTAAAGGACTCAAGCAACTCAAGCGTCTTCATGTGAACTCCGGGAAGGGATTTTCCCTGGTGGTCGCGATTCTCGCCATTCTTATTCTCACCGCGCTTGGCTACCTGGTCGTCATGATGTCCACGCAGGACACACGGGTCAGCGCCCGGGTGGTGGGGGAGAAAAAGGCCATGGCGGCCGTCGAGACGGGCGTCCATCAGTTGATGGCCAATTTCGATCCCCAGAACGCGACAAGCTGGGGTTCGCAGACGTTCACGTCCGGGTCGACCAGCGACGCGACGTCCACCTATACCATCGGCGCACCGTCGGCCCCGACGAGCAACCTTCCCCTGTACGTGCCCCTGGCGGGTTATTCCATCGGCGGGGGGCAGGAATGGGGACAGCGGGCCTATGCCCTCGTCGTCACGGGAAACAGCACAAAGTACAACGCGACTGTTCAGGTGGATGTGGGCGTCGGGTACGGCCCCATCGACATCACAACCATGTCACGATAGGGAGGATCTATGAAAGCAAAGCAAATCATCTCCTTGGTTTCTGGAATCTTACTTTTGTTGTTTTCTATCGGTATCGGAAACGCGACGAGCTCCGGATACGGCCGAGGAGGCGCTATTCACGACATCCGTGGCCCCCGACGCCCTGATCCTCCTCGACCTCTCGGGCAGCATGGCCTGGAACCCGGCTGGCGATGACAAACCCTACGGCAACAGCCTTTCCTGCACCGCGGACACGACGCATTGCACGGGCTCCGGATGTTCTGGCGGGTTTTGCGGCAGCTCGAAGACAAACTGCAGCGTGAATTGCAGCCGTCTGGCCATCGCCAAGCGCGCCATTTTCGACATCCTCGACGACAACGACGACGACACCATCAACAGCTACTGATGAAGGCAGCCTCGGCGTCCGGCTCGGCTACATGCGAGTATTACAACTGCGACAGCGACGACACGGGAGGGACTACACCAGCGGGTGCATCCAGATACCCGGATCATCGAGTAGCAGCAGGCGGTACATCAACTCCAAGTATAGCCAGATCTACTGCAACAGCAACTCGAGCTGCACCGTCGGCAGCACCGGCTCATACTCCGTCGGCGGCGCCAGCGCCAGCGGCGGCACCCCCCTGGCCTCTGTCACTGGGCGAGGCGAAGATCTATCTGGACGCCCACAAGGCGGCGGACAGCGCCGGGGCCTGCCGGCAGAAATTCGTCATCCTGTTGACCGACGGGTCGGACACCTACGCCTGCGGGGCCAGCGGTGCGGAGTGCGCCTCCGACCGTTACAAGAACAGGCGGGAACCCGTTGCCAGGGCAAAGGCCCTGGCCGATGCGGGCTACCGGGTCTTTGTCGTCGGGTTCGGCTCCACCATGCCCCCCTACCTGCAGAACACGCTGAACTGGATGGCCTACTACGGCGGGACGGACAATCCCAACGCCGCCAATGCGGGAAGCACGGCCGGCTACAGTATTGTCACCGGATGCAACGTGTCGACAAACCCGGTCACTAATCCGACGGCGTGCTGCAACATGGCGACGAACCCGACAGCCTGCTTTCCGTCGGGCGTGACAAGCTGCGCGGCGGACAGCGCCGCCGTGACAGCAGGCCTGCTATGATGGCACAAATCCCTATCCGGGCGCCGGCAACTCGACAGCAGCTTTCGGGCCAGCGCCAATGACCCCGGCTACCTCAATCTTTCCGGGTACGCATTTCTCGCAGCGGACGCGGATGAGCTGGCCACGGCCCTGAAAACGGCCATCAACCTGATCCGGGAGGCCACCTACTCCTTTTCCCAGGCCTCCATCCAGTCCACGCGGACGCAGGATGAAAACTTCGTCTACGAAGGCTCCTTTCAGCCGGTGACGGGAGATCCCTTCTGGCTGGGGCATCTCAAGAAGTACCAGATCAACACCAACGGCACGGTGGGAAGCGTCCTCTGGGACGCGGGGACGATCCTGCAGTCCGCGGCGGCATCCGAGCCGGACGATCAAGACCTACAAGGCGGGAAGCATGGTCGACTTCACAACGGCAAACATCACCGCTAGCCGATCTCGGCGTGGCGACCACGGCTGCACGCGATGCCGTTGTCGGATATTTCCGTGGAGAGTCGGCCTATAACCCGGACAACTGGAAATTGGGGGACGTCTTCCGTTCCACGCCCATCACCGTGGGCACGCCGTCAGTCTTCTACGATGACATGAGGGACGCCACGAACCAGTTTGCCGTCCACCGCTCCAATCACGTGCGCACCTCTGCCAAGGGGAACCGGCTGATCACGGCGGGTGCGAACGACGGGCAGATGCACGCCTTCAGAACGAGCGACGGCACGGAGGCGTGGAGCTTCATCCCGCCCAACCTGCTCCCGAAGCTCAAGAGCATTGCCCAAGCTCCGAGCCGACCACCCTGACGCACCTTTATTTCGTTGACGGGCCGGTGACCGTGGCCGATGTCTGGCTGGGCACGGGCGGAATGGCACAAGCAAGACCGGCGTCCGACTGGCAAACCCTGATGATCTTCGGCGAGGGACGCGGGCCGGGATCCACCTATCTCTGGAGCAATTCCGTAGTCACTGCGATTCCGGGTTCAGCGCCAGCGGGACCTACAGCGCCTCCTATCCCCATTACTGCGGTTACTACGCGTTCGACATCACCGGTTCCAGTTGCACGGCCGCCAGCGCGTCCTGCACGGCGCCTCAGCCGTCATACATATGGCGGCTGGGCGGCACGGCGGGGATATCGGCAACCTACGGTCCCTACCTGGCGGAGCCCTGGAGCAAGTTCATGATCGGGAAGATCCTGATCAACGGCAATGAAAAATGGGTCGGCTTAGTGGGCGGCGGCGGGAGCACGGACAATACGAAGGGCAATGGGTTTTTCATTGTCGACCTGAGCGGACGGCAGTATCCTCTGGGGGTATCACCGGGGCGGACAACACTGCCATGGACTACGGCCTCGTGGCCGCGCCCGCCATCGTGGATACGGACAACGACGGCTTCATCGACACGGTGTACGTGGGGGACCGGGGCGACAACATGTGGCGCTTCAAGCTCTGCCGATGCGAGGCGACGGAACGACCTGCAACACATCGAACTGGACGGGCGGCCTGCTGTTCGATTCAAGTGCCGGCAGCAGCATCCGGCCGATCTTCACCATTGCTGCCGTTGCCAGGGACACATACAACAACCTCTGGGTGTACTTCGGGACGGGTGACAAAAATGACCCAACGGCGCCCAACGCTCAGGAGAAGTTCGTGGCCCTGAAGGACAATGACCGGACTACGACATACACTTACGGCAACCTGGAGAACATCACCAGTTCGGGCAGCACCTACAGCGGTACGGGAGACGGCTGGTACATCAACATGACCGGGCAGGGTGAAAAGATCCTGGCCGATCCGGCGGTCTTCGGCGGCGTGGTCTATTTCACGACGTACACCCCGCCGACGGGAAACGACCCCTGCGCACAGGGTGGGACGGCGAAGCTGTACGGGGTGGATTACACGACCGGCGCAGGCGAGATCTCCACGAGCGGGAGACCGCAGCATGACCATCGGGACCGGGATCGCATCGGCGCCCATCGTTTCCATGCCGCCGGGGAGCACGACCACGCCGGACCTCTACGTCACGACCAGCGGGGGTGGAGGTACCGGGGCTAGCACGGCAGAGGGTCAACATCAACCCGCCTTCGTCGGCCAACCGCAACAACATGCTCTACTGGCGGGACCTAGCGCGTGCAGTAGAAAATGCCTTGACTTCGAGGCTGCCGGAATGTAAGTTGCGAACCGTAATGGCGGATTATTAATTGAACGGAGGGGGTCGTCTCATGGGGTCGGACAGGAAATACTGCGCGATCTGCGCCTGGCGGGCAAACTGCCAGAAGAAGTTCAGCGTTTCCACAGATGCGACGGGCCAGGTCCATTGCCCGGATTATTCAAGGGATCTGGCGATCAAGGAAAAGGATATCGACGAGGCGATCCGGAAGGAACAGGGCAGATAGATAATCCTTGACCACAGGGGTGGAAAAGTGTGACAAGTGGCGGCATTAACGCGTCGCCGCTTGTCATTTTTTTTGTGATGGACATGAAAAACAGGATCATCTCGTTACTGGAAAAAGCGCTGGAGACCTGCCGGCGAGCAGGGCCAGGTTCCCGAGGGGGGGCTCCCCTTTATCGAAGTGGAACTGACGAAAGACCCGGCCCACGGGGACTACGCCACGAATATCGCCATGGTCCTGGCCTCTCAGGCGAAGAAGAACCCGCGGCTCATCGCGGAGATGCTCATCCGGGCCATGGACGATCCCGACGGCCTGCTGGAGAAAACAGAGATCGCCGGCCCGGGGTTCATCAACTTTTCCGTCCGCGGGGGAATCTGGGTCTCCCTGCTGGAAGAGGTTCACCGCCTGGGGGGCCGATACGGGATGCCGGATATCGGCCGGGGCCGGCGGGTCCAGGTGGAGTTCGTCAGCGCCAACCCGACGGGGCCGCTTCACATCGGACATGCCCGGGGTGCCGTCGTGGGGGATGTCATTGCCGCAATCCTGGAAGCGGCGGGATACGCCGTCTCCCGGGAATACTATATCAACGATGCGGGAAACCAGATGCACAACCTGGGAAAGTCCGTCTGGTTCCGCTACCTGGAACTGCTGGGCCGGTCCGTCGAATTTCCCGAGAACTGCTACCGGGGCGACTACATTCGGGAACTGGCCGCGCAAATCCTGTCAAGGGATGGCGAGGCATGGCTTGCCCGGGGCCAGGACGCCGCCGTTCCCCCGTTCACCGACTTTGCCGCGGGGGCCATCCTGGAGGAGATCAAGGCGGACCTCAGGGCCTTCGGCGTCGTTTTCGACGTCTATTTCAGCGAACGGGAGCTCTACCGGGAAGACGGCGTGGCCCGTCTCCTGGCCGAGCTGGAGGGGCAGGGCTTCATCTACCGGGAGGGCGAGACCCTCTGGTTCAAGACGACCGCATTCGGAGACGACAAGGACCGGGTCGTCGTCCGCCAGAACGGGGATCCCACCTATTTTGCCGCCGATATCGCCTATCACCGGAACAAATACCGGCGTGGCTTCGACCGGGTGATCGACATCTGGGGGGCCGACCATCACGGCTATATCCCCCGGATGTATGCCGGCGTCCAGGCCATGGGTTATCCGCGGGAAGCGCTGGAAGTTGTCCTGGTACAGCTGGTGAATCTGCTGCGGGACGGCAGGCCGGTGGCCATGTCCACCCGCTCCGGGGAATTCGTAACGCTGAAAGAGGTTGTGGAGGAAGTGGGCCGGGACGCCGCCCGCTACAACTTCCTGATGCGGCGCTCCGACAGCCACCTCGATTTCGATCTGGAGCTCGCGAAAAAGCAGTCCAATGAAAATCCCGTTTATTATGTGCAGTACGCCCATGCGAGGATCTGCAGCATCCTGCGGATGGCCTCCGAGCGGGGCTATGCCGTTCCGGGCTATCCGGAGGCAAAACCGGATCGCCTGACCCTTCCCGAAGAGATGGATCTGATCAAGGCCATCACCCGTTTTCCGGAGGTGGTCGAGGGAGCGGCCGTGGCCCTGGAGCCGCATCGCCTGACCTTCTACCTGAACGGGCTGGCCGCTCTTTTGCACAGTTACTACAACAAGAACAAAGTTCTCTCCGAAGACGCGGACATGAGCGGGGCGAGGCTTTTCCTCGTTCAATCCGTCCGGATCGTTTTGCAAAATGCGCTGCGATTGTTAGGGGTGTCGGCGCCGGAAAGCATGTAGGGCAAGGGGAATTCGGCGGAGGCCTTCATGGCGGCGAAGAACGCACACAGATTCGAGTTCAGAATGGGCAGGCTGGGGCTGGTCCTGTTCGTTCTGGGCATGTCCGCGCTGCTCTTTTGCGTTTTTCTGTTCGGCATCGACGTGGGCAAAAATATCGACACCTACCCCGACAGGATCGCCGGCTACATCCCGGACCGGATCAGAAACCGGGCAGGCTGGACGATGGGCGCTTCGAAAACCGTCGCGGACCGGCGGGAAGAAAAAAAGCCGGAAACCGCCGGCGCGGACAAGGATATGGATTTGACCTTTTACAACACGCTGGCGAAGAAGCAGGGGGATGCCGGCGGGCTGATCGTCGAAAGCCCCGGAGAGAAAAAAATCGACGCGGGAACAACCGTTGAAAAGACGCCGCCGGCGCCAAAGCCGAAAGCGCGAACGGAACCGACAGAACAAGCGTCGGCCATGACACCGCAGAAGCCGGCTGCGGCGCCACAAGCCCCCGTACCGGCAAAACCGCAAAAAGCAGCGCCGGCGACGCCGGTCCCCGCTCCGGCCGCAGTGCAGAAAAAGGAGACAGCCCCTGCCAAGGAAAAGTTCCTGATCCAGCTTGTTTCATACCAGCAGAAGAGCAAAGCCGACGAGCTGGCCGGGAGATTGAAATCCATGGGATATGCCCCGCGGATCGAGGTGACGAACCTGCCGGACAAGGGAAAGTGGTTCCGAGTGATCATGAACGGTTTTCAGAGCAGGGAGGATGCCCAGAAGGCGGCGGATCGCGTGTCAAAGAACATGAAAGGGCTGAGCTGCGTGATTCGGTCGTCGGAAAGCAGCGGCAATCCGTAGGGGATTGGAGATGTTGAAATCCGATAACGCAAAAGTATGATGCATCATGTTTGAGAATCTCACGGAAAAACTGGACGGCGTTTTCAGGAAGCTGAAGGGAAGAGGACGCCTGGACGAGGAGAATATCCAGGGGGCGCTCCGGGAAATCCGCATGGCCCTGCTGGAGGCCGATGTGAATTTCAAGGTCGTCAAGGACTTCATCGAAGACGTCCGTGTCCGGGCGGTGGGGCAGGAGGTGCTGGAGAGCATAACGCCCGGCCAGCAGGTCGTGAAAATCGTTCATGACCGGCTTATCGAACTCATGGGAGGGGCCAGCAGCCAGTTGCGATTCGGCAGCCGCATTCCCGCCCCCATCATGCTGGTCGGTCTTCAGGGCTGCGGCAAGACGACCACGGCCGTCAAACTGGCCCGCCTGATCGCCGGCCAGAACAAGAAGGTTTATCTGGTATCCGCGGACGTCTACCGTCCGGCGGCAATGGAACAGCTGCGCGTTCTCGGTCAGAAGATCGGCGCCGGAATCTATGATGCGGGAGGATCGTCCGATCCGGTCGGGATCTGCGTGCAGGCGGTCGAGGAGGCCAGGAGCAACGGATACGAGGTCGTCATCGTGGATACGGCGGGGCGCCTGCATATTGACAGCGAAATGATGGGAGAGCTGCAGCGGATCAAGGACAGGATCCACCCCGCGGAAATTCTGTTTGTCGCCGATGCCATGACGGGGCAGGACGCCGTAAACGTGGCGGCCCGGTTCAACGAGCTGCTGGGCATCGACGGGGTGATCATGACGAAGATGGACGGCGACGCCCGCGGCGGCGCCGCCCTTTCCCTCAAAGCGGTCATGGGAAAGCCGATCAAGTTCGTCGGCATGGGTGAGAAGATTGACGCCCTGGAGGTGTTTCATCCCGAACGGATGACCTCGCGGATTCTCGGCATGGGGGACGTCCTGAGCCTGGTGGAAAAGGCGCAGGCAACGGTCGATGAAAAGGAAGCCAGGGAGCTCGAAAGGAAATTCCGGAAGAACGAATTTACCCTGGAGGATTTCAGGAACCAGCTGAAGCAGATTCGGAAGATGGGTTCCCTGCAGGATATCATCGGCATGATTCCCGGGTTCGGCAAAATCAAGGCGCTCAAGGGAGTGACGCCCGATGACAAGGAACTGGTGCGAATCTCCGCGATGATCGACTCCATGACAAACCGGGAGCGGCTGAACTATCTGATCATCGACGGACAGCGGCGCAAACGGATCGCCCGGGGAAGCGGCACCACGGTCCAGGATGTCAACCGTCTTTTGAAGAATTATATTGAAATGCGGAAAATCATGAAGAAAATGACGTCAAAAGACGGAATGAAAGCCATGCGAAGGGGAAATTTTCCTTTCAATCGCTGAATAAACATGCTAAACTTATAATTCATATGCAAAAATTCATGAAGGCATGATTATGTGAGGAGGTTATACGAACAGGATGGCGGTAAAAATCAGATTGACGAGGATGGGCGCGAAGGGAAAGCCTTTTTACAGGATTGTGGCGGCCGATGCGGCTGCGCCGAGGGATGGAAAGTTCCTGGAGATTCTGGGGAATTATGATCCCAAAAAGGATCCGCCCGAGATCGTGGTGAAAGAGGATCTTTTGAAGAACTGGCTTGCGAAGGGCGCCAAGCCGACATTGACCGTATCCCAGTTGCTTGCGAAGAAGGGAATTACCGTCCGCGCATAAACGCTTCCGCGGGGGTCGTTGCGAACAGCGTTGGACAATCTCAGCATCGGTGTGGCGGTTGGATGAAGAGAAATCCCTGGAGGTTGTGACGATGAAAGATTTGATCAAATTCATGGCGCAGGCGTTGGTGGATCAACCCGATCAGGTTGAGGTTGCCGAGGTGGCCGGTGAGCAGACCTCCGTGATCGAATTGCGGGTGGCGAAGGAAGATCTGGGCAAGGTCATCGGCAAACAGGGGAGAACGGCGAAGGCCATGAGGACCATTCTGAGCGCGGCCTCGACAAAGATTCGCAAAAGGACGGTGCTGGAAATCATCGAATGATAGAACCGGCCGGGCCGAATGGACGATTTCGTGGAAATCGGGGAGATTTTGAAAACCCAGGGACTCCGGGGCTGTCTGAAAGCCCTGTCCTATCTTGATTCGGAAGATATTCTGCAGGGACTGGATGAAGTTTTCCTTCGGAAGGCGGGTCAGGCGCCGGCCTCTTTCCGGCTGGGGAAGATACAAAAAAAGAAGAATTTTTTTTTCCTGGAACTGGAAGACATCCGGGACAGGGACGCTGCCATGAATCTGGTCGGCAGCCGGATTCTGGTTCCGACGAACCGATTGAAGAAACTGCCGGAAGGGGAATACTACTGGCGCGATCTGATCGGGCTGCGGGTGGTTACGGAAGCAGGGGAGGCGCTGGGCCGGGTCGAGTCCATATTTCCAACGGGAAGCAACGATGTGTACGTCTGCAGGGGCGGGGATCGGGAAATCCTGCTGCCGGCGATCGGGGAGGTGATCCTGGGAATCGATCTTGAGAAAGGGGTCATGTGGGTCAGGTTGCTGGAAGGGTTGTGAGAAGGCATGATCCGGTTTGACATCCTCACCGTCTTTCCCGAGATGTTCGTTTCTCCCCTTGACTGCAGCCTTCTGAAGAAAGCCCGTGAAAGTCACCTGATTGACGTCCGGGTGCACGACATCCGCCTGTACGCGCAGGACAGGCACCGGATGACGGACGACGCGCCTTATGGCGGCGGCGGGGGCATGGTCATGAAGGTGGAGCCCATTGACCGGGCCTTGCGGGACATCCGCGCGGGCGAAAAGGACGGCATGACCGTTCTTCTGACGCCGCAGGGTGAACCGTTCAACCAGCGGACGGCGGAAGAACTGGCCGAACTGCCCCGGCTCGTGCTGATCTGCGGGCACTATGAGGGGGTGGATGAACGGGTCAGGGTTCATCTGGCGGACCGCGAAATATCCATCGGGGATTATGTCCTGACGGGCGGTGAACTGCCGGCCATGGTGGTCGTGGATGCAGTCGCCCGGCTCATACCCGGTGTGCTGGGAAATGCGGACTCGGCATCGCGGGATTCCCATGCCACGGGACTGCTGGAGCATCCGCATTACACGCGGCCGGCCGAATACCGAGATTGGCGGGTGCCGGACGTCCTGCTTTCGGGCAATCACCGGGAGATCGACCGGTGGCGGCGAAAGGAGTCGCTGCGGCGGACGCAGTTGCGGCGCCCGGATTTGCTGGCAAAAGCGAACCTGACGGAGGAGGATCGCGCGCTTCTTTCAGAGCTTGCGGAAGAAGGGCCCGGAAAATAAAGACCGGCAAGGGTTCGAGGCCGTCTGCAACGGCGGTGTCTTTATCTCTGTCTACGGGGCCGGCTATTGAAATAAAAACCTTTCGAACAAGGAGTCACAGGGTATGAATATCGTCGAAATGATCGAGAAAGAACAGATGAGGGCCGATATTCCCGATTTCCAGTCGGGCGATACGGTGCGGGTGAATGTGAGAATCATCGAGGGTCAGAAGCAGCGCATTCAGGCTTTCGAAGGCGTGGTCATCCGGAAAAAGAGGGGGGACTGCCGCTCCAGCTTTACGGTCAGAAAGGTTTCCTACGGCGTCGGCGTGGAGAGAACATTCCCGCTGCACTCGCCCGTCATCGACAGCATCGAGGTGGTGACGCGCGGCCGGGTGCGGCGTTCCCGCCTGTATTACCTCAGGGGGTTGCGGGGTAAGAAGGCGCGGATCAGGGAGAGGGGGAAAGTATAATACCCGCAAATGGACCGTTTTGAGCGGCAGGCCCATCAGGCAGGCTATCACTGGGTCGCGGGTGTCGATGAAGCGGGCAGGGGGCCCCTGGCGGGCCCGGTCGTCGCTGCCGCAGTCGTTTTTCCGCCGGATTATGAAAACCCCGACATAGACGATTCGAAGCGGCTTTCCCCGCGGAAGCGGGAAAACCTGTATGAGCGGATCCGGTCAGACGCCCTTGCCGTCGGGTTCGGCGTAATCGAAGCCGACGTGATTGACAGCGTCAACATTCTCCAGGCGTCGCTGATGGCCATGCGGGACGCCGTCCTGGAACTCGCCCCGCCGCCGGACTACCTTCTTGTCGACGGCTGCCACCGTGTTCCCCTCGTCATGCCCCAGAAAGCCATCGTCCGGGGTGATTCGCAGAGCCTCACCATCGCCGCCGCGTCCATCCTTGCCAAGGTAACGCGGGACCGGATCATGGAAATCTACCACCGTCAGTATCCCCGGTACAATTTCATGAAAAACAAAGGCTACGGCACCCCCGAACACAGGCAGGCCATTCGGGAATGCGGATACTGCAAGATTCACCGGCGCTCGTTCCGGCTGAAGGCGCTGCGTGACATTCAGGGGCGGCTGCTTTAGCCGCGTAATTGCATGATCGCAACCGATCGCAAAAATCCGGGGGAATGCAGGAAGGATATGCGGCGGATCCGGACCGGGCGGCGGGGGGAAGACCTGGCCGCCGGCTATCTGGAAACAGCCGGTTACCGGATCATCGAACGCAATTACCGATGTCTTTTTGGTGAAATGGACCTGGTGGCCCGGGACGGCGGGACGGTTGTCTTCATCGAGGTTAAAAGCAGGAGAAGCAACCGCTTCGGTCCTCCCCAGTCTTCCGTGGGCCTGAAAAAGCAGAAGAAGATGTCGCAGATTGCCCTTCATTATCTCGAAGAGAAGCAGCTTCACTCCTGTGAAGCCCGGTTCGACGTGATCGCGGTCTTGCTGCTCCCCGAGGGAAACCGGGTGGAACTGATCAAGAATGCCTTCGATCTGGCCTGGTGAAACAGGGCATAAAGATGGATCCGGTGCGGGAATGCGCGGCGGCTGCCGTCATGATCGCGCAGGCCCCGGCGAGGGTGACCGCGGCGCGCTTCAGGAGAAATGCGTCAGCGGGGCTTTGCCGATCGGATAGACATTGAACCCGATTTCGAAAAGCCGCCGGTGGTCGAGGATGTTGCGGCCGTCGAAAACAAAGGCGGGCTGGGACATGGACCGATGGATCTTCTCGAAATCCAGGTGCCGGTAGAGATCCCACTCCGTCATGACGGCGATGGCATGGCAGCCCGCCGCGGCCTCGTAGGGATCTTCGACATAACGGACGTTCCCCTCCGCATCTTTCAGGTCCGCGGCGGCATTCTTCAGGGCCCTCGGATCGGAGATGACCACTTCGGCCCTTTCCTCCAGGAGGCTTCTGGCGATGCAGATCGCCGGGCTCTCCCGCGTGTCTCCCGTATTGGCCTTGAAGGCGAAGCCCAGCAGGCAGATCTTCTTGGCGGCCAGTGTGTTGAACATGGCTCTGAGCATCGTCATGGTGAAGCGGCTCTGCTGGTATTCGTTGATTTTGATGACACCCTCCCAGTAGTCGGCCACTTCGTCAAGGCCGTAGGAACGGCAGAGGTACACGAGATTCAGGATGTCCTTTTTGAAGCAGGAACCGCCGAAGCCGACGCTGGCATTGAGAAACTTCGACCCGATGCGGCTGTCCATGCCGACGGCCCGTGCGACCTCCGCGACGTTCGCCTCGGCCTTTTCACAGAGGGCCGAAATGGCGTTGATGGAGGAGATGCGCTGGGCGAGAAAGGCGTTGGCGACGAGCTTGGAGAGCTCGCTGCTCCAGATGTTCGAAGTGAGAATCTTTTCCGGCCGGACCCAGCGGGCATAGATGTCCACGAGGGCCTGGCGCGCCGCTCTGCCCCGTTCCGTCTCCCGGGAACCGATGAGGATGCGGTCGGGATTTTCCAGGTCGCTGACGGCCGAACCTTCCGCCATGAATTCCGGGTTCGACAAAATGTCGAAGCCGATGCCGTTGCCGGCGCTGTTCAGGATCCGCTCCATTGCCAGGGCGGTCTTCACGGGGAGCGTGCTTTTCTCGATGACAATCTTGGCGGATCCGGAATGCTGAAGGATCTGGCGCGCCGTGGCCTCCCAGAATTGCAGGTCCGCGGCCATGCCGGCGCCGGCGCCGAAAGTCTTGGTGGGGGTATTGACGCTCACGAAGATGATGTCGTTGTCCCGGATGCCGGCGGCGATGTCGGTGCTGAAGAAGAGGTTCCTGCCGCGCGTGGCGAAGACCAGTTCATCCAGGCCCGGTTCGTAAATGGGCAGCGTGCCGGAATTCCATTCGTCGATGCGCCGGGGGTTGATGTCCACAACGGTGACCCTGTAGTCCGGGCATTTGTGCGCGATCATCGCCATCGTCGGACCGCCCACGTAGCCGGCGCCAATGCATAAAATATTTTTTTTCATCGTTTTCGCTTGATCCTCTCCCGGGTTCCTTTTTTTGAAATATGTCGGGCACGCATGAGCGTCAAGCCAGACCCCGGAAATACGCGATGGTCTGCGCGAGGCCTTCCTCCAGGGGGACGCGAGGCTGCCAGCCCAGCTTCTGCCGGGCCAGCGCGATGTCCGGCTTGCGCTGCGCCGGATCATCCTGCGGCAGGGGCCTGAATACGATCTTCGAGCGGCTGCCGGTCATGCGGATCAGGATCTCGGCCAGCTCCAGGATCGTAAATTCCACGGGGTTGCCCAGATTCACCGGTCCGATCAATTCGCCGGGCGATTCCATCAACCGGACCAGCCCGTCGATCATGTCGTCCACGTAGCAGAAGGAACGGGTCTGGGAACCGTCGCCGAATACGGTCATATTCTCGCCCCGCAGCGCCTGAACGATCAGATTGCTGACCACGCGTCCGTCGTTGAGCGCCATGCGCGGGCCGTAGGTGTTGAAGATCCGCGCGATCTTGATTTGAACCTGATTCTGACGGTGGTAGTCCATCATGAGGCACTCGGCAGTCCGCTTGCCTTCGTCGTAACAGCTCCGGATGCCGATGGGATTGACACGACCCCAGTAGCCCTCCGGCTGGGGGTGAACCTCGGGGTCCCCGTAAACCTCGGACGTCGAAGCCTGAAGAATGGTCGCCTTGACCCGTTTGGCCAGTCCCAGGGTGTTGATGGCGCCCATGACGTTGGTCTTGATGGTTTTGATCGGGTTGTACTGATAATGCACCGGCGAAGCGGGGCAGGCCAGGTTGTAGATTTCCTCGACCTCGAGATAAATCGGATTGATGATGTCATGGCGGATCAGCTCGAAATGGGGATTGGGCAGGAGGTGGAGGATGTTGTTTTTGCTGCCCGTAAAGAAATTGTCGAGGCACATGACGTCATGGCCCTCCCCGAGCAGCCGTTCGCAGAGATGCGAGCCGAGAAAACCGGCGCCTCCGGTGATCAGAATTTTCTTCATGTCCGTCATCCTTCAGGATTCATTTCCGGATTCCAGCAGCAACCGCTTTTGTTTTTCTCGGGGATCCGTTTCATTTCCATGACAACGTCATGGAACAGCGGAATCCGCCGCCGGCTGTTCACGTAAAAGGACGGGCCCCGGTGAACGCGATTCCGGAAAAAATTGCCCGGGGCGCGATGATGGTCAAATTTTTGAAAATCTAACTTCATTAATGCTATACTGTCAATAAATTTATCTGAAGATTCTTGGGTATCCTTCGGAAAGCATGAAATTCTTGAAGGGGGTGAGGGAGGTTCCCCCGCCCTTCGATTGCGTTCTGAATGGAGGGGGCGAAAACCTGATGGTACCGGGCAGACTCTATGTCGTGGCGACACCCATCGGCAACCTGGAGGATATGACCCTTCGGGCAATCCGCGTTCTCAAGGAAGCCGATCTCATCGCCGCCGAAGATACCCGGCAGACCCGCAAACTGATGAGCGCCCATCATATTCACACGCCCCTGACCAGCCTCCACGAGCACAATGAAGCGCGCAAAGGCGAATCGCTGATCCGCCGGATCTCAGCGGGCGAAAGCGTGGCGTTCGTGTCCGATGCGGGAACTCCGGGCATCTCCGATCCGGGATATCATCTGATTCAAGCCGCCATCGCGCGTCAGATCCAGGTGATCCCCATACCCGGCCCTTCCGCGGTCATCACCGCCCTCAGCGTTTGCGGGCTTCCCATGGATCAGTTCTTTTTTTGCGGATTTCTTCCGGCGAAGGCAACCAGGCGGCGGCAAATGCTGACGGCGCTGGCCGAAGTCGCGGCGACCATGGTTTTTTATGAATCCCCGGGCCGGCTGTCAGCCGCACTTCAGGACATGGCGATCTGCCTGGGGGACCGGCCGGTTGCGATTTGCCGTGAACTGACCAAAGTTTTTGAGGAGATTACCCGGGGGACGTTGACGGATATGATCCGGCAGTTTTCCGGCAGAACCGTCAAGGGGGAGGTAACCCTCATCGTCGGCGGCGGACCGAAGCTGAAAAAAAAGATCTCCGATGAAGAAATCCTGGAACGGATCGGAACGTTGGAGAAGGGGAAAAAACTGTCTCGGCGCGACCGGATCGATCGGGTGGCAGAAGAAATGGGCGTGTCCAGGAAGCGGGTCTACGGGCTGGCGGTCAAGGCCGGCGATCGGGATTGAGCGTGCAGTATCTGCTTGAACGGTTTAAAGTGTTGTGATAGCGGTAACCTGGCTTATCGGCCAGCGGTTATCGGAAGGCGAACGAAGCCGCAAGTTGACAACCCAGCAATCTGATCATCCGTCCGGAGGTGCCGCAGTGCAGGAGAATTTAAAAAATACCGATGTGAAAAAGATGGTTTTCTGGCGTCCGTTGCAGCCCGGTGAAATGATCCATGATCTCGTCGACATCGTCGAGGATCCAGCCATGCACGAATTCCCGGGTGCGGCGGCAGGGGGCGGGCATCCGGCCGCCGCGGTTGCCGAAAAAGAGACGGACGCAAGTCCGTTCGCCGGGATTCCGGCGGACGATCACAGGGAGATGATGGACGAAACCAGCCGGATCGTTGCCGCAACGGTGGAGCGCGTCACCCGGGAAATGATTCCCGCCATTGCCGAACGGATCATCCGGGAGGAGATTGAAAAACTCAAAGGGGAGATCGCATGACCGAATCCCCGGCAAAAGGGGCCAAGTTGCTTTTGCGGCGGAAGCGCGCACACGTCCGGTCATGAGCTGGCCGAGGCAATATCGGCAAGAGGGGGTTGCATGGGGCGTCTTCCCGTGACGGGTCGGAATGGTTTCAAAGTATTCGTGTTTTGTCTGCTATTGACGTGGGTCTGCGGCTGCGCCCTGCAGAAATCCGCTGCCACGGACCGGACGCAAGCCATGAAGGGGATCCGGCGCATCGCCGTCCTGCCCGTCAAGGGAATGGCGGAAGATGAGAAGCTGATCCGGCTGATGCGGGAGAAGGTCCGTGAAAATCTTTATTTCAGGGGTTATCCGAAAGTTCCCCTGGAGGCTGTCGATGAAAAACTCCTCGAAGGCGGGCGGAGAGGAATCCGGGGGAATCGCGAATCCGATTCCGGGGGATGTGCGTCAGTCCCTTGGCGTTGACGCGGTTCTTTACATCGATCTGAAGGAATTTGAGAAGTCTGCGGGCTATATCTATTCCAGCGTTTCCGTTTCGGCAGTCTTCGAGTTGCGGAACGCCGGGACCGGCGAAACCCTGTGGAGAAATCAGTATCAGGACGTCATCAGAAACTTCAGTGCCGGCGCGTCCGGGCGTGAAATGGCGATCCGTCAGGTGCTTGAACCGGCGATCCAGGAAGTGGTGGACAAGGGCCTGCAGACGTTTCCGGAAGGTCCGGACGCGGTTTTGTAGGCAAGCAAGGGCAAGGAGAGGGCGACCGGCCGATGAACATACCGAATCTCTTATCGCTGCTGAGAATTCTTCTCGTGCCGGTTCTGGTCATCCTACTCATCAATAAAGCTTTTCTGAAGGCGCTCGTACTCTTTGCGGCGCTTGGCGTGACGGACGCCCTCGACGGATTTCTCGCCCGGATTCTCAAACAGCAGACCGTTCTGGGTTCCTATCTGGATCCGATCGCCGACAAGGTCCTGATCACAAGCTGCTTTCTGGCCCTGGCGATTCTGAAGGTCATTCCGGGCTGGCTTGCCGTGATCGTGATCAGCCGGGATGTCATTATCCTGATGGGCATCGCCATGCTGTCGATCATGTCGGTTTCCGTGGAGATCCGGCCGCTTTTCATCAGCAAGATCACCACAACGCTTCAGATCGGCGCGGTCTTCTTCGCCATGGTTTTCCGGACGCTGCCGGATTCCCTGATGATCGATGAGGCGTGGCTCATGACGCTGTACTGGCTGACGGCGCTCTTCACGATCCTGTCGGGGTTCCAGTATGTCGCGAAGGGATTCCGGATGATAAACCATACCTGAAACGAGGCCCGTTCCGGCAGGATAAAAAAGAGAGATTTGTCTTGACATCACTGCATTTTCTTGTTAGAAGAGGCACGCTTTTCAGGTCACGAAACAGTGTAGGCACGTAGCTCAGGGGGAGAGCGCCATCCTGACGCGGTGGATGTCCAGGGTTCAAATCCCTGCGTGCCTACCATTTAAAATCAGACACATTCCCGATCGTTGACGGGCTGCAAGGGATAAGGGCATCAGCAAAGGTGACATGGCGGTGCCCTTTCTTTAATCAGGGGACAGATGATGATGCGTGACATCAAGGTTACATTGCCGGATGGCGTTGAGAAGGCTGTCGCCGCGGGGATCACGGTGCAGGAAGTGCTCGCCGCCTGGAAGCCGGAAATTCTCTCTTCCACGGTGGCCGCCAGGGTGAACCAGACCCCGGTCGATCTGAGCCATGTCCTGCAGGGCGACAGCGCCATCGCGCTGATCGATGTCCAGTCCCGGGAGGGTCTGGCGGTCCTGCGCCACAGCATTTCCCATGTCATGGCCCAGGCGGTTCAGGATATCTTTCCGAATGTCCAGGTCAGCATCGGGCCGTCCATTGAAGACGGTTTCTATTACGATTTCGAATACGCCGAGACCTTCACGCCGGAGGACCTCGAGAAGATCGAACAGCGGATGCGCGAGATCGCCGCGGCCGACCACTCCTTCAAGCGGCGGGAAGTCAGCCGGGAGGAGGCGGTCGCCCTGTTCCGGAACAAGGGAGAATCCTACAAGGTCGAGCTTCTGAACGATCTCCCCGGCGAGGTCAAAACGGTGAGCCTGTACACCCAGGGCGAGTACCTGGATCTGTGCCGGGGGCCGCACATACCGGCAACGGGGATGATCCGGGCCTTCAAGCTCCTGAACGTGGCCGGCGCCTACTGGCGGGGCGACGAAAAGAATAAGATGCTC
The DNA here is from genome assembly GCA_963709485.1 of uncultured delta proteobacterium. Lineage (GTDB taxonomy): Bacteria > Desulfobacterota > Syntrophia > Syntrophales > Fen-1087 > JAXDBM01. The sequence continues at coordinate 654,644 of CAVPWE010000007.1, forward strand.
CAGCGCATCTACGGCACGGGCTTCGCGACGGAGGAGCAGCTTGCCGAGCATCTCCGGATCGTCGAGGAGGCGAAAAAGCGGGATCACCGCCGCCTGGGCCGCGAGCTGGATCTTTTCCAGATGAACGACGAGGCGGGGCCGGGCCTGATCATCTTTCATCCCAAGGGCATGCTGCTGCGCTACTTGATCGAGGAGTGGGAAAGAAAGGAACACCTGAGGCGCGGTTACGACATGGTCATGGGGCCGCAGATTCTCAAGGCCGACCTCTGGAAGAAATCGGGTCATTACGAGCATTACCGGGAGAACATGTACTACACCGAAGTGGAGGATCAGGAGTACGGGATCAAACCCATGAACTGCCTGTCCCACATGCTGATCTACAAAGCGAAGATCCGCAGCTACCGGGATTTGCCCCTGCGCTATTTCGAACTGGGCACCGTTCACCGGCACGAGAAAACCGGCGTGCTGCACGGCCTGATGCGGGCCCGCCAGTTCACGCAGGACGATGCCCACATCCTGTGCATGCCGGAGCAGCTGAATGCCGAAATTCGCGCCATTGCGGATTTCGTGGCTTACGCGATGAAGATTTTCGGATTTGAATACGAAGTGGAACTCAGCACCCGGCCGGCGAAGTCCATCGGCTCCGACGAGGACTGGGAGCTCGCGACCTCGGCCCTGGAGGGTGCGCTCCGGGACGGCAAGATGCGTTACGACATCAATGAGGGCGACGGCGCCTTTTACGGCCCCAAGATCGATTTCAAACTCAAGGATGCCCTGAAAAGGAAATGGCAGTGTGCCACCATCCAGTGCGATTTCACCCTGCCGGAGCGTTTTGACCTCAGCTATATCGGTCCGGACGGCGAGAAACATCGCCCGGTCATGCTGCACCGGGTGATCCTGGGGGCCATCGAAAGATTCATGGGCGTCCTCATCGAACATCATGCCGGCGCATTTCCGGTCTGGCTGTCGCCCGTCCAGGCCGTGCTCCTGTCCGTGACGGACAAGCACATTCCCTACGGAGAAAAGGTTCACCGGCAGCTGGTGGACGCGGGTATCCGCGCGGAAAAGGGGTTTGACAACGAAAAGCTGGGTTTCAAGATCCGGCAGGCCCAGATGCAAAAAATTCCCTATATGCTGGTCATCGGCGACCGGGAGATGGAGGCGGGCCAGATTTCGCCCCGCCAGCGGGACGGCAGAAACCTGGGGGCGATCGGCGTGGAGGCCTTCATCGCTCTCGTGAAAGAACAGTGCGATCGGTACCAGTAAGACTGCATTCATCAAGGGAACGATCAGGAGGTGAACTATAGCTAAGGATTTGAGGATCAACCGTGAAATCCGGGCGGCAACCGTCCGTGTGGTCGACGCCGAAGGCAACCAGCTTGGAATTCTGGCGCTGGCGGACGCGTTGGCGGAAGCGGCCAAAGGCGGTTTCGATCTGGTTGAAGTGGCGCCCAATTCCGCGCCGCCGGTCTGCCGGATCATGGACTACGGAAAATTTCGGTACCAGCAGAGCAAAAAGCTTCAGGACGCGAAAAAAAGCCAGACCGTTATCCAGGTTAAGGAAATCCGCCTAAGGCCCAAGACAGAGGCGCACGACCTTCAGGTCAAGATCAGGCATGTCAGGAAATTTCTGGAGCAGCGCGACAAGGTCAAGATCACGATGATGTTCCGGGGGCGGGAAATCACCTATGCCGAGCTGGGAAGGAAGATCATGGAAGAGATCAAGGAGTCTCTGGCCGAAGGCGTCGTCATTGAGCAGCATCCGAGGCTGGAAGGAAGAAACATGATCATGATCCTGGCGCCGAAGAAGTAGCTCCGGCGCCGGTTGCGGATATCAAACGAAGAAGAAGGGAAATGAAAATGCCAAAGATCAAAACGCACCGCGGGGCGGCCAAACGTTTCAGCCTGACGGGAAGCGGCAGGGTCAAGAGGAGCAAGGCGTTTGCCAGCCACATCCTGACATCCAAAACGACAAAACGGAAAAGGAATTTGAGAAAGGGAGCGATTCTCGATAAAACCGATGAACGGGAAATCAAGAAGCTGATTCCCTACGCTTGAATCGTTGCCGCAGAAAACGGAGAAGAAGAAATGCCGAGGGTCAAAAGAGCGATTACCGCCAAGAAGAAAAGAAGAAAGATTTTGAAGATGGCCAAGGGCTTCTTCGGGGCGCGGAGCCGTCTGCTCCGGACAGCCACGGAAGCCGTCGACAAGGCGATGAAGTACGCCTACCGCGACCGCAGGGCGCGGAAGCGCGATTTCCGGAGGCTGTGGATTGTGCGGATCAGCGCCGCCGCCCGTCTGAACGAGATCTCCTACAGCCGTCTGATCGACGGCCTGAAAAAAGCCCAGGTCGATATTGACCGCAAAGTCCTGGCCGATCTGGCCGTTCATGATGCGCAGGCGTTTGCCGAGATCGTGACCGTTGCAAAGGGTAAACTGGCGGCATGATCCGGGATCTGGAGGAGCTTCAGAAAAGAGCGGAAGGTGAACTGGAGCGCGCCGGAACGGAAGAGGAACTCCTGGCCGTCAAGACCCGGTATCTCGGGAGAAAGGGCCTGCTGACGGGCCTGCTGCGGAACATCGGCAGCGTTCCGGCCGAGGAAAGACCGCTCTTCGGCAAGCGTTCCAATGAGATCAAGGATGCACTGGCCGATAAGATCGATGGCGTCCTGCGGAACCTCGCGTCCCGAAAGCGGGGCGAGACGCTGCTTCGGGAAAGGATGGATGTCACCCTCCCCGGCCGGGGTGTCCGGTACGGAAGGCTCCATCCCGTCACCCAGATCAGCCGTGAAATTGTGGACATCTTCTCCACGCTGGGATTTTCCGTAGTAGAAGGTCCGGAAGTCGAGTCGGATTATTACAATTTCGAAGCCCTGAACATACCCAAAGATCATCCCGCCAGGGACATGCAGGACACCTTTTATGTGGAAGAAAACATCGTCCTGCGGACGCACACCTCCCCCGTTCAGATCCGGACGATGGAAAAACGGAAGCCGCCCGTGCGGATTCTCTCGCCGGGGCGGGTCTACCGGCCCGATTCCGACGTGTCCCATACGCCCATGTTCCACCAGATCGAAGGCCTTCTCGTCGACAAGGGCATTACGTTCGGCGATCTGAAGGGGACCCTGACCTTCTTCATCAAAAAAGTTTTCGGTGAAACGACCGCCATCCGGTTTCGACCCAGTTTCTTTCCCTTTACGGAGCCCAGCGCGGAGGTGGATATCCGGTGCGTCATGTGCCACGGGAACGGCTGCCGCGTCTGCGGACAAAGCGGCTGGCTGGAGATCCTGGGGTCGGGCATGGTGGACCCGCAGGTCTTTATCAATGTGGGCTACGATCCGGAAGCGTTTTCGGGCTTTGCCTTCGGACTCGGCCTGGAACGGATCGCCATGCTGAAGTACGGCGTTTCCGACATTCGGCTGTTTTTTGAAAACGACCGGCGCTTCCTGGAGCAGTTCTGACGGATTTGCCGGAACTCCGAAAACGGCTTTGCCTTTACATGAAAAATCCTCTTTTAAGGACCGGAATTCGCCGTCGCAGGAACAATATGAATCGTTTCCGGCAATCGGGTTTTCGAGGGATGAACTTATGCTAGTCAGTTTGCGATGGCTTGGGGATTACGTCGATATCGATATCACGCCCGCGGCGCTGGCCGACCGGCTGACGATGGCGGGCCTCGAGGTTGACGCCGTCCGTGACACCGCGCCCGATTTTACCCGGGTGGTCGTGTCGAAAATAATTTCCATCAGGCCCCACCCGAACGCGGAGAAGCTGTCCCTCTGCGAAGTTGCCACCGGTACAGAGACCCTGCCGATTGTCTGCGGCGCCGCCAATATCCATGCCGGCGATGTCGTTCCCCTGGCCATGGTCGGCGCGACCATTCCCGGCGGCTACACGATCAAGAGTTCGCTCATCCGCGGCGAACGCTCCGAGGGCATGCTGTGCTCCGAAGAAGAGCTTGGCATCGGCCCCGACAACACCGGCATCATGATTTTGCCCACCGGACTGCAGCCGGGGCAGGACCTGGCGGACGCCCTGGATTTGCGCGATACGGTTCTGGACATCGGCGTCACGCCGAACCGCTCCGACTGTCTGTCCATCATCGGGGTGGCGCGGGAAGTCGCGGCCGTCACAGGCCGGAAGCTCAGAAGGCCGGAAATTACGTTCACCGAAAACAATGAGGACATCCACGGAATCACATCGGTACGGATTCTCGATCCCGATGCCTGCCCCCGCTACACGGCGCGCGTCGTTCGGAATGTTGCCGTCCGGCCTTCGCCGGCCTGGATGCGGCGGCGCCTGGAATCCGTGGGGCTGCGCGCGATCAACAATGTCGTGGATGTGACCAATTTCGTCATGATGGAGTACGGTCAGCCCCTGCATGCCTTCGACTTCCGGTTCCTGGAGGAGGGGCGGATCGTTGTCCGGAAATCCCGGGAAGGGGAGCTTTTTGTCTCTCTGGACGAAAAGGAGCGGACGCTCCGCGCCGAAACGCTCATGATCTGCGACGGCGTCAAACCCGTGGCCATCGCCGGCATCATGGGAGGGCTCAACTCGGAGGTGAAGGAGGATACCTCCACGGTGCTGCTGGAGAGCGCCTATTTCGATCCCGCCTCGATCCGCAGATCCTCCCGCTGGCTGGGAATGAGCACCGATGCGGCTTTCCGCTTCGAGCGGGGCATCGACCCCGAGGGGGTGGTTCGGGCGCTGAACCGGGCGGCACAGCTGATCGCGGAAACATCCGGCGGCGCGATCTGCAGCGGTTGCATCGATCAGTATCCCCGGAAGATCAGCGCCGCGGAAAACATTCCCCTGCGGGTCCGGCGGGTCAATGCGATCCTCGGCACAAAAATCACGGCGGCCGGAATGATCCGCATTCTGGAAGGCCTCGAGATGAAAGTGACCCGGGAAGACCGCCAGCGCTGCCGGGTCACGCCGCCGACATTCCGCGTGGACATCAGCCGGGAAATCGATCTCATCGAGGAGATCGCGCGACTTCACGGCTACGGCCACGTCCCGGAAACGCTTCCCGCCGCGTCCGTCCTGCCCCTGGAGAAGGACCGGAAAAAGATCCTGGAGGAGCGGCTTCGGCGCGTCCTGAACGGCTGCGGGTATTCGGAAGTGATCACCTACAGTTTTATCGCACCGGCGGCACCGGACCACCTGGCACTGGAAGCCGGTGATGACCGGCGAAATCTGGTCAAAATCCGGAACCCGCTGACGGAGGAACAGTCGGTCATGCGGACCACCCTGGTCTACAGCCTTCTGGAGACCATGCGGAAAAACGCCAATGCCGGTTGCTTCGACCTGAAGATCTTTGAAACGGGGAGGATCTTCCTGGGCGGAAGGCCGGGCACGCTGCCGGTGGAAAAAAACAGAGTCGGCGGACTGTTGACCGGCGCTCGTTACGATGACCGCTGGCACTTCAAGGAAATCAACGCGGATTTCTATGACATCAAAGGCTGTGTGGAAAATCTGCTGGATGATCTGAAGCTCGCCCGGGTCGGGTTCAGGGAAGACCTGCGCGAACCCTTTCTTCATCCCGGTCGGTGCTGCGGCATCACTGCCGGGGACGATGTGGTCGGGTTCCTCGGCGAGGTGCATCCGGATGTGCTGTCGCGAATGGATTTGAAGAACCGTGCGCTGGTCTTTGAAATCGACCTGGACAGCCTGGCGGGCCGGTTTTCGGAGGATCTCTCCTATCGGGACATTTCCAAATTTCCCTCCAGCTCCCGCGATGTGGCTTTCCTGGTTTCCCGGGAACGGCAGGCGGAGGACATGATCCGTTTTGCGCTGGATATTCATGAAGAATTGCTTGAAAAGGTCTGTATTTTTGATGTATATGAGGGAAAAGGCATCCCGGAGGGTATGAGAAGTCTGGGGTTGCGGTTTTCCTACCGTGCCGCTGACAGAACGCTCACGGACCTGGAGGTGAGCCAGGTGCACGGCGGCATCGTCAAGAGAATTTTGGAACGGAGCGGCGCCAGATTCAGAGGTGAAGAAAATTAATCTTGCAGGATTGGAGGAAGGCGGAGATGACCAAGATCGATATCATTCAGGATGTTTATGAAAAGCTGGGTTTCTCAAAAAAGGATTCGGCCAGAATCGTCGAGTCCGTGTTTGATCTTATGAAAGAAAGCCTTGCGCGCGGAGAAAAAATCAAAATTTCCGGCTTCGGCAATTTTCTCGTGAAGGAAAAGAAATCACGCCGGGGAAGGAATCCGCAGACCGGCTCCGAGATTGAGATTACAGCAAGAAAGGTCCTGACCTTCAAATCAAGCCAGGTCCTCCGAAAAGCCCTGAACAGTTAGCCGAATGACGCCGGGCCGCCGCTCGCAGGGCGTCAGGTATTCAGGTTTTTTGTATGGACGCATCGATTCCCGACAAGGCGTATTTCCGAATCGGCGAGGTCAGCAGGATCCTGGGCGTTGCGCCTTATGTGGTCCGGTACTGGGAATCGGAATTCAAAAGCACGGTCAAACCTTCCCGCACGACATCCGATCAGCGTCTCTACAGGCGCAAGGACGTGGAAATGCTGATGGTGATCAAACAACTCCTCTATGTCGATCATTTTACCATCCTCGGTGCAAAGAGGCAGCTGGCAAAATGGAGGGACGGCAAGTATGAGGCTGATTCCGAAGAGTACGGCAGGCGGCTTTCGGAAGTGAAAAGCCGCCTCCAGCAGATGAAGGATATGCTCAAGTGAAGGGCAGGGCGGCCCTTCGCCGCTGTTCCCCCGCTCGCAAGCCGATTGGATAACGATCGGCTTTTTTAATGCCGGCGTTCCGGTATGGTGACGCTATTTCTTGCTGGCGCGTTTGGACGCTTTCAGCGGGTTGATCTTCTGGGCGGCCTCTTTGACTTCGATCTTGATGTGGGTTGCCGTCGGACATTTTCCCGAAAGCCACTTGATGGACGGTTCGGGGTAGACTTTACAGTATTTGCCGGTGGCGTATTCAACGACTTTCGCGCATCCCTCGCATTGTTCCACAATCGGATGGCAGGCCCCGCCCTTGAAGCCGCATCCTTTCTTCGTCATCAGACCGCAGTCCGTCCCGGCTTTGATGGTTTGACAGATCATTTTCAGTTCCTTTCTCCCGTGAAATCTTGAGTTCCCGAAAATCGGGTCTCCTGTTATTGCTGCTTTCAAAAAGCTGGAGTACGTAACAAAACATGCCGGGGCTGTCAAGAAAAAATAATGATGCCCGGTTGCATGCGCCCGCGTCCCGATTGCTTTCGGTCCCGGGGAAATCGACGGGTGATCTGTAAAAAAAACAGATTTCTCTTGATTCTTGATTTTCATTGTGTTACGCGTAGCCATCCTTTGTATCCGGCAAACGATCACTTTCAAAGGCTTTCGGGACAAGGCCCGGGAGCGGATGTCCGCGGGAGACACGGCAGCAGAGCGGTTTCGCGATTTGCATCTGCAGGCGGCGCGCTCCCGTCAGGGATTCAGGGCCGTCATCCTCATGCACCCGGATCCGACCTGCTGGAAAAGACGTTTTATCCCATTTTGCTGTCATCCAGAGGCAGTAGCCTCGGCAGTAAGTGACCCGCCCGTGGCGGGCCGCTCCGTTTAAAAATTATTTTACACTGAAAGGGGGAGAAGTAAAGATGACGAAGGCGGATTTGATTGATGTGTTGGCGGCGGATGCGGGGATTTCCAAGGCGGCGGCGACAAAGGTATTGGGTTGCTTCATGACCTCGGTGGCGAAGGAACTCAAGAAGAACGGCAAATTGAGTCTTGTCGGGTTTGGGACATTCTCCGTGACGAAAAGGAAAGCGAGAGAGGGCCGGAATCCTCAGACGGGCAAAACCATTAAAATACCTGCCAAGAAAGTCGTCAAGTTCAAGGCGGGCAAGGCTTTGGCCGATAAAGTCAAATAAGGTATTTTATAAAAATTATCCCAACTAAGGCCTCCGATCTTTATTTTGTTTCGGGGGCTTTAGTGCGTTTATGCGCGTTGCTTCCGCAGCGTCAGGCGGTGATGAAGGAGCGGGAACGGTGGCGAAAAAACGAATCTTGAGCGGCATGCGCCCGACGGGAAAGCTGCATCTGGGCAACCTGCATGGCGCGCTGAAAAACTGGGTCGAGCTTCAAAATCGCGGTGATTATGACTGCTATTATTTCGTGGCGGATTGGCACGCGCTGACGAGCGATTACGGTGATACGGAAGAGATCCGGGCCCACACTTTTGACATGGTCGTCGACTGGCTCAGTGCCGGCCTCGATCCGGGCAGGAGCACCCTCTTTGTGCAGTCCGGCATCAAAGAGCATGCCGAACTGTTCCTGCTGCTCTGCATGATCACGCCGCTGGCCTGGCTGGAGCGGAATCCGACCTACAAGGAGATGAAAACGGAACTCGCCGGCAAGGATCTGTCCACCTTCGGATTCCTGGGCTATCCCGTGCTCCAGGCCGCGGACATCATCATGTACAAAGCGCACGGCGTGCCTGTCGGCGTCGATCAGCTCCCCCATGTGGAGCTGACCCGCGAAATCGCCCGGCGCTTCAATTTCCTCTACCGGGAGATCTTCCCCATCCCCGACCCCCTGCTGACCGATTTTCCCAAGCTGCTCGGCATCGACGGGCGGAAGATGAGCAAATCCTACGAGAATTCCATTTACATCAGCGACCGCGGAGACGCCCTGGCCGAAAAAATCGCCGCCATGTTTACCGACCCGCAGCGCATGAGGAGAAAAGACCCCGGCCGGCCCGAACTGTGCAATGTCTTTACCTTCCATCAAATCTACTCGCCGGTCACGGATGTTGCGCAGATCGCCGCTGGGTGCCGCAAGGCGGAGATCGGCTGCACGGATTGCAAGAAGCAGCTGGCCGCCCGCATTGCCGAGGCCATGAAGCCGGTCCACGACCGGCGGGACCACTACCTGCGTCACCCGGAAGAGGTTCGCCGGATCATCGAAGACGGAAACGCCCGGGCCGCCCGGATCGCCCGGCAGACCATGGAGGAGGTCCGGGACGCCGTCCGCATCTGATATGGGTTATGAAATCAAGCTCGACATTTTTGAAGGACCCCTTGATCTTCTCCTGTACCTCATCAGGAAAAACGAGATCGACATCTGCGACATCCCCATTGCCCTGATCACGAAGCAGTACCTGGAATACATCGAAATGATCCGCTCCCTCAATCTCGACCTGGCCGGGGAATTCCTGGTGCTGGCCTCGACGCTGGTCCACATCAAATCGCGGATGCTCCTCCCCGTTCCGGAGGATGAGGAGGCGGAGGACGAGGAGGATCCCCGCGCGGAGCTGGTCCGGCAGCTCCTGGAATATCAGGCCTTCAAGGAGGCGGCGCTGCAGCTGGACAGTCGCCCGGTTCTGGAGCGGGACGTCTTCAAGCGGGCGTCTCCGGTCGAAGTGCCCGGCCATCCGGAGGACCCGGATGATCTGGAGGAGATAGATGTCTTCGATCTGGTCAAGGCTTTCCAGCAGATCGTTGCTCGCATGGATCCGGGTGAACGCATCGAGATCGACGGGGAAAAGATGTCCCTGGCCGACCGCATCAATGAGATCATGGAACGCCTGACGGAGCACGGGAACCTGACCTTTACGGAGATTCTCGGGGAAAGGGGCGACCGGCGCTGGGTCCTGTACACATTCCTCGCGGTCCTGGAACTTATGAAATTGAGAATGATCAGGGCCTATCAGGGCGAATCGTTCGGGGTGATCCGGATATTTCTGGCTGTGGAGTCGTAAATGGAAGAGATCAAGGCAATCGTTGAGGCCCTCGTTTTTGCGTCCGACATCCCGCTGTCCGCGGACAGGATCGCGGAAATGCTGCCCGGAACGGAGAAAAGCGAGATCCGGAAGATTCTGGAGGAACTGGTCGGGGAATACGGGGAGAGAAAAGGCGGCATTGATCTGCAGCCCGTTGCGGGCGGATACCAGTTCCGGACACGGGCCGACCTCGGACCGTGGGTGAAGAGGTTGAGAACGGGCAAACCGGCGGGACTGTCCCCGGCGGCCATGGAGACCCTTGCCGTCGTCGCCTACCGCCAGCCGGTGGTCAAGGCGGATATCGACCGGTTCCGCGGCGTCGATGTCAGCGGCTCCCTCAAAGGCCTGCTGGACAAGAAGCTGGTCCGGATCGTGGGCCGGAAGGATGTCCCGGGCAAGCCGATTCTCTACGGGACCACGAAAAAATTTCTGGAGGTCTTCAACCTGAAGGACCTGGCCGAACTGCCGACGCTCCGCGAACTCAAAGAGTTGCAGGAATGAAAGAGCGCCTTCAGAAAATCATGGCGCGGGCCGGCGTTGCTTCCCGGCGGGCGGCGGAAAGAATGATCCTGGACGGCCGGGTCAGCGTCAACAAAAAGGTGGTTTCCCTTCTGGGAACATCTGCGGATCCCGAAGCGGATGAAATCCGCGTGGACGGGCGCCTCATCGCCGTGGAAGCCGCGAAAATCTACCTGATGCTGAACAAGCCCCGGGGGTATGTGACGACGCTTGATGATCCCCGGAAAAGGCCCATTGTGACGGACCTGCTCTCCGATGTCGTGGAGCGGGTCTTTCCCGTGGGGAGGCTCGACTACGATTCGGAAGGGCTGCTGCTGTTCACCAATGACGGCGACTTTGCCCTCCGGCTCCAGCATCCGCGGTTTCGCGTTGCCAAAACCTATCGCGTGAAGATCGAAGGGCACCTGCCGAAGGGGGAAATGCAGACGCTGTGCAACGGGATTCCGATGGAGGACGGCCTGTTCCGCCCCGTCGCCGTTGCCATGGAACGGAAGAGCCGCAAAAGCTGCTGGCTGACGGTCACCATCACGGAAGGAAGAAACCGGTTGATCCGGCGCGCATTTGAAGCGCTGGGCCATCCCGTCGTCCGGCTGATCCGTGTCGCCGTGTCGAACCTTTCCCTGGGCGATTTGAATCCGGGGTCTTATCGGCATCTGACCCGCAATGAGGTTTCCGGGTTGATCCGCAAGCCGAAATAGGTTGATATTTTTGAAAAAATTGTCTTGACATTCATCGGAAAATAAATAATAGTCGCCGAAACTAAAGACATATTATCAGGTTACTCCACCAATCCCGTTTTATTTAATCAAATAACGAATCTTTCAGGATCAGGCATTTAGGAGGAAATATGAATAAATCCGGACTCATTGAATCTTTGAGCAAAAAGGAAGGGCTGACGGAGAAGCGGGCCATCGATGTCGTCAATCTCATCTTCAAGGGATTCACGGAGGAGCTGAAAAAAGGCGGCAGGATCGAAATCAGGGGCCTGGGAAGCTTTGTCGTCCGGGATTATCAGGCCTACACGGGCCGGAATCCGAAAACAGGCAGAAACATTCAGGTTGCACCGAAGAAACTTCCCTTTTTCAAGGTCGGCAAAGAGCTGAAGGAGCGGGTAGACGGCGAGCAGTAAGCCGTCCCTTTCCCGGGTCAATCCCGGCCTGAATCGCAACCCATCAATGACGACGGTATCATGATTTTCGGGGGATCGGCAACGATCCCCTTTCTTTTATGGATCGAGAAACAGCCGGACCGCCCATCCTCAACATTTTCCTTTTCCTCATTACCCTGATCACGACCCTCCTGGCCGGGACGCTCCAGCAGGGCATCAACCCGCTGGAACACCCCGGGAAGATCTGGCAAGGCATCCCCTTTTCCTTCACCCTCCTGATGATCCTGGGCGCCCACGAATTCGGGCATTACATCATGGCCAGGAAGCATCACATCCGCGTGACGCTGCCCTATTTCATTCCGGCGCCGTCCTTCATCGGAACGTTCGGGGCTTTCATCAAAATGAAATCGCCCATGATGGACCGGCGGATCCTGCTGGATGTGGGCGCGGCCGGCCCGCTGGCCGGCATGGTGGTTGCCGTGCCGGTCCTGTTCATGGGTCTGGCGCTTTCCGAAGTCAGCACGGAAGGGACCGAGGCAGGGCTGGTGCTCGGCAGCTCGCTGTTCTTCTCCCTGATGAGCTGGATTGTCCACGGCGACCTCCCAGACCAGGCGAACCTGATCCTCCATCCCGTCGCTTTCTCCGGGTGGATCGGCCTGCTCGTCACCTGCCTGAACCTGCTTCCGGTCGGCCAGCTCGACGGGGGGCATGTGGCCTACGCCGTTTTCGGTCCCCGACAGCGGACGATCGCGGCCGCCGTCGTTGTCATCCTGGTTGTGCTGGGGGTTGCGGGATGGAGCGGCTGGCTGGTCTGGGCGGCGCTGCTGCTGTTCATGGGCGTCAGACATCCGCGGGTGGTTTACGAATGGGTTCCGCTGGACGATTCCCGCCGGGTGATCGGATGGATCACCCTGGCGGTTTTTGTCATGACCTTCACGCCCGCGCCCTTCTGAATCGCGCCACGCTAACTCATCATCCCTTCCTCGCGGAAGCTGAAGAAGCGGTTCTCGCCGATGATGATGTGATCGTGAACCAGGATGTCCAGGACCTTTGCGGTTTCCTGGATGGTCCGGGTGAGGCGGATGTCGGCATCCGACGGCCGGATGTGGCCGGAAGGATGGTTGTGGAGCAGGATGATTGCCGATGCCTTTCTTTTCAGGGCGTTTTCAAGCACCTTTCTCGGATAGACCACGGCCTGGTTGACGATGCCCTCCTGGATGGTTTCCTCGTCGATGATGCGGTTCTGCGCATCCAGGAAGATCACGCGGAACTGTTCGTCCTTGAGCCCTCCCAGGGCGGTCTTGCAGTAGTTCACCAGTTCGCTCGTGCAGGTGATCTGGGGCTTCTCGCCGGCCTGCTGCCAGAGGTAGAGCGCGCAGAGGTCCTTGATCAGCTTGAGCAGAACGGCGGAATGGGGCCCGATGCCGCTGACCTTTTCGATGTCGGCCGGGTCCGCATCGAGGATGCCCCGGATGCTGCTGAACGCTTCCAGCAGCGCCCGGGCGCGCTTCTTGACGTCCCCCTGGGGGATGGCGTAGCAAAGCAGCAGCTCGACGGCCTCGTAGTCGTGAAAGGCTTCCAGACCCGCCCGGCGGTACTTCGTTTTCAGGCGCTCCCGGTGCCCCTTGTAATCCGGGCCCTTTCCGGGCACGCCCTGTTTCTCCGACGCAGCGGACATTTCTCGGCCTTCACGCCAGGCAGCGATTCACGAAATCCCAGTTGATCAGCTTGTCGATGACGGCGCTCAGGTAATCCGGCCGGCGGTTCTGGTAGTCCAGGTAGTAGGCGTGCTCCCAGACATCGATCGTGAGCAGGGGCTTCATGCCGTGCGCGATGGGGGTGTCGGCATTGGCCGTCTTGGTGATTTTGAGCTGGTCTTTGTCGAGAACGAGCCAGGCCCAGCCGCTGCCGAACTGGGTGGTTCCCGCCGTCTTGAGCTCCTCCACGAACTTGTCGTAGCTGCCCCAGGCCGCCTGGATCTTCGCGGCCACGGCCCCCGTGGGCGCTCCGCCGCCGCCCGGCCTCAGGCACTGCCAGTAGAAGGAGTGATTCCAGACCTGGGCGGCATTGTTGAAGATGCCGGCTTTGACCGCGTCGCCGGCCGTTTTCCGGATGATGTCCTCGAGGCTTTCCTTTTCAAGGTCCGTTCCGGCGATGAGCTTGTTGCCGTTGTCCACATAGGCGCGGTGGTGCTTGCCGTGGTGGAACTCCAGGGTATTGGCGCTGATGACCGGCGCCAGTGCGTCTTTTGCGTAAGGCAGTTCGGGTAGTTGAATCGCCATGATCACATCTCCTTTCCTGATGAGTGTCTTGCCTGGTCACGCACTATCACGATCTTTTTTAAATATGCAAGCGAACTCTTGTTCCGGGTCAATCCCTGGAAAGAACGATTTTCCCGCCGGCCACCATCTCCCGGAGCTCCTTCTTGCTGAACTTGCCGACGCTGGTTTTGGGGATCTGGTCCAGAAAGACGAACTGGTCGGGGATCCACCAGCCGGCCTTCACCTTGTCCCGGAGAAAGTCCTTCAGTTCCTCCGCGGTGGCCGACGCGCCCGGCTTCAGCACCACGCAGCCCAGCGGCCGCTCCTGCCACTTCTCGTGGGGGATGCCGATCACCGCGGCCTCCAGGACCTTGGGGTGGGCCATGATCAGGTTCTCCAGATCGACGGAGGAAATCCATTCGCCGCCGCTCTTCACGAGGTCCTTGGTCCGGTCCACCAGCCGGACATAGCCCTCCTCGTCGATGGTGCCCACGTCGCCCGTGTGCAGCCAGCCCCCCGCGAAGGTCTGTTTCGTCCGCTCCGGATCGCGGTCGTACTCCCTGGCGATCCAGGGCCCGCGCAGAAGGATTTCCCCCATCTCCTTGCCGTCCGCGCGGACCTCCCGCCCGAGCTCATTGACGATTTTCATCTCCAGGCCGGTGACCAGCAGTCCGGCGGTGGTCTTGACATCGTAGAGCCGCTCTTTCGGCAAACCGGCCATGTCGCTCTTGGGAATGGCGGCGAGGGCCAGGGGCGCGGTCTCCGTCATGCCGTACGCCTGCGAGAGGGGAAAGCCGTACTTTTCGTTCAGGGCTTCCATCAGGTAGCGGGGGCAGGCGGCGCCGCCGGAATAGACCGCCTTGAGCGAAGAGAAATCGTGCGCGCCGCCGCTTTCCAGATACTGGTAGAGCATCATCCAGATGGTGGGGACGCCGGCCGAGAAGGTGACCTTTTCGTCGGCAATGATCTTGCAGAGCACGGGCATGTTCAGGACTTCCCGGCCCGGCAGGACCTGCTTGCACCCTGAGCCGACGGCGCCGAAGGGCGCGCCCCAGGCATTGGCGTGAAACATGGGGACGACGTGAAGCACGCAGTCCCGCTCGCCTACGCCGAGGGTGGTTCCCACGGCGCCGCTGTGCAGCATGAGCCCGCGGTGGGAATAGGCGACCCCCTTGGGGTCTCCCGTCGTGGCCGAGGTGTAGCACAGCAGGGCCTGGTCCCACTCGCTGAGGTTTTCCGGGAAGTCATAGCTATCCGGGAATCGGGAGATCCATTCGTCGTACAGATAAACCGGCGACAGGCCGGTCTGCGGCATCTTTCCGGATTGCGTCATGATCACGAAGTGCCGGACGGTCTTCAACTGGTCCTTCACCAGCTCCACGAAGAAGAGCAGGTCCTCGTCCACGAAAATGACCTTGTCTTCGGCGTGGTTGAGGACGTAAACGAGGTGGTGCATGGGCAGCCGGAAGTTCACGGTGTGAAGCGTGGCCCCCGCGCAAGGGACGCCGAAGTAAAGCTCCAGGTGGCGGTGGCTGTTCAGGGCGATGCTGGCCACGCGATCGCCCCTGCCGATGCCCAGGGAGGCAAGGGCGTGGGCGAGCTGGCAGGTTCTCTTGAAATAATCGCCGTAGGTGTAGCGGAAGGTCTCACCGGGGTATACGGAGACCAGCTCTTTCCTGGGGAAATATTTCGCTGCCCGAAGCAGGAAGGTTCTCAGCAGCAGGGGATAGTCCATCATGGCCGTATTCCTCCTTTCTCGGTAAATGACTCACGTGGTGAGTCGCGTCCGTTGTACGGTTTCCTGAAAACCCGGCGGGGGGTCCCGTGCTAAAGTTTGTTCCCGGACTCACCCCCCTTCGTTCGCTTTCGAAAGTCCAGCCAGACGAAGTAGAGAATCAGGAAGATGCTGCAGACAGCCGACGGGATCGAGGTTTCCCGGCTGAACAGGGTGAGCGCCAGCCCCCCCGACAGTCCGGAGTTCTTCAGGGTGCCCAGCAGGACCAGGCTGGTGATCCGGTCTCCGCGGATGCCGAGCAGGCGGGCGGATTTTTCGATCAGCCAGCCCAGCAGAAAGGTGCTGGCAAAGCCGATGAACACAACGGGGGCGAGAAACAGGGGCCGGCTGATCAGGAGATCCCGGTTCAGCCCGGTGATGGCGTAAAGAACCAGGAAGAAACACCAGTCCACGATCACGCCCCGCACCGGATCGATCCGCCGCTGCCACCCCTTCCAGAGAATGATGCGGGAAGCGGCAAGCGGCAGGACGATCAGGTAGAGCATGATCTCGATGAGCTTCCACGTCCCGACAGGCATGGACTCCAGCAGCCCCAGCGCCATCAGGGGCATGAGGGCCAGGGCGCTCAGATAGCCCCCGACGGTGCCGATCAGGGAATAGGACATGTCCGCCTTCAGAAAGTTCGAGAACGGAATCACCGCGATGGCCGGCGGAACGGCGGCGATCAGCACGAACCCCGTCCGCAGCGCCTCGTCGCCGATGATCGCTTCGGTCATGATCAGGATGGCGCCGCCCAGGATCAGGTAGCTCATGGCGGCGCCGGTCAGGGCGGGCAGGAACAGGGAGCGGGGGGCGCGGAAGATATCGTTCGATACGCCCACCGTCGACAGGGTCATGATCAGTGCGATGACGGGCAGGATTGCCGGCTTCATCCATTCGGCCGGCCCGCTGAAGAGAAGCCCGGCCGCGATGGACAGGGAAAAGATGAAGTTCCGGTTGGTCAGCAGTCGTTTGATTCCGGCCGTTGTCATGGTATTCGCGACCCGTTTGAAAAGGTTTCGTCCGCCGGAGGCCGCCGCGCGTCGAATGTGAATGAGGCGTCCCTGAAGAATACGCTTTAAATTATCATTGAATGTCGCTAAAATGCCAGCAAATTATCGAACACAAATTATCGGGCAATGGGGAGGAAACATGGCGGCCAGGATCGGGCTTGCACTGGGGAGCGGCTCCGCGCGCGGCTGGGCGCATATCGGCGTCATCCGGCGTTTGCAGGAGGAGGGGATCGGGATCGACCTGGTGTGCGGAACCTCGATCGGGGCCGTTGTCGCCGGCGCCTATGCCGCGGATTTTCTGGACCCGATGGACAACTGGGTCCGCGAGATGACCTGGTCGGACATCCTGGGCTTCATGGACGTGACCGTGCCGCGCTCGGGCCTGATCGAGGGGGGAAAGATCATCCAGTATTTTCGGGAAAACCTCTCCGATTCGCGCATCGAGGACCTGCCGATCCCCTTCGGCGCTGTCGCCACGGACCTGAAGACGGGCAAGGAGCTCTGGCTGCAGAAGGGTTCCCTGATGGATGCCATTCGGGGCAGCATGTCCCTGCCGGGGATTCTGACCCCCTGCCAGCGCAACGGCCAGTGGCTGGTGGACGGGGGCCTGGTCAACCCCGTTCCCGTGTCGCTGTGCCGCGCCATGGGCGCCGATCTGGTCATCGCCGTCAACCTGAATTCCGACATCATGGGGAAGCCCAGATTCACCCGGATGCCCGGTCAGCCGCCGCCCGAGGAAGCGGCGCCGGAGGATCTGCCCCTGCCGAAAAAGCTGGCGGCCTTTTTCAACGGCGGCCTGAAAGAGGCCAAGATGTCTCTTCTGAAGCGTTTCGGACCGTCCAGGACGGACCGGGTGCCCTCCCTGTTCGAAGTCATCGCCATGTCCATCAACATCATGCAGGACCGGATCACCCGGCAGCGGCTGGCCGGAGAGCCGCCCGATGTCCTGGTCTCGCCGCGCCTGAACCACATCGGCCTGCTGGAATTCAACCGGGCCGCCGAAACGATCGATGAGGGCCGCCGCTCCATGGAGCGCATGATGCCGCTCCTCAGGGACATGCTGGAATAGGAAAGCCCGCATCGGAAGAACGCGGACCGGATTGCGTTTCTGCCCGCGCCGCCGCGGCGCATGCCGCCGGTCGCCGCACGCCTCAGGGTCCGTGCAGCCCGCTCCCGCGCTCGCTCAGGACAACTCCGGCGTTGAGATCCCGTTCAGCCATCCCTGCAGGTCCGCCAGGGCGCGGTCGGCGTAGGCCTTGCCCCGGTCCTTCCGGGGAACGTTTCCCGGCAGCGGCGGAAAAAGTCCGAAGTTGACGTTCATCGGCTGATAGTCCCGGGCGTCCGCGTCGGCGATGTGATGCAGCAGCGCCCCCAGGGCCGTCGTGCCCGGGGGCAGGGGAACATCCCTGCCGTCCCGGATCAGGGGGGCATTCAGGCCGGCCAGGAGGCCCGTGGCGGCCGATTCCACGTATCCTTCGACCCCCGTGATCTGCCCGGCGAACAGGATGCTTCCGCGCGAGCGGAGCTGGAGGGTTTTTGCGAGCAGGGCAGGGGCGTTGATGAAGGTGTTGCGGTGGATGCTGCCGTAGCGGGCGAACTCTGCCTGCTCCAGCCCCGGGATCATCCGGAAGATCCGCCGCTGCTCCAGCCAGGTCAGCCGGGTTTGGAAGCCCACCATGTTGAACATCGTCATCGCCCGGTTCTCCGGTCGGAGCTGGACGACCGCGCAGGGCTTCCTTCCGGTTTTCGGGTTGACGAGGCCGACGGGCTTCATCGGTCCGAAGAGCAGCGTCCGGACCCCCCGCCGGGCCATGACCTCCACGGGCAGGCAGCCCTCAAAGCATTTTACCGATTCGAAGGACCGGACCGGCGTCTCCTCCCCTTCCGTCAGGTTCTTCCAGAAGCGCTCGTAGTCGTCCTTTTCCAGGGGGCAGTTCAGGTAGTCCCCGTCCCCGCTCTCGTAGCGCGATGCGCGGAAGACCTTTGCGGGGTCGATGGAATCCGCCTCGACGATCGGCGAGATGGCGTCGTAGAAGTAGAGCGCATCCGCGCCGGTGAGCCGCCCGATGGCCCGGGCGAGCGGATCGGAGGTCAGCGGCCCGGTGGCGATGATCACCGGCCCTCCGTCCGGGATGTCCGTGACCTCTTCCCGGACAATCCGCAGCTCCGGCCGCGACGACAGGCGGTTTTCGATGTGGCGGGAAAATTCGGTCCGGTTGACGGCCAGGGCCCTGCCGGCCGGGACCGCCGTGGCGTCAGCGGCCTCCAGGATCAGCGAATCCAGGAGGCGCATTTCCTCCTTGAGCAGGCCGACGGCATTTTCCCGGCTGGCGGCGCGCAGCGAGTTGCTGCAGACGAGTTCCGCCAGCAGCGGCGACTGGTGGGCCGGCGAAAACCGCCGCGGCCGCATCTCGTAAAGAACCGCTGAATGCCCCCGCCGGGCGATCTGCCACGCCGCCTCGCAGCCGGCCAAGCCGCCGCCGACAATGACAATGGGGGCGCCGGGCGTCATCGCGGAACCGGGGTGCCTGCCGCCTGGCGGGCTAAGCCTTGGTCTTCATGATATTCTTGCATTCGGGGTAGCCGGTGCATCCGAGGAAAGATCCGAACCGCCCCCGCCGGACAGCCATGGGACGGCCGCATTTTTCGCAGGGCGTGTCCGTCACTTCCGCCTCCCGCGTCCGCGCGCCGCCGCCCTGGCCCTTTTTGATCTTCACGATGTTCTGGCATTCGGGGTAGCCGGAGCAGCCGAGAAAGGCGCCGTACCGGCCCTTTTTGACGACCATGGGACGGCCGCATTTTTCGCAGGGGACGTCGCTGACCTCCTCCTTCACGGGCGTGATCGCGCCGTTTTCGTCCTTTCTGATATTGACGACATTCCTGCATTCGGGGTAGCCCGAGCAGCCGAGAAAGGTCCCGAACCGGCCGTTCTTGACGGCCATGGGGCGCCCGCACTTGTCGCAGACATGGTCCGACTCGACGGTCTGGGGCTCCGGCGGGACGATCTCCCCTTCTTCGTTGCGGGTGAAGTTCCCCGTGTTTTTGCAGTCCGGGTAGTTCGAACAGGCCAGGAACTCTCCGTTCCTCCCCCACTTGATCACCATGGGGCTGCCGCATTTGTCGCACACGAGTTCGGTCGGCGTCTCCTGCCCCTTCAGCTTCCGCATGTCCGTTTTGGCCTTTTTCAGCTCCTTTTCGAAAGGAAGGTAGAACCCGGTCAGCGTTTCGTGGCGCGTCATTTTGCCCGCCTCGATCATGTCGAGCTGGCTCTCCAGCGAAGCAGTGAAGGCGACATCGAGCTCCCGGGGGAAATTCTTGACCAGGAGTTCCGTGACGATGCCGCCCAGATCGGTGGGGTGAAAACGCCCCTTTTCCAGCCGGACGTATTCCCGGTCCTGGATCGTGCCGAGGATCGCCGCATAGGTGCTCGGACGGCCGATGCCCCGCTCCTCCAGCTCGCGGACCAGCGACGCCTCCGTGAATCGGGGCGGCGGTTGTGTGAATTTCTGTTCCGGCTTGAGCGCGAGCAGCTTCAGGATTTCCCGCTCCGACAGGTTGGGCAGCAGCTTGCCGAACTCGCCGTCCTCGCCGTTGCCGTTGCCGTTGTCCTTGCCCTCCGTGTAGACGATCGTGAATCCCGCGAACTTCATGACCGAGCCCTGGGCGCGAAAGAGGCAGTTGGCAGCGGAGATGTCGATTGTGGTCTGGTCGAAGACGGCCGGGTTCATCTGGCTGGCGACAAAACGGTTCCAGATGAGCTGGTAGAGCCGGAACTGGTCGCCGTTCAGGTGGGCCTTGATGTCCTGGGGCTTGTAGGCCATGGAGGAAGGCCGAATGGCCTCGTGGGCATCCTGCGTTGTGCCGGTGTTCTTGTAGGCCCGGGCTTTGGCGGGCAGGTATCCCGGTTCGTAGTTCTCCCGAATGTACGACCGGGCCGCCCGCAGGGCTTCGTCGGCGATGCGCACGGAATCGGTCCGCATGTAGGTGATCAGGCCCACGGACCCCTCTTTGCCCAGTTCGATCCCTTCGTAGAGCTTCTGCGCCACGCTCATCGTCTTTTTTGCGGAGAAGCCCAGTTTCCGGGAGGCCTCCTGCTGGAGCTTGCTGGTCGTGAAGGGCGGTGAGGGGGAGCGCCGTGTCTCCTTCTTCTCCACGCGGGCCACCACGAAGGGCACGTTTTTCAGCGTTTCCACGAGGGCGTCCGACTGGGCCCCGGTGCCGACCTTTGCCTTCTTGTCGTCGATCTTTATGAGGCGGGCCTCGACGGGGGGCGGGTTGGCGCCCTCCAGCGTCGCCGTGATGTTCCAGTACTCCTCGGCAACGAACTTCCGGATTTCCTCCTCGCGGTCGCAGATCATGCGGACCGCGACGGACTGGACGCGCCCGGCGCTCAGCCCGCGCTTGACCTTTTCCCAGAGGAGAGGGCTGATCTTGTACCCCACCAGCCGGTCCAGGATCCGGCGGGTCTGCTGGGCCTCGTATTTGTTGAAGTCGAGTTCCGTGGGATGGCCGAGGGCCTCCAGGATCGTGTTTTTCGTCAGGTCGTTGAAGAGGACCCGGTAGATCTTCGTGTCCTTCCGGCCGACCTCATCGGCAATGTGCCAGGCGATTGCCTCGCCCTCGCGGTCCGGGTCGGGGGCCAGAAAGATGTTCGTGACGCCCCGGGCCGCCTTCTTCAGTTCCGACAGGGTCTTCTTCTTGGTTTCGATCACCTGGTACGTGGGCGTGAAATCCTGCTTCATGTCGATGCCCAGGGCGCTCTTCGGGAGGTCCTTGACATGCCCCATGGAGGCGCGGACATCGAAGTCCGAGCCGACGTATTTCCGGATGGTTTTCACCTTGGTCGGCGATTCCACGATGATAAGAGAGTCGGGCATAACGGCTGTTACTCCTTGCGTATGTAAGTTTTTCCGGGCTTCTGCTCGATGAGTCCCCGCAGCTCGAGGTTGAGCAGAGCGCCGAGCACCTCGCGGGCCGGCAGACCGGTCGCTGTGATGATCCGGTCGATGTGCGCAGGTTTTTGCGACAGCGCCTGACAGATGGCTTTTTCCGCTTCCGTGAGGGCGATGCCCGGCGACGGTCCCTCGCCCGCGTCGTTCCCCTCCGCTTGTTGCGGCCGCGGCGCCGGACGGGCCGGCTTCCTTTCCCGGTCGACCTGGGGGAGGATCTCCTCGAGGATGTCGTCGACGTTTTCGATCAGTTTGGCCCCCTGCTTGATCAATTGATTGGCGCCCCTCGATCCGGCGGAATCGATGCTTCCGGGAACGGCAAACACCTCCCGTCCCTGCTCCAGGGCGATGCGGGCGGTGATGAGGGAACCGCTTTTCTGGCTGGCTTCCACGACCACCACCCCGAGGGAGATCCCGCTGATGATGCGGTTCCGGGCGGGGAAGTTCGGGGCGTTGGGCGGGGTGCCGAGGGGAAATTCCGAGATCAGCGCGCCCTGCCGTTCGATCTCGCCGTACAGGCCATCGTTTTCCGGGGGATAGACGACGTCCAGGCCGCATCCCAGAACGGCGATCGTGCGCCCCCTTCCGGCCAGGGCGCCCCGGTGCGCCGCTGAATCGATGCCCCGCGCCAGGCCGCTGACCACGGTGACGCCCCGCAGGGCCAGCTCGCGGCTCAGCCTTTCCGTTGTGTACTTTCCGTAGGTGCTGGCCGCCCGGGACCCGACGACGGCCACGCAGACATTGCCCCCGTCGAGGCTGCCCTTTACATAGAGATAGGCCGGGTGATCGTCGGTGGCCAGGAGCCGCGGCGGATAAAGAGGGTCCCGCGACGTGACGATGGTGACGCCGCCCCGCCCGGCTCTCTCGATCTCCTCATCCACTTTTTTCCAGCCCGTGAACGCCTTGATCCGCGAGGCCGACTTCATCCCGATGCCCGGGACGGCCCGCAGCATCGACGTCGGCGCCGCGAATGCTTCCCGGGGGGAGCCGAAGGCGTCCAGCAGGGTCTGAAAGCCCACGTTGCCGATCCCTTCCACCTGTTTCAGGGCAACCCAGTATTTTAAATCCCGGTTTTGCATCGAAGGATTGTTTCCAGCCCGTTTTTTCCATGACCGGTCTAAAAGCACGAAAGAGGCGGGAAGATATATATGATATTTTCAGGCTGTCAAGTAATTTCCGGAAGAATAATCATTGCGTTCTTTTTTTCTTTGGATTAGAAAGATCGCGATAAAGGATCGGAGAGTGCCTCATGAGGCGGCAATATTGCCTGATTGTTTCCATTGTTTTTCTCATCTTTTTCCTGATGATCGGCTCTCTGTCCATGCCCAGGATCGTGCGCACCGGCCATGCGGATCCGGCCGATTTGCCGAAGGCGACGAAAACGCCGCCCGCCCTGGATTTTTCCCCCAAAGAAATCGATATGGGTTTGCTGACCGCCGGCAGGACACTCCGGGGGGTCGTCACCCTCCGGAACAGCGGCTCCGAGCCGCTGAACTGGTCGGCGGCCGTGCCCGAAGGCTGGACCGCTTTGAACCGGGAAAGCCTGGGCGGTTCCGTCCGGAACGATCCTGCGGAGCTGCAGGTCCGGCTCAGGATGCTCAGGGACGAGCCGTCCGATCAAAAGGCCGGAAGCGAAAAATCGCCCTTTCCGGTCCAACTGATCCTTGAAGCGGGCGATCAGGTTATGACCGCGACCAGGAGCATGGATACGGGCGAACACCGGGAAACGGTTCGCCTGCAGTCGAACGGGGGCTCCGGCGCCCTTCACTTCAGTTTCCGGCTGGTGGACAAAAACGCGGAACCGCTGATCGGCATCAACCCGGCCCGGGTGGATTTCGGAGTGGCGGTGCAGGGCGAGCAGGTCAGCCGAAGGGTCAGGCTGAGCAATCAGGGGTGGAACACGCTGAAATGGAAGGCCGTCTACGGGGTGAAACCGGACCGGGGCGACAGGGCGCCGGCCGTCCGCGGCAAGCTGGTTTCCTTTTTCAATGATGAAGTCCCCGGAGCCGTTCCCTACGCGGCGCCCCGGTATCTGAAGGACCGGCTGGAGCTGAACGGAAAATGGACCCAGGAGCAGGGGTATCCGTCCGCGCCGGAGGAAGGCGGCTCGTTGCGTTACCGCTTTTCGGGAACCGGCGTTTCCGTTTATTTCCGGAAAGGCCCCGACAAGGGTCAACTGGCCGTTTTCCTGGATGACAAATTCCTCTTTCAGCAGGATGCCCTCGCGGAGCACGCGGAATGTGCCGAATTCCTGGTGGCCGAGGGGCTTCCGAATGCAGTCCACACCCTGGTGCTGGTGAACCGGAACGCCCCGGTCGCCGTGGAAGGCATCCGGGTTTACGGAAGCAACATCGTGAAGCTGCACGGCGCCGGCATCGCCCTGTCCCCCCGGGAAGGCGTTGTGACCCGCCAGACCAATTATGTCAACATCACGGTCGATACCCGCAAGCTGGCCCCGGGAAATTATGGGGGCTTCATCGACTTCGATTCCAATGGCGGTCAGGCGGTTGTGGAGCTTTCCCTGGACATTGTGCAGGACAATGTTCCGAAAATAATGGACGTCTACCGGTATGTGCGGGAGTCGGATTATTTTTTGACGACCAATCCGCAGGCCGAGTCGTCCCTGCTGCAGACGCGGGGATACCGGAAGCAGGGCGTCGCTTTCCGCCTTTTCAGCCCCGGCGTCCCCGGGACAACCGAATTCTACCGGTGGTTTCACCCGACCCGGGAGGACCATTTTTACGGGTACCATTTAAAGAGTGCGAAACGGTCCATGCAGGGCTACATCCTGGAGGGGACCATCGGCAACATCGCCACGTCCCGGCTGACGGCCACGCGGGAGCTCTATCGCTGGTATCATCCCGCCAGGAAACAGTATTTTTTCAGCGTTGACCCGAAAGGCGAAGGCATTCAGAAAAAAGGATATCAATTCGACGGGATTGCCGGGTATGTGCGCCCCTGAAAACCGCCATGATTTGGTCTTGACAAAACGCGCCAAAGGGGTTATTTAGCCTGCTCTTTAAGCAGGAGTGAAGCCGCATGCGCGCCAGTAGCTCAGCTGGATAGAGCAACGGACTTCTAATCCGTAGGTCCCGGGTTCGAATCCCTGCTGGCGTACCATATAATGGTGGGTGTAGCTCAAATGGTCAGAGTGCCGGGTTGTGGCCCCGGAGGCTGAGGGTTCAAGTCCCTTCACTCACCCCATTTTTTCACGGTTGTGAAGGCGACGGAACACGCGCCCGTAGCTCAGCCGGATAGAGTCGCAGACTTCGAATCTGTTGGTCGTACGTTCGAGTCGTACCGGGCGCGCCAGATAAAGGACGGAATCACAGGACGACCGTATTTCGATAAAATGTGGGCCCTTAGCTCAGCCGGTAGAGCAACTGACTCTTAATCAGTAGGTTGTCGGTTCGATCCCGACAGGGCTCACCAGTAAAATCAAGGGGTTGCGAATTCATGAATTTGCCGCCCCTTCTTTTTTGCCTTTTGCTTGCTACAACTTGCTACATTTAGTGTGAGGAAACCATACTTTCAAAACCGGTAGGTGAGCTCCAGCATGTGCAAATCTGCACCCGTGGTGTGAGATCCGTTGATTCCTGCATCGGAATAGTGCAGATACCGGTAGCCCAATCCGAGCCGTTCGAAGAGCGGAACACCAACACCAGCGGTCAGGGCAAATTGGAAACATCCGCCATAGTCTTGCGTTCCAAAGTGATGCCTGCTAAACAGAGCCGCGCCAGCTCCCAGATCTAATGTAAACTTACCATCTTGACTGCCAATGGCAACTAGGGGAATGAGAGAAACGACCAACGCGGTTTCCTCGGCTCCATAAAGAGCGCCGGCGCTGGCCATCAGCCTTGTGCCGGCTCCCCAGCCTGACTGGGAATACCACGCCCAAGGCAGCCTGAAGTTCGCCGCCACGCCGTACTCCCGAAACTCTTCTGGCGCCACATCGCCGAGCACGTCAATGCTTGAGGTGGTCGCCCGTATACTGATGCTTAGCAAACTCTGTTTGATAGGAACCAACTCATCATCGGCATACGTAAGATTCGCAGCTCTATCAGAATCATTCTCATATAGAATTTGTGTCAAAGACACATCGCCCAACGATTTACCTTCGGGTGAGATGACGACTCCTTTGTCGGAGTTACACCCTGCGATATCTGGGAATACACCTGTCTTGGTGTCGACGGGAACCAGCGGGGAGAGTAGAGATGGATCATTTGGAATTACAGCGCAACCAAACAAACAGAGACTGGCGATCAAAGCCATTGGAAAAGACTGCTTGACTGAAAGACAAATGTTTTTCATAGAGCTTCCCTCTGCCGCCACGCATCACGAACTGAATTTCCGCATCTTCAATGTCTCTCTTCTTATAGATCTTTGAAAAAATTATCGATTGCTGTTTGTAATTTATCATGCATGGAGTCGACTGTGAAGTACTACCTTACATGAAGGCAGGTACACATTGCTGCCGGGGAGAATGGGAAATCACGAACGTGCGCCGTTCCATCCGTATTCTTCACTCTTCAAATCTGTCCCTGATAGAATAATGAGGCTAAACACACAGGAACGACTTCTACGGCGACCCCGACTGCTCCTGGGATGCTTATATTCAGTCATAACGCTTCGGCCAGTGGAGGCGTGCAGGGGAGGTCTGCCCGAAAACCGGCAATATCAGGCATCTTCAAGGAAGAA